>CAZYDI010000035.1:0-7055 GCA_964646255.1 uncultured Bacteroidales bacterium
ATAAAGATAATAAAAAAACCATTAAATCCTTAACTTAACGACATTGGGAGGGGGCGGGGGGAGGAATATAGAACTATACTCGTTTTATTAGCAAAAAGTTTTTGAATATTGTTTAAGAAAATATCAATTCATGCAGGTCCCTCCCCCTACCCCCTCCAAAGGGGGATATTGCCAAGTTCAGCGTTGCCTGCTATGATATTGATGTTGCTATATGCAAATAAATTTTCCGCAATGCCTGGCAGCAGACAGGCTCTTTTTATGACTCCTTACGCAGCGTCTTTCATCAGGAAAATTTTCAGTGAGCCCTGAAATTCCATTTTGAATTATCACTGCTCATATCGAATTCTGCCAGTGTTGGTGTGCTGTCGCCAATAGATACAAGTGCTAATTTCCTGTTTGAACCGGGAACTACCTTTGGCATTATCCGGTACGTTCCATCGGTCAATTGATCAATCCGCCACAGTTGTTCGGGTGCACCGGTAAACACCGGTACTGTTATCACTTCAGCATCGGCTGTAGCAGCCAATGCGCGTTCGGTTCCCGCTATCACTATTTTGTAATATGGTCCGCCCAAATATCCGCTTGAATCGGGTGCCACTGAAATAGTCCATTTCTGATGAGGACGGAACATGTAATCCCCAATTCTTACACCGATATTTCCGGCTGGCCAGGTATGAATCACGTCAGCCAATTCCTGCGATGGAATCGACTTTACAGGTTCATCATAGTTGGGAGGAAACCTTCGCACTCTGCCTGGCATACGGATGAAGTCGACCACCAGTTCCAGCGCGTATCCCCGTCGTTCTGATTCAATTTCATAGGTTCCTTCCTTTACATTTTCACCTGCTACAGGCCAATCGTTTTTCCAAAGCAAAGGTCGAATGGCCAGAATGCTGCGTCCGCTTCTGTCAAGGTCGGCTTCATAATGGCACGACATTTTTTCAACTCCATCTTCGAGAATTACGCGTCCGAAATGTCCCGGCCCGGTTACCCTTCCACCAGCCGCAACAACCATTTTTCCGCCACCTTTTAGCATGTCTCTTCCCATATTGTCAAGGTAAGGGCCTGTAATGCTGCGCGAACGTCCCACAACAATATTGTATGTTGAGTTTTCACCATCACAGCATGTCCCGTGCGTTCCAAGAAGGTAATACCATCCGTTCCTATACTCCAGGTCCGTAGCCTCACAATCAATGGCAATGTCCAGTGCTTTATTCCCTTCAACACGCATGCCTGTTTTCGGATCAAGTTCAATAAGGCGGATGAAACCGAAATAGGTTCCATAGCAACACCATAATCGGCCATCGTTGGGATCTAACAAAAGGCCGGGGTCTATTGCATCATTGTCTTCAACACCATCGGATTGAGCCACAACTATAGCTTCAGTGAACTTAAAATCAGGAGAATTTGGATCAAGCGTTTTATTCCACATGGTGAGAATTTTTCCCATATGTCCGCCACCTAATCCACCGCCAGTTGCACCATATATGACCAGGTAGCGGTCACCGATCTTTAAGGCATCAGGAGCAGCTCCCCTGCCAGGCCTCACTGCTCCCTGGTTCCATGTCCAGCCATCTTCTGATATCAATCCTCCTCCACCGGTTCCAAATGTATAATACTTACCATCACACTCCATTATTGTTGAAGGATCATGTATATATGGCTTTCCAATCTGGGCAGAAGCGGAAAAAAACACAGATAACAAGGCAATAAAGCCGAATATTTTTATTGTTGATTTCATCTGTAAATTATGTATTTTTTAATGGCCAGGTGTAACTCCATGTTTGCTATTTTCACTGGCATTTGTGTTTCTTCGCAAACTTATTCGTTTCCTCTGTAAATAATTTGTTGATTAATTGTCAGACGTAACTCCATGTTTGCTGTTTTCATTAGCATTTGTGTTTCCTCGCAAACATGTTCGTTTCATAATTTCAAGACCTGTACAAATGAAAACTAAATAGGATTATTCATAATCAATGGTGATATTCTTTACAGGTGCCCCGTTTTCATCCAGGAAACGAACACAGAAATCGCTCATTCCGGGACCATTTATAACAGCACCCCTAATGATGTTCCTGCCCTTTTTAAGCGTAAGGCGTGGCGAAACGCAATCATCCATGACCATACGCCTGTCACCTGATAATATTACAGCTTCCTCACCGTTTAACCACCACATGGACGCTGAATTTGAACCTACGGCCATTCTGACATCCTTCATTTCTTCGGGGCAGTTTACTACAGTTACGGCCCAAAACAAAACGCCATATATCTGCTTGTTCAATCCATAGGCAAAGCGGAAAAGCTTCACATTAAAATTCCTGCTGTCCAAAGCATGCCATTTCAATTCCTGCCCGCCAACCTTTACTGTTTCACCATCCCGGGGAAGAATGGTAAACTGGTTGGGAAAGTACAGGGTGTCAAACGCTCTCCTGATATAGCTGTCCGTAAATACGGTATTGCTGCGGTTGGGTTTGTTAATTGGCTCAAGAAGCAACCACCGCTGAATGAAACCCTCTGCATCCGGTGTTTTTATTGATTTGGTGGCAGGAGTAAAGTATCCGGCTATGCTTCTTACCGTATCCCGTTTGGTGGCTTCGTCTGAATCTCTTGCCGTTCTTCCGGGCTGTGCATTAATTCCCAATGCCACAATGAGAAAGCCTCCTATCAGAAACAGTTTTCTATGGTCAATTATCATTGTACGCGTCATCAATGTTTACAAATATTATAATTCAATCATTACAACAGAAGCAGCCGGCAGTTTTACACCGAGTATGCCTTTATTCAATTTCGCATTGCTGAAAGCTGAAGGTTTCACAACATCCGGAGCTGCAAAGGTATTGTGCGACGACAATTCTTTTGCTGAGAGAATAGTTCCTGATACTTTGTCTGCAGTATAGCCCCTGACATCCACACTGATTTCAATTTCCTTATTTGGATCAAGGTTTGTAAAGGTGATATGAACTTTGCCTGCCTTATCGCGTGATGCAGAAGCTGACACGGCCGGAATGCTATTGCCATTGAGTGTATACAAGGGCGAAGTGAACTGCAGGGGTATTAAGGCAGCATCCATATGAACCTTGAACATTTCAAAAACATAATAGGTTGGTGTTAGCAACATTTTTTCACCTTCGGTTAAAATGATTGCCTGCAAAACATTTACCATCTGTGCAATATTGGCAATTTTTACCCTGTCGGCATGATTGTTAAAAATATTCAGGTTAATTCCGGCTACCAAAGCATCTCGCATGGTGTTCTGCTGATACAGGAACCCGGGGTTTGTGCCAGGTTCTACATCATGCCAAACACCCCATTCATCAACAACAAAGGCTACCCTCTTATTCGGGTCGTACCTGTCCATAATGTTTGAATGCCTGGTAATTAGCTCTTCCATTACCAACGTGCTCTTCATGGTTTTAAAATATTCCTCCTCAGTAAACTTAGTGGCAGATCCCTTGTATGACCAATTATGCGTAATTGTATAATGATGGAGCGACAATCCGTTCATAAGATTCAATGGTACATTTTTCATCAGTGTTTCAGTCCAATGATAATCGTTTGAACTGGGCCCTCCGGCTATTTTAAACAATTGGTTTGTACCATAATTACGGCAATAGGTAGCATAGCGACGATACTGGTCGGCATAAAACTCAGCAGTCATATTTCCGCCACATCCCCAGTTTTCATTTCCAACTCCCCAGAATTTAACTTTCCATGGCTCTTCACGGCCATTCTTACGCCGTAAGTCTGCCATGGGACTTTTGCCATCGAAGGTTATATATTCCACCCATTTCGACATTTCTTCAACACTTCCGCTTCCAACGTTTCCACATATATAAGGTTCAGTACCAATTTGTTCACAAAGATCAAGGAATTCATGGGTGCCGAAGCTATTGTCTTCAACAACACCACCCCAATGAGTATTGATCATTTTGGGCCGGCTTTCACGCGGGCCTATTCCATCCATCCAATGATACTCATCGGCAAAGCAACCTCCCGGCCAGCGCAGATTGGGCAGATTAAGCCTTTTTAAGGCAGCAACAACATCATTGCGAATACCGCGGGTATTGGGAATTGGAGAATTTTCACCAACCCAGATTCCTTCATAAATACAATGTCCCAGGTGTTCAGAAAAATTTCCATAAATATGCCGGCTAATCGTATCGGTTGTATTATCGGCATTTAATACAATTTTGGTCTGTGCTACTACCGATATGGAAAAAAATACCGATAGGAATAGCAGGCAAGCAAAGTACTTCTTATGCATAATGATTATGATTTATGGTTTATATTTATTTAAAATCTTGTCATCCAGGCATCCGGATGATACTCTTCACGAATGCGCGCCAATTCTTTAACTGCCAGCTCCTTGTTGTCGAAAGAAGCAAATGAAACAGCATAAAGATCGCCAATTCTTCCAAATTTTTCCGCTTTATAACCCATATTTTTTAAGGAAATTACCAATTCATCGGCATTGACTTCATCGCGAAAACAGCCTGCAACAATGTAGTACTTCAGATGACCTTCGTCGTTTGTTTTAACTTCTTCGAGCATCGGAACCGAAGGACCTGCACTATACATTATGGTGGTATCTGCAACAGCTGCTTTCAACGAATCGGCGAGTTGATCAACAACCGACTCTTTAAGGATGATTGAATCCCCCGGCTTGGTTACCTTACCTTTGTCATCTTTTCTCAAAATGAAAAAAGCCACAACAATCAAATTCACACAAATCAAAGCCAGCAGCCAGTATAAAAATTGTCGCGACTTCGCAGGCCTTGCTGTGTTATTGGTTCCTGATGCCTCAGGTCCATAAAACTGCTGTTGAACTGTGTACTTGCTTATTGGGCGCTCAACCACCTCATCCTCTACAGGTATGCTTTCATTTTCCGGGGTGAATGAAAGCCTGCCCGACTTATCTTTCCATAGTTTTCCCAACCCTGCTATTTCAAATACCTTTCCTGAATCGATGGTACGGGTGACCTGACTGATAAAATCAGCAAGCATCTGTTCCGCTATGTCAGGTTCAACATTTTCGGTTTTAATGATATGTTCAATGAGCAATCCGTCATTGTTTTTTAACAATTCGTTAAAAACTACCACCCGGGGTTCCTGTTGCCTGATTATAAAAGCTCCGAATTCAGGAATGATGACCCTGAGATTGCTGTCCAATAATGAGACAATTTTTTTGTCCATTTTTTTCTTATCAATGTAAATAGAATGTCTGCAAATAGGTTAAATAGCTGGTACACCAAAGTAGGAATTTTATTCCAATGTGATTGTACCGAAATTAAAAAGTTGTAAACAAATCGACCCTTATGGATATATTCGGATTAAAGGTTTGCTTTTTTTTAGCTATATTGCAGTATCAAACTTATGTATACAATGAAATCAAAAGTAATCCTGGGAATTGATATAGGAGGTTCGGGAATTAAAGGAGCTCCGGTGGAAATAAAAACAGGAAAATTATTGGATGAGAGACACCGTATTCCCACCCCTGAACCATCTACACCCGAAAAAGTAGCCAAAACCATTAAGGAACTGGTTAAGCATTTTAAATGGAAAGGAATGATTGGCTGCGGCTTTCCGGCAGTGGTTCAGAACGGGGTAGTAAGGACTGCTTCCAACATTGATAAATCATGGATTAATACTGATGCAGCATCACTATTCACAAAAGTTACCCAGCTTCCGGTGTGGGTGCTTAATGATGCCGATGCAGCAGGACTTGCCGAAGTTAAACTTGGCGCAGGCGCCGGATTTAAGGGAGCCATTGTGGTTGTTACCATTGGCACCGGCATTGGAACATCCATGTTTATTAAAGGAAAACTTTATCCCAATACCGAATTCGGGCATGTGCAATTCAAGGGTATGGATGCTGAAACCTATTGCTCCGACGCAACACGTAAAAAGGAGAATCTTGAATTGGATGAATGGGGTAAAAGAATTAATGAATACCTGATGCACCTTGAATTTCTTACATGGCCTGAAATGATCATTCTGGGCGGCGGCGCGAGCAAAAAACTCGATTCATTCAAAAATCAACTAACGCTGAAAGCAAAACTGGTACCGGCAGAATTTCTTAATGAAGCGGGGATTATTGGCGCTGCTATGGCTGCAAAAGTTGCATTTAAGAAGAAGCGATAAAGGGTATCCTGTTTACCAGGGATCGTCCCAACGTTACTTCATCGGTGTATTCCAGTTCATCGCCTATGGATACACCCCTTGCCAGTGTAGAGAATACAGGATTGTACACCGAAAGTTTGCGGTAAAGATAAAAATTGGTGGTATCACCTTCCATGGTTGCGCTTAGTGCAAGAATGATTTCTTTTATATTACCCGACTTAAGTCTTTCTTCGAGACTGCTGATGTTTAAATCGGCAGGACCTAATCCGTCCATGGGTGATATAATACCTCCAAGCACATGATACACGCCCCTGTATTGCTGTGTATTTTCAATTATCATAACGTCCTTGATGCTTTCTACAACGCATATGGTCGACTGATCACGCTTTTTGTCAGCACATACAGAGCAAATCTCATCATCGCAGATATTCCTGCAAATGTTGCAGAACCTCAATTCTTTTCCAAGCCGGGTAATGGTTGTTCCGAAATTTTCAAGCACCCGGCTATCCTGTTTTAACAAATGCAACACAAGCCTTAGGGCTGTTTTGTGGCCTATACCCGGTAAGGCTGCAAATTCATTAACTGCAGCTTCCAGCAACCGCGATGGATAATTAAGGTTCATTTTTTTGTCTGTTATTATCGGCAAAAATACGTTTTTATCCGGCAACTGTTTTTTAAGATGATTTGTTTTTAGTAATGTTGCTGATGAATTGGCCAGAAATAGGCTGAAGGCTACAGGCTGAAGGCTACAGGCTGAAGGTTACAGGCTGAAGGCTACAGGCTGAAGGCTACAGGCTGAAGGCTACAGGCTGAAGGCTACAGGCTGAAGGCAAGAGGTTGGATACTGTGATACTGGATGTGTTGGGATTTGAAATTAGATTGCTACTGCCACTGCCGCTGCCACTTTTCTGAACTGATCCCGATGAAGTCGGGTG
>CAZYDI010000035.1:7155-27488 GCA_964646255.1 uncultured Bacteroidales bacterium
AGTCGGGTGAGCTCAGCGAAGCTAAACTTGAAACCTGAAACATGAAACTACATATACCACTAACCTGCTAAAACGCTCTTCATGAATCCCTGGATTTTACTCATTGTAGTTGCAGTTTATTTCTCGCTTCTTATTATTATCGCTACAATCACAAGCAGGGGTGCCGATAACGCATCTTTTTTCATCGGCAATCGCAAATCGCCCTGGTTTTTGGTTGCCTATGGCATGATAGGTGCTTCCATTTCGGGAGTAACTTTTATTTCTGTTCCCGGCGAGGTAGGGGCCAGTGCATTTTCTTACATGCAAATGGTGTTGGGATTTTTTGCAGGATACCAGGTGATAGCCAGGGTATTACTACCGCTCTATTACCGCATGAACTTATCATCAATATATGTTTACCTCCATCACAGGTTCGGATTTTACAGCTATAAAACCGGTGCAGCCTTTTTCCTTTTATCAAGGGTAATAGGATCTTCGTTTCGCTTATACCTTGTAGCACTGGTTTTTGATGCTTTCATTCTGTCGAAACTGGGAATTCCTTTTTGGCTTACTGTGATTATTACCATTGGCTTAATTTATCTGTATTCCTTTAAAGGAGGAATACGCACCATTGTTTATACCGACACCCTTCAGACAACCTTTCTAATCCTTGGTGTGGTATTCTCAATCGTGCTCATTGCAAAGGAGTTAAACCTTGATCTACCTGGACTTATAAACAGTATCGGATCGAGCAGGTATGCTGACATGTTTGTATGGGACTGGAAACCATGGAATAATTTTTTTAAGCATTTCCTGAGCGGGGTATTTGTTTGCATAGTAATGACCGGGCTCGACCAGGACATGATGCAAAAAAACCTCAGTTGCAAAAACATTAAGGAAGCACAAAAAAATATGTATTGGATGAGCGTGCTGCTGGTTATGGTTAATATCCTTTTCCTTTCACTGGGCGCCTTACTTTATATTTATGCCAATACCAAAGGCATCATTATTGAAAACTTTGCCAATCCCGAACTGGTGCAAAGCTGCCCCATAAGCCTGCAACATCCCGGTGCAGAAGGCATGCAATGCGCCAAAACTGATGAACTGTTTCCGTTTTTAATTTTCAACTACCTGCCACCACTGGTAGGATTTGTGTTTATTCTTGGCTTGCTTGCAGCCGCCTATGCCAGCTCGGATTCTGCCTTAACTGCACTTACAACATCATTTTGCGTAGACTTCCTTAATTTTAAGGAAGATAACCAGCGGATGGGTTTGCGCAACAGGGTGCATATCGGTTTTTCGGTGTTGTTTATTCTGGCCATTTTATTGTTCAAAGTTTTGAATGATGAAAGTGTGATTAACGCCTTATACAAAATTGCAGGCTATACTTATGGGCCGCTGCTGGGAATGTTTGCCTTCGGTATATTAACCAGGTATAAAGTTCGTGATAAGGCAGTGCCTTTCATTTCCATCGCAGCACCTGTTATCACATTCATACTGAATAAGTACTCCGCGGATCTGTTTTGGGGTTACAAAATTGGCTTCGAATTATTGATCATTAACGGATTGCTGGTTTTTGCAGGCTTGTATTTTACCCGAAGGAAATAAGTATATTGATTTCAAGGGTATTGATCAGTCACCCAAACTGTAATCCCTTTGTTTGTTTAACCAGTCTTTCCAGTCGATCATTCCTTCGCTTGTTTTGGCAGAAAGTGCAATAAATTCAATATGAGGATTGACTTTCCGTGCATTTGACCTGAAGTTTTCCATGTTAAAATCAACATATGGCAAAAGGTCAGTTTTATTGATCAGGCAAAGGTGTGCGGTTTGAAACATGTTGGGATACTTCAGGGGTTTATCCTCCCCCTCTGTTACACTCATTATCACCACCCTCTTTTTTTCCCCAAGGTCGAATAGTGCCGGACAAACCAGGTTACCCACGTTTTCAATGAGTAATAAAGAATACTCGCCGGGATTCATGGTTTTAACCGCCTTATTAATCATTTCAGCGTCAAGGTGGCAACCATTTCCGGTATTCACTTGTACTACAACCGCCCCGGTTGCTGCAATCCGGTTTGCATCGAGCACAGTCTGCTGGTCGCCCTCAATAACAAATACGCCATTGCTGCCCAACAGCGATATTGTTTTTTCAAGAATGGTGGTTTTTCCCGAACCCGGAGAGCTTACCAGGTTAAGGCAAACAATACTCCTTGCCTCAAAAAATCCGCGATTTCTTTCAGCAAGCATATTGTTATACTGCATGATATCTGCTTCGACCGGAACCCGGATGTGCTGATCATGGCCATGATCATGAGCATGATCATGTGGATGCGGATGGTTATGTGAATGTGGATGGTCGTGATCGTTATGGCTGTGGTCATGACCATGATGGTCATCATGCGAATGATCATGTTTATGCGAATGACCGGAACAATTAGTGATGGTATATCCGCCTCCTTCGTTGCATCCACAAGTATCGCACATACGCCTGAGTTTTTATTAAACCAAATGTAATAAAATTTTGAACGTCATTTATGTTTCAATGGCTATCACCCTTAATTCCTTGCCCTGTAAGATTTCGGGATTTATTTGCGTGCATGATGGACAGGGTTCATAAATTTCATCGGGTGAATAAACAAAGGAACAATTGGCACATTTAACCCGGAGTGGAATTTCAATTATGTTTAATGATGCTTCGCATAGCAGAGGGTCATGTTTAACCGACTGCCAGGCAAATTGCATGGCCTCACTGATTACCCCCGACGCTGACCCTACTTCAAGCTCCACACGCCGTACGCTTGAAATTTTGTTTTGCGAGGCCGTGTTCTTTACAATATCCACAATATGCTGAATAATCGAAAATTCATGCATGACTAAAACTGCATAGGGGTTTATACATCAATCAACAAATCCTTGGCAATTGCTCGCCGGCCAGTTTATCAATAATTCTGGTTCCACCGGTGATCGCTTTCATCAATACCCTTCCCTTATTTTCGCCGGTTATAGTGCCAATATTTGCAGCATGTTGCCCCAGCGGGTGCCTTTTCATAAGTTCCAGTGCCTTTGGGGCAGAATCCCCGGAAACAATCGCCAGTACCTTACCTTCATTGGCAAGGTATAAGGGATTAAAACCATAAATTTCACAAGCGCCACTTACCTGTTCACGAACCGGAATATCTTTCTCTACGGTATGAATTCCGATATTGAACGTTGTGGCTATTTCGGCCAGTATGGTTGCCAGGCCGCCCCTGGTAATGTCGCGCATATAGTGGATTTCAATTCCTTCCTTCATTAACAACCGGATGAGTGCATGCAAGGAAGCAACGTCGGATAATACTGGCGGCTCAAGCTGCAGATTTTCACGGGCTGCCAGTATGGATATTTCATGATCACCCAAAAATCCGTTAACCAAAAGGACATCTCCGGGCCTGATTGCTGATCCATTGGCAATATGCTTCATGCCTGATTCAACCAATCCTATTCCCGCTGTATTAATGAAAACCTTATCGCATTGTCCCTTTTTTACAACCTTGGTATCGCCTGTAACAATTTGTACGCCGGCATGCTTTGCCTCATCGGCCATTGACCTGGCAATAGAGTGCAGGTTATCCATATCGAATCCCTCTTCGAGAATAAATGCGGCACTGAGAAACAATGGCTTTGCTGCCGACACAGCAAGGTCATTAATGGTCCCGCATATGGCCAGCTTACCGATATCACCTCCGGGGAAGAAGATCGGATCAATTACAAAGGAGTCGGTGGTAAAGGCAACCAGGCTATCGCCTATGCTTGTCAATGCGGCATCACTCAATACATTCAGGGCCGGATTGTTGAAATTATGCAGAAAAACCTCCCGGATTAAATCACCGGTCAGCTTTCCTCCGCTGCCATGTCCAATGAGTATGGTTTTGCCCACGGGCTACCTTTTCTGTAAATATACCAAAATAACCAAATGCCATGGGTAAAAATTGTTCAACCAATTGCTTTGTTCATTGTTTATAATTGAATTATTGCACATCTTGCACTTCCTTCTTTGTTTGACCCTTATGAATTTGCATCGTAAACCTGTAATTATAACCATATGAAAAACAGAATTATGTTTGCGCTTTTGAGCGCATCCTTATGCTTATTTTCATTCACTTTAATAAAAAATAGTAACCCACTCATGATTGAATTTAACACTCCTATGGCGGCTGTGCCCTTTGATCAGATAAAAACTGCTGATTTCAAGCCCGCTTTTGAAGATATGCTTGGTAAAAACAGCGAAAAACTTAATGTCATTGCCGGTGCAACAACAGAAGCCTCGTTTCAAAACACGATCGAAGCACTCGAATACCTTAATTATGACCTCAGGCGACTCGAACAAATTTTGTTTAACCTTAATTCTGCTGAAACAAATAAAGAGCTTCAAAAGCTTACCCAGGAAATATCTCCAATGCTTACCAAATATTACAACGACATAACGCTGAACGAAAAACTTTTTGCCAGGGTTAAGCAAGTGTATAACAACAGGGCGAAGCTTGAACTGAATCCAGAGGAAATGAAATTGCTCGAGGAAACCTATAAATCGTTTATCCGCAGTGGCGCAAATTTAACTGCAGAAGACAAAGAAGCTTACCGCAAAGTAACGGAAGAATTATCCACCCTTTCACTGAAATTCAGCGAAAACCTTTTGGATGAAACAAACGCATGGCATCTTCACCTTACCAGTGAAACTGACCTTTCAGGATTACCCGCATTTGTCAGGGAAGCTGCTGCCATTGAAGCAAAATCAAAAAACCTGCAGGGCTGGGTTTTTACGCTCAACGCCCCCAGTTACCTTGCATTTATGAAATATGCAGATAACCGGAGCCTGCGTGAAAAAATGTACCGGGCTTACAGCAAGCGGGGATTTAACAATAACGACAAGGACAACCAGGCACTGATTCAAAACATTGTGAACCTCAGGTTAAAGCTTGCAAAATTGCTGGGGTATAATTCATATGCCGCATATATACTCGAAGACAGGATGGCCGCAACACCCGATAAGGTTAATGACTTCCTGGGCAATTTGCTTACAGAATCAAAACCTGCTGCGCTAAAGGAATATGCAGAAGTAAATGACTTTGCAAAAAAATTAGGTGCCGCTTTTCAGGTAGAACGTTGGGATTGGGCATATTATTCGGAAAAGCTTAAAAATGAAAAGTTCTCCATTACCGACGAAATGACGAAACCATACTTTCAACTTGAGAAAGTGGAAGCAGGGATTTTTAAGCTGGCCAATCTGCTGTATGGGATCAGTTTTAAGGAAGATAAAACCATTCCTGTTTATCACCCCGAGGTTAAGGTTTACCATGTAACAGATAAAGACGGATCATTTCTTGCGTTGTTGTATATCGACTATTTTCCCCGCCAGGGAAAGCAGGGAGGAGCCTGGATGACCAATTACTTAGAACAGTATAAAACTTCGGGCAAGGATACCAGGCCCCATGTATCGCTGGTGCTTAATTGCACAAAGCCCACCGATACAAAACCATCGCAGCTCACCTATGAGGAAGTCCGTACCTTCCTTCATGAATTCGGCCATGCACTGCACAGCATTTTCAGTGATTGCACATACCAGAGCTTGTCGGGTACCAATGTTTACCGTGATTTTGTTGAGCTTCCATCGCAAATTATGGAGAATTGGGCAGAGCAGAAAGAATGGCTGAATATGGTGGCCATGCATTATGAAACAGGCGAAAAAATGCCCGACGATATGATTGAAAACATTCTTAACAGCAGGAATTTTAACAGCGGATATGCCTTTGTGCGCCAGTTAAGTTTTGGTTTAAATGATATGGCATGGCATACATTAACCGGTGATTTCACCGGATCGATCGCTGATTTTGAAAACAAGGCTATGGCATCAACAGAGATTTTTCCTCCGGTTGACAACGTTTGCTTCAGCACCGGATTCAGGCATATTTTCGGAGGCGGTTATGCAGCCGGTTATTATGGTTATAAATGGGCCGAAGTGCTGGAGGCCGATGCCTTTTCGCTTTTCATGCAGAACGGGATATTTGACCAGAAAACAGCACTGTTATTCCGCGAAAATATTCTTGCCCGTGGTGGTACCAATGATCCTTCAGTGCTGTACAGAAATTTCAGGGGGCAGGATCCTTCAATAGAGCCCTTGCTGGTAAAAAGCGGATTGAAATAAAGTATTGAAATCCGGAATTATCCTCCTGTAACGTTTTGCAACTGCGCGTGCTGATATCCGCAATATCAGCATGCGCTAACCATGCTATAACATCTTTACCTTAAAGCGTAATCTGTGCACTGAAGGTAATGACTTTTGAGGGCAGTGTCCGGATGCTTTCCATATTACTGCCAATCGGACTGTAGTCGATCTCAATTTCCGGATCCATACCATTGTACCCGGTAAGTGTAAACAACCTTTGAGCGCTTGCACTAAAAACAAGTCCGCCAATATGGATTTTGCGGCAAAAACCGGCATCTACATGATAACTCAGGTTTATATAACTCAATTTCAGAAAGTCACCCGGTTTAACATACCGGTCTGATGGTAAGGCATTGGCCGGGTGGTCCATATATGCCCTTGGATAGTTGCCCGGGTGATCGCTTGTTCGCCATCGGCTAAGCACTGCCTTACTCATGTTGTTTCTGGAATCTGATGATTCCATGTTCAACGCCGGATAATTGACAATTTTAAAACCCGCACGGTAATGAAAATTACAGGTGAATGAATAGTTTTTGAACCGGAACGTACTGCCCAGTCCACCGGTGAATTTGGGGAATGAACTGCCCAGGTAAACAAGGTCATCCCTATCAATGGTTCCATCGTAATTTAAATCTTTGTATTTAACATCACCGGCATTATATGGGTGATAATCCCTGTAGTTAATTTTAAAGGCTTCATTGTTGTCATCCAACAATAAATTTCCATTCTCATCCCTTGCCAAAGTCTCTTCTTCATTGGCAAAAATTCCATCATATACCAACCCGTAAATGGCCCCGTGAGATTGAATGGGAAATTTCTTGTTCTGAGGCTGAACAAATTCCCCATGGCTTCTTCCTTTACTTTGGTGCATCCAATTAGCCGTAATGTTTATTATCCAGGAAATTTTTCTGGTTTTTACCATAGCCATTTCCGATGATAGCTCAATGCCTGAATTATGGTATGGATTTTCGGCATCAATAATTTCCTCAAGTTCATTCCGGTACCAACTCCAATTCAATCGAATTCTGCCTGTAAATAATTCCAGATTTATTCCGGCATCATATGATTTCACAGGCTGAATGGTGCTTGTCATAAACCAAGGTAAATATTCAGAATAGGAGGGGATTTTTGAATACCTCCAACCTGCGTAGAGTACTCCATTGTCCAGAAATTTCAATCCGGAAAAAAGTACTTCTCTTGAAAAGTGCCATTTTGCATAAATACCGTAATGATGACTGTTTGAATTTAGCTCATTTGACCTTAACGCTTCCGATCGGCTGTTAATCATTATGAAATAGCGATTCAACAAACCATACCGAATTGAAACCACTGCTGCATTATTTTGAATTTTGTCATCAAGGGATTCATGATGCATATAAGGAACATTTAAGTCTCCTGCCATGTCGTCAATAAGCCTGTTATCATTCATTGAAATCCATGTAATGCTGCCATTAAGTGAATTTTTGTTTTCCTTTCTAAAAGGAATTCCAAAGGATGCCTGTAACTCATTTCTGAATCTGTTTGACTTTACCTTTGATTCCTGAAAAGAATTATACCTGCCAAACGATAAATCAAGCCAATGTGTCATATAGTAATAGGGTACTTGCGCATCGGAATGGGTTAATGATGAATTTAATGTAAATGATTCGTGAAATTTGAACCACTTGGTCATCTTATAATCAAGATTCACAGTTGATCTGAAATCAAGTACCACGTCTGTTGCATTTCCAAGGGTTGATACCATTACGGGGTTGTAATAACGGCCCTGATAATCATTTAAAGGACTAAAGTAATCGTCGGTTATTGTCCCATTTGCATCAAAACGCCGTATGCTCATGTTGGGTGCCCTTAAAAAGGCGGTCTCAAGGATATTTGATGTATAACCCACGAAATCAGTTAATAAAGGATTCTCATCATGCTTTGCATTAGAATATGCCAAATGTATACCCAGCTTAAGTTTCTCTGAAAAATCATGTTCAATGTTCATTCTTAAAATCATCCGTCTGTAACCGGTATTGATAATAGTGCCTTGTTGTCTGGCATAATTAACAGAACTATATACCCTGCTTTTTTTTGTGCCGGCAGTGAGGTTAAGAAAATGATTTGATAGATAGCCCTTTTGTGTAACAGCCTTTATCCAGTCGGTATTAGCCGCATAATTGTAAAAGTCGGAGTTATCAATATCGTAAGCTATTTCAGGAGGAATATCCATAATTCCCCTGTTGTGTATTGCCTCCAGCTGGTATATGGCATATTCATCACCCGATAGCAATTCAGGATATTCCGGAATTGCATGAAAGCTCATATTACCCTGATAAGTAATAGTTGGTTTTCGTGAATACCCTTTCTTTGTTTCAATCAATATTACCCCGTTTGAGCCTTCTGAACCGTAAAGCACAGTGGCAAATCCTTGCTTAAGGATTTCTATTGACCTGATATCATGGAGTGCAACAGGTATAAGCGTGTGTAAATCTTCATTCAGACTGTTGTTATCATTGGTAATAGCATCAAAATTGTTCCAGGGAATACCATCAATCACAATCAATGGCCATCCCATTCCCCTGATATTGGAATATGCACTTTTTCCCGGATCACCCGAGGATTGAGAAATATTCAATCCGGCTACCCTGCCCTGAAGAAATTCAAAAACCGACAGTTCATTGCCTATCATCAGGGTATCGGGATAAATTCGTTGATGGATAAAATCGGCACCGGCTGAATAGCCAGCAGGAATCCATACAGAGGCAATTGAATCGGCATTAGTTCTTAATGTATTTCTGTTTTCCTGGCCGGATAAATGAAGAGCAGTGCATAAAATGAGAAGTGCAACAGGGATTTTGCCTGAAAGGATCATTGTGTGGGATTATAACGGTTTTTCAATATTAAAGCCCAACTTATAATGTGATTCATTGGTGGGTGAACGAAAAATACAAAAAAAGAGCCTTTGAAATACCGCCGCATTTTATTTAGAATCAATACATATAAGACCAATATCCTTATTACTGTTATTTAAATAACAATAATATTGTTATTTTTGTAACAGATTTATTCCTGTCGCGTATGAACAGTTGGCAGAAAGAATCATATTTGGAATTCAAGGATGAAAGTAGCTGATATTATTGACATTACAAATGGGAAGTTGGTTTGTGGAGATGTTCATGATACCATGGAAATAACCCATGCTTTTTCTTCGGACCTGTTAAGCGACGTACTTACCATAAATAGAGTCGGCATTTTGCTGATTACGGGCGTTGCCAATCTTCAAACCATCCGCACAGCCGAGATGGCTGAAGTTGCCTGTGTTCTGCTTGTCCGCAGAAAAAAAGCGTCCCAGGAAATGATCAGCCTGGCAAAGGATCTGGGAATTACCATCATTGAATCGCAGGGATCTATGTTTGGATCGAGCGGACTGCTTTATAAAAGCGGTCTGCAGCCATTGTTTTAAACCTGAAGCCGAAGAGAGCGGGGAATGAAGAAAGAAATGCAATTCGAGTTTCCTATTGAGGGAGGCGACTTTGTTAAGGCCGGTTATGCATCCAGCAACATCAAAAAGATCCTAAACCAGCTAAACATTGACCCGGCCCTCGTACGTAGGATTTCGGTGGCACTATATGAAGCGGAAGTAAACGTTGTTGCACATGCTTACAAGGGAGTGATGAAAGTTTTCATTAATCCGGCGCAGGTTACCGTTCGCGTGGAAGATGAAGGACCAGGAATTCCGGATATCGGGATGGCTATGCAGGAAGGATTTTCAACCGCATCAGATAAGGTACGGGAGATGGGATTCGGAGCCGGTATGGGACTTTCGAACATAAGCAAAAACACCGATCAGCTCGACATCCAAAGTACCGTGGGAAAGGGAACAGTAGTTGAAATGATAACACATATTCAGTCGAAATAAATGAACACGGCATTTCATCATGCACTTACCATACAGGAAGATGTATGCATCGGCTGTTCGCATTGCATTAAGGCCTGTCCCACCGAAGCCCTTAGGGTCAAGGGTGGAAAGGCACGTCTTATTGCAGAAAGGTGTGTTGATTGTGGTGAATGTATGCGGGTATGCCCCGTGAATGCCATAGAAGTTAAAGGAGACGATTTTTCAAGCATATTTAATTATCCGCATAGCATTGCACTTGTTCCGTCGGTTTTTATCGGCCAGTTTCCCCGCAATATTGCTACGCGAAAAATATACAGTGGTATTCTCGAGGAAGGGTTTGCCCATGTATATGAGGTTGAGCATGGGGCAAGTCTGCTCATTGGAATAATCAACCGCTATCTTGAAATGAAACCTGAAATCAGGCCGGTTATTTCATCTTTCTGCCCCGCCATTGTACGGCTGATACAAGTGAGATTTCCGTCGCTGGTTAACAATATTCTTCCTTACAAGGCTCCCCTTGATTTATCCGCCAGTTTTTTCAGAAAAAAACTGGAAGATCAGGGAGTGCCACCCGGTGAAATAGGGGTTTATTATATAACGCCCTGTGCAGCAAAAATCGCTGCCATAAAAAGTCCGGTTGGCGAAGAAAGTTCTCCCATCGAAGGAGTAATTAACCTGAAAACCCTTTACAACAAAGTATACTCGGTAATCAGAAAAGAAGAAAAGGGCTATTGTATAGTACCGGAAAAGGAACAATTGCTCCCTGAGGAAATGGTTTGGACACTCACAGGGGGCGAAGCCAGGCATATCAGGGGCAGATGCCTTTCAATAGATGGAATGGCCAATGCCATTGAATTCCTTGAAAAGCTTGAAAACGATACCCTGGGCAATTTTGACTTCATTGAAATGAGGGCTTGTGACGAGAGCTGTGCCGGAGGAATACTTTCCACCACCAACCGTTTCCTGGTTTCGGAAAGATTGCGTTCTAGGGTTGAACAGTATTATTCGGATGAAAAAACCGGGAAAATATTCGATAACAAGAGCATCACAAAGTATTCAGACTATATCATTTCCAATGCATCCATTGGTGCCATTGAGCCAAGGTCGATTATGAAGCTCGATGAGGATATGGTCATTGCCATGAAGAAGATGCAGAAAATACAGAAAATAAAATCATACCTGCCGGGAATAGATTGTGGCGCATGTGGATCACCGTCATGCAAGTCGCTTGCAGAGGATGTAGTTCAGCGGCGGGCCCATACCAGCGATTGTGTTTTCGTTGCCATTAAAGTCAAAGGTGGTGAAACCATGAACCAGGTGGTCGATTTTACAGAAGAAATTTGGGGACCTGACCGGTTTAAGAAAATGTTGCCGGAATAAAGGGGAAGGAGTAAGGAGAAGGGAGAATGGAGTAATGGGTATGGGTATGGGTTTTGGAGTGTATTGGACGAATGAGTCATACTGAGCGGAATCGAACCCCGGGAGAAAGACATAAGTCAGATGAAATTATGAAAAATGAGAATGTGAATATGAATTTGGAAGACATAATAAATAAACTGAATTTGCAGGTATACACCGGGAAAGAATTACTGAAAAGACCGGTTAAGGGAGCCTATGCTTCCGACTTGCTCAGCGATGTAATGGGCAGGGCAAATGAAGGACAAGTATGGGTAACCATGCAAACCCATAAGAACACCATAGCCGTGGCAACGTTGAAGGAACTTCCTGCCGTCATTATAGTAAACGGTGGCAAACCCGACAAAAACACACTTGAAGCTGCTGTGGCTGAAGGCATTGTTTTACTTGGCACAATGGAAGGAACATATTCCACCTGTGGCAAACTGTATAAAATATTGGAGAGGGATGAAATGGTATAAAGCTGATCTGCATATTCACACGGTTTTATCGCCCTGCGGCGGTCTCGATATGAGCCCGGTGAATATCATCAGAGAGGCTGTAAGGAAAAATCTGGATATCATTGCCATCACCGACCATAACAGTACAAAACACTGCCGGAGCGCACAGGAAATAGGGAAAAAAAATGACATCCTGGTGCTGGCAGGAGCAGAGGTAAATACACGTGAAGAAATTCATTGTTTAACGTTCTTTGAAAATATTGAAAAAGCAAATTGTTTTCAGGAGTACCTTGATGCTAACCTTTTGGTGGTTAAAAACAAACCGGAAGTCTTTGGCTATCAATACATAGTGGACGAGAATGAAAACATCCTGGCAGAGGAAGAGCGCTTATTGGGGGCTGCATTAATTGTTGGAATTGATGAAGTAGCTGATGAAGTAGCCCGGTTGGGAGGAATATTTGTTCCTGCCCATATTAACCGGCGTCATAGTGGCATTTATAACCAGCTTGGTTTTCTTCCGGCTGATCTTAAAGCCGATGCGCTGGAAGCCTTTCCGGTTGATTTCATCGCATTCCGCAGTCTTCACCCCGAAGTGGAGCAATATAGCCTCATTACCAATTCCGATTCGCATAACCTGGAACGTGTTGGCGTAGTTTCAACAGAATATTTCCTTGAGGAACCTTCTTTTGATGAAATCAAGCAGGCATTGAAACAGGCCAACGGAAGAACTTATAAAGCGATATGAAAGACATTTCTTACCATATGCTGGATATTGTTCAGAATTCCCTTAATGCCGGTGCCTCTGCCGTGGAGATAAGCATTAAGGAACAGGCTGGCTTATTGACACTTGTCATTAAAGATAACGGTTCCGGAATGTCAGAGGATCTTATGAACCAGGTAACTGATCCGTTTTTTACCTCTTCCGTCACCAAAAAAGTAGGGTTAGGCCTGCCGCTTTTAAAGCAAAACGCGAAATTAACAGGCGGTTCCTTTCATATTGCATCGGAAAAAGCTACAGGTACAACGGTTACTGCAACATTTAATACCCAACATATCGACATGATTCCGTATGGAGATATTGCTATGTCAATCCGAACGCTGATTGCCTGTAACCCGGAAAAAGATTTCATTTATAGTCACACAAAAGAAAGAGAGGGATTCTGCATGAACACACGTGAAATCAGGGATGCACTTGACGGAATAAGTCTAAAAACACCCGATGTACTTGATTATATAGCTCAATTCATCAATGAAAACATGAACGCTTTGGATATTTATTAAGAACAATTATAAATTACAATAAAACCAATAATATCATTTATTTAAGTTAATCAGGAGCATAATTTTGAACCAAATATATCATCGTCATATGAATAAAATTAAGAATCTTGCTGATTTACGGGAACTGAAGGATAAGCTTCAGTCCAAGACCATTTTAAGGGACAAGAGTGAGAATCCCGAACAGATGGTACAGGTGAAAGTTGCTATGGCTACCTGTTGCATAGCATCAGGCTCACGTGAAACAATGAATTACATTGTTGACGAACTCAACAAAAGGAACATCGATGCTGTAGTTACCCAAACCGGTTGCATGGGCTATTGCTATGCCGAACCAACGGTTGAGGTAAAACTGCCGGGAAAAGATCCCATGGTTTTTGGTTATGTTGATGCCCGCAAAGCCGATGAAATCATTGAAAAATACATCAAGAATGGTACACTCATCGAAGGCATTATTCCCGTGAATTATAAGAAAATTGATCAACAATAAATATAAGGAGGCAACTATCCATGACGGATTATAAAATTCATTTACTGGTTTGCGGCGGTACTGGTTGTAAATCATCGCAAAGCCAGATATTGGCAGAACACCTGCGCACCGAAATCCAGAACCAGGGACTTGATGATTTTGCGCAGGTCGTTGGCACCGGATGTTTCGGGTTTTGTGAAAAAGGCCCGATTGTAAAAATTATACCCGACAATACCTTTTACACCCAGGTTAAGCCTGAGGATGCAAAAGAAATTGTTGAGGAACATATTGTTAAAGGACGTAAAGTTTCCAGGTTGCTTTACAAGGATCCCAAATCAGATAAGGTTATTTCTGATTCAAAGGGAATGGAGTTTTACAAAAAGCAAATCAGGATTGCATTGCGGAACTGCGGTGTCATTGATCCGGAAAACATAGAGGAATACATAGCCCGCGATGGTTATGCTGCGTTGGGAAAAGTACTTACTTCAATGACCCCCGAAGAAACAACAGAGGTAATAAAAAAATCCGGATTGCGCGGCAGGGGCGGCGCAGGATTTCCAACAGGTTTGAAATGGGAAATCACCCGCCAGTCGCCGGGCGATGAGAAATATGTTGTTTGCAACGCCGATGAAGGTGATCCGGGAGCATTTATGGATCGTTCCATTCTTGAAGGTGATCCACATACCGTTATTGAGGCAATGGCTATTAATGGCTATTGTACCGGTGCATCCAACGGCTTGGTATATATCAGGGCTGAATATCCATTAGCCATTGAACGGCTTAAGAATGCCATTGAACAAGCCCGTCAATTCGGACTTCTTGGCAAAGACATATTCGGAAGCGGCTTTAATTTTGATATTACCCTCAGGTATGGTGCCGGTGCATTTGTTTGTGGTGAAGAAACTGCGCTCATCCATTCAATGGAAGGCGGACGTGGTGAACCAACCATGAAACCTCCTTTCCCTTCGGTTAAAGGATACCTGGGCAAACCAACCAACGTCAACAACGTGGAAACATTTGCCAGCGTGCCGGTAATCTTGCTAAAAGGTCCCGAGTGGTATAGCAGCATTGGTACAGAAAGGTCAAAAGGTACCAAGGTGTTTGCACTGGCAGGAAAAGTAAACAACGTAGGCTTAATTGAGGTTCCAATGGGTATAACACTCCGTGAAGTTATTTTTGAAATTGGCGGAGGAATAAAGAATGGTAAAAAGTTTAAAGGTGTTCAGATTGGCGGCCCTTCGGGTGGTTGTTTAACCGAAAAACACCTTGATGTTCCCATTGAATATGAAAGCCTGATTGCTGCCGGTGCCATGATGGGTTCGGGAGGAATGATCATCATGGATGAAGATGACTGTATGGTAGACGTGGCAAAGTACTTCCTTGATTTCACCGTGGATGAATCATGTGGAAAATGTACTCCATGCCGGGTGGGAAATAAACGACTGCATGAATTGCTAAGTAATATTACCAAAGGTAATGGAACAGCCGACGACATTGACAGGCTCATTAACCTTGGCAATGTGATTAAGGATACATCATTGTGTATGCTCGGTCAATCGGCTCCTAACCCGGTATTGTCGATAATCGAGAATTTCAGGGAAGAATATGAGGCACATATACACAGCAAGAAATGTCCTTCGGGTGTTTGTAAGGCATTGATGATTTATGAAATAGTGCCGGAAAACTGTGTAGGCTGCACTGCCTGTGCCAGGGCATGCCCTGTAGGAGCAATTGCCGGTGAAAGAAAAGAAATACACAGAATAGATCCTTCATTGTGTATCAAATGCGGTGCATGTATGGACAGGTGTAAATTTAATGCAGTAATCGTAAATTAAATGTCAGTAAAAATGGAAATGGTAAAACTCACAATAGATAACAAACAGGTTGAAGTAGCTAAGGGTACCTCTATCTATAAAGCTGCCAGGCAGGCAGGTGTGGAGATTCCCGCGCTTTGTTACATGGACCTTAAAGACCTTAAAATTGAACATAAACCGGGAGGTTGCCGTATTTGTGTTGTGGAAGTGGAAGGTCGCAGAAACCTTGCCCCCAGCTGCTCAACCGATGTAGCTGAAGGCATGGTGGTAAAAACACACTCCATAAGGGTTCTGAATGCCCGCCGCACGGTGATGGAATTGATCCTGTCCGATCATCCCAAAGAATGTCTTACCTGTGCCAAATCAGGCAACTGTGATTTGCAGAACACAGCCATTAAGATGGGAATCCGTGAAATTCACAACGAGGATATAGCCGAGATGTCGACGTACAAGGCCGATTTTTCACCGGCCATCATCAGGGACATGAACAAATGTATCATGTGCCGCAGGTGCGAGACCATGTGTAATGAATTCCAAACCGTTGGTGCGCTTTCCGCTATTAACCGTGGTTTCATGTCGGTTGTGGCTCCCGCCTTTGAAATGGATCTCGAAGATTCGGTATGTACCTATTGCGGCCAGTGTGTTGCCGTGTGCCCCACAGGAGCGCTTACAGAGGTTGATCATACCCGCAAGCTGATCCGCGATCTGGCGAACCCGAACAAAACCGTGATTGTTCAAACTGCACCTGCCGTGCGTGCTGCATTGGGCGAAATGTTCGACCTTCCTGCAGGAACATTGGTCACCGGTAAAATGGTTTCCGCACTAAGGCGGCTTGGCTTTAAATATGTATTCGATACCGATTTCAGTGCCGACTTAACCATTATGGAAGAAGGTACTGAATTACTCGACAGGCTTACACGGCATCTTAATGGTGATAAAACTGTTAAACTGCCCATCCTTACTTCGTGTTGTCCGGGTTGGGTAAACTTCTTTGAGTCGCAGTTCATCGACATGCTCGAAATACCTTCAACCGCCCGTTCACCACAGCAAATGTTCGGGTCAATTGCAAAAACCTATTTTGCAGAAAAAATTGGTGTTAAGCGCGAAGATATGGTTGTGGTATCCATCATGCCATGCCTTGCTAAGAAGTATGAATGCACACGCGACGAGTTTAAGGTTGATGGCAATCCCGATGTAGACTATTCAGTTTCCACGCGCGAATTGGCCCACCTTATTCAACAAGCCAACATCGACTTCCATAGCCTCCCCGATGAAGACTTCGATAATCCGCTCGGTGAATCAACCGGAGCCGGTGTTATATTCGGCGCTACCGGTGGTGTAATCGAAGCTGCTGTAAGAACCGCCTATGAAGTGTTTACCAAAAAGAAGCTGGAAAAAGTTGACTTCCAGGAACTCAGAGGTATGGACGGCATTCGTGAAGCCACTATTGATTTTGACGGATTGCCAATAAAAATCGGTATTGCACATGGATTGGGAAATGCCCGTAAGCTGCTCGAGGATATCAGAAGCGGAAAAAGTACCTACCATGCCATCGAAATCATGGCTTGTCCCGGTGGTTGTATTGGTGGCGGTGGTCAGCCATTGCATCATGGCAACTTCGACATACTGAGAAAAAGAATGGCTGCAATTTACAGGGAAGATGCCGGTAAAGCCATCAGAAAATCACATGAAAATCCTTACATCATTAAACTGTATGAGGAGTTCCTTGGGAAACCGCTGAGTGAGAAATCACATAAGCTCCTGCATACTCACTATGTAGATAAGAGCAAAAAAATCATTTACATTTAATGACCTGTAACCTTAAAGCACGATAAAATTATGTCCAGAATAAAAGTAGAATTAAAAAAGAAGGATGTAGATACGATAAAGGAGATCTGCAGGTCTTTCAATAATCAGCCCGGTGAGTTAATCAATGTTCTTCACCGCGCACAGCATACCTTTGGTTATTTGCCGGCTGAAGTGCAGGAAGTAATTGCCCGTGAATTGAATGTTCCCATTGCCAAGGTTTATGGTGTGGTTACTTTTTACAGCTTCTTTTCGATGATACCAAAAGGAAAACACCCGATATCCATATGCACAGGAACAGCCTGCTATGTAAGGGGGGCTGAAAATGTTCTCGCCGAATTCAAAAAAACACTGAAAATCGAGGTGGGCGAAACAACGCCCGACGGCAAGTTTTCCATCAGCTGCCTGCGTTGTGTAGGTGCATGCGGATTGGCACCCGTTGTTATGGTCGGTGAAAAAACCTACGGAAGGGTATCGCCTGAAATGGTGAAGGATATCCTTAAGGAATACGAAGAGTAAAATTTCTTAGCCCAACCGTTCGAATTTCTCTGAATAAACGCTAAGTGTTGCGTTTTTACGCACACCCTTGGATAACATGATCGCAGAGGCGCAAAAAACTTGCGCCTCTGCTTTTTACGCACACCCATGTGAATGCCCGTTAAAGAAAAAGCTAAATGTGGTGACCAGCCGAGCATATAATAACAGGTGTTTTTTTCCGTTTATCAATATCTATAGTATGTAAGTAAAAATTCTGTAACTCTTACACAACTTTTTCCGTAATTAATTCACATAACATAGTAAACAGATTATCAAACCTTTTAAATTGGAGTTTGTTTAACGTACGAACATAGAGGCAGATAATAACAGCTTGTTATATTAAAAATACTTTAGCTATTTTAGTATTGTAAAACGTGAAATCATGACAATTAAGAAATTTTTCATTTCGCTTTTTCTTTTATTGGTGTTGGCACTTAGTTTTATCGCTTGTAGTGGCACTAAGAACATTTGCCCTGCTTATACCGATGTACAAACTGAAACTCCTGCCAACCAGGATAGTTAATTTTTTTTGGCATCGATCTTGTAGTTTGATTCCTGTTTGTTTTCGTCGTATATTCGCAGTTGAAAAAAACTACAATTGAAAAAGTTTATTGTATTTTTTCTCTTTGTTTCGCTATGCCAACTGATTTTTGGACAAGGTGAAATTGATACACAGGAGAAAATTCTATTTCAAAACGAAAGGAGTGTTTCCCTGTCTTTGAATACGAACGGATTCGGAGCAGGTTTCAGGTTCGGCCAAAGAAAAACTTACCTGAATAAACTACTCTATGATATAGAAGTTGCCTATATCAAGCATCCAAAAGAAGCCAAGGTATCTCCCCAGGTTATAGGTTATTCCACCAGTCGCCGGTATGTACCCGGTAAAACAAACCTTTTTGTAAACATCCGACCTTCCATTGGCTTTCAGCATGAAATGTTTTCAAAGGAAGATAAAGGCAGTATTGCCGTTAAATATTATTATGGTGCGGGACCAAGCTTCGGATTAAGCAAAGCCATTTACTACACTTACGTTATTGCCGATTTGGATGGTTTCCCACAATATACCATTGACGAGAAGTATAATTATGCCCAGCACCCAAATGCTTATATAGCAGGAAGAGCTACTTTCTGGAAAGGGTTCGATGATCTTGGTTTTTACCCGGGAGCCCATGTAAATGCAGGGCTAAGCTTTGAATACAGTCCCGTTAACCAACTCATCAATGCCATTGATGTAAGTGCTACCTTCGACGCCTTTCTTAAGGAAATTCCCATTATGCTCACGGAGTATAACAGCCGGTTTTTCGTCACCTTGTCTGTTGCATACCGCTTTGGATGGGTTAAAGATGCCCGTTATAAACCTGCCAAAATTACCCTTGAAGGAGGAAATTAAAGTGATTTGTAAATAGCTTGTTTTATTTTTTATAAAACAAGAATTTTGATAATTTCGCGGTGTAGAAATCTAGAAAACATTTCTTTTCATAACCAATTAATTAACAATTTAAAATGGCAAAAATAAAAATAGGTATTAACGGTTTCGGAAGAATCGGACGTCTTGCATTCAGGGCTACTTTTCTCCGTGACGACATTGAAGTTGTAGGAATTAACGATTTGATCGATGTTGATTACATGGCGTACATGCTTAAGTACGACACTATTCATGGTGGTTTCAAAGGCACTGTTGAAGTAAAAGACGGAAAACTCGTTGTTAATGGCAATGCAATCCGCGTAACTGCTGAAAAAGACCCTGCAAACCTTAAATGGAATGAAGTAGGCGCGGAATATGTAATTGAATCAACCGGTTTATTCCTTAGCCGTGATAAAGCTGAAGCCCATATTAAGGCAGGTGCCAAACGTGTTATATTGTCTGCACCTTCAAAAGACGATACTCCAATGTTCGTATATGGTGTAAACCATAATACCTATAAAAAGGAAATGGATATTATTTCCAATGCTTCCTGTACAACCAATTGCCTTGCACCGGTGACCAAGGTATTGAACGATAGTTTTGGCATTGCTGAAGGTCTTATGACCACTGTGCATGCTACAACAGCAACACAAAAGACCGTTGACGGACCATCGGCAAAAGACTGGAGAGGCGGACGCGCAGCTGCAGGCAATATAATTCCTTCATCAACAGGTGCTGCTAAAGCAGTCACGAAAGTTATTCCGGAGCTAAAAGGAAAACTTACCGGCATGGCATTCCGCGTTCCTACCCTTAATGTATCGGTAGTAGACCTCACCTGCCGTTTGGAAAAAGCAACCGATTATGATGCTATTAAAGCAGCCATGAAAAAGGCTTCTGAAAATGAACTCAAGGGTGTTTTAGGTTATACCGAAGATGAAGTGGTATCCAGTGATTTTATCGGCGATTCACGTACTTCTATCTTTGATGCAAAAGCAGGCATTATGCTTAATCCAAATTTTGTAAAAATCGTTGCTTGGTATGACAATGAATGGGGATATTCCTGCAAACTCCTTAGCATGATAGCCCACATGAATACAGTGAAATAAT
>CAZYDI010000036.1:0-7274 GCA_964646255.1 uncultured Bacteroidales bacterium
GAAGATAATGCTGAATTGATTTTTAGCAATTTATCAGCAGCGGCGGCGTTTTTCCCTGCCCGCCACCGCACAGCCCTTGAACGGCAGGCGGGCCTGCCCGCCAATGCACGGCCTAAGCCAGGCAGGCGGGGGTGACTTTTTGCGCTGTTGCAAAAAGTTACAAAGATTTTCAAATAATTGATTGTTATTATCAGATAATTAGTATGTTAAATAGCTTAGCTTGACGGCTATGGGTCGGAACCCATGCCGGACTTTCACCCGGTGCTTAATGGCTATGGGTATCCTTCGCGCTGACGTCCTTGTTCATCATACTGGGCTTACCCTCTAGCTGAGCGGCAGCATCAACGCTGAAAGTGCCGTTGGTCACAATTTCCTCCCCTTCAGTCACTCCCCTATATACAATATAGTCATCTCCTAATGAGGGTCCCAGTGTAACTTCACGCATCTTAAAAACCGGACCTTTTGAGTTGGCTTCTTTTACATATACCACCGAACGCTCTCCCGTCCATAATACAGCTGACCCGGGGATGACTATTTCGTTTTTGCCCTGGCCAATTCCGGTAATGGCTATACCGGTTACAAACATCCCGGGCTTTAACTGCCCGCTTATATTTGATGTTGAAATCCTTACCCCTGCAACCCTGGTATCGGGATTAATTACCGGATCTATAAGTGAGATATTTCCGGTAAAAGTCTTTCCCGGTATTGCCTGAAGCGTAAATTCAATCCTTTGACCTTCCTTTAATAACGGCAGGTCACTTTCATAGGCATCAAACAATACCCATACATTCGACAAATCTGCAACATCAAACAATACAGATCCTTTTTCAATATAGTCTCCGGTATTTACGCGTTTGGCTATAACAGTCCCCGATGTGTTTGCCACAATTTCAATATTGCTGGTAACAGATGCCGAAGCCTCTATTTTGGCAACCTGCGCTTCTGATAATTTCATCTGTCGGAGTCGTTGTTTCGCAGCTTCATAAATCAGCGGCTGAACCTGTTTTACTTTTGCCGCCTCAATCAGTTCCTGCTGCGCAATCAACAATTCCGGGGAATAAACTACAGCCATTGTTTGCCCTTCATGCACTGTAACACCGGTGGAATTTACCAACAGCTTTTCTATACGTCCGTTAACCTGTGAAACCTGGCTTTGCAATGCACTTTCAGGTGCCTGTACTTTTCCATATAGGCGTATTTCCTTCGAAGGCTTTTGCCGATGAACGGTTGTTGTCTGAATGCCGGCAAGCTGAATGGCTTCCTTTGAAAGTTGAACAGCATCCTCATCCAATCCTTCATTACTTCTCACCACAGGGATAAGGTTCATTCCGCATATTGGACATTTTCCCGGTGAAGTCATTTGGATCTGCGGGTGCATAGAGCAGGTCCATAAAGTTGCGGCATCAGCTGTTTCATGATGTTGATGGCTTTCTTCTTTGGGCGAATGAAAAAACAACCATCCCAGGAGCATTCCTGACGCCAGCAATAAAGCGTATTGCAGGTATTTTTTATTCAGTATTTTTTTCATGGCAATTCAGCATTAATGTTTCCCAATCTTTTTAACCAGGCTACAGCATTGGAATAATCAGCTACAGCCTCAATTTTATTAAATTCATAATCATATAGCCGGCGATAAGCCTGCAGTATTTCATCCAGTCCCGATCCGGTGGATGTAAAGCTTTGAATACGCACATTGATCACTTGATTGGCAAGCTTGCGCTGCTTTTCATAAAGGTCAATCCTACGCCTGGCATCAAATAATAGTTGCCTGGCTTCGTAGTATTCATTGTTCAGGTCATTCACCGCAGCCTCGTAACCGCCTTGCACGGCAGCCTTAGCCCATTCAGCTTCATTCCGCATCGATTTATACTTTCCCCGGTAAATAGGAATAGACATGGAAACCATGGGCATTATCATGTCTTTGCCATTCATAGCTGAGTTAAGCCCTTCAATTTTCGAGATAGGTGTATAGCTTAAGCCAAGACCTATCATCGGGTAACCCATGCGGGTTACCATTTTTTTCCGGAATTCGGCAGATTGCTGTTCGTATAACATCCCTTTCAGCATCGGATTGTTTTGCAGCATGCTGTCTGCAATATGCTTAAGGTTAATTTCACCGGTATCAGCCAGAATCGTATCGGGAATGAATACCGGTGTTTCGGCCGGCCTGTTGAGCAAACTGTTAAACCGTGCCCTACCGGTGCTTTCCTCATCTTGTGCTAAAGCATAGACGTTTTCCAAATTAAGTATTTCCATTTGCAGCGTATATAAATCTGCCAGTGAGGAATTCCCGGGATCAGAATCCATTGCTGCCTGGAACTTAACCATCAACAGCTGTTCCAATGATTTCAGAATCGCAATGTTTTTCTCATTCAATGCATTCCTGCTGTTGATTATGATAAGGGAATTCCATGCACGGTGAACATCATATAAAACCTGAGCTCTGGCATCCATCATCGACTCATATTTTGCCCTGGCCATCAGGCTCATTTCATTTTCGGCAGCGTTGAGTGTGCCAAACCAGGGAAACATTTGCATAAGCTGAATTTCTGCAAGTTGTTTTCCCATTACCAGTTCCATAGGACTTAACAGTATCCCGGCATTCAGTTCCGGGTCAGGCAAAGCACCAACCTGCGCCACTTTCTCAAAGGCAGCCCTATATTCATTATAGCGCTGCAAAACAACAGGATTGTTTTTTACGGCAATATCCATATAATTCAAAAGTGAATCGTGCATCTGTGAATAACCGTTTGCCTTCAATACACATAGAAGGAAAGCCGGAAGCAGGAATTTTAAATGTCTCTTGGCTATCATATTCTAATGTCTTTTTGCTTTTTTACTGCATTTTCTCTCCAGATTGCCTGGAAAAGGGGGACAACAAAAATGGTCATCACCTGGATGATCATTCCACCAAACGCCGGAATGGCCATTGGTATCATAATATCGGCACCCTTACCGGTTGATGTAAGTACGGGCAATAATGCAATTACAGCCACGGCGGTGGTCATCATAGCCGGCCGTACACGTTTTCTGCCTGCACTAACAACAGCATCACGAACTGCACTTACCGACGAAGGATTTTTCTCTTCAAACACCTGGTGTATATATGTGCCCATTAATACACCATCGTTGGTTGCAATGCCAAATAATGCAATAAATCCAACCCATACGGCTATGCTAAGGTTCACTGTGTGCATCTGGAATAAATCGCGCATATTAACATCAGCAACAGAAAAATTCAGAAACCATTCCTGGCCATATAGCCATAGCATAATAAAACCGCCGGCGAAGGCAACAAATACGCCGGAGAAGTGAATAAGTGATGCGGTAACCGTTTTAAACTGGAAATAAAGCAACAATAAAATCAACAATAAACTGGCGGGGATTACCAGTGCGAGTCTTTTCTCCGCACTTACCTGCTGTTCATATGTGCCTGCGAATCCATACGATACGCCTTCAGGCAGTTGAATTGAACCATCCCCCAACTTTTGTTTTATTATTGCATCTGCTTCTTCCACCACATCTACCTCCGCATAATTTTCTTTTTTATCAAAAATCACATACCCGACAAGGAAGGTGTTTTCGCTCCTAATCATCTGGGCGCCCCTGCTATAGTTAATATCTGCTATTTCGCCCAACGGTATGTGCGTTCCGTTCATAGCCTGTATAAGCGTTCTTTTAATATCATCGGGATTATCACGAAGTTCCCTGGCATACCTTACCCTTACAGGGAATCTTTCACGGCCTTCAACGGAGGTACTCAATGACATTCCTCCCAGGGCAACCTGAAGCATTTCCTGTGCCTCAGCTATGGCTATTCCATAACGCGCCATCGCTTCCCTGTTGAACCTGATTTCGAGGTAGGGTGCGCCAACAGCCCGATCATAAAATACCGAAGGGGCATTTACCGAAGGAACCATCTTAAGGGCATCTTCCAACTGTCTTCCAGCCTGTTCAATGGCTTCAAGGTTTGGTCCGTATACTTTCAATCCCATGGGAGCACGCATTCCGGTGGCCAGCATCACAAGCCGCGTTTCAATGGGTTGTAATTTAGGTGCTGAAGTCAATCCCGGAATGCTGGTTACCTTTTCAATTTCATTCCATATATCGTCAGGCTTTTGAATATGCGGCCTCCATTGACGAAAATACCTGCCATGCTTATCCGGAACAAGGCTGTCGGCAGGAATAATCCTGAATCCATCCCTTACAGGATCGTATAGTTGTTGATTGTGCAGGACAAAACGCTTTTCACGATCGGTTTTAAAACGCATCCTGTGGCCATTTTCATCCAGGATATATTCAGGCCTGTAGTTAATGGTATTTTCAAACATTTGAATGGGAGCGGGATCAAGAGCGGAGTTTACCCTGCCCCATTTTCCTACCGCCATTTCAACTTCAGGAATTGCCAACAAACGCCGGTCAAGTGTTTCAATATACTCGAGATTTTTTGTAATGCTTGAATGGGGCATGCTGGTGGGCATCAGAAGAAATGATCCTTCATTGAGTGAGGGCATGAATTCCTTACCCGTTCCCGGGAATGCATGTACACCGCTACTCCAGAATGACGTTTGCCGGAAAGTTTTCCATCCGGCCCTTTCCATGGTAGATGCAACAAAACCGAACGCTCTTTCAAAGCCAAGCCAAACAAGCACCCCAATGAAAATAGTAATCGCAGGTATAACCAAGAACCGGCCTTTATTTTTCAGCGCCCAGCGCATGATGGGTTCATAAAACCGAACCATGCTCATCAGCGAAATCAGAATCAAAGCGACGATGAAGGCAACAAACAGGAAGTTAATGAACGTGCCGTTGTTAGCACCCAGCGGTAACCATTCTTCAGATAAAAAGAATACGGCAAAAAGTACGATAATGAAGGTGGTTATATACGATGGGTAGCCTTTACGTTCTGCACTCCATCGGTGTTGGGTAAGGTTATTGATTCCGATAAAAATGAGGGCCACGGCAATCCATGCCTTCCAAATGATGATGAAGATTATGCCGGCACCAATAAGTGCATAGTTGAGATAAGTCCTGATTTTAGCCCTGTTGATGTTTACATTGAAAATAATGTGCGACATTGTTGGCAATACCACAATTCCCAGTACAAAGGAAGACAACAATGCAAACGTTTTGGTAAACGCCAACGGACGGAATAATTTACCTTCAGATGCCTCCATAACAAAAACGGGAAGAAAACTTACAATGGTCGTCGCAATGGATGTTACCACTGCTGCCCTTACTTCGGTAGTTGCATGATAAATGACATTGAGCAGTTTTTTTCCTTTAATGCCCCGGTTTTCAGGCTTTTCAAGATGCCTGAGAATGTTTTCCACATCAACAATTCCAATATCCACCATAACACCAATAGCAATGGCAATTCCTGACAGTGCAACAATATTTGCATCCACTCCAAACAGGTACATGAAAATAAATGTCATCAGAACCCCAATGGGCAATAATCCTGTGACTATCAATGATGCCCTGATATTTAAAACCAGCACGATGATAACAATGATGCTGATCAGAATTTCATGCGACAATGCACGTTCGAGTGTGCCAATGGTTTCCTTGATCAGCCCTGTTCTATCATAAAACGGCACAATGGTTACCTTGGATATGCTGCCATCGGCAAGCGTTTTTTGTGGAAGGGCTGCATCTATTTCACCCATCTTTTGCTTTACATTGTTGATTACTTCCAAAGGATTGGAACCGTAACGTGCCACAACAACGCCACCAACCGCTTCAACTCCTGCTTTATCAAGTCCGCCACGCCTTGTTCCGGGGCCAAAAGTCACGTATCCTATATCTTTGATCCTTACTGGAGTGCTGTTGCGCACTGTAACAACGGAGTTCTCAAGGTCGTTCAGGGTTTTTATATAACCCAGGCCCCTGATGATGTATTCCACATGGTTAAGTTCTATCGTTTCAGCGCCAATGTCGAGGTTGCTGTTCCTCACTGCATTCATAACCTCCATTATGGAAACATTGAAAGCCTTTAAGGCTTCAGGATTAATGTCGACCTGGTATTCCTTTACAAAGCCTCCCACTGAGGCGACTTCTGCTACACCTTCGGCAGTTGACAAACCGTACTTAACGGTGAAATCCTGGATGGTTCTTAGTTCATGCGGATCCCATCCGCCGGTGGGTTCTCCTGTTTCAGGATTGCGACCTTCGAGCGTATACCAAAATACCTGCCCTAATGCTGTGGCATCAGGCCCCAGCGTAGGTTGCACACCATCGGGCAATGTCCCCGATGGCAATGAATTCAGCTTTTCCAAAATCCGCGACCGGCTCCAATAGAATTCGACATCCTCATCAAAAATAATATAGATGAAAGACATGCCAAACATCGAGGTGCTGCGGATGGTTTTTACTCCTGGAATCCCCAACAGTGCCGTGGTGAGCGGATAGGTCACCTGATCCTGAATATCCTGGGGAGACCTTCCCATCCATTCTGTTGCAATTATTTGCTGGTTCTCACCAATATCGGGAATGGCATCAACGGGGACAGGATTACGTGGAATAATTCCCAATTTCCAGTTAAATGGGGCATATACCAGTCCGGCCAGGATAAAAAGTGCCAGAATAATAAATGTAATCAGCCTGTTATCAAGAAAGTACCTGACAAGTCGGTTAAACAACATGGTGTATTACTTAATTTGTTTGTAAAACAATTTAAATAGCATGTCTATGTATATAGCCATGCCAATACCAATGCCTGTAAGTGCATGGATTTACAAAACAAACCGGTTGTTCTTAAATGCGCAGGGAACAAATTTCATCCAGTGCCACGGATCTGGCAGTTATTACCGAGGGGGGACCAGTGTCGGACCAGGATTTTTCAGCATATTTTTCAGGGCTGTCCAATGAACCTGCCGGCAGGAAAAAGGAACACGATAATAGATGAATACTTTTAATAACCTTTAAAAGGGATTGGGTATACAGCTGATCGGTGGAATATTCATGTACAACATCGGTGCAACAATTTGATGTCAGTTTTGTGTGTGGCGTTTTCTGGTATTGGGCTTCCATTCCGCATGAAAGGGTTTTGCCGGAAAAAGTAATGCCAAAAGCAGCGATATCACCCGAGCAATAATGCGTGGCTACGGATAAATGTAAAAAGGAGACCAAAAGGAGAAATGAAAGGAATATGGAAAGTGATTTGATCATTTTACATGGTTTCATTAACCACCAATATTAACAAATAAATGTAAAGAGTGTTTTGTGTGCGGTGATGATTCCTGTTAAAAATGTAAAAAAATCCCGTTGCTTCG
>CAZYDI010000036.1:7374-27115 GCA_964646255.1 uncultured Bacteroidales bacterium
CAACTGGTTTTCATTGCATAGCCCAATGGCTTTCAAACAAGTTTGAGCCATTGGGAGGGATGGGGATTATTGCATGATCCCTTTAAGGGAGATCCTTGCAAAAAAATGTAAAAAAATCCCGTTGCTTCGCAACTGGTTTTCATTGCATAGCCCAATGGCTTTCAAACAAGTTTGAGCCATTGGGCTATGCAATGAAAAAACCTGGCTTTGCCAGGTTTGATTTTTTTACATTTTTTTGCGGAGAGAGAGGGATTCGAACCCTCGGAACCCCGAAGGGTTCAACAGTTTTCGAGACTGCCCCGATCGACCACTCCGGCATCTCTCCTAAAGAATGCCGGTGCAAAGATAATGGGTAAATCCACAATTCAAAAATTTTGACGCTTTGACCCTTCCAATTGAGGAATTGTCTTCTAGACTTCTGGTCTTCGATCTTGGATCTTGGATCTTGGATTTAACTTCTACTGCCGCTGCATATTCTCTCTCAGAACTTTATCAATCAGCATTTTTTGAAATTTATGCGGCTCATCAATATTCGGATGATGGGCAGATTCTTCAAACCAGACAATCTCTTTCTTTGGTGCTTCTATCCTTTTCATATATTCAATCACCAACTCCGGAGCACATGCCGCAACCCTGTCATGCCGGCCTTCGAAAAAATAAACCGGCAATTGAAACCTGAATATATCATTAAAAATATCCTTTTCATATGTTGATGGATTCATGCTTATAGATTCCCTTACAAAATTCATCGATTTTGTATAGGTATCAAGATACCCTTCATAATAATAGGGTGATTCTCTTATGACGTCAAACAGCGTTTTTCCCTTATAAAAATTTCCTTTGTATTTATTGACTAAATCCCGGGGAATATTCTGCTTCCCGCGAATGCTCAGTAATCCATCTGTATCATTATCTTCCTTTAGCTTGTTAACAAACCATTTATAGGTTATCTCCCTGGATAACCTGTCATTTATAACCTGTCCCATACCTACATAAGCATAATAATATGCTGGGTATTTTTCAACCAGGTGAATACCCAAAACACTTCCAAATGAATGACCGATAAGAAATATTTTGTCCTGATGGTACTTTTTTCTCAAAACCTCTGTTAAACTAACCGCATCATCAAAAATCCTGTCAAATGAAATATCAGTACCCTTAATCCTGTCGTTATATGACAGGGCTGTTCCCGGCTGATCCCAGTGCACTATCGTAAAATAATCAATCAGGCTGTCCATACAATGGTGCGTAATAAACATCTCGGATGTGCCCGGACCTCCATGTAACCACAGTAAAACAGGATTGTTTACATTATTGGATATAATCAATACCTTTTGTTTAAGCCCATTGAGCTCTATATCCACTATGGTGTCAATAGGTGATGGGTTATTGGCTTTCATTTCAGCAGGGCAGAATAACAACAGCAATAAAACCAGTAATGAATGCTTAATACGGTACATACTGCTCCAAATATGGACTATCCGTGACCAATACATGACACACATAAGAATACGTATGATAACAATAAGAAATCGTCAGGCGCTTTAAACAAATATACACATTTCATCAAAACGGGTAACGGTCTCTCACATCCAAACGACACGCATTAATTTCTCTTTATGATCAACCTGGCTTTATAATCATATATATCTTTTTCAATCTCAGTATTTGGATAGGGCAGTAAATCAAGAAGTGAGACCTTATAATCACCAACTACGGTATCAATGGTACCAGTATATAAATCAATATTAAGTGGCTCACTATTAATATGAACTCCAATCCTGACAATGGCCTCTCCCCCCCAAATACATATAAGGTTTTCAGGGCATCGTGAATCAGTTAAAACAGAGTCAAAACAGAATATTGTGCGGTTGGAATAATCATTCATGCATTTTTTATAGCACAAGTCGATGGTATCATTAAACGCAAAATCGCAATATTTCTCGTAATCGGTAACATAAATATCATAACAATCATAGGTCGGATACAATGTAATGCAAGCCCGCAACTCGTCTTCCCGGGGATTCCTGAATTTTAACTTTATCAATTGACCAGGCGTAAAGTCATCTTTATTCAAATTAATGGCGTGGTATAAATGCTTATCTGAACTCCCGGTCTTACCAGCCATATAGTGGGAATCATAAGGAAACTCCAGAATACAGGTTGAACAATTCAGGTCATAATCAACAATCTTAGCCAAAAACTGATGATTACTAATATCTGACGGTTTCTCACAACTCAATGATAAAAACCCTATAAAAACAGCCAATAATTTTTTCATCGCCTTTTTTTATGAAGATGCTTATTCATTTATAATGGTTGCGTTGCGCCAGGTTGCTGACAAACATCAGGTGGTTTGCACCCTTAGGGGATTATCGTGACCGAAGAGATTAGCGTAGCTCACGCACCTTTGCAAAAAAAACCCATAAGCAATATAAATAACCGTTGGTGGCCTGCAATTTCATTCCATAATCTTCAATTCTCTGAGGATGTCCTTGGCTATCGCATATCGTGCCTTACTTGTCTTATTAAAGTCACATGTCCAAAAATTCAGTGCATAAAAATATGGTTTATTGTCTTTTTCAATGTACCCGACTAACTACATGATATACGATGAATCAGACAACACTCCAGCGCCTGTCTTGCCGCTAAATTTGTAATTTTCCGTCTGTTCCAAAACTATGAGATCTTTAACTATGTCAATAGAATTAAGGGATATATCAGGCAATTCATAATTGTAGAATTTTCTCAAAAAGTCAATCTGCTGGTTTGCGCTTATACGGAACAACCCGGCTAACCAAAATCGTGTCGGTGGGCCAGTAAGGTTTTTATTTCCATAGTCAAATGAATTAACATATTCATGATACTGTTTTATCCCTATTTGCTCAGCAAATCCGAAATAAACCCAAATACAGGAGTATTTTACTGCTGATTTTAAAGTCTGATCCTGGTTCCAATACGTATTTGGCCATTCATGTCCATCCCATTTGATTATTTGATTTGTGTCTTTAACTATTCCTTCTTCCAATGAAATCAAGCTATTTGGTATTTTAAATGTTGATGCCGGTAGGTATCCGGTATCACATAGTGCTGCATTGTATTTTATATATTCGTTGTCAGTTTGATTGTAAAGTACAAAGCATCCGTCAACTCCATAAGTATTAAAGATTGATTTATAGTTTTTCTCAATCACTTCTTGTGAAAAACCGGTTTGGAAAATCAAACCAAATGCTATTGATATCAGAATATGTCTCATATAAAATAACGATGTGCAGTTTTTTGCTTTTAGCTTACCAACATTGTTTTTGGGATGCTGATTTAGTTCCTATCCGATGGCCGATTCGATTCAACATCCCAATGATTATCTTAGATGCTGTATGCCGGCCTTTATTAATAGTCCATCATCATTTGATTTACGATCAACCACCTTCCATTTGTAAAACGCCATTCTTTCATTCCTTTTTGCTTAATCTCCGCACCCATATAATTATATATAGAAAAGTATTTCTCAACTGCAATGGAATCACCGATGCTAATATCCAAAGTAGTGTATTCTTTAATTTTATAACCTTTATCAATCAATGGTTTTAAACCGTTATGCATTTCTTTTTTACCGCATGAAAATGGTATAACACAAGCATCATCGCGATATAAAGTCAAAACCGAATCAATCTGTCCATTATTAAGCCAATGTACCAAACTAACTTCGGCGTTTTTAATTGCTGTAATTGCCTTAATTGTCTTTTGCGATTTCTGAGCTTTGCTCTCCGAGCAAAACGTAAATAAACCTATACCAACAATGATAAACGTCACTAACAAAATCGAAATCTTTTTCATTGAGTTTGTTTTTAAATTAATAAAATCAAATAAATATCTATAAAGTTGCCCGAGCCTTTGAAAAATAGCAAACCCAGCGTTGCTGAATCTACTTTGCATAACTTCAGAAGAATCATAAAAATCATAATCCAGGGCAGCAAAAATTATCTTTATGGTGTAACTTCTTGGTGTGGCTTCTCCAGCTTCAATACGCTGGAGTGTTCTCACATTTAAATTACATTTTTCCACAAGTTCCTCCTGGGTCAATCCCTTCGATTTTCTCAATTCGACAATTTTTTTACCTAATTCCGGTTGTTTCATAATCCATTGAAATTTTGAGCAATTTTATATATTACCTTACAAACAGGCCACGAATTTTCGGAGTATTTACCACGGTTTTAGAACGACATTCACCCGGCTTTTGCATATATAATAGTATTCCGCGGCAGCGGGCCCAAAATATACAACAAATTTTGATACAGATACCGGATGCTGGTGAGGGTAAGGCAGAAAACTTGAAATCATTTTTTCTGCAGCAAAAATAGTAATCAAAAAAATCGTGCTGATATCAATGTCTGTCCACTGCGTTTTTAGATGATCAACGCCCATGACCAAAGTCGATCCGCCTCTGAGAAATTGCGCTTGCCTGCCGGTAGGCAGGTCAAAAAAATCAATGATGCATGGTCTCATGCTACCAACAGGGGCGTTTTTCCCTGCCCGCCACCGCACAGCCCTTGAACGGCAGGCGGGCCTGCCCGCCAATGCACGGCCTAAGCCAGGCAGGCGGGCTTGCCCGCCGTACTGATCCTTTTCAGGGAGGCGGGGGTGACTTTTTGCGTTGTTGCAAAAAGTTACAAAGATTTAAAAAAAATAATTCCTTTTTAACTGATATTTAATATGTTAATACAATTTAGCTTGACGGCTATGGGTTCCAATCTGGGTCGGACGTATGGTAGCAGGTTTTGCCTGCGTTCAAAAAAAATTTTCTGTTTCTTCCATCTAAGGTAGAATCTCAGCCTAACCGTGAATGTCACCATGCAAGGAATATCATTTATAATGAACCCTGGTGTTAGCATTGATTATCCCTTTATCACAGCTAACGGACGAAGCTTGACAAGGATTTCAACCAGGTCATCCTGGTTTTCCATTACTACATCAATGTTCTTGTATGCGCCCGGGGCCTCATCCAAATCGCTTTTATTCCGGATGCCATGAATAATTCCCTTTTTGTTCATTTTTTCAATCTCTGCCTCCAGTTCAAGCGTTCGTTGCGCCTGCTTGCGGCCAAGTGCACGACCTGCCCCGTGAGAACAACTCTCAAAACTCTCAGCGTTACCTTTGCCCTTTACAATATAGCTTTTTGTACCCTGCGATCCGGGTATAATACCGGTTTCACCTTCACGGGCACTGGTGGCACCTTTCCTGTGTACAATAACATTGGTATTGAAATGATTTTCCCATCGTGCATAGTTGTGGGCAATGTTCACAAAATCAAGGGCAGAAAACTTACCCCTACACTGTTCACTAAAAACGGATACAATATTATCCATCATCAGCTTGCGGTTTGCAAATGCAAAATCTATACAGTATTGCATTTCGGTAAAGTAATCCTTTGCTTCCTGTTCCTCTATCGGGAGAAATGCAAGGTTTACCGATTTTTCAACGGGCACATGCCACCTTTCATTCAACCGCTTTGCTATGTTGTTGTAATGATTTGCCACTTGCAGTCCAATATTCCGACTTCCCGAATGAATCATTATCCAGATAAAACCATCGGATCCTTTCTGTATTTCAATAAAATGATTTCCACCACCCAACGTCCCAATTTGTTTACGGGCATTCTCAAACTGGCGCTCCACAATACCATTCTTTACCATACCCTCTGTGGAAGGCATTAACGAAATGTCCTTTTTTTCCTTGTGATGATCAAAACCAAGCGGGACCAGTTCCCTGATGCCCCTCATAATTTTCTTCAGGGATTCCCCGGATATTTCTTCAAGGTTTGTTTGTAACGCACACATTCCGCAACCAATATCCACCCCGACTGCATTGGGAACTATAACACCCCGGGTTGCCAAAACACCACCAATTGGCATTCCGTATCCCTCATGACTGTCGGGCATTATGGCGATATGCCTGAATGCAAACGGAAGGTTGGCCATGTTTCTGGCCTGATTTAAAGCCCCTGTTTCAATATCATCCAACCACAACTTAATTGGAATTTTTTCTGTGTTAATTACACTTTTCATTTTTTTTGATTTAAACCACTTTGGCCTGTACCATCCAAAACCATTGACCTGTGTGGCTATGCATTATTTATACTGTTTAACTGATCATGAAGCTGGTTGCCCCATGAAATTTCAAATCTTACACCCTATAAAAAAACCTTGTACAGTGATGTAAGGTATAGAAATCCCGATTACTGTTAACCGGGATTTCACTAAGGTCAAAACATTAGGATCCACCTCTTATCCCTGCACCGCCTTATATTGTCTTTATAGGTAATCAAATCCTGGTCGTTGAAAGTCCATTTCACTGCTTTTTTGTAACATTTCACTGCTTGCCTTGATTTTCCGTTTGCTTCGAGCATACGGCCATATTCGTTATATACAAAGGATTTTTGTACTCCACCAACTTCCAAAGCCCTTTCGAGCAATTGTGACAATTCATCGAACTTACCCTTCTCAAACAGCAAATGAGCCATATGTATATACGGTGCACTGTATTCAGGCAAGTACTTCAATGCCAGCCGAAGGTGATTTTCAGCCTTAACCCAGTCGATTATCTGGAATAAATACAACCAACCCAAGTGGTTATGTGCCTTTCCATAATCAGGCTGTATGGTCAAAGCCTCAAACAAAAGGCGTTTTCCTTCAAGGTAATCCCTTTGCTCAAATGCTCTTTCTGCATTTAACAGGTACCTTTCTAAAACAATTGTTTCCATACTGAGTTAAATTTAAGTTGATAAACTTTTAAAAGGGAAAGACCAGCATCAAACCTCAACCCTTTTGCGGAAAAAGTCGGAATCGAACCAACATCTCCGGCCTTTCAAACCGGTGCTTTTACCAAATCAGCTATTTTTCCGTTCATAAAAAAAGCCCGGACAGATTGCCCGGGCTTGATTGATAATATCGTCAAAACTTTTTTTTGCTAAGAATAATATACGCCCGGGATACAACTTGTCCATTTGTCATATGACCGACATTCAAATAGATTTATATGTATACTAAAGCGTTTCATTTTTAAAATTTTCGGACGCAAATATACGCGGTTTTATTTTAATACAAAATTTTATTTTGTTATCTGTAAATGAATTAATCTCTCAGGGCGTGATTTAACCGGCACAAGGATATCAACAGATGTCCGTCATTCAACAATTCCAAATGATCCATCGCATCTTTCAAACTTACCCATTTCAGTTCATCGGTTGTTTCGGCGGGTGTTACCACATACGGATACACCTGCTCGGGTGTCAATCCGGCGCTTGGAAAGAATTTCTCTCCCAGCTTATGGAAACTCTTAACCGTTGTTTTAAAAAGCCTGCCATTCAAAATGTAGTTTTCAAGCTCATAAAATGAATGTACATCCTTTGGCAGGCGTCGTGCCGGAACAACGGGAATAAAACTGTTTCCGGTATATTTCTCAGGTACCGGCAAATGCCGGATTTCTAGGCCAACATATATGGCATTGTTATACCGGCATACCGGAAGGGTGACAAGTGTATTGACACTCATTTCCCGGGGAGTTACATACTCTAAAATATCTGTACTGCCTGTTAAGCCTACTTCCGAGAATTTGGCACGATGCTTCTGCAAATAGGAAGCAGGGTCATCAACCTGCGTAAACCGGCTATCATGGTCACTCAGCAATTCGTTCAACAGTACCGGTGATAATGCTGCCATCGCTGGAACTTCGATCTTCTCACCAAGCCATTCAGGCAATTCAATATGGCATTTTCTAAACAGGTTGTAAATATTCAATTCCAACCTGGCTTCCACAAGGGCACCTGTTTGTGCCGTTTTCAATAACTGGACGGCATCGAATTTTCTGATTGAGCCATTATCCCTGAAACCTGAGAGGCCGTCATGCTGAAAATAATCCCGGTGTACAGACCGCCTTAATTTGACCATTACCGAATTTACCTGTTCATCTATTCCCCCGGGTGAAGTATAATACTCAAGCGACCTGTCAATTCCTTCAATATCTTCAGCGCCTAAATTTGTCCGCTCCTCAAGAATTTCAACAACAGGATGGTTATAAGAAGCCGTTAAGCATTCGGTGATATAACCGCTATAATGTTTCTGATCAATAACCGGACTCTCGGTATCAACATTTACTACAGGTCGCGGATATCCATACTTGGCAATGATTTCTATACGGTCACCGTTAATAATATATGGCAGTATATCAATGACGGGATTGGGGCGGCAAACAATATCGTAAACCTTGTTTGACTTTACATCCTTATATGATTGATAAGATAAGAAGGGAACTGATCTTTCGGGCAGATACCGTATTACCCTTATAGCTGTACCCCTTTTGCTTAATTTTTCGGCGGCGATGATGAAGTTGGAGGGTGGAAATCCAAGGTTATTTCCGTTTCCATCATATAAAGAAAACTTGTTTCTATAGCGGTTCTTTATAATCCATGGGTTATAAACCGGGAAAGAGACAATGATTCTCAATCCCAGCGACATGAATACCTCTTCAAAATCTCTTTGAGAATAGTATCCGTATTCTTCCTGCAGTTCAATATCCCAATTGGTATAGTAGTCTTTTCTTCTGATGAATTCAACCGCATCGGAAAAACGAAGCCTGAAACACCGGCGGTCTTTTGCCGCTGTCTTAATTTCCCTTATCGGAAAGCCTCTTTCGTCGGGACTTGCAAGCGAACGGGCGCATGCAGCAAAGTCGGTTAACAGATCAGCATCTCCGGGCTTTGACCCTTCGGAAATTGTACTTAGCTCTATTGACACTTCCATATCAGGCGGTTTTACAAAATCCCTGATCACTATTATCCCTCCGTTTCTCAATAATTCAGCTTGGCGTTTTATAGCATTAAAAGCCCTGTTAGGGTCATAGCCGTTAAACGATGTGATATGATGGAGCGAAGAACAATTAAAAAAACCGTCAATACTGCTGGCCTCAAATGTCGACAGCGTTTCCCCGTCATCAACACGAAATTCGAGGTTTGCCGATGTATAAGTATTCCTGGCAATCTCAACCATTTTAGGGTTTATATCAACGCCAATAATTCTGTGTTGAGGGAAAAGAAGGGCCAGAATACTCGATGTGGTACCTGAAGCCATACCAATATCTACAATTGTATTTCCGGGATTTGAATCAAAAAACACACTAGCTGAGGCCACCTTGTGCATGCAAACCGAATCCATTGAAGCCAAGTATTTCTTGTAGTCCTGGTCGCTGCCCCGGTCTTGTGCTTTGTACTGCTCTGACATGTTGGATTTTAAATCATAAAGATATCTTTTTCCTGCGACTAAATCCACTCGGGACGACATTTACACTTCGGATTAACTTCATAAATCAGCACAAACCTACTTTCGGTTTATTACATACAGACCTGTCTTTTCCCGAAGTATTAAACCCGAATTAGTAAGGGCTATCTGCGACTGCCCGGTGCATGCTTCAAATTCGATATGGTCAACCATAATAAAATCAGGTGTCCGGAGGATTTCAATTCTCCCGTCCTTAGGAACAAAGATGAATGAATTACCGGGGACTTGTTTAACGGCAAAACTGAAAATTTCTTCGGTTTCAGCCCCCGGAATATAATCGAGCCCTTTTGTGATAAACCATGAATTCCTTATTCTTTCGTTTTCAGGATATGAAATTACGCCAATACTGCCGTGAACGATCAGCTTTTGTGGATTAACCGGAAGCTTTATCGAATTGATATTATCCCCATACAGTAGATGAGCCCTGAATGTTCCTCCTGTAAGTTGTACCGGAGTTTCTTCAAACCTGAAACCACGTCCCCAGGCGGGAATCTTCCTGAAATACACATTACCGTTCACTATCCTGTCCGGAAATATATGGTATATATTATCATGGTCGGTACCAAATATGACATGTTCCAACTGGGTAAACCTGAAATCCTGAGGGATCTCAAAATTTTTTATGCGATTGTTATTAAACCATAAATCCTTTTCTTTAACCACTATAGTATTCTTCTTTCCTATCCACACATCATCATAATAAGTATTGGAAATTCTCATACCTGTATTTGGACTTCCTTTTGCATTACAATCCACTACCAGTGTATCTTTCGCTGTTCTGATATAACCGAGGTTACTATTGAAAAAGAAATCCAAAACATCTTCCGAAATTAGTTTTACTGTGATATGGGCGTTATCAGAAACCGGTTTAACCACTTTTTTATGAATAAAACTTACCTGATTGAATTGAAGCGGGAATCTTTCTCCATCTTCGAAAATTCTACGGAATTGTGATTCTATCGCTTTATCAGCCAAAGACTCATAAAAAGCAGGTATAACAAGATCAGGATCTGAATTAAGGACAGAAATTTTCTTTACCGCCCTTTCCTCAAGGCTTTTCCACGTTTTATGGATGCCTTTATACGGGTGCACATAAGTAAGTAGCCTGAACAGGTTAACCGACAGGGCAAAATAATCACTCTGCGTGTTTACCAATCCAAGGTAATAGTGGTCCCTGATTTCATCGAGCAACCGGCCTGAATGTTTTGCTACGGGAGTTTCAAAGCTGTCTACATCCAATATCCTTATTTCACCGGCCGCATTCGTAAAAATGTTATACTGGTTGAAATCTCCAATTACCACATTTTTATGGTGGGCTTCCAGAATAACCGACACAAGTTCATTGGAGATTTTCATTTTGATATCATCATTAATGCCCAATCTAATGCAGAGATTACGGTTAAACAGCCGGTCGAGCCTGAAAAATGTCTTATCAAGGAGGTACATGCTAAAGCCTGCCATTTCGCCCGATGCATGGTAATACAACTCCAAAGGCTTAATGAACCTGGCATCGAGCTTATTCAGATAGGTCCATGATGGTGCGGTGAGACAAGGTGTGATTCCGGAATGGTAAATTTTGAGTACCTGCTTTTTTTCCTTAGGGTGTGGAACGATAATTCCTTCCCCGCCCTGGTCGATTGTTTTGGTGGCATCTATGGTAAAGCAGGACTTGCCTTGATCATCATATAACCTGATCTTGTTCATGGATGTATTAATCTTTAACAATGCGAACAAGGGTAACATCATCGTAATGATCGTATCCCTTATTGATGATCATGTTTAATTTTCTTTTCAGGGCTGAAGGATTTTTAACCAAATAATCATCCTGTGCAAAAAAGCGCTCTATACTTAATTCTTCGGCTTTGGCATTTATTTTCTTAAAAGAGAAAATACCGTCGGTTGAAACAGTGAAATCGCGGGTAATGACCTCAACCGATTTTTTTCTGTTCCAGTATTGTTCAAAATATTGATGATCGGTAAGGTTGTCAAGTGAATAACCAATATAGTCGGGCTGGTTATTCTCATCCATATTGTGTATGGTGAATGTTTCGTTGTTTACATACACGACACCGTCGCCGAAGAATTTTACCTTCAGCTTTGCCGTTTCGGTTTCATATACAAAAAGAATTGCCGTAGACAATGTCTCTTCCTGCGTTAAACCTAATGAAGCGATGGCATTATTCAAATTGATAAAGTAAGCAAATGCCAGTGTTTTTATATCTTCCACACCGGCTATCCGGCCCGTCAATGCATCAATTGTTTTTCTTAACACATTGGCAAAAAGTTTCGAGGCAAAGTAGGATTCTTTACCCGAACTGCACCCGTCGAAGACTGCCCCTGTAATGATATGGCCTGAGTGTTTATAATACAGGTTATCTTCGTTACAATTGGGATGCAATGTGCCTCGCCTCGAAACTTCAGAAATATAAAGCATGGCTTACTGTTTTTAGAATACAACCCGGGCATTTACGCCTGAACTCTTGGAAATTGAAGCAGAAATAAAGCCTATCATTTTTCTGATCTCTTTGCCGGTATTCCCAATGCGGGCCAGGTGACGGATGCCCATATCCTTTTGTGCGTATTCAAAATCGGCATCATTGCCAACACCAAACAATATGGATTCAAAACTGAACGCATTCTTCTCTTCCTTAATAATATCATCCATCATGCCTTTAACTTTCGCAGCCGGGTTTACGGATGAATTATCATCGCCATCGGTGATGATGAAAACCAGCGTATTGCAATTAACCCCTGAATTCCTGAGATTGCCCCTGTAGTTAATCGCGTTGGTGATGCCGCTAAGTACAGCATCAAAAAGGGCTGTGCCGCTGCCACATGGCCTGAACGAAATATGCATGGCATCAATAGCGCTGACCGGTTGGAAGCCTGAACGGACAATGGTTTTTTCATTGAATTCTATAATGGAAACCATTAATCTGTCAGCAACGTGACTCTTCTGCATTTCATGGAGAAAGTCCCTGAAAGCCGCATTCATATCTTTAACATAAGCAGCAACTGAGGGAGAAACATCAACAATCAATACAGCGTTTATGGTTTCATCGGTGGTGATTTCGGCCGGGTCAAAATTTCCATAATCGACATTGAAGTCATATAAGTTAAGATTGTCCATGATAGAAATGATTTAGTGGTTAATAATTCCTTTCCGTGTGGATAACATCGTCGGGCATCGGCCTGAATGCCGCCCTGAATCACATTTACAAAACGATGTCTGCCGTCCTTGCGAATTTTATTCTCATACTTTTGGCTTTTTTATACACAGGTTCCCCTAAATGACCAAGATTGGCAACATCCGACATACAATCTTCGAGAATAATAAACCGGTTTGCCAGTTCGGGAGCCTCTTCCATTGCCTGTTTTAAGCTGTTCGCCACGCAATGCGATTTGGCTTCACCTGCAAGGTATACATGCCGGTACTTTTGCAATGTATCGATAAGCACCTGGTTTAACTGGGTTTCGGGACGATTGGCAACCGGTACATTGGCCCTGAATATGCCAAAATGTTCAGTCAGCGGATAGGTTCCCTTGGCGACTACATGGTAGAATTTACCATCTTTGGTCCATTCAATCAAGGCATCCATGATATCATCGTCCAGTGCCGCACCCCTTGAGCCAAGCAGGCAATGGTAAGGCCAGATAAAATGTCCAAACTCGCCTTGCTTTTCCAGAGATTCAACATACTGAATGGCTTCCATGGGATAAAAACGTGGAGTCCACTTACCGTCTTTTATTTCCTGTGCGGTAATGGGAGTAAATGGATTGGGAAAGTTTCCGTATTTATCCTGCCAGAATGAAGGATGAGAGATGTCGTTTACCGGGTGACTATCCATAGTCACAGAGATATGGTCAATATTTGCCTTATTTTTTTTGATCCATCCGGCGAGCCTTTTCATATCGGCATCTGCACCGGGCACAAACAATGCGCCCTGCGGATGACAAAAGTCGAACTGCGCATCGATGATGAGCATTGCATTTTGTGTGTTCATGATATATAGTTTTAAATAAGCCTGTTTATTGGTTGCTGATCATTCTTATGCAAAGCCCGATTTCTTCTTCGTTGCCGGTATGCTTTCCTGCTGAGTCGGACAGTTTAACTGCAGAAATAAAGTTTTCATGTCCGTATGGCTTCACATCAGACAATTTGATAACCATGTTGAGGGGTTTCACACCCACATCATTGGTAAGGTACGTTCCGATACCATAAACATCATGTATTCTGCTGTTAACGTATCTTCTGATTTCCTTTACCTTTTCAAGATCAAGTGAATCACTGTATACAATGGTTTTGCTTTTCGGGTCAATGCGCATTGACTTATAGAACTCAATGGTTTTATCAGTAAATTCGAGTGCATCACCGCTATCCCACCTTACACCGTCGAAGAGCTTTGCATACTTGGCACTGAAATTTCTATAGAAGTTATCTGTGGTATAGGTGTCTGTTAAGGCAATCCCCAGGTTTCCTTGATAAACATTCACCCAGTTCCCGAGTGCCATTGCATTGGCAATCCTGTAGCCAAAATTTGCCCCGTGATACATGAACCATTCATGCGGGTGTGTTCCCATAGGGGTTAAATTGTATTTCATTGCCAGGAAAACATTGCTCGTTCCGTTCAGCAATTTTCCGGTATGTGTCTTAAAAATGTAAACAACGTTATCCTGCACTTCAAAAGAAAACCTGCGTCGTGTCCCAAATTCAGCAATTTCAGCACCAATGGCTGCAAACTCCTTCGCTTTACTGATGGCTCTATTTTTATATTCATCGGGTTGTTGCCCGGTCATTTTAAAGTAGAGTTCCGAAATAATTGCCATAACCGGCACTTCCCACAATACCGTGCGATACCAAAGGCCTTTAATATCCAGTTCAAGCCTTTCTCCCTGTTGATTTACATGAACCTCTGCGGGATTAAACCGGTATCCTTTAAGCAGGTCAATAAATACCGGATCGAAGTAATAGCATCGGTTTCGTATAAAATCAGCGGCATTTTTGCTGAGCGCTAATCCTTGCATGGCGTCAATTTCCTTACGCACTGCTTGTGCAAAGCCTTCGGGAAAAACCGTATTGCCGCGGTTTATAAATTTGTAACCCACCTCTGCCCTGGGAAACATCTTCTGTATGGCATTCATTGTAGTGAACTTGTACAGATCGTTATCGGTGAAATCTTGTATGATCATGACACTGGTTTAATTTATATTTCGAAATTGAATCCCTTTTCAGACAACGCCTTATATTTATTCCTGTCGAAGCTGAAATACTTGGCCCCCTTATGCGGAACGCCTTTAACGGTTTCATTATGATCAATAAGCAATCCGGTTTCCATTATTTTCTTCCTGAAATTTCTCCTGTCGAGTTGCATTTCAAGGATTGTTTCATATAAACACTGAAGTTCAGGCATGGTGAATTTATCGGGCAATAATTCAAACCCCAGCGGTTGATAGCGAATTTTTCCGCGAAGCCGGGCCAAAGCAACCCTTAATATCCGGTCATGGTCAAATGCCAGCGGCGGTACTTTGGAAATCGGGAACCACTCTGCGTTGGATGCATCGTCTCCTGCCTTAAGGCGGTAATCGGATAGCTTTATTAACGCATAGTAAGATATGGTGATTACCCTGCCACGGGGGTCGCGGTCAACGTCACTAAAAGTAAAGAGTTGCTCTATGAATACATCCTTCACCCCGGTTTCTTCGTACAATTCGCGAATTGCGCATTCATCAGCATTTTCGTCCATATGTAAAAAGCCACCCGGGAAAGCCCATTTCCCAATGAAAGGCTCGATGCCTCTCTTAATCAGAAGAACCTTGAGTTCACCGGCATCGAAGCCGAAGATGATACAGTCAGTAGTAACGGCAGGCCTGGGATATTCATAACAGTACGTTTTCGCTTCCATGTATTTTCATTGTGTATTTATTACACAAAGATAATAAGTAAAAATGAATAAACAAGATTTTTTGTGTATTTTTTACACAAAGAAAGTTTGGGGAATGATAAATGATGAATTATGAATAATGAGTTATGGTCTGCTACTGCGAAGTGCAGGCCAGGCAAGCAGGTCTGTCTGCTATCGCACACCTTCTATCATCCTTCGACTCCAGGTGACTGCACTCCTTCCACGCCCATACCCCGACTCCCCGACTTTTCTTCTGACCGCATGACTTTTTTTTGGACTGCATGACTTTTTCTTAGGCCTGAAGACTACTTCAGGTACCCATTCCTTCCAAACCATTCCAGGGCATCGGATATGGCTGTATCAACACTGGTTGAAGGCAGATCGAGTTCACTTAAAGCCTTTGCGTTGCTGAAATAATTTCCTTCGCAAAGGATCCTGGCATTGATGGTATTCAGCTCCATGGGAATCCCCAACCTGTTAAGTCCATCACCAAACAATCCGGCAGTTTTCAGAAGGGAAGAACCCAGTTTTAGCAGCATAAACTTTTTACCTGCGATGGTACCCATTCTTTGGTAGAAATCATAATAGGTAATATTTTCATTGGCCAGCAAATAACAATGACCGCGTCTTCCCTTGGACAAGGCATTGCATATGGCCGTGGCGGCATCCGATACATGAATAAAATTCTTGCCACCCGCGGGAACCGGGATCATTTTTCGCCTGTACATCATGGTAATGATTCGCCCCGAACTCGGTTTATGGTCATGTGGCCCGATCATGAAAGTCGGGTTAACAACAATTACATCCATTCCGCTTTCAGCGCCAAAAGCCAGCGCCATCTCCTGTGCGCGAACCTTGCTTATGGCATATCCTGAACGGGTGAAAGGATATCGCATCGGTTTGTTTTCATCGCCCGGAGATTCCATTGTCCCATGGGCAAAAGCATTAGCCGTACTAACATAAATAAACCGTCTAATCCCATTATGGAAAGATGCTTCAAGGAGGTTGCGGGTCCCGTTAACATTACATACCTCATTAAAATCAGCAAGCGAATAGTGCTGGGACGTATCGGCAGCAAGGTGTATAACCGCATCACAACCCTTAACGGCTTTTTCTGCTGACTCCCTTATGGTAAAATCGCCCCTGAAAATTTCTTTTGCTAAATCGTCAACAGCTCCGGTTATGGCGGCAGAACGGACCATAGCCCTCAACGGAATAATGCGTTTATTGAGTTCCCTTATTACATTGTTTGCCAGGAAACCGTTTGCCCCTGTAACCAGCACTTTCATAGGATAAAGGTAGCATTATTTTACCGGCAGTATATATTGTGCAAGGTCCCGTTTCATAAATCTGGATACAACCATAAGCCGTATGGACAATGGAACCAATCGCGAAAGCAGCCAGTTAAATTTATTGAAGTACCCCGGTATGATAATCCGTGTTCCGCTAAATAACCTGTTGATTGCTATCCTTGCTGTTTTGCGGGTAGTCAGCACGCCCATTTTGCCCAGCGTGTTTTGGTTTTCAATTCTCCGGGTCACATCGGCGTTGGTTCGCATTGGCCCGGGATGAACCACGCTCACATGCACACCGGTGTATTTTAATTCTTCTGCCAATCCCTTGGAGAATGACCAGATAAACGCTTTTGAAGCAGGGTAAATGGTTTTATAGGCAACCGGACTGAATGATACCATGCTTGCCACGTTTAAAATATATGCATGGTCATTTTTCTTTAGCTCCGGCAGCATCAACCGGGTGAGCAGGCAGGTGGCGCGAATATTGAGCTGGATTATACTGTCGAGGTAATGCAGTGAAGCGTTGTCAAAAGCCATTGTACCTCCTATCCCTGCATTATTGATAAGAATCTGGACCTGTCCATTTTTACCGGCCCATTTGGCTATGTTTTCCAGGCTATTGGTATCGGCCAGATCGGCTTCAATACAGGATGTCTTAACATTGAACTGTTTTGATATTTCACGACTGAGTTCGGGCAATCCTTCATTTTCGAGGGACACCAATAATAAATTAAAACCCCTCATCGCCAGTTCATATGCAAACTCCCTTCCCAGGCCACGGCTGGCACCGGTAATAAGCGCATAACGCTCATCGTTTCTTTTTGTATTCATAAACACCACAATTTTCCTTGAACGTTTCCAGTATTTCCAACAAGTTAATTGCCCAAATGGCTTATTTTGCCACGTATCAAATCTTTTCCTTAATCTGATTAAACACTTCATCCACTTTTTCTTCTGTTTTCTCTATCCTGTCTCGCTTGTCTTTCTTCTTAAGATACCTTACAAGTTTTCGCATGAAAGGAAGGAGCGGTGCCAGAAGGTAAGCCCCAACAGCAAGAAGAATATAGCCCAGGGGGATAAAAGGAATAAACATAAATACAATACCAAACAATAAAGCAATTATGCCAAATATTGATCGCAGGTGCTTTTTTATAAACTGTCGCATGGTCTTCATCGCTTTTTTGCAATAACTCAATAACTTAATCTATGCCAAACCATTAATTCCCTGATATTCTGACCCTGACAATTGCATACTGAGAATAATGGTTCACACTATGAGTAATAAGCGCAACAAATACCTAATGCAGCGGTTGATAAAATCCCCCAATTAATTTCTCCTTTCATGGAGGTTATCGCTGTTTGTGCGCAACAATGCCTTATATTTGGCTATTCATAAGAAAAATAAATGAACAGCGACAAGAAAAAACATTACTTCTTTATTGGCATAGCCGGTACCGGCATGAGCGCCATAGCACAATACCTTAGGGGAACCGGCATGGAAGTAAGCGGATCCGATCGCCTTTTCAACCAGGAACAGAAAATGCTGATCCAGGGACAGTTTGAACAGCAGGGAATCAGCTGTTTTTATCAGGATGGTTCAGGGATAACCCGGAATGTTGATGTTGTGGTTGTATCTACAGCCATTGAAGAAAGCAATATTGAATATGTAAAGGCAAAAGAAATGGGAATCCCTGTTATGAAGCGTTCCGAGCTTCTTGCTTCCATTTCTTCAAACAAAAAAACCATAGCCGTTGGCGGCACATCAGGAAAATCAACCACCACAGCCATGATTTTCCACATCTTGCAGGAGAATGGATATTCACCCTCACTCATAACCGGCGCAGGCCTCACTTCGCTCCAGCAGGAAGGCCTTCCCGGCAATACATGGGTTGGAAATAGTGATTGGCTGGTCATTGAGGCTGATGAATCAGATGGTTCAATAATTAACTATTGTCCCGAAATAAGCGTAGTGCTTAATATCGACAGAGACCATAAGGAATTTGATGAGCTTATGCAACTATTTACAGTATTCAGGGCGCATACCCGCGGAAAGTTTATCATTAACCATGATCATGCCTTATTGAAAACTTTGTCACAGAATACGGAATTTGACTTCAGCACATCAAATGGCACGGGATATATCGCAGGAGGATTCCGGCAAACAGGCTTTCAGATTACGTTTGACATTAACGGAGTGCCCTTCAGAATTCCCGTAATTGGAAAATTTAACATGGAAAATGCCCTTGCGGCCACAGCTGTTGCAGGCGCTACCGGAATCAGGACCGACGATTGTTCAAAAGCCCTCGAAAAATATTCAGGGATATACCGCCGCATGCAATTGGTTGGTATAAAAAATGGAATATACGTGATAGATGACTTCGCTCACAATCCCGCCGAGATAGCCTCAGCCATTGAGGCATGCCAGCAAATAAGCAGCAGGGTTACCTCATGGTTCCAGCCCCATGGATATGGCCCTCTCAGGTTTATGCATGAAGAACTTGCCAAAAGGGTATCGCACATCCTGAGGGACTCCGACAGTTTTATTATGTCGGATGTTTATTATGCCGGGGGAACGGTAAATAAAGACATAAGCCCTGAAGTTGTCATTGAAGAAATTGCGAAGAATAATAAACAAGCCCGGTTGATTGCTGAGCGGGATAAGTTTTTAGTTGGTGTAAAAGCCCATTTGCAGCCGGGCGATGTAATTCTTCTCATGGGCGCACGGGATCCATCATTGTCTGATTTTGCATTGGATGTACTTGCCGGGCTGTAAATGCTATTTTCAGCTCCAATCAAAGCTGCCCTGCCTGAAAATATATTCCTCCACAAAACCGAAAAAGCCAGGAAGGCTATGTAAAAACAATATTTTCGAATATACCAAAAGAAACACAGGAAGCGCCAGGAGGTAATCAATACGCAGACTTATTACTGGCAGATATGGTAAAGTAGAAACAACTTCCCTTGTTTTCTATGCTTTCCACCCATATTCTGCCTCCCTGCTTTTGGACAAATTCATGGCAGAGTTTTAACCCAAGCCCGGTACCCTGTTCATTCTCGGTTCCACGATTAGAAAACCGGGAATCAATTCTGAATAACTTACCAATGTCGGTTTTACCAATTCCGGTTCCAAAATCCCTTACAAAAACTTCCACATGTTTTCCTGCTTTGTTTGCACCAATAATAATTTTAGCATTCCGGTAAGAAAACTTAA
>CAZYDI010000037.1:0-25821 GCA_964646255.1 uncultured Bacteroidales bacterium
GGCAACAGTTTCATGGCTTTATGCACAGTTTCCACCGACAAGCCAGGAACATCTGCGGCCGGTTCGTCGGTATAGGTTTCAGGCAGGTTCTCAACCGGCACCAGCTCGGCTTTTCTTTTTTTCAATGCATTGATGCATTTATTGATGGTTACACGTTTAAGCCAGGCGCCAAAAGCTGATTCAAAACGATACGTTTTTAACTGCATAAAAGCTTCCGTAAATGACTCCTGAAGCATGTCTTCAGCCTCCTGCCTGTTGTTCATCATTCTGTAACATATATTATACATGGCTTTAGCATAAAGCTGATAAAGCTGACGCTGGGCTTTGGAATTTCCTGCCTTGCATAAGTCGATTAAATCACTATGTATTTCGCGATACAACGTCGTTTAATTTAGAATTTATATTATTCAGACGTTTCGCTGGTAAAAATCCCTACCATAGTCAAGCTTTTTTCTTAAAGACAAGAATAAAAATTATAGGTTGCATTCGGTATGAAAAATTTTTTCAAAGGAGCTATTTTGTATTTCTGCGGGAGGCGATATAGTCGTATACTGCATCGCGCACCTTTTTTGGAACCATGAACAGGATTATGGCAAGCTTCCAGAAGCCGCCTTTCTTTATGATGCTCTTTATTACAGCATCCGATTTTGTGAATAAGCGCCCCTTGTCAATCAGTATGATAGTCCGTTCCTTAATATCAGGTGATATGGCAAATTCCCCGATCAATGCGTTTGCATGTAAATCTGATGATGGCAGGAATACAAATCCTTCTTTGTTTTCCTTCATTTTCAGGAAATTTACCGCACGATTACAGAACTTGCAGTCGCCATCGTATATGACCACGGGTTTATTTCGCGAGGATGCCATCACGAAGGAACACACATTTTAGTTTTTGGTTTTATGCAACTCTTCGTTTTGCCGGGTGTAGCATCCCGTTATTTCACCAATGTAAAATTTATGGAAGTCTTTTGAACTGTAATTGGCCCCCACCAATTCTTTAACAATAAAGTTCTCTTCTCTGAGAAAATCACTGTACAACTTTTTACATTCCATTACCATCCTTGCGTTTTCGAAAGCCACACTGCCGCCGGGAGTTACTAACGGAACCAGGCCGGTATCAGCAACTTTGTCCGTATCGCGCCCTGAATGACTGCCACAATAATTCAGCACCTTTCTGAATGAATGGTCAAAAAAGCTCAACGTAAAATATTCACTTTCTTCAGCAAAGCTAAAAGTGTGCCTGTGCGGCCTTATATAGCAAATGGCTACAGGCTTGTTCCATAAAATTCCCAGGGTGCCCCAGCTTGCGGTCATCGTATTGAATTTTTCTTTGGTTCCCGCAGTTATAAGCATCCAATCCCTGTTGATCAGCTTAAAAACATTATCCGGGAGTTTTTCAGGATCGGTTTTCATGAAGAGGTGTGAAAGCATGCGCATGTTTTTGTTGACATAAAAATAAGTATTTAATCATCAGCTCATCCAATAACAGGCGTGAAATAATAAGCGTATTGATTTTTTATTAATTTTATTCTTTAAATCGGTTGCGGACTATAGCCTGCCCATATCTGATCACCTTGAAAGCATTAATTTCGTAAATATGAACAAAGAACAGGTCCCTGAAGGATATCTATTTTCGAAACGTTACACCAACTACATTTTTGCCTTATTATTTCTGCTGTACATGTTCGATTATGTGGACAGAATGGTTGTAACCTCATTGTTCCCTTTTTTAAAAGCCGACTGGAATTTAACCGATGCCCAATGCGGCTTGCTGGTTTCCGCTGTATACTGGTCAATTGTAGCCCTCACTTTCCCGGTATCGATTTTGGTTGATCGTTGGAGCCGGAGGAAAACCATTGGAATTATGGCTGTTATATGGAGCATATCAACGGGCATTTGTGCGTTTACAAAAACATTTTCCCAATTGTTCACTGCCCGCACGTTCATCGGGATAGGCGAAGCCGGTTACGCTCCGGGAGGTACTGCAATGATTGCCGGACTGTATCCGCAGGAAAAGCGCTCATGGATGATAGGGCTGTGGAATGCTTCAATACCCCTTGGCAGCGCGATAGGCGTTGCGCTGGGCGGCATTATTGCTACCCATTGGGGCTGGCGTCACGCTTTTGGCCTTGTGGCCATACCGGGTCTGATCATTGCCATCATGTTTTTCTTTGTAAAAGATTATAAAACAGTAGACTTAAAGAAGCATAATGCCGACAACAACAGCAATGCTGTTAAGATGTCCATAAGGGAAATGATTGAGGAATTTGCCGGCAAGCCTTCGCTTATTTTTACCTATTTTGGAATTGCTTTTGTGGTGTTTGTTACCACTTCACTGCTTACATGGCTGCCTACCTATTTTCACAGGGTTCAGGGATTGGCTGAAAGCCAGGCCGGCTTAAAGTCAAGCTCAATAATGATACTTGCACTGGTAGGCGCACCTCTGGGCGGTTTTATTGCTGACAGGTGGAGGAAAAGAAAAATCAATGCACGTTTGTTATTTCCTACCCTCAGCACCTTACTGAGCGCGATAATGTTGTTTTTGGCCTTTGTGGTTTTTCCTGGCAAAATGCAATATTTGCTTCTCCTGGTAATGGGCATGCTCATTACTGCCTTCATTTCAGCTGCCTCTGCTGTTACACAGGACGTGGTTCATGCTGGCATGCGGGCAATGTCCTATGCCATTGCTGTGGTTATTCAAAATTTACTGGGCGCATCCATGGGACCATATGTGGTAGGACTTATATCGGATCATTCCAACATACAGACTGCTATGTCATTTCTCCCCATTTCACTGGTAATTGCGGCGGCTTTGTTTTTTGCCGGTTCCATGTTTTATGAGCGCGACCTTAGAAAAGTGGATAAGATAGCGCTTGAATCTCTTTGATGTTACATTCAAAACACTATTTTTGTTTCAACTATATTGAATGCTGTTTTGTCTGCAAAGAAACCAATAGATCGATGGGCTTTTAATTACTGGCTTTTACAGCAATATGTAAAGATCGGTTTCCGGGCCTATTTCCGCAGGATTGAGATGGACAATCCGGACAGGATTGTTAAAAATGAGATGTTAATCATAGCTCCTAATCATCAGAATGCCCTCATTGACGCATTAGCGCTGGTATGCAACACTCCTTTCCAGCATGTGTTTATGGCCAGGGCAGATATCTTCAAGGGGAAAAGAATGGTTAAATTCCTTACGTTTCTGAATATTATGCCCATATACCGGATACGTGACGGGATTGAAAACGTCAAGCGAAATGATGAGGTTTTCGATAAAACAACTCAGGTTATTCATAGCAGGAACAACCCTTTGGTACTATTTGCTGAAGGAAATCATGGTGATAAGCGACGTTTGCGCCCCCTGGTAAAAGGCTTGTTCAGAATAGCTTTTCAGGCCCAGGATAAGTACGGTGCCGGAAAAGGAGTGAAAATAGTTCCTATGGGCATTGACTATGGCCATTACCAGAATTTCCGATCCACATTGTACATGAACATGGGAGAGCCTATTGAGGTTTCCGATTTCTATCCTGAGTATGCTGAAAATCCCGTACAGGCAATAAACCGGTTCAAGGATGTATATGCGGAGAAACTGAGCGGCCTGATGATTGACATCCAAACCGAAGAATTCTATGACCTGTATATGAATATGAGGAGCATATACAATGACAGAATGGCTGAGCATCTGGGTATTCATGAAAAAACCCTGGCTTCAAAATTCAGGGCAGACAAGGAAATGATCAGCAGGCTGGACAAAGAGCTGGAAAATAATCCTGCAGGTATTCAACAACTTAATGAACTGGTTGCAGGCTATTTGGCCGATATTAAGAAATCAGGGTTGCGTGACTGGATTTTGCATAAAGGAGCGACCGGCAGTATGAAAATTCTGGGTTCATTGCTTGCCAAAATTGTATTGTTACCGGTTTTTCTTTTTGGATTTATACATAACATACTTCCTTATTGGTTTACCGGTTCAAGGGCTGCCAACATCAAGGATCCGCAATTCATCAGCTCAATAAAGCTGGTTACCGGACTCCTTGTGTTTCCCGTTTGGTATATCATTGTTACAGGCATATTGGCATTTCTTTCGGTTCCTCTCTGGGTGATTGCTGTATACCTGGTATCTATGCCGCTTACCGGTATTGTTGCTTTTGATTATTTCATCGGTGTTAAGAAACTTACCGGTCAGTTGAGATTTTTAAGCTTACCCGCGAAAAGAAAGGAAAATCTTAATAACCAGCGTGCGGCCATTTTGAATTCAATGGATAAAATCATGCACTTTCATAATAATTCAAATGAAAATTCAAGGTAAAACAGCCTGGATAACCGGTGCATCATTCGGAATAGGGGAGTCATTGGCGGTTGACCTGTTTAGCAGGGGTGCCACTGTTATCCTATCTGCCCGCAACACCGAAAAGCTTTCAGCCCTTAAAAAGAAATTCGATACAATAGCTGAGGGCCGTTGTTTTATTGTTCCCTGTGATGTAACCAGGCAGGATGATATCATCAGGGCATGTGAGCAGGTTAAAAATACTGTTCGGCGCGTAGATATTCTTATTCTTAATGCGGGAGTCAGCCAGCGCTCTTTTGCTTTGGATACTGATTTGGCCGTGGATCGAGCGTTGTTTGAAGTTAATTTCTTTGGTTCCATCGCCGTTACAAAGGCAATTTTGCCCTGGATGATAAGCAATGGCGGAGGACATCTGGTTGTTATAAGCAGTATGGCCGGAAAGTATGGCTTCAGGATGCGATCGGCATATGCTGCATCCAAACATGCCTTGCATGGATTTTATGAAACATTGCGGGCAGAATTACATGATAAAAATGTAAAAGTGACGCTGGTTTGCCCCGGTCGTGTGAAAACCGATATTTCTGTTAATTCAGTGGTGGGCGACGGATCACGATATGGGAAAATGGATGCAGGCCAGGCAAATGGCGTGCCGGTTGCACGCTGTGCACAAATTATTGTACGCTCGATCATACATAATAGAAAGGAAGTGTTCATAGGAGGTAAGGAGTTGTTCCTTCTTACTGTGAAAAGGTTGTGCCCTCCGCTGTATTATTTTATTGTGAACAGGGCCAGTCCTACCTGACAAGTACACCTGAATAGGGATTTTATTTTGAATTTAATGTAACGAATAGTTGAAAGAGAAAGTAATTAGCGGGATTCAGCAGATTGGTATCGGCGTTCCCAACGTGAGAGAAGCCTGGAAATGGTATAAAAAGTGCTTTGGCGTAGATATAAGGATGTTCGAAGACAGCGCCGTGGCTGAGCATATGCTGCCTTATACCGGCGGTCAGCCTCAAAAGCGTCATGCCGCATTGGCGCTTAATCTTCAGGGAGGCGGTGGTTTCGAAATATGGCAATACGTTGAGCGCAAGCCATTATCACCAATATTTGGGATTCAGCTTGGTGATCTGGGAATTTTTGCCGCCAAGATTAAATGCCACAATGCTAAAGCTACCTATGATAGCTTTAAAGCAATGAATGTTGAAATGCTTAGCGGAATTCTGCGCGATGCCCGCGGCAAAGAACATTTTTTCATCAAAGACCCTTACGGGAATATATTTCAGCTTGTTACCAGCAAAACCTGGTTCAAGAATGAGAAAAAGCTGACAGGAGCCGCATATGGTGCTATCATTGGTGTTTCTGATATTTCAAAGGCAATCGATTTCTACAAAAGTATCCTTGGCTATGATGAGGTAATTTTTGATGAAACTACAATATTTGGCGAATATGCCGGGTTACCCGGAGGAAACGGTCGCTTCCGCAGGGTATTGCTCAAACATAGCAAGCCCAGGATGGGTGCCTTTAGCCCTGTGTTCGGAACAAGTGAAATTGAACTGGTGAGCGCATGCGACAGGCAACCCCAGAAAATATACCATGAGCGTTTCTGGGGCGACCTGGGCTTCATACATCTGTGTTTCGATATAAGGGGAATGAATCTCTTGCGTGAAGAATGCAAGCAGAAAGGGTTTCCATTCACTGTTGATGTTGACCACAGTTTTGATATGGGCGAAGCCGCGGGTTCGTTTTCCTATACCGAAGACCCTGACGGAACACTGATCGAATTTGTGGAAACGCACAAGATACCTATACTTAAAAGTTTTGGCTGGTATCTCAACCTGCGCAAACGTGCGCCTGAAAAGGCTTTACCGCGCTGGTTGCTTAAAGCTATCGGCTTCAACAGGGCAAAGGATATCTGATATTTGTGGGGAATTATCCGGATAATTATCCGGATAATTCTGGCAATTAGGTTTCCGTGTTTTATTGAAGCGTAATGCGTAGCGCAATATCCTCTTTAAAGGAGGGTACTTCCAGATTTATCTTTCCAAAGCTGCTTTTTGCAGCTTTTTTTCCCAATACTTTGCCTGTAACCGGGTCTTTCCATTCAACCATGTACTCGCCGGCGGGAACGTCCAGCTCAACTCTTTGTATACGTGAATCATCAAGGTATCCTGCGTATTGTCTTCCTTCATCACACATCATTTGCATGGTATAATCGTGGTGTTTGATATATACGGGTTGTGGCTGCATAATGATAAAATCAAAGGCTTCAATGAAGTGTTTCAGTATGATCAGTTGATTCCTGAATTCCTTTCCTCCCCAACCGGGTGTTTGTGCGTCAATAGGCTGACTGCCATCTTCCTTGCCGACAATGAATGAATAATCGAGGTTGTTGTAAATAGCACCGCCAGCCAGCATGAATTTCCATGCCTGGCTACGGTAGGTGAAATATTGCTGGGGCATAAACCCGGTTTCATCCAATGAAACAGCAACCGCCTTATCGCGATTACCCAGCGAAGCATCAGGATCGGCATAGTGAAAATTGAACACCGAAATGGCCGTATCATATTCCATTACAGGGCAACCGAAATTGGCAAAGTTTTGCGCCACCAAATGGGTCTTATCAAGTTTTGTTTCTTCATCCAGAATAATGTTGAGGATTCTCTTCTGCCATTGGAGGGAAACATTATTGGCAAATTCAACCCTTTTTTGCCAGCCAAAAACAAATCTTTCATTGTCCGATTGGTTTTTATAAGCGGTGAGATTCGGATTATCACTCCAGGGCTCATTTTGAATTTCGTAAAAGAGGTTGTCATATGCATTCAGTTCCTCAACCACTTTTCTTACATATTTTTCCTGGTACTCCATAATCTTGCCATTGTATAACGTATTTGCCCTGTCGAAAGGTATTGAATCAACCCGGTTTATATTGTTCTTGAAATAAAAGGGACTGATGTACCAGTGCGCGTTAATGTAATAGGAAGTAAATAGGGTAACCTCAACAACAATTCCCTTTTGGGATGCAAACTCAACAAACGATTTAAGCCTGCTGAAAAACCGTTCATCCCATAAATCCAGGTTGTATTTTCCGCTTTTTTTGTCTTTCTTCCATGGTGTCAGCCATTGGTGTGGCTTAGGATCCATGGTGTTGTTTGAAATTCTGAAATTGTCGGACCCCATCTCCGCATAAGGCCCGATAAAAATCCGCGTGTAATTGAAACCCTCATTGGCCAATGTTTCCAGGTACAATTTGTAATCAAACTCAGCGTTCATTACGGCGCCATAATGTTCACCGGATGAAATCAATATTACCGGTTTATTCCGGAAACTCAGGTAGTGGGGATTGGCGGAATGAAGCCTGACAACCATTGTTGTATCTTCAGGCACCGGGTTTTCAGTTTTGGTCTGAAAAGGCCTTTGCCTGTCACAGGATATCCACACCAAAATGATAACAGGCCAAAGCAAATGTAGAATTTTCATATCCGGGAATTATTCTGTAGATGTCAGCTATTTCCGAATCGTTTTACTGCTTCATTCAAAATGGCTTCCGTGGCAGTGGCACCGGTTCTGGTAGCCCCAGCTGCTTTCATTTGAAGCAGGTCATCCAGCGTCCTTACACCACCGGCACTTTTTACCTGTACTTTAGGGCCTGAGTGCGCTCTCATAAGCTTTACGTCATCAACGGTTGCTCCTTTATAGTTGTAATCACCCGATGCTAACTTAACAAATCCATATCCCGTAGAGGTTTTAACGAAATCCGCACCCACCCTGGTGCAAATCTCACACAGCATAATTTTGTCCGCTTTGTTTGTAATATAATCGGTTTCAAAAATCACCTTTACTATAGCTTTGTTGCTGTGGCAAATCTCGGTTATGGTTTTAACCTCTTTTTCCACGTAAGCCCAATCACCGCTCAATGCCTTGCCAATGTTGATAACCATGTCGATTTCAGTTGCTCCGTCATTGCAGGCCTGTTCAACTTCAAAAACTTTTACCGCGGTAGAACTATTGCCATGCGGGAACCCTATTACACAGCCTACTTTAACCGGAGAATCCTTTAAATACTCTACTGCTTTGCGCACAGCATAAGGTTTTACACATACAGAGGCAACACTGAATTTTTTCGCAACATGGCATTGAGTTTTTAAGTCTTCATCGGTATGTGTGGGGTGCAGAATGGAATGATCGATCATTCCTGCCAGTTCTTTGATACTTGACATGGGTATTCAATTTGGTTTAAACCAAAATTACGATTTAAATTGGTCATAATCTCCAACAACAGGGAACAGCGAATGAAGAATTCCCTTATATTTAATAATAAAATTTCAACATTTATGAAGACAATTCTCACCCTGGCATTGGTTATTCTGCTTTCGGCATGTAAATCGGATGGGCCGGTATTGGTTTCTCCGGATAATCCGAATATTGCCTATATAGGCCGGTTCGACATGAGTGACCCGCTTAAACCTGCATTTATGTATTCAGGTTGCGCAATAAGGGCCAAATTTAGCGGTACTTCGGTGGAGATGATCATGAAAGACGACAGCCTCAGAACTATTTTTACCATTGTATTGGATGACAGTGTTTTTGTTCTTGCTGCAAACGAGCCCGATAGTACGTATTTGCTGGCCAGCGGACTCAAGGATACTATACATAGCCTCAATATTATCCGCAGGGCCGAATGGCATGCCGGTAATAATGAATTTCTGGGGCTGCGCCTTGACCCGGGAAGCAAAATTTTTCCGGCTGAGGTAAGCGACCGGGTTATAGAATTCATAGGCAATTCCTATACCTGTGGCTATGGCAATGAAGGGTTAAGTCAAACAGAGAATTTCAGGTATGAAACCGAAAACAATTACCTTTCCTATGGCGCAATTACCGCACGTGAACTGGGTGCGGAATATGTTGCCATTTGCCGCTCGGGAATTGGTATTGTTCAGGGTTATGGCGGCAATCGTGATTTTAATATGCCGGCGGTGTTTGATGCGATCATTGACGGTGATTCAATATTGTGGGACTATTCGAAACAAGTACCGGATTTGGTGGTCATTAATTTGATTACCAATGACCTTTCCGCGCCCCTTGATTCGGCTGAATTTACCACACGGTACCTTGAATTTCTAGGCCGCATCAGGGCAAATTACAGTGCTACGCCCATTCTTTGCCTGGCAGGGCCTGCATCACCGGGCAAACAATGGCAGCGCGTACAAAACTATATTCGTGCTATCGTAAGTGAATTTGCCAAAACTGATTCAAATATTCATTATTTTGCCTTTACCCCCTTCGAAATGCATGGGAGCGACTGGCATCCCAATGTGTCAGAGCACAGAAAAATGGCTGACGAGCTGATTCCTTTCGTTGGTAACCTGATGAAATGGCAATAAAAAATGGAAAGCAAAGAAACGAATGTATGGAGCCGTGTGATGATTACCCTCCTCAGGATGGCAATCGGATGGCATTTCCTGTATGAAGGATGGGTAAAAATTATGGCAGGAAACTGGACTTCTGAAGGATATCTTCAGGGAACGTCGGGAATTTTTTCGGGTTTTTACCACTGGCTTGCATCATCCCCCGTGTTGCTCCGGCTAACGGATATTCTCAATATGTATGGGTTGATGCTTATTGGTATTGCATTGTTTATCGGCGTTTTAATCCGTTATGCATCGGTTGCCGGTATTGTACTGCTCACCCTGTATTATTTTGCTTATCCTCCGGTTGGGAATTCTCTTATGGATATTTCCGAAGGCCATATTTTTATCGTTAACCGGCTGTTTATTGAGGCAATTGCCTTAATACTCATTTACTTCAGCAGGGAAAAGGGATATGGCATTGAAAATATTATCAATGCCCTTTCCGAAAGAAAGAAAAAAGTGGTTAATGAAACAGTGCCTTCAGCATCGAGGCGTGATGCTATACGTAACCTGGCATCAATTCCGGTGTTGGGTTTCATGGGTTGGGGTGCGTTGAAGAGTTACCATACCTATGGTGCCGATGTTATGTCGGGTGCTACCATTCAGCTTAAGCAAACAAGTCTCGGGCAACTGAAAGGGGTATTGCCAAAAGGGAAAATCGGAAACCATACCATAAGCAGGCTTGTGATGGGAGGAAACCTGATAGGCGGATGGGCTCATTCACGCGACCTTATTTATGTTCCTTCATTGTTTAAGGCTTACAACACCGAGAAGAAAGTATATGAAACACTTATGCTATGCGAGCAGGCGGGCATAAATACCATTAATATCGGCTTTCCGTCGAATCCGTTGATCCAGAAATACAAAAAAATCACCGGCAGCAAATTGAAGGTCATAACCCAGGTTGCTCCCAACATGGATACCAATGATTATTTTGAATTCATTAATAAGGCTGTTGATTTTGGCGTGGACCTGATACAGGTGCAGGGTAACTGGTGCGACTGGCTGGTTAGGGATAATAAGACCGTGGTGATCGGTAAAATGATCGATAAAATACGAAGCCATGGTATAACTGCCGGATTGGGTGCCCACACGGTGGACTCGCTTATAACCTGCGAAGAAGAAGGAATTATTCCCGATTATTATATGCAGACCATGCATCACGACCGTTATTGGTCGGCTCACCCGCTTGAAAACAGGGTGCCCTATGAGGTTGACGGCGATAAAAGCCCTGATCACAACAGGTTTCACGACAACTGTTTCTGTTTATTCCCGGAACGCACCGTAGAATTTGTAAACCGCGCCACCGTCCCTGTAATGGGATTCAAGGTTCTGGCAGCAGGTGCAATTGAACCCAAAGATGGATTCCGTTGGGCTTTTGAAAACGGTGCCGATTTTATCTGTGTTGGCATGTTCGATTTCCAGGTTGCAGAAGACGTTAATACCGTGCTGGATGTTCTCGCCAATCTGGATAGAAAAAGGGAGTGGAGAGGCTAAAGGATAGGTTTGCTAATCGCTATGGGTTCATTCGGAACCTGCAAACCCGTATTTTCCAAGGTAGATGTTTATGGCGTTCATTACATCGGCTTTATTCTCTAAAAATGGTACATGCCCAACGTCACTTCCCCAAAGCAGCATTTCAGGAAATCTGACAATATTGTAGTGACCGGGGCCAATTGCCCAATCCTTTTTTCCATAGAAAAACAGAACAGGCACCATTACTTTTCCGGTAAATTCCCGAAAATCCTGCCAATACTCATGATATTCTAAAATCCTTTCACTTTGGTCACCATTCCAGTTTTCAAATTTTCTGTACGTGTCATTCATTTTCTGATTGTCGTCACGGTTACCATAGAAAATTTCCCACATTTTGTCTTTTTTACCCAACACGGGCATAATTGCCAGCATCCTGCTGTAAACTGAAACCCCAGTATCCATGCAAACCGGAGGTACATCATTTCCGGCAAGCTCAATGGCTTTAGGCAACCAACTTGATTCGAAGCTGTTGTTTAAACTAACACTGCAATTAATGAAAATCATTCCGGTTATAAATTCAGGGTTGCTCTCTATATAAGCCATTTGAAGAATGCCTCCGAATGAATGGCCCATAATCAGCCATTTTTCAATGCCCAAAGCTTTCCTTACTTCCTCAAAGTCTTTTACCATTCGAACCATTGAATAGTCATGATTTGCGGGAGTTGATGACCTTCCAACTCCCCTTTGGTCAAGGTATACCATTTTGAAGTGCCTTTCAAGTGAATCGCCCATAAATTGTTCGAGCCAGTCGCTTCCTGAACCTGGTCCCCCATGAATGTAAAGGCAGACCGGTCCTTCTCCTTTGACCCTGACGAATAAGTCAACACTGTCCGAGGTTTTGATAAATCTTTGACCAGCATTTACCAGAACGGAAACAAGTAGAAACTGGAATAGAAAAAATATTCTCATAAAAATGAATTTTTATAAAAGACGAAACATTTTTTGTTTTGATGCAAATAAAAAGAGCTGCCCCCTAAAGGCAGCTCTTACCATTGCAATATGGGAACTATTCACTGAAACTGAAGTCATCCATAAAGAAAATTCCTGTTCCGGAGTGTCCTTCTCCGCCGAATTGGATCACAATTTTGTCATAATCCTGGCGTGTGCTCACTGAACTGAAATCAAAAGTGAGATCGAGCCATTTATCGGTTTCAAGGTCGGTATAAGAAACATCACTTTGGGTTGTGTACGCGTTACCTCCCAATTCATTGTTCTGCAATTTAACCGTCACTCTTTTTTGCAGCCTGGTATCGCTGATCCAATCACCGGCCTTTGTGTTTTCGGTGGTATAATCGTTATACGAAGGAATGTAAACCTTCAGCCTGATTTTATTCTGTGTTGAAAGGTCAAATTTATATCCCGAAACCACATGGAATATATTCGAGTAGAAACCGGTTGTTTTCTGGTACATGAATACCCTTGCAGATGTATTCAGTCCCAATGGTGCCGGATTTGAATAACCCGGAGATGCCAGGGGTCCCATGTCTTCAAAACTGAATTCCACTTCGGCCTCTTCCGATTCAAAATCTTCGGCAAGTTCCACGGCTTTTACAACAACCGGAGGTTTCACATTATTTTCTTTTGGGATAAGACGGTACCACCAACCGTTTCCGGGTTCAACGGTGCTTATTACCTTCACATACAGTTCATCTTCGGTAAGCTTAAGAATCTGATAGTTTGATGAACCGGTATAGTGCCCAAAAAACGCACCTTCGCTCAGTGTTAAAGTTCCTTCACTTTCGTTAAGATTATAGGTATAACTTTCATCTACTGGGTATTCAACGTCGAAGTCGCCTGCGCCGGGAACAACAGAATTGGTATACCCCAGATTTGCCAGAGCAGCTCTTCCGGATTCATTGGTATACACATAACCGTTATTACTCCAGTTCAGCTTTAAGCCCACCTGGGTAAAGGTAAATTCCTGGGTATACATGCAACTCTGAAGCTTGGCTTCAGGGCCGGCTTCCCACCAAACCGGTTTGGAGTCATCCCTTGGTCCTACTCCGAAATGGCCTGCATGGTACTGGTCATATACCCATGTTTTACCGTCTTCGTCATCTGCACCTCCGGTGAGGGCGTTATACATAGGAGTGTTCAGAAGCGACATGTCATCTTCAGCAACATTGACAACTTTTGAAATGCTTATTGATCCTCCTTGCGTATAGAGCGTCATAACAACAGAATAATCACCGCTGAACGGGTATTCAGCGGTAACATTATCGCCCTTGGTTTTAGATCCATTCCCAAAGTCCCACACTGCCATACCTGCCACGGAAGATGTGTTCTCAAAATCCACGATATTTTCATTACCCGTAACAGGTGTAATGGTAAAGTTCAGGTCTCCTGCAGTGGGTTGTTTACCCAGGGAGTATTCGGAATTATCCTTTGGCTCACATGCTGAAATAAGCAATGCCATTGTGAGTGTAAGCGATGCCGCCAGGCATTTATATTTTTTCATAGTGATATCCTTTTATTTGTTGTAACCATCGTTTTGAATAAGCTTGTATTCTCCTTCGGTCCTGAGTATTTCAGATTCAGGAATAGGAAGATACCGTAAATAATCCTGCCAGGTTCTGTTGGAAGAAAATGCCGGAAGGTTTTCCGTGAGAATTTCTGTATCTCCCCATCTAACCAGATCCCAGAATCGTATTCCTTCGCCAACAAATTCACGGCGGCGCTCAAGTTTTATGTTTTCAACCGTTGCCGGTATTGGATCAACATTTGCGCGAATCCTAATCTCATCAAGGCAGAACTGTGCAGTAATGCCCTCAACAGGTGCCACACCATGCAGTACCATAAGTTCCGCTGCATTGAGCAAGGCTTCGGCATACCTGAAAATCCGGAGGTTATTGTCATAATTAAGGTCCATATCACCCGGAGGAGGATTGTACCCTTCACGTGCAGCATATTTTGCCATAAACATTCCGGTGTTTTGGAACCGCGGTGTATAGGTTCCTTCTTCAAATACATTGATGGAGGCATTTCGACGTTCGTCACCTTCTTCAAAAATCGCATAGGTTGATTGACGAACAGGTCCAAAACCCCAACCGCCCTTATATATTTCCTGGCCTGTGAGGTTGTTGGGCGAAATAAAGGCCGGTAAATTGGTTCCATAACCCTGCCAGCCCGATGCCCAGGTTTTACCTTCGGGCAATTGGTTGCTCTCAAAAATTGATTCCTTGCAGAATTCACCACCGCGTGACCAAATTGAATCATATACTTCCATGAGTCCATAGTCGGGGCTGTTTATGATCGCAACCATTTCAGCCAATACTTCATCGTAAAGCGACGCGTCTTGTTGATACATTACCACACGGGCTTTCAGCATATACGCTGCTGCCATGTTCACACGGCCATCGTTTTCAGGAGTCGTCCTAAAGGGTAAGGCATTGTCAAATATGGCTGAATCGAGGTCTTCAATGATTTCATCATAAATTTCGTCTGCCTGATATTGGCGTGCCATGTAGGGCGGGTTTAAATCCTCTTCAAAAAAAGGTATATTACCCCAGAATTTCCAAAGCCAGTGAAGGTAATAGGCCCGTAAAAAATAGGCTTCAGCTTTGTATTGCTTCAGATTGGCTTCGGGCACATTAACAGCGTTTGCGCAAGCCTGCAGTACGCTGTTGCACCTGCTGATACCACTATAGTAAATCCGCCAGAGTCCGAAAGGCAATTCGGTTGGCGATGCATCAAACTGTGACAGACGATAAAGCTGGCCCTGGTCACCGGCATCACCACCACCTTTGAAAATATCATCCGAACGAAGGTCAGACATCAGAACAATACTGTTGTAATTGTTGGCTGCATAGCTGTCGAACAACAGGATCTGGTAACACGAAGCAAGGTTTGATAAAATTGCTCCTTCGGTAGCCGGACCACCTGCTTCCTGTGAAGCTGTAGGTGAAATGGTAAGGAAATCCTCACTGCAGGATGAAAGTCCTATGAAGGCTGCCAGTACTGTTTTAAATATATATTTTTTCATAATGGTCATATTTTATAATCAGAAAGTAACATTTGCTCCTATGGAAACTGTACGGGCCTGAGGATATATACCCCTGTCAATGCCTATCGTAGTGTATCCGCCCGAAGCGATTTCAGGGTCAAATCCGTCATAACCGGTTAGTGTTAAAAGGTTTTCACCGGCAACAAAAATTCTGAGTCTTTGTACCGAAACCTTGCCGGTAATTTTCGAAGGAAGCGTGTAACCAACCTGGAGCGTCTTTAACCTTAGGAAAGATCCGTCCTTAATATACAGGTCAGAAGATCTCCAGTTTCTGTTTGCATTAACCGCAGTCATCCGGGGAATTTTATTCGAAGTGCCTTCTCCGATCCACCTGTCAAGCATCCATGATGGACGGTTCATGGCATTGATATCTCCGCGTTGCGAAAAGTCGTAAATATCATTGCCAAGGCTTCCCTGGAAGAATACGCCTACATCAAAACCATTCCAGTCGGCAGCAAGCCTGAGTCCGAATGTCCAGTCCGGCATACCTTTACCAATTTTGGTTTTATCATCATCGTTTATTTTTCCATCGGGAATACTATTGCCGCTTTCATCCTCACCACCTGCAATATCCAGAAATATTACATCACCAGGCTGGGCTTGTTCACCGTATGTTAGGTTATACATATCGGCTTCGTCCTGATTTTGCAGTATTCCACCGGTTTTATACCCGTAAAAGAAGGGGAATACTTCTCCGTTCATTGATTTTACATAACTTCCCAATCCCGATGCTCCTGCATCTTCATATATAGCCTCGCCACTGGCATTTCCAAGCTTTATAAGCTTATTTTTAAGGTATGAAGCATTGGCATTTGCACTGAAAGAAACACTTCCGATTTTTACTTTATACCCGGCTTCAAATTCAAGTCCCCAGTTTTCCATATCACCTGCATTGGCAATTGGTGCTCCTTTGCCAACATAATCAGGAATTGGCTGATCCATCAGCATGCCTTTTGTGGTCTTCTTAAAATAGTCGAAGCCAAATGAAAGGGCATCCCTAAAAAACCGGGAATCAAATCCAAGGTCGATTTGCGTGGACTCTTCCCACTTTATGTTGGGATATGACAGCGAAGATGGGCTGCTGCCATATTGCATGGTTGAAAGCTTTCCGGATCCGAAATAGTAATTTTGTCCACCCGACATAAGACTGGTGTACTTAAACTGCCCGATTCTTTCATTTCCATTCTTTCCCCAGCTTCCGCGTAGTTTCAGGCTGCTAAACCAAACCGGACGGTTAGCCATGAATGATTCACTCGTTACATTCCATCCGGCCGAAAACGACGGGAACACCCCCCATTTATGGTTTGCACCAAAATTGGATGATCCGTCACGCCTGATTGTTGCCTGAAACATATATTTTTCAGCATAATTGTAGTCGATACGGCCAAAATAAGAGGCAAGGGTAAGTGATGAATAACCGCCGGTTCCACCTGCCACTCTTTCTTCATCCCTGTCTGCAATAGCATAGTCAATGTTGGCTTTGGAGGGATCCGTTTCCAGCAAATCATAATCGTCGCCATACAATTCACGTACCTTGTATTCTTTGGCAGATTGTCCCACCAACAGCGTGATATTGTGTTTATCACTTATTGTTTTGCTGTAAGTAAGTGTGTTTTCCAATTGCCAGGTGAATCCCCTGTGCATATTTGAATAAACCGAGCTTTGGGTAATGTCTTTGCCTTGCAAGGCAAGGAAATAGGGGAATGTATAGCCGTCATTACCCCAGAAAGCAAGGTCTACGCCATAGTTAGACCTGAACTTGAGATCATCAAAAATGTTCAGTTCGCCCCAAAAGGTACTTACCAGTTTGTCAGAATTGCCCTGGCTCCATGAAGGAGCGTTAAGCATAGCCACAGGATTGGCAATTTCCTGGAAACCTGCCGGGGGAATGGAAAATACCCTCCCGTCTTTGTCGGTAACTGCCTTGGGATGTGCAACAAGAACTCCTTCAGGATCTTCGGCATATACCGGAACTGTAGGATCAAAAGCCAGTGCGCTGCCCAATACCGAGCCATATTCTGAATTGGTCTCAATTCCTGAATTGGTTATTCGGGAATAACCAAGATTCAAACCAATTTTTGCCTTGTTCAAAAACATCCGGTTCGATGTTTCATAAATGTTGTACGAATTGTTTGATCGTATGCTCCACCTGTCATAGTTTGATTTGTTGTAGTTTCCTCCAACAATCCCTTCCTGATCATAGTAGCCAAGCGATAAAAAGTAGGTGATTTTTTCGGTGCCACCTCTTAAACTAAGCTGATGGCTCTGAACCGGGGCATCGTAATTGAATGTTGCATCCTGCCAGTCGGTACCCTTGCCGGCATTGGCTATTTGTTCTGCTGTATATTTAGGAGCATTGCCGTCGTTAACAGCAGATTCATTCATAACGATCATGTATTCGGTAGCATTCAGAACGGACTTTTTCCTCCACGGATTCTGCCATCCATAGGAAAAGTCATAGTTGATTTTTGCCTTACCCTGTACTCCCGATTTGGTTGTTACCAGGATAACTCCGTTTGCTGCCCGTGCACCGTAAATAGCAGCTGAAGCAGCATCTTTTAGCACCTCTATGGATTCTATGTCAACAGGGTTCAGGTAATCAATTCCTCCTTCAACTGCCATCCCGTCAACAATGTATAAGGGGTCGCTGTTGTTAACCGTTCCTATACCACGAATCCTGACTTTGGAATCCGATCCCGGTTGTCCGGAACTCTGTGTAACCTGCACGCCGGATACTTTACCTTTTAGGGCGTTTTCAACTCGCGTAGGAGCAGAGGCTGCAAGGTCTTCTTCACTGATCTTGCTGATGGCAGCCGTAACTACACTTTTTTTCTGCACTCCGTAACCAATGACCACTACTTCATCAAAAGCCTGAATGTCGGGAGAAAGGGAAACATTTACCTCTGTCTTTCCTTCAAGCGGAAGGGTAATTGTTTCATAGCCTACAAAGGAAAACACCAGCGATACATCGGCATTCGGTACGTTGAGTGAAAAGTAACCTTCTACATCCGTCATTGCCCCTGTATTCGTTCCCTCTACGATAACGTATACACCGGGCATGGGTTCCCCCGTTAGGTAATCAGTGACCTTTCCGGTTACTTTTACCTGCTGAAACGATTTTACGGGTGTAATCACAATGAAATTGTTGTCGAAAACCCGGTAATAAACATTGGTTTCTTCAAACAATGCTGATAAGAGTGTATCGATTGAAATATCGATGGCAGAAATGGTGACTTTTTTGTCAAGATCAATGAAGTCATCGTTGTAGAAAAACCTGAAATCGCTTGATTTCTCAATGGTTTTTAAAACATCACGGATGGCTTGATCCTGGGCCTCCAGGTTAAACCTGGCATTTTGTGAATACACCGAAGCGCAAATATTGGCCGTTAAAATCAAGGACATTATTACAGTCAGCTTCATATATAGCAGCGTTTTTTTTAAGGGGAAGGGAAAGAAAGAGGATTCGGGTTCCCCCGGATTTGTTTTTTTCATAAATTTGGAATGTTATGTTTTAGTGCAAATTAGGACATAATAAAAGTTGTGTTTTTAAAGGGGGCAGGGACCAAGCTGCTCCCTTTGCTTTTTCAGGGAGGTATCATTTTCTTTAGGTTTAGGTTAATAATAGAAACTAATTAGGGTTATATGGTGACGTGATATTTTTAAACTGATCCTGTGCTGAGCGATCAGCGCTTAATATCACACTGTCTTTTACCAATGTGTAATCAATAGGGGCGGTTAGCTTTATCGCATTCATGATTTGTTCGAGGGTCTCTTTCTCAATTGTTCCTGTAAAGCTGTATTTTTTCAGAATTTCATCCCTGAAGCCTATCTTTACATTGTATTTTCTTTCCAGAACAGGGGCCAGCTTATCCAGCGTTTCACCCTCAATAATCCATCTTTTATCCTTCCATGAGGTATATAATTCTGTGTTTACATGCCTTTCAATAATTCCCCTGGATGAAGTCTTTATAACACCTCCCGGAATTGAACCCTGATCAACATCTATACCAAGCTTTTCATAGGTAGCCGAAGCTTTTTGATAAATAAACTTCTCGTTGGGCAGTAAGAGAACATTTCTGGGCCCGTCATGCTTGGCCAGAATCTCAATATCTATCTTGCCTTCTTCCAATGTGGTTAATACCGAAGGCTCTTCGGGATAGGCCTTAACATTGAACTTTGTGCCCAAAGCTTCAATCCTTAACCCCATTGCGTTAACAATAAAGGGATGCTTTTTATCCCTGGCAACATCAAAATAGGCTTCTCCCGTCAGATGCAATGTTCTTGTTCTCTTGCCATAGTTTTCATCATACCATAGCTTGGTACCCGCGTTGAGCCATACTTTTGAGCCATCTGGCAAAACCACCCGGCTTTTCGATCCTAATGGAGCTTCAATGGTAATGGGTTTGGGAGCAATATCTTTATCGGGTTTGAAAAAATACAGTGTTGCACCTCCCAGCAGGAAAAATACCAGCCATGTGGCAGCGGTTTTAAAATATTGCAGGATGAGACGCTTTCTGTTTACGGAGATTTTTGGCTCTTCAGTTATTGCCTTTCCGGCAATTACTTCATCCCATGAGGGCCGGACGTTGAATGACTTAACATCACCCCCGTACCCGGAAATCATCCAACTTTCAATACATTGATTGAAATAATCTGCATTCCTTGTGTCTGCTTCTGTCCATTGCTTTAACACCCGTATTTCATCAGCCGTGATATCGTTAGTTAAAAAGCTGATAATAAGCGAATTAATGTAGTCTTCTGGCATTCGTATTCCTATAAAATGATTTGTCTATAATACAAGACAAGATTTTGTTACCGGAGGATGAGGAGAAAATGTAATTTTTTTATTTTTCCTTGCTGATAACGGATGAAATTCTTTTTAAGGCGTTGGCCAGGTGCGACTTTACGGTATTTTTCGATATTTTTAGTATCCCTGCAATTTCATCATTGGTTTTATTATCCTGCCGGCTGAGTTGGAAAACTTCCCTGCATTGCGGAGGAAGTGATTCAACAGCCCTGTTAACCTTTTTTTGAAGGTCTTCAGAAATTAACTGTTCTATGATAAAGTCATTTGATTCCCTTGTTTCCAGGAGCAACTTCCATAATTCAACCGATGTGGTATGAACGGAACTGCCTTTATTGGTCTGCCTTCTTTTCAATTCATTAAGCGCGGAATTTCTGACACACCTGGATAAATAGGAATTCAGCGATGTGTGGATTTCAATAATCGCCCTGTCATTCCATATTTTACTGAAAACATCCTGCACAATCTCTTGGGCAACCTGCCTGTCATTGATTATTCTCCAGGCAATGGAGCATAACGGATAATAGAGCATTTCGTAAAGCCGGGCGAAAGCTTTTTCATCTCCATTCCTGATGATTGTCCAATTAATTGCAGGCTCCATTATGCTAAGTTCAAGCAACGAATGATAACCGTTCAAAACCTCACGGCCGTTATATTTTTATGTTAAAAGATTGAAAGATAAATAAATTCTTTGGTAGTGGATGATGACAAATGTTTCCTGACCCGGAAATATTGATCATGCAGCCAATACATGCAGCATGTAATCAGAAAGACCCTCTATTCTTTATTCTTTGCCATTTCCAGCGCCCGGGTGGTGGTATAGTATTTGGCAAGCATATTGGGCACTTCCCATTCCGGCATCATGCCCTTTCCGATATATTTCAGAAATCTTTCCATTACCTGCGCAAAATGTTCTTCATGGCCAATTCTGTAATGATCGGGGATTACAATCTCAAATTGTTTCCCTGTTGATTTCAATTGAATGTCAGGATACTTTTGCTGGAGGCTTACCATTGCTGCTTCGGCACGGGGCTTAAAAGCCTCAGGGGATATTCCCTCAACAGGTTCAATATATAAAACCGGTTTATATGACTGCTCTTTGCCCTGGCGGATGATGAGGTTGGCTTTTGTTCCGCGCATAATTGAAAAATGGGTGTCGCCGGTTCCCTCGGGCGCTTCAAAGTTCCACAACACCGATACTTTGGCGTAAATACCCTTTATGGTATAAACCACCTCTCCGTTTGCATATACATGAAGCATACTGTCCCTGACATCTTTTGCCAGGTAGCCTGGGTATGCCCTTTGTTGAGTCGCTTTGCGGAATTGCGCAGGTGTTAGTATGGTAGGGCTTCTTTTGGCCTCCACAATTTCAATGTCTTTTTTGTAATCGATTACCTGTTCTGGAAAGCATTCCCATTGAATAAGGTCGACAAGATGGGTGCTCACATCGGTAAGGCCTTCTCCCTGTTGTGTTACATCAAAAAACCAGGCCGGCCTTTTCAAAGGCTGGCCTGAAACATACTTGAAAAAATGATGTACACTTTCCTTGGTAACCGCGGGTTCATCAGCCGTTCCCCGGATAAGGGTTCCGAAAAGTTCCTTGTCAAGCGATAGTTCTTTTTGCAGTATAGTTGTTATTTCACTGCGTTCAGTCATAATATCATATAAAATCAAGCCTTGTTGCGAGGCTGATTCAAATGAACGGGCAAGCACATCAAAATCATCCATACTGATGATCATGGGTTTATCGGCCAGTACATTCATTCCTTCACCAACACATTGCAGAATATAGTTGTTTTTCTCCTTGTTGTTTCCGGCAAGTATCACTACGTTGCCTTTTTTCTCTGCAAGCATTCTTGAAAGGAAATCATCACCTTTATATACTACTTCGTTCCACACCGTCGGATTTTCAATGCGTGTATTGTAGCTTTCAATCCTTTTAAGGTGTTCATTTACCTCATCACCATCGGGTGCATATACATATACCGCAGAGTCAATTCCTTTATACATGGTTTTTTGTACCAGGGCCGCGTGAAAGTGTCCGGGATCGAGGGTGACCAGTTTTACTGTCTTCATTTCGGGCTGTTTTTCATAGGATTTGCACGACAATAAAATACAGGCCGTTAATAAGGGAATTACACTTAATTTCATTCACGGAAAATTTATATAATCAATGTTTTAGCCATGTAACCAGCGGTGGGTTAGCAAAATCGTTCCATGCCATTTCAGCTTGTTCTCTTGTTAAGCCGTCATTGTATACGAGAATCCGGTATTTAAGTACATAATCCATGCCGGGTAACAAAATCCAATCCATAGTTTTGGTGGGGCAAAAATTGAAAAATACATCACCCCTGCCGTTGTTTGCATCCTCGGGCCACATCCTTACCGGCTCAGGGTGGTTATAATTGGCCGGATACGACATGAACAATATTCCTGCCCGGCCTTTCCCGGTTTCTCCTTCAATGAAACACCATTTTGCACGCGTTCCATCGGTGTCTTTACGGGTTTTTCCCTCTGAGGTCAGCGCCTTGCTGTTTTGATTGGTCCATTCAGCTGTGGCCCGAAAACCCAGTCCGGCATAACGGTATTCGTTTATGATAAGCTTGCTCTGTGTTGCCAGGTTGAGCGTTGAGGTGAAGTCCCACAAAAAAGCTCCGGGCACATTATAAGCCCTTACATCCCATACTTCATTCATTACCGTACGAGGAGCAGAATCGGGGAATATCACATGATCATGCAACGCTTTAAAGCCTCCAAAAACGACGCCCCCGGTAACTGAAATGAAAGATTTATATTGCACAGTTCCCAGCTTCCGGCCTAAATTCCAGAAATCGATGTTTAACCCTTCGAACTCCGTGTCTGTCCAGGGGTTCCAGAATCCGTAATGGTGATAATGATCAGCAGGTTGCATATTGCTGAGCACGGCACCATTTGGGGCATAAACAGGGTGCATGAATCCGCTTCGCCTGTATGAGGAATCCACTCCCCGTGGAGGGTACACAACAGCAGAATGGTACCGAAGGATATCTTTATTACCTGCCTTTACAATGAGGGCGTCCGGGGTTTTCTCTGTAGAAATTATGTGTTCACCGACTTCAGCTTTACTATGAAGCAGATGGTATGTTTTGGTTTCTCCGGCTTTCATATCAGGAATAATCCACCACATTTTTCTTTCAGTGCCTTGTTCTGTTTGGGTCTTACACAGGGTTTTTCCGCTTTCGTTTATTTCCTGCAGTATCAGCATAGAGTCAGGCAACCAGGTTACCGCGCTGAGGTTGACGAAAACCGGGGTATTATGACGGTTGTAATTGCCTGCTTCCACCGTAATGGTGGCAATATGCTGCGCGTTAATCACAGGCGACAGTAAAAAGCAGGCGATGATACCGGGTAATAACGTTACGTTTGGTTTCATATACATTGAGTTTTAAACCTGGTAAGGTGCTCTTTGCGGACGCGATAGCATGGCATTGGCTTCATTGTCGGCAATAAATTTTTCACTTTGCGGATCCCAAACCAGTTTGCGCTTAAGCTTCATGGCAATATGGCTTACAATGCAAGCACTGGTGGCACGATGGCCGGTTTCCGCAGGGGTTATGTTCGGGTTCTTATGAATAATGCTGTCAAGCCAGTTGGCATGATGATCAGCGCTTTTGTACAGGTGTATTTCATCAGGGCCTATAACTGAAGTTAGTATTTTTGGATCGCTTGCCTGCAGGGGTTGCTGACTTTGGTCGGCCAAGGGATCACTTGCAGTTGCTGCATAATTGCCACGGGTCACAAATATCCATCCGTCACTGCCCTCAAACCGGAGACCATTGGGAAACTCATCCGATATCTCAACCATTACACCATTGGCATATTTGTTTACCACACGGTATTTTCCATGAACAGTCCACAAACCGGATATAGGAAACTCCGCTGTACCAAATACTTCAACCGGTCCTGTGTTTTCCGTATCCATGGCCCAATGGGCAATGTCAATGTGATGCACACCCCATCCGGTTATCATTCCCAAACAATAGGGCTCGCAGCGCAACCAGCCCGGACGGTCAAAATCAGCCTGCGGGTGAACCCGTTTTTCGGTGTAATACACATAAGGTGTCGAGCCCAGCCACATATCGTAATTCAGGTTTGGAGGAACGGGCATTTCCGGTTCCACTTCACCTGAAGGATCAATGGGAAGACCTATTACAATCCTGTTTAATTTGCCTATCCTTCCGTTTCGTACCAGTTCGCATGCAAAACGGAATTGTTCCATCGACCGCTGTTGCGTTCCTATTTGAAGAACGATGCCTGATTTATTCACTGCATCGCACATCTTTCGACCCTCATCAAGTGTATAGGAAAATGGTTTTTGTACATATATGTGTTTTCCTGCATTTGCCGCATCAATCACGGGTAATGCATGCCAATGATCGGGCGTACTGATGAGCACCGCATCAATGTCTTTATTCAGGAGCATTTCCCTGTAATCCGAATACATTGCTGCGTCCTGCTTGATTCCCGATGCTGCGTATGTAGATTCTACCAGTGTTTTTGTATCATTAAGCCTGCGCGAATCAACATCGCAAACAGCGATAATCCTGGCTTGCCCGTAATTCATTACACCAGGAATATCATGTCCCCTCGATATACGTCCCGTGCCTATTGCGCCAACCAGAATTCGGTTTGAAGGGGCGTTTTTACCGAAAACAGAAGAGGGTACAATGGTAGGCATGGCAATAGCCCCGATACCGGCAGCGAGGCCCTTTTTAATAAAATTCCTTCGGATCATTTGGCTAACGTTTAGTATAACCAAATTACAATTTTTATTACAAAAAAAACACCCTGCGGGTTTTCCGCAGGGTGTTTAATAAAATTCACACAGGGATTAGGATATTTTAATATCCCTCGATGGCCTTTCTTTGGCTTCGTCTTTCTTGGGAACCACAATGGTAAGGATTCCGTTCTTATGCGTTGCGGAAATTTTATCTGCGTTCACTGTTTGCGGCAGTGTGAAAGAACGGGTGAAAGAATAATAACTGAATTCCTTACGCATTACCTTGTTCTCATCATTTTCCTGCTTTGCTTCCTTTTCTGATGAAACCGTAAGCACGTTGTTGTCAAGGTTTACTTTAAAATCTTCCTTGTTCAATCCTGGTGCAGCCACTTCGATTCTGTATTCATCCCTGCTTTCTTCAATGTTAACGGCTGGCAGGGAATGCCTTGTTTCAGGTTCGAAAAATCTCGGGAAAAGATCACCATTAAAAAATTCTTCAACCAGATTAGGCCACGCATTTCTTGTTCTCAGTGAAGGTAACATGGTTTTTTCCTCCTATATTTTAGTTTGACATTTTTGTTTTATAACCATCTGCTTTCAAATAAAATGCCATCGTTAATATAAGACAAAATGACATATTTTTATGACATCCGCCACGACATTATGACAGTAATAAAATATGGTTTCAGCATCGCCTTTATACATCAATGCTCACAAGCCTTCTCGAAGTGGGCATGCCCCTGCAACTCAATCGGCAGCCACATAACCAGCACGATAAAAACGCTATTGAAATTCGAAGACCAGAAGACCAGTTTCACCCGCCGAAGCCTATGGCGAAGGAGGGAAGACCAGAAGACAAATCTTAGTCTATCATTTTCATCCCCAAAAACGTGCCCCTAAGGACTTAAAACGACCTTAAAAATAGTTTAACAATAAGATAATCATTAATTTAGTTCGGTACGAGCCTCTTATATAGAATAAGATCGTTTTGGATTTGGCACGAACAAGTTCGTGCATCAA
>CAZYDI010000038.1:0-22155 GCA_964646255.1 uncultured Bacteroidales bacterium
ATCAACAATCCCATTTTCCCTCATCACCTAATCACCCAATCACTTAATCACTTAATCACTTAATCACTTAATCACTTAATCACTTAATCACTTAATCACTTAATCACCTAATCACTTAATCACCTACACCCAATCAAATTTTGATTCCCATAAACAACACATCATCAACCTGCTCATAATTCTCCTTCCACAGGTTAAATGTGTTTTTTACATGCAGGCATTGCTCATCCATAGGCTTGGTATGAATATCCTGCAGAAGGTTTTTAAGCCTTACCATTTTGAATTTTTTCCCCATTGGGCCGCCAAACTGGTCGGAATATCCATCGGAGAACATGTAAATGATATCGCCCTTGCTAAGCTGCAGGCCTTCATCCATAAATAAATTGTCTTCTCTTTCGTAATGGCCGCCAACAGAATTTCGGCTGCCTTTAACAAATATTTCTTCACCATTGCGGTAAATGATCATGGGCCTCATGGCCGATGCATACCGTACATAATGGGTTTTCAGATCAATTTCGCAAACAATGATATCCATACCATCTCCCGGCTTGGTGCCATCCTCAAGGTTCTGGTTCAGGGTATTTCTCAATTCACAATCCAATACTTCCAAAACCTTTGACGGAGAATTGCCTGCTTCCCTGTTGCAAATATCCTTGATAAGGGTAGATCCGATCATGGACATAAAAGCTCCCGGAACACCATGGCCGGTAGAGTCGGCGCAAACAATGGTGAATTTGTTGTCATTTACCTGGTCAAACCAATAGAAATCACCACTAACAATATCCCTGGGACTGTAAAAAACAAAGCTTCCCGCGAAATGCTGCTGTAACCGTTTAATTGGCGGCAACATACTGGTTTGTATGCGCTTCGCGTAATTAATACTATCGGTAATATCGCGGTTCTTTATTTCAATTTCCTCTTTTTGCTCAACCACTTCTTTTGTCCTGGCCGTCAACTCCCTTTCAAGGAACTCCTGCAGTTGCTTTTGCTTACGCTCGCGGAACTTGATTATCAGATAAATCAATGCAATAAGCAACACACTCATCAGGGTTATGAACCACCATGTTTTCCACACCGGGGGCTTTACGCGAAGATGAAAGGTAATGGGTACTATTTGTTCAGTCAATCCTTCATTATTGTACGACCTTACATAAAAGGTATATTCACCATCCTCTATTCGCGGGTAAACAACAGAGGTGTTGGTGGTAATCTCTGACCAGTCAAGATCATAACCCTCAAGTTTATACTGGTAGCGAACAGCATTTGGATTGCTGTAGTTCAATCCGATAAACTCAATCCGGAGATTATAAATTTTATAGGGCAGGATAATGTCTTTATTAAAATCATAAGGCTTGTCTGAAATCAGCAAGCTTACAAGGTTGGTGAACGGGGGCAGGGAGTTCTTGCTTTCCAGCGATGGGTGGTAACTTACCAGTCCCTTTGTGGTTCCAAAATAGATATCACCATTATCAGCATTGAAAGCAGCATTTAAATTGATATCGCCTGATACACCGAGATACTGGTCATACAGGCTTATCAGCATATTATTAAGGTTAATGCGGCTCATCCCCATCCTATGGCCTACCCATATGCTTCCTTTACGGTCAGCAGCAATGCTGTAACAATAATCCGATTTGAGTCCTGAACGTTGTGTAAACTGGTACACAGAATCACCGGTAAAGTATAATACGCCATCGCCATAGGTGGCTGCCCAGATCCCTCCATTTTCATCTTCGGCCACCGCCTTAAAATCGACTTCCGTGCTGGTTGTGCCAATCAGCTTCACCTCGTTGCTGTCGGTAATGGTATAAATGCCATTGGCCTTGGTGGCTATCAACAGGCGATCTTTGCTGTCCACAACAATATGCTCAATGTTATTGTGCGGCATACCATTGGTGGTGGTAAAATGGGCGAGCTCTTTTAAATTCCGGCTCAATTGGTAGATACCATCCTTGGTGCCCAAAAAGACATACTTTTTGCTGAGTGCAATGGCACTTATCCAGTTGCCCATGGAGTAAGCTTCATAAGGAACCTTAATGGCACGGGAGGCATTTACATCCATGGTGTATAAGCCGTTTGATTCTGTTCCTATATAAAGCGTATTTCCATCAACCTGAAGGGCTGTAACCTTATCCTCGGGAACACTGGTTATTCTCACCGCCGCTTTATCGCCACTTTTATACCTGAACAGACCACCCTGGCCTCCCATAAAATAAAGATCCTTATATACAGCAATAGCCAGGATATCATTATCCAAACCTGCCTGTTCAAATTCATAAAATGTCATAGGCTGTGCCGACAACAGGCTTAACCCTTTTCCGTATGTTGCAACCCAGAAATTCCCTTCAATATCATGGAAAACTTTCTTGACCGCATCAGCAGGCATTCCATTTTGTTTATTGTAAACAATGATATCCCTATATTCACCTTCACCATCAGGATTTGTTAATTTCAGGACTCCTTTTCTGAGCGTGCTTATCCATAAATTATGATCCGGATCCTCATATACAGCCTGCACATTTTCATTTCCTGTCAGATAATCAGTTCCTGCCCTATTAAGGGTATACTTTTCGCCATTTATTACCAATAAAAATACCCCCTGATCCTCGGTGGCTATCCAATAACCGTTTTTTTCCGAAGCAGGCTGAATATCCTGAATCCTTACCAGATCAAGCTCGGCAATGCTCACTTGCGATTTTGCCTGCATTCCGGCATTATCCACAGAGTAAAGCGATAGTCCGTCCTGCGAACCCAGGATCAGTGTATTCCCTTTAACATACATAGAGGTATAGATACCCTGCTGAATGCCTTCGGTGGATTGAGCCTTTCCTGAGGAAACATTCAGCGCATAAAGACCATTGTTCAACGTAGAAATCAGTAAGTCACCATCAGTGAGTTCACAAATCGCTGTAATGGCCGAATTAATTCCTGTTTCATTGTTAATAAGGGTAAACCTGTCTCCGTCGTAGCTGGCAATTCTTCCATTATGGTAACCAAACCACAGGTTTTGGCGGCTATCCTTAAAGCTAACGCCGGCAACCTGGCCTTCGGTTGAATCGTTAATCAGGCCGGTGGTAAAAGTAAAACCATTAAACCTGCAAAGGCCTTCACCTGTACCAATCCATATATAACCCTTGCTGTCCTGGTTTATGGTGTAAACAAAATTATGGCAAATACCTTCATCAGAGTCGTAATTGCTGATTCTGTAATCCTGGCTTTTAGCATGGTAACTAAAAAGCGTTACGACAAGAATGACCGAAACTGACCTGATTAAACTTTGCATGTAACCTATTGATTCATTGGTTTATGATTGATCTCAGATTTAAACTTGGGAACCCCGCCGATGGGAATTACATAGAATGGCAACAGTTCACCGTACTGGTTGCGCACATTTACAACAACATTGTTGTTTTTTACAGGTGGAGTTCTCCTTTTGATAAATTGAATATCCAGAGACTTGCCCTTTTCTTCACCATGAATTCCAAATTCATCCTCAATCCAATTGTCTTCACCGGACACTTTACTCATCTGTCCACGGCGTGCAACAGAAACAATCCTGATAAATCCGTCTGAGTCCCAGTCGAAATTCGAAAGCTTAACAGAAATAGTCCTGTCATCAACAAATGGATAAATGTGCGACACTTCGGTGGGATTATCATGCAACCGGAACGAGTATTCATAAGCAAATGCATTGGCTCCTTCAACAGGCTGGTTTGTTTCGGCTTTGGTTGAAAGGTAATACCTGTATAGATTTCCATCATCACCTGCTACTCCATCGCAGATAACTTTGAATATGTAACCGTTGAATTTCTGTACAAATTCTCCCTCTGATGGATTGAATGGACCAAAAGTATGCCATTTGTTGTCATATTGCGGCTGGTTACCAAAGGTCTTTGAAGCAAGAAGGTTACCGCTTTTGTAGTTCCCCAGGGGTTGTGTTTCCTGGGCATCCTTATGGCTATAGCAATCTTTTCCTCCATAAATGGAATAGGTCATTTTGGTATCAAAAACGCCTCCCAGTTCATCGGTTGTTCCGCTAATATCCGGGTCATAAACCCTGATATATACAGGTTGGGAAAAATCTTTAGGGATTAAGAAGAAAAAAGTTTGTGAAAAATCATCATCTCCCCATGATGTTTCGGCTTTTGGCCCAAACGTCATCAGGTAAGGTATATTTTCATCGCCTGCAGGTACTGGTTGTGATGTGGCTACAATAGGCATAATCAAAACCGACATCAATAAAAATAGGTATTTCATAAGCAGATGGTGCAATTATTTATTAGCAATAATTGCTATACGAATAAATATGGGATAAGATACATTTTCTTGACTAAAACTGATTTGAACATCAATTTGCACTCACAACCACAATTGTTTTGGTAACGCATCGGGGAGGATTTCCTTCTTCATCTCCGGTGGCACTACCAGTAACGCCCAATTTCAATAAATATGTACCGGGTAAGATGAAGGTATGGGTTACATCAACACCCTGAGCCCTTGAGCCATCTCCAAAATCCCAGAAATACTGATTAACTTCGAAATTCCTGAAGTATGTTTCACGTGCTGAAAAACTGCATTGACCTCCGGCAACGACTGTATCGGCTGCCGTAATATAGGGCTGTTCGATCTTCTCCACAACAAAAGAATAGGTGGCCTGACTAACCATGAAATCGTTGGTAATTTTATCAATAACATTCAGCTGAACCAGATAAGTACCAGGCAACTTAAAGCAATGCTCGGCTTCAATTGCCCTGATTAAGGTTCCATCACCCATGTCCCATTCATAGGCATATAAAAGCGTATCGATTTCAGAATTTGATTCATAAAAAACATAGCAAAAATCATTCTCCTTCTGAGTATTGCACCCGGTGAATGTTGGCAATTGGGAATATGCCCCGAAAATATCGGCAGAACCGTTCCTGTCCGAAACGAAATACCCGGTATCGGCCGTGGCATTAAAAACGAGTCCATAATCGTCGTTGCCTGTATTGAAAGGTTCGCCGAGTGCCATGGGTTGTTGCCACACGCCCTGGAAAAAGGCTGAAAAATAAATATCCAGGTCGCCTTGTTGTTTATGTCCACGTGAGGCGAAATAAAGCCTTCCGCCCTGGTAAAAAGGAAATACTTCGTTTTGAGGCGTATTAATTGCAGCACCAAGGTTCACTGGCTCACCCCATACGTTGCCATCGCGTTCCGACACATAAATGTCAAATCCTCCGTACCCCCCCGGCATATCGGAGCAAAAATACAGTCTCTTTCCGTCATCAGTAAGGTAGGGGTATCCGGTATTATACGCTGAACTGTTATAGGAAAAGGAGGAAATACCTGACCAGGTACCATTGTTAACTTTTGCACTAAAAATCCCGAAGGTGGTATCTCTTTTGGCGCTGTTTTTATTTGATGCCGATACATCAATGCTCCGGGTAAAAAACACTTCTTTCCCATCGGCACTGAATGTGGCAGGTCCTTCAAACAAAAACGTGGTTAACTCCTTCGCCAGCAACCTGGGAGATTCAAATTTTCCCTGCTTTTTCTTTGCGGCAAAATACAGGTTGGTGAACGGTTTTAAATCCTGATCAACATAAGAAGTTAAAATATCATTGCGTTTGTCGGAAATAAATACAAGTCCGTTTTGAAAGAATGCCGGGGCCATTTCCTTGGCGCGGGTATTAAATCCCAACGGAGATACCTCAAAATTATGCTGCGCTATGAGTAAATGGCAACTGAATATCGTTGCGAATAAAATCAATATTGATCTGCATTTATTCATCAGGGTCAGAAAATTGTTGGATTAGAAGCCTTAATACGGTATCCGAAATTATATTGCAGCGCCACTTCATAGGAACTTCTGTTATAATCATTGATTTCTCCTATTCCATAATCATACGCTATGCCAATGTGCAACTGATATGTGATTTTGTAGTCAATAATAGCGACAATGGCCTGTTTGGTCCGGTATGATGCTCCTACACGTAAAGCATCTTTGTAAAGAAGCGCCAAACCGGCATCAACAACTACTCCTGTTGCCCGGCCTAATTCAGCAAGGGCATTGGGCTGTACCTGCCAGTTAGAAGCAATATCAAACTTGATTCCGGCTGTCAGATAGTAATTGTAATTGGCGAATTCATGGTATGGCTTTATGTCGCCTCCATCCGATTTATAATGAAACAACAAGGGAACAGACAAACCGGTATAAAAGCGGTTGGTATAATAATACAAACCTGCACCAAAATTGGGCAGCATGTATGAATGTGCGTTTTCACTGAAAAGAATATCATCCCCTAAATCAAGCCCCTTCATATTCCCGGTACCTATACCTCCTTTTAACCCAAGTGCAAGCTTGCCTCTCCCAAGTTCCATGCGGTGTGCATAATTAAAATATATTCCGGTGTATTTTCGCAATCCAATGCTTTCATTCATAACCAGTAAACCAAGCCCCATCCGGGTATTCTTAACCGGGGTATGCAACCCCACAACATTGTATTCCGGAGCGCCTTCAAATCCTATCCATTGGCTTCGATGCGACAGGCTGATGCTGAGCATTTCATGGCTTCCGGCATAAGCAGGATTGATTGCCAACCCGTTGAAAAAATAGTGACTATATAAAATGGCTCTTTCCTGTGCTTTTCCATATGAAAAAACCATCAGTCCAATTACTATGATAAGGGTTTTACGCATCAGTCCCTGAGAATTTCAACAAATGATTTGAACTGCACTTCTTCCTGTTTACCGGCAATTCTAATGGTAGCGATATAAAAATAGGTTCCTTCGGGAAGTTTAACGCCATTCATATTCTCACCGAACCACCTTTCAGCTTCGCTCGAATTATAATTGTCCGATTCATATACAAGGTTGCCAACCGGGTTATATACCTTTAATTTTATCCGCTCAGCATGTTCAGCACCAAGATCAAAGAAATCATTCCGGTTATCGCCGTTTGGGGTGAATCCCTTTGTTATGTGTAACGGATTAACCATAATGAGCAAACTATCTGTAACGGCAGGACAATTACCGTTGGTGACCGTCCACCGCACAATCGTTATGTCGGATAAATCGGATATTTCGGTGCTTGCTGCATTGGGATCGCTAAAAATTCCCTTACCCGACGAAACAGTCCATAATCCAATACCTGCAGAAGGAAGGCTGCCCTCGAGTTGGGTAACATAAACAAAATTCAGTGCCTGATCTTCACCTGCATCCGGTATTTCAGGTTGTTCGTGGAAAGTAATTTCCACCTCATCATCATCGAAACATTGCCAGTTGTTTTCAGTCCATATAAATGTATAGGTATCGAAATCCTCAATGGTAACCAGGCTGTTTTCAAGGGTGTCATTCGAAAAAACAGCCGATCCGCTCCATACACCATGATAACCAGGGTTTGTTTTATTTGCCTGTAATTCAAAGGAATTATTACAAATTTCAGAATCAATGCCGGCATCGGCAACCGGTACAGCATATACCATTCCGGGAACCACCGGTACAAATAGCGCAGGATCTGCAACACAGCTGCTGTCATCAATGATTGTAGTAACATAATATGGCTTTGTAGCCTGCGGCATGAAATATACCGAATCCACCGGACCAGACACATTGAATGCAGTTTTGTCTTGTTCGCCTTCAGCACCTACCGTTACCGTAAAAGGACCATTTCCGGCCACATTAAACTTAACATAAAGGGTCTCACCTGCACAAAGTGTATCGAAAGCATTAAAAACATTGCCTGCTGGCAACGGATTTATGCGAACTTCCACGGATGGCGATACGTCTGTGCACAGTGACGAATAAACGGTTCGCCTGAAAAAACAAGATGTTGTAAGGGGTTCGCTCTGATAATCAGTTTCCGTACCCGTTAATGAGTTCCATTGAATATTGTCAGCACTGGATTCCCAGGCAAAATTATAGGTTCCCGGGCCGAAACCTTCCTGGGGATTTGAACCCGAAATTTGAATGCCGCTGTTGTAACAGGTATATTTAACAGATGAACCCTCAATATAGTTATTGGAAATCAGCGGCCTTATAATGATCATGATGGAATCACTTGTATTCATACAAGCCCTGTCATTTCCAGAAAAAACGGTTCTTCGAAAAGCTGTGGTATCGGTAAGGTTTCCAATGGTGTATTGCACCGAATCGCCTGATGAAGCAATATTGATCCATGATCCGGGAAACTCCCTGTACTGCCATTGAAACGTGTATATACCATCGCCACCGGCGGGCTCCGCTATCTGGAGACGGCCCGGACTTCCATTTTCGCATATAGAGATGCTTTCATTGCTGAACTGGTTGTTTTGGATGGTCGGCAGAACGGTAATGGTAATTGCTTCTGTGGTATCACTGCAATAAGCAGTTGAATGAACTATTCTGCGATAATGGGTTGTATTGTCGAGTTCAGCAGGGTCGAATGATGCCTCGGTACCGGTTGCTGACCATGTTACCTCATTGCTGCTATATTGCCATTCAAAGCGATAAAAATTATTGCCACCAGTGAGGGATGCGGAACTTCCTGTTAAAGCAGAAGCATCGGCATGGTAGCAAATGGTATCGGTACCTGTGATATTGTTATTGGCAATAGCCGGATATACAAAGACTTCAATGGAACGGCTAATGTCATTGATGGGTTCATCGTTTACGGCGCTAATTGAATTTACTACTCTTCTGAAATAGGTAGTCTGGTTCAAAGGTGCCGGCACAAAGTAGCGCAACGCGGCAGTTCCAACAGCATTAACCCATGTACTTTTATCGATGCTTTGCTCCCATTGGTAACTGTATATGCCGTTCCCTCCTTTAGGCTGACTGGCTGTAATGGTGTCGGGAGTTTGTAAAGCGCATATGGTATCGGTTCCGCGAATGGAATTGAATAAAAATCCGGTAAGGGGAACGATCAGGTTCTTCAACCGGGCACCATTTCCGCCTTTAACGCCAATCTGTGCAAAATATGAAATTCCACCTCCTGTGGATCCTGCGTTTGAAGCAAGCGTATCGATAACAGCAGAAGGAAATACGCTGCCGGAATGCCAAAAAACGCCACCGCTTCCACTACCTCCACCACCAAGGGAATTTGGTGCCGGGTTTGTGGAATTGCCACCGCCTCCGCCGCGGACATATATTCCAATATTTGATCCTTTATACTTAGCCGCATCAATAAGTATAGCGCCACCGCCGCCACCACCGCCTCCAGCACCTTGTGAATGTGCCGCATTTTCGCCATTGGCAAGAATTGAAGTTCCTGCCCCGCCAACCAGCGCTTCAGTTAAAATAATAACTATTCCTCCGCCATTTCCACCGCGTGAGGCAGTTGATCCATTCATGCGGGTTCCGCTTCCACCTCCGCCACCAAAGATAACGTTGGGTACGGCAGGATTTAGGTAAAACTCCTGGCAGTTATATCCACCCCAGCCTCCTGCTGCAGAATAAGGTAAACCACAGGCAGCCGATTGCTGTCCGCCATCACCACCAACACCATAATTTGATCCGCCACCACCGCCGGCATAAAGACCATTTCCGGCTCCACCTCCGTTAATATTAAAGGCTGTGCCCTTGGTAAACGGCCAGGATGCTGTTATTATTCCTTCTCCTTTATTACCCGATCTGCCCAGTTCAGTGGGTAAGAAATACAATGTATCCTTAATCGCTGTCGATAATCCATACCGGCATGATGCTGTATAATACTCATCCGGCACCAGACCGCCCCGAAAACCACCCGCACTTGCATTAATGCTGCTTCCCGCAGAAAGCCTGACCGTATCGATGCCAATAATACCAATAATGCCCCCGATATTTCCGTCCCAGGGTGTAACGGTAAGCGAGCCGTTAACAGTAACAACTTCGCCCTCAATGAGCTTAACCAGCTGGATTTTTTCACCATTGTCATACGAATTGGCAAAATTATCGGTAAAATATATGAGCGTATCAGCCCCGGTAACAACCTCATCAACCTGGAGAACCTCAAATTTCCCTGTGTTTTGATTTTCATACTTGGTTCTGGATGCCGTTGTTTCGAAATTCGAAGATGAAGTATCTATCGTTACACCGGTCATTTGAATGATCATTACCTTCGATTCGGGAACGAATTGTTCGAGCTGACCCGGTTTAGTTTCAGTGATTCGCACACGGTCAGTAAAAACTTCTTCAACCTTTAAATAATAGTTGGGGCTCTCACCTGTAACGATAATTTGCTGGGAAAGCGATGCCTTTGCTAACAGCAAAAGAAAAAGTGGTATAAAAACAAATTTTTTCAAGTTACAAGCCGGGTTAGTTGGTGCGTCTAACGTTGTTGAAATTCAAATATATAAAAATACCCGAATGATCAAACAGTATATTTATCAACACGCAGTACACAATTGCTTCATTGCATTATCCTTCTTCATCGGCTTTGGCCTCCCTGTATAGCGGCAATTCAATGATAAAGGTGGTACCAATGTTGACCTTAGTTATAAACGTAATGTTACCTCCAAAAGATTCAATTATGCTCTTAACAATCGACAAACCCAACCCCATACCACTTGATTTGGTGGTAAAGCTGGGTGTAAATAACTTATTCTGAAGCTCCTCAGGAATCCCCTTGCCATTATCCGAAATGCTTATCCTTACCATTTCGCTGTTGCGTACCAAACTGATGCCCACTTTTCCCGACCGGGAATCGGGAATGGACTGTATGGCATTTTTTAAAAGGTTGATAAATACCCTCGACAATTGCTCTTTGTCAGCAAATACGGGGATATACTCACTCTCATGTTCAAAGACAAAATCAATATTGTCGGTATTTGAAAACAGCGTTAAGGTTGACCTGATGGATTCAACAATATCAATCACCTCATTATAAGCTTTAGGCATTTTGGCAAAATTACCAAACTCAGAGGCGATAAAAGAAAGGGTATCAATTTGCTCTATTAGTGTTCTGGTAACTTTTTGCAGGTACTCATCAAAGTTCTCCCTGTTGCTGTTCCATGATCGCTCCAAATGCTGAACGCTTAACTTCATTGGTGTTAGCGGATTCTTAATTTCATGCGCAACCTGTTTTGCCATTTCGCGCCAGGCACTCTCGCGTTCCGAACGGGCAAGGAGTTCAACACTTTTTACCAATTCCTTCACCATCCGGTTGTATTCATTAACCAACCCGGCAATCTCATCACGACCCTTGTACGTGATTTCTTCACTCTTTTTTCCAATTTTAATTTCGCTGAATTTTTGCTGAATCATTCTCAGTGGCCTGGTAATCTGCTCAGAAATGAAGGCAGCGAGTGCAATGGCAACCAATATAAGCAGTACATAAACATTTACAATAGCTACAATAAGGGTTGACACATCACTGCGGAGAACATTCTGCCGGCTAAAATAGGGCAGGTTAAGATAAGCAAGGAGCTTATTGTCGGAATTCACAAATGGCACATAGGCTGAAATAAAACTAAGATTACCAATGGTTTCCTGGTGAATGAACTCAGCTTGCTTTCTGTTCACCATTACATCGTAAGCCTTTGGATTCATTTTACGGCCCAGAATACCTTCATTGAATATTTCTGCGCGCGATGTGGCCATCAGGTAACCGGTGGGATCATATAAATTTATATCGGAATAGAATACATCCGAAAACTTGATGAGCAACTGATTGAGATTGTCATATCTGTCGCCCTTCCAATCAGGGGGAATCCGCTCAGGGAAATATGCCAGCAGGTGGTCCAGTTCAATATAAACCGATTGAATTTTTTCACTGAGGATATCATGCTGTTTCTTCTCATACTGTTCAATGCTGAAATATATGGTACCGCCTCCTACAAGTATGAGTGAAAGAAAAATGATTGCAGTAATCGAGAACTGAATCTTGTTTTTGAAATTGAATTCAATATCCTTGCCTAGCTTGGAGAAGTCCCTGATTACAATGAAAATGATGATGATGATATAATAAAAAATGAAAATGTAGGAAAATGAAACCAGCTTGTTAAAAAAGGTGGTTGTGGGCTTGCTTACCATTACTACATTATCCTTGTTCACATAATGAATGTGGTGCCTGAATCCCCCGAACTTTTCCTGCCTGTTTTTATAGGTATTCAGATCAAGACTGTATTGAAAAGCACCTGATTGAGCCAGTAATTGATTCTTATAATACTTTGCGTAAGAATATTCTCCCAGCAGCTTATTTTGCTGGTATTTTTTATCAAGCAGCAAATCCGGAAAACCAAGCTCTTCCGCTACCAGTCGCGACTCCAATTCAATAAACAAGGACATCTCGCCCTTTCGTCCCGGCATGGTATAAGTAATCCATCCCAGGTAATTGATCCGGCCGTTCTGGCTATCCAGAAAGTAAAACTGTGTTCCGGGCAAGTGCATGCTTTTGCCTTCGGTCATCCTCGACTGGTAATACTGGTAGCAGTTTTGCAATGAATCATTAAAAAAATCCGCGGTTCCGGGATTACAGTCGGTATGCCACAACTTATACTTACCCCAGAAACCGTTAAAGTAATTGGCCTGCAAATACTCATGGATTTCCTCGGTACTCACGTTGTAGTCAAACATGTAGTCATTGAGTATTTTGTCGTTTCGGAGCTGAACACTAAGGGCTTCCAGCAAATATTCCGCTATCGGATCATGTTGGGCAGCAAGGTTTTCAGCCATTACTTCCATATTATTTCCGGTTTTTCGATACTCAAAATGAGCGATAATATATACCGAATATGCCGAAAACAATATTACCATCAGGGTCATTGCTGTATAGTTTCCTAATGCTATCCGCCTGTATTGAAGGATAGCCAATACTATGAATATGATAACATAGGCTGAATGAGAACCATAATCGGTTTCAAATCCGCAAAGATGATACAGGTAAAACATTATGGCAACAATGCCAAGGTATGTGAGCAGGAGTTTCTGGAACTTGCATTTTCGCTTGCACAAGGCAAGCAGCTTATTGGCCAGCAAAAGAATAACGGCAAAATGCATGGCCATAATGATCAGGCCAATGATGGTATATACCGACAGGCTTGCTGCATTGTAAAACTCGAAACTAATGATGGAATGTAAAATAAGGTTCGATAGTATGGTATGGACGTAAAAATAAAAGGCCGTTAACAACACTATCAGTATTGTGATGGTAAGTGTTACATCCCTGCCTTTCCCTATTGTTTTCACCGGCAGCTTGAAATGCAAATAGAATTCAATAACCACAAACATAATGAGTATGGTATTGATAAGCATATCACCAAGCGACGGTAACAGTGTTGATTTGGCAAAAGGAATGGGGCCAAACATTTCAAGACTGTAAAGATCAGCGGGAATATGAAGCCTGTATTGAACCCACCTTAATAACGCAAAAACCAAAGGCAGGCAAAGGATAAGCAGGTTTTTATACCATGCTTTTCTCACAAAGCTTATAAAGCGGTCAACCAACAGGAAAAAAACCAACAGCGACAAAAGGATCAATGCAGGGATCGTATATTTTTCAACGCGTGAAAACCTGAGTTCATGGATGCTGAATTTTATGGAGAATAAATAAATCCCCTCCCAGTCAACAATGGAATAAGATCCAGGCTGGGCTTCATTAAGCAGTTCGGTAGACTCAGGAAGATTAAGGTCGGCATGGAACTCACTCGCAAGATAGTCATTCTCATAGGGGTACTCCGTTTTTACCAGGATTAAGGCATACCCCCTCAATGAATCTTCGGAATATGGTTTGATGATATACCATCCATTATCCAGCAACTGGAACCGGTTTTCCAACGGCAGATTGTCATTCAGAAAATTGAAGTCAAGTTTATTGTCAGACCAGTACTTCAGACTGTCATTCCTGTACATTACCATACTAATCCCGCTGCTTTTGGGTAAAGACGTCTCAAGATGCCAGTCGTTTGATTTTAGTCTGGCATACATGCGGTCAGCAGCTTCAAACTTGTTATTGATTTCTTTCTGAAGCCGCCGATGATCACCTTGCTTGTAATGCCAGTTGTCGAGCAGGAAATCAGCACCAATGGTTACACAAACCAATGTAATAAACAGTATCAGGTATTTGCCTGTAGTCATAGTTCTTTCGCCCTGTTATGCATGATGATACGGTTCACCCTTAATGATGGTAAATGCACGGTAAAGTTGTTCAATAAAAATCAGCCGCACCAGCTGGTGGCTGAACGTCATCGATGATACCGATATTCTTTCTTTCACCGTATCGTAAACTTCCGTTGAAAATCCATACGGACCGCCGATGATAAAACCCAGATGTTTAATGCCCCGGTTCATCAGTTGCTGAAGATACGCAGAAAATCCCCCGGAACTCATTTGTTTACCCTGAATATCCAATAATACCGGATGATCAACTTTCTCAATTGCAGTAAGGATTACCTTTCCTTCTGCAACCTTCTGGGTCTGCTCCGGCATATTTTTAAGATTCCTGGGCTCCGCAAGGTATACCATGCTAAAATTGGAATAATGCATTAATCTTTTCTCAAATATAGCTATTCCCTCCCTGAGATAAGCATCCTGTGTAGTGCCTGTATTGAATAAGGTAATTTTCATATGGATTAATGTGGCTTCCGGTTAAAATGGCCCGGATTTTGATTGTCTTGTAAATTAAATAATATGAATATATTTGTTAATTTGCATCGTAACGTCAAATTTACTTTTAATTTTCAGAAAAGTTCATTTAATAAGATGTTGAAAATCAATTTTTTAAAATACCCGCTCCTCTTCATCCTGCTGGTCCTGCCACTTGCACACATGGGTTCATCGCCCTCCGGAGAAATTCCCCAGGCAGTGATCGATGCCCTCAAAACCGGCAATTCTGTAGTACTTTCGAGGTATTTTCATACCAGTATCGAATTGGCCATTCCCGGAAAAGAAGATATCTACAGCAATAAGCAGGCCGAGCTGATCGTAAAGGATTTTTTCTCAAAACACGTGCCATCAGGCTTCGTCATCCTCCATAAAGGAGGAAAAGATGACTCCCAATATGCCATAGGTAATCTTTCCACCTCAAATGGCCGGTATAGGGTCACTTTATTGATAAAAATGAGGGAGGGCAAACCGTATATACATCAACTCCGATTCGAAGAAGCCAATGCTGATTAAGGATCTAGACGCATTTATAGACAATGCACTGAATGAGGATATTGGCGATGGTGATCATACCTCGCGTGCGTGTATTCCTGCAAAAGCCATTGGAAAAGCTCATCTTCTGGTAAAAGATACCGGCATTTTATCCGGGGTTGAAGTTGCTGTAAGAATCCTGAAGAAAGTTGATGATGATTCCTGCGTTGAAATTTTATTGCACGATGGAACATCAATAAAACCAGGAGACATTGCATTTATTGCAGAAGGAAAAATCAGGGGGCTGTTGAAAGCGGAACGCCTGTTGTTAAATGTAATGCAACGTATGAGTGGCATAGCTACAGTTACAAGGAAATATGCGGACCGCCTGCAGGGCTTAAAAACAAAAATCCTCGATACGCGCAAAACAACACCGGGCATGCGCATGCTCGAAAAAATGGCGGTTAAAACCGGGGGTGGTGTTAACCATCGCTTCGGGCTCTTTGACATGATTCTGATTAAAGACAACCATATCGACTTTGCCGGAAGCATTGCCGATGCCATCGGCCGTACTAAACATTACCTTAAGGAAACAGGTCGTGACCTGCCCATTGAAATTGAAGCCCGAAGCATCCGGGATGTAGCGACCATACTTGAAATTGGCGGTGTAAACAGAATTATGCTCGATAATTTTGATATACCCACCACACTTCGGGCTGTTGAAATGATAGGCGAAAGGTTCGAAACTGAATCGTCCGGAGGAATTACCTATGAAAACATACGGGACTATGCTGAATGTGGTGTCGATTACATTTCAGTGGGTGCCCTCACCCATCAAATCAAAAGCCTTGATTTAAGCCTTAAGGCATTAAATTATAAACCCGATGAGTTCGATTCGTCGCACCGGTACTTATAAATTCTTCAACAACCAGATTCACAGTGTAGGTGAACTATGCCGGAACATCAGTTTTCCCGGCGCCAAAGGCTTATCGTTATATGAAGTCGTTACCCTTTATTTCAAGGGACTTTCCAAAGGCTCGCTTAATATAAGGGCTACCTCCATTGCTTTTCATTTTATGCTGGCATTAGGTCCCGCAGTAGTTTTTTTGCTCGGCCTTATTCCTTATCTTCCTTTCAGGAATTTCCAGGTGGGACTGATGGACGTGCTGGAAAACATGATTCCGGGGAATTCTTACATCATGCTGGAATCATTGCTCAATGAAGTTTTCGACAAACATCACGGACTGCAGATTTTTGGCTTTCTGGTTACCCTGTTTTTTGTTCAGAAAGGACTGAACGGAATTATTGACGCCTTCAACGCCACCTACCATACCGTGACCAACAGAACATGGTTTGAAAGGCATTTGATTGCCGTTGTCTTGTGCGGAATTTTATTTATTCTCGTTACCTTATCGGCGATGCTTTTGTTTTTTAGCAATATGGCCATAAAAAACCTTTACCTTACGGGTGTAATAAAGGGCTCTGCCATTGTAGGATTGCTTTTTGCAGGTAAATGGTTAATTGTTCTTGCCCTAACATTTACCTCCATATCTTTTCTTTATTACCTTGCCCCATCACCAAGGTCAAAATGGAGGCTGTTTACGCCCGGATCGGTATTTGCCATTATTCTTTCCATCTTAACCTCCATGGTGGTTTCCTATTTCATAAACCATTTTGCACCATTCGACAGGTTTTATGGTCCAATAGGCACCTTTATAGCTGTAATGCTCTGGATGAACTTTAATGCCATTGCGCTTCTGGCGGGTTTTGAGCTAAATGCAAGCATAAAAAATGCCCGCATAAGTAAACTTGAACCAACAGTGATCTGAAGTGTTTATATTCTGCAATTCTTCAATAGCAAACGGCTTTACAGCACGGTAATATGGAAAAAGAATCCTCTCAACTTGAACTTGATAACCTCGATGCGGATCCTATCATTCAATTCAGATATTGGCTGAATGAAGCGTTGAACAGCCAGACTCCCGAACCAACAGCCATGATTTTGTCAACTGCCACATCCAATGGCAAGCCTTCATCGAGGGTTGTTTTGCTTAAAGGAGTGGACAATTATGGTTTTACCTTTTTTACGAATTACGAAAGTAAAAAAGCTATGCATATTGCAGAAAATCCTTTGGGAAGCCTGCTTTTTTATTGGCCTTTGCTTGAACGGCAAGTTCGCATTGAAGGCCGGATACTCAAAACAGCTTCACATGAGTCTGATGAATATTTTGCATCACGCCCCGAAGGAAGCAAGATTGGTGCATGGGCATCACCGCAGAGCAAGAGGATTCCCAACAGGGAGTATCTTGAAAGTCTCCAGCACGATTACCTCAAGTTATTCCGGACAAAAGTGCTCGAAAGACCGCCAAATTGGGGTGGTTATAAACTGGCCCCCGATCTTATTGAATTCTGGCAGAACAGGGAAAACAGGTTGCACGACCGGTTTGAATATGTCAGAAACGGCGGCAGATGGGAAATATATAGGCTGGCACCGTAATCAGGCCATTTACAAATGACAGGAACGCCTTAATTTCCCGATAACAAGGCAATCCTTTCTTCAAGTGATTTTATCCTGGTTTCAGCGTCGGCTTTTTTCTTGTATTCGGTATCAAGCACCTTTTGAGGAGCATTACCGACGAATTTATCGTTGTTCAGTTTCTTCATTACCGATTCCAGGAAACCGCGGGTATAAACAAGCTCTTCATTGAGTTTTTTAAGCTCCTCTTCTTCGTTGTGCAATTCCCCGACAGGAATATAATACTCCGCTTCCGCTGTGATTAAGCTTACTGCGCCTTCGGGTTTTTCGCTGATCAATTTTATCTCCGAGAGATTGCCCAGCTTTAAAATTACCGGATCAAAATCACTGCTGTAATCCAGGGGATTGATAAGCAGCGCAAGCTTTTCTTTAGGGGATATCTGTAATTGTGCCCGGGTATTTCTGATAAAGGTGATGATTTCCTTTACCTGCTCAAAATGCTTGATCTTTTCGTTATCGATGGGTTTAACTGATGGCGCTTTTTCAAACATAAGGGTACTCCCCGGAGCTGTTCTGTCTTTTAACAAATGCCAGATTTCCTCTGTAATGAAGGGCACAAATGGGTGCAATATTTTCAGGAGCACTTCAAACATCTCAATAGTCGACTGGTATGTCCGGCTATCTATGGGTTTCTGGTACTCGGGCTTTACAATTTCGAGGTACCAGGATGAAAACTCGTCCCAAAATAATTTATATGCCGTCATTAAGGCCTCCGAAATCCTGTACTGGTTGAAATCCTCCTCTATTTCACGAACACCCTGTTTAAGCCTCTCATAAAACCACACAATTGCCCTTTCCGATGCTTCTGTCGGACGTGTATCCTTTTCTACCTGCCACGATTTAACAAGCCTGAAAGCATTCCACAATTTGTTGGTAAAATTCCTCCCCTGTTCAGGAAGGCTTTCGTCAAACAAAAGGTCATTGCCTGCCGGTGAGCAAAGTAACATACCAACCCTTACACCATCGGCACTGTATTTTTCAATCAGTTGCAAAGGATCAGGAGAATTGCCAAGCGACTTCGACATTTTACGGTGCTTGTTATCCCTGACAATTCCCGTGAGGTATACATTTTTAAAAGGCTTTTCTTTTTGGTACTCATACCCTGCCATGATCATCCTCGCTACCCAGAAGAAGAGTATCTCAGGAGCGGTAACCAGGTCGTCGGTTGGATAATAATAGGTGATATCTGCGTTTTTGGGATTCCTGATACCGTCAAAAACCGAAATCGGCCACAGCCATGAGGAAAACCATGTGTCGAGAACATCCTCATCCTGGTGTAAGTCAGCCAATGTTAGTGCTGAATTTCCGGTTTTCTCCATTGCAAGCTGAAGGGCTTCTTCAGCCGTCATGGCAACAACATAATCATTGGTTGAGCCTATATAATAAGCAGGGATGCGTTGCCCCCACCAAAGCTGTCTTGATATACACCAATCCCTGACATTCTCCATCCAGTTTCGGTATGTATTCTTGAATTTCCTGGGTGTAAGGGTAATGTTATCATTCATTACATGCTCAAGCGCAGGCCTGGCCATTTCTTTCATGTTTAAAAACCATTGCAGCGAAAGTCGCGGCTCAATAACAGCATCGGTGCGCTCGGAATACCCTATTTTATTTACATAATCCTCAATTTTAGCAATCTCCCCCTCTTCTTCCAGTTTCTGAACAACCAAATTTCGGGCCTTAAACCGGTCTACACCGACAAACAACTCAGCTTTCTCATTTAATGTGCCATCCTGGTTGAATATGTCGATGGAAGGCAAATTGTGCCTGATTCCAATTTCATAGTCGTTAATATCATGGGCAGGAGTGATTTTAAGGCAACCCGTACCGAACTCCATATCCACATAAGCATCTTCTATGATAGGTATTTCGCGGTTTATCAACGGAACATAAACCTTTTTTCCCACAAGGTGCCGGTAACGCGGATCGGCCGGATTTACACATACCGCAGTGTCGCCAAGGATCGTCTCAGGCCTTGTTGTTGCTATGGTCACAAAGGAATCCTCTCCCTTAACCTGATAGTTTATAAAATATAATTTCGATTTGACTTCACGGTAAATAACCTCCTCGTCAGAAACCGCAGTTTTTGCCTGGGGATCCCAATTCACCATCCGAACACCGCGGTAAATCATTCCCTTTTTAAACAAATCAACAAAAACCATGATAACACTTTCCGACATGGCATCATCCATGGTAAACTTTGTCCTGTCCCAATCGCACGATGCTCCAAGCTTTTTTAACTGCTCCAGGATAATATCCCCGTGTTTTCTTCTCCACTCCCAGGCATGCTCTAAAAACTGCTCACGCGTAAGGCTGTTTTTTTCAATGCCTTCGCTTTTAAGTTTTGCAACCACCCTTGCCTCGGTGGCAATGGAAGCGTGATCGGTTCCCGGAACCCAACATGCATTCTTGCCTTTCATGCGGGCCCTTCGCGCCAATATATCCTGTATGGTATTGTTAAGCATGTGCCCCATATGAAGCACGCCGGTAACATTGGGAGGAGGAATTACAATTGTATAGGGCTCCCTGTTATCCGGAACCGATTTAAAAAATTTATTCTCGTGCCAGTATTTATACCATTTTTCTTCTACAAACTCCGGATTATATTTGCTGGGAATCTCCATGGAAAGTAAAGTTTTTTCTTAATCGTGCAAAATTAGAATTTTTATCTGTTTACCATTGAACCTTAAGGTGATTATTCCCAAACTATATAAACAGATGGATATTGGATACCGGATTTCGGTTGTATGAACAGGAACTGATCGTGATTGTGAATGTCCTGGTTAAGCTATTCTTTGGTCACCAATGATAATTTGCACAAATTCTGAATAAGGTTATCCTAAAACCATTATTTTTGCAATCAACGTATTCGTGGTACCAATGAAAAGAATTTCAGTTGTTATTGGCCTTACGGTTTTATTTTCAGCATTCAGCTGTTCTCAGCAATCACCTGAAGTTTCAGTTAAAGCAGAAGGTGTTTCAATCGAATTTACTGAAACAGAGCATGATTTTGGCACCATTCCCTATAAAGGCGACGCCACATATTCCTTTGTTTTTAAAAACACCGGTAAAGAGCCGTTAATATTAAACAATGTTCGCGCATCATGCGGTTGCACCAAACCTGAGTGGCCTAAGAAACCGGTTAAAAAGGGAGAAAAGGGAACCATTAAGGTTAGCTACAACACTAAACTCACCGGGAATTTCTCAAAGTCCATCAGTGTGTTTTCAAATGCTACCGATACACCTATTATTCTTATAATTAAAGGAAAAGTTGAAGAGTCTGCCACTGATCAGGATGCGGCCGCGCCGCAAAAAGATTAAATCACCAGTTGCTTTTATTCATCCTGGTCACAGGAAATTATTCACCTTTTTATTCAAAATGCCTTTATGCCTGATATTTCAAAAAGAGGCCGGTTAATGCCTAATTCACCAATCCGAAAGCTTGTTCCCCTTGCTGAAGAAGCTGAAAAAAAAGGACGAAAAGTGTACCGTTTAAATATCGGTCAACCCGATTTACTTACCTCGCCAAACGCCATTGATGCTATTCACAACCTGTCAGCCAAAGTAATTGAATACGGGCACAGTGCAGGAAATGAATCTTTGCGGAGAAAATTTGCGGAATTTTATAAAAAACTTGGAATAGGTTTGAGTTACGAGGACATCCTGGTTACAACAGGAGGCTCCGAGGCTATAACACTTACCTTATTGACCTGCCTGAATGCCGGTGATGAAATAGTGGTGCCTGAACCTTTTTATGCCAACTATTTCAGTTTTGCCACAGCCTCTGATGTAAAAGTTGTGCCGGTTGTTTCGAAAATTGAAAATGGTTTTGCCCTTCCTCCCATAGCTGAGTTTGAGAAGAAAATTACCGAACGCACAAAAGCCATAATTATCTGCAATCCCAATAATCCCACCGGATACCTCTATACATGGGACGAATTGCAACAAATTCGTGATCTGGTGCTCAAGCACAACCTGTTTTTTATTTGTGATGAGGTTTACAGGGAACTATGCTATGACGGAAAAGCCATTAAGTCGTCTATGCTTTTGGAAGGCATTGACCAGCATTTAATTCTGATTGACTCTGTATCGAAACGTTATAGTGCTACAGGATTGCGTGTGGGTGTAATGGCATCACGAAACAGGGAGTTGTTACAAACGGCCTTAAAGTTTTGCCAGGCCAGGCTTTGCCCGCCAAATATCGGTCAGATTGCCGCAGAGGCCGCGCTCGATTCACCACCTGAATACAGTGCATACATATACAATTCATTTCTTGAGCGGAGAAATTTTCTGGTTAAGGCATTGAGTGATATCCCGGGGGTATATTGTCCGACACCCGGAGGAGCCTTTTACACGATGGTAAAATTACCGGTTGATGATGCCGAAAAGTTTGCCATGTGGATGCTGGAAACATTCGAATACAATAAAAGAACGGTTATGCTGGCACCGGGATCAGGTTTTTATACAACGCCCGGCTCAGGCAGGCAGGAAGTAAGAATTGCCTATGTTTTAAATCTGGATGATTTAAAAAATGCCATGGATTGCCTGAGAATCGGGCTGGAGCAATACCCGGGAAGGGTTTGATACCGGATGTGTGTGAAGTTCGGAGT
>CAZYDI010000038.1:22255-25733 GCA_964646255.1 uncultured Bacteroidales bacterium
TCTTGCCTCTTGGCTCTTGGCTCTTGGTTCCTGGTTCTAAAGTTCCAACCTAAGCTGCGTTGACAGCGGAATAGTGTCAGCAGCAGTTGCGGCAGCTCTGATGGATACCACATCACCCGGTGCATGCCTTGAAGTGAGGTAGATCTGGTACCGGTTACGCAGCTCATCAAACCGCTCCATTGCCTTTTCGGGTGTGTTGTTCTCTGCCGACAGGTGACTCAGGAATACCATTTTAAGCTGATTTCCTGAATGACCGCAGATCAGGTTAAAAGCCTGGTCGTTTGACAGGTGGCCGTAATCTGATGCTATCCGCTTCTTCAGATGCCAGGGATATTTGCCTTCCCACAGCATTTTTTCATCGTAATTACTTTCCAGGAATAAAGCGTGACAACGGGCCAGCTCGCTGATGACGCGTTCGCAGGCCATGCCGATATCGGTGAACACTCCCGTGTGAATGCCGTTGTAACTCACCCTGAAAGAGCAGGGCTGGGCCGCATCGTGGTTCTTAAGGAAAGGGAATATATTAAATGACCCCACGGTAATTTCCTTGCCCGGCTCAAAAAACCGTGGGACTATTGGTTTGTGGTTGTTGTACATGGCAGCAAATGTGCGGCGTGTGGCATAAACCGGCACCATCAGCTTTTTGCCCAGAACCCGCGCACCGCACACATGGTCGGCATGTTCATGTGATATGAAAATAGCTTTCACCATGGCCGGATCGAGATTCTGTTGTTTCATCCGGTTGATGGTTTGCCGGGCAGATATACCGGCATCAATCAATACTGCCTCTTTGTTGTTGCCTATATAATAGCAATTTCCGTTACTCCCCGATGCAATAGCACAAAGTGTGATCATGTTTCAGTAATACATCATATAAAAACGAACCTTCAAAGGTAATCAACTTTATGCGCCTTTATATTACGGATAATGTGTATTAAGCTTAATTATTGCCTGTCAGCACCTTCTGAATCACATTTTTTAGAACGCGAATCCAACCCGTAATCCCGGATAGGCAAGTTTGAATTGCTTTTCAACATAAATCTGTCCCGAAATTCTGATTGATTTTGATAACTCCCAACGGACACCTAACCTGAACAACAAATCATCAAAATAATCACCCCGTTTCCGGGTGGGAAAACCGATTTCTGCACCTATCCAACTCGTTTTGAATGGATCATTTGAACGGTTAATACGAAAGCCCAGGTCCAGGAATTCATTCAACCGGGGCTTTCCTGCTGAATCCCCAAATGTGCAAAGTCCGTTATAGGCCAGGTAATAACCATTGCGCAATATGCCCTTTTTATTGAAGTTGGCCCCGATTTCCATTCTGAAATCAACTACAGGTGTGTTTTTCACAAGTAAAACCCCTATTTCGGGACTGACATTTAACATATCATAAGCAAACCCGTTTGTCGCGGCGGGGCGCACTCCCGACATAACACCATTGGTATAACCGTAATAATAAGTCAGTGCATAGCGATTCTTTTCGGGCAGCATTTTTACACCATCGGCAATACATCGCTCAAGCTCATCACTCATAATATCCGTCAAACCATCAAAATATAACAGCAGGTGAAAGGTTTCCGTAACGATTTCACACTGGTTATTTCTCCGGTATGCTGATAATGAGTCGCCCTCTATGGTAAACCTGTTGACCGCATTCAACCTTTCAATGGTAATTGATTTCCCCGGAAAATAAACCAGTTTATAATTGCCTTCGGGAATACTTTGACTGATCACTTTCAGATGCTTCCTGAAATCAGCCAGTAATACCGTAACAGAATCATTCTTTTTCAGAACGGCAATATCATATGCTGCAATTTTTACTTCTACCTGACTCGTACACAAAAGATTTATCGTGTCGAGCATCAACCTCTTATCTTGCGCATCAACTTGCGCATTTACGAATAATATTGCTGTTATTAAGTAAATTAACCTGGTTTTCATAGGTTCATGTTTTCTGGTTGATAAGATTCTATAGTTTCGTTCCAACGGCCGGACTGAACTCCTGTACCTGTGGTTTGCTGCCAAAAACAAGTTTCATTGAGGATATCTTGCCTGTCTTTTTTTCACCTGCAGATGCAAAATTCTCTGTTAAGAAAATTTCAGTTATGCCTGTTTCACCGGAAGATTGTTCCCTTTCCATAACACCAGGTTGATCAGACTTATCGAAATGTGCCATGCTGATGTCCTGTTCGGCCTGCATCGACTCATTGTAAATAAGCACGGTATCTCTTATATATTCAACTATCTTAAATGTATCGACCTGAGTTATGATAAGCCCGGGACGAATGATTTCAATGGTATCATGTATTGCAGTGACTCCTGCCTCCTTTTTACCGGCAGGCTGTCCGTTATGCGTTTGAGCGAGCTTTTCATGTAATGCAATCTCCCCTTTAAGATCCGAAATAATCCTTTTCTGCCTGGTGTTCTGCACCACCAGCCAATATGAAGGAAGCAGAAGAAATAAAATAAGAGCTGCATATTTGTACCAACTACGTGTCATCCCCGGTCCAAGCTGGATACTGATGGCATTCCATATTCGTTCTCTTTTTGAAATATCTACTTCAGGGAGGCCTTTTTCGGCGTCCCTGACCTGATCACGAATGTACCGGTCAAAGTTATTGGGTTCCATATCGTTTTGTTTTATTGAGCTTTTCAATCAAATAATTTCGTGCTTTACTTAATTGCGATTTTGATGTACCCACGGAAATATGGAGCATTTCAGCTATTTCGGGATGTGTGTACCCTTCAATAGCATATAAATTAAAAATCGTTCTGTACCCGTCAGGCATTTGCGCCACCAACTGCATTACTTCTTCGGCATCATGGTTACCTGACGATGCATCCCATTCCTTTTCAATCGCAAGACCCGACACATCCTCTTCACTTACAAGCGGACGATAACGCGATAAAAAACGAATGCATTCATGAATCACAATGGTATTAATCCATTTTTGCAAACTACCCTCTTCCCGAAATTCAAATGCACCCAAATGGCTGAATATCCTTGTAAAAGCACCAATAAGAACATCTTCAGCATCCTGCTGAATGCCCAGGTAACGGCGTGATAAGCGGTAGGCCGAAGCATAAAATTTTTCAAAGAGTTGCTTCTGTGCAAGCCTGTTTTGGTGCAGGCAATGATTTATAAGTAACTGTTCGTCCAAAATGGATTGTTCCTTTCTATTTTTCTTAACCCCTAAAATTTAACAAGGGTTGCCCGGAAAACCGAAGTTTTGTAAATTGGCATTAAATAACAAAGAATTACGGGTTAATTTTCAGTATTAAATGAATCCAAAAAGACGAAAGGTAGACCTGGTGATTATTTCCGATGTGCACCTGGGAACGTTCGGCTCTCAGGCAAGGGAACTGAATCGTTACCTGATGGGCATAAAACCCAAAACACTCATCCTCAACGGCGACATCATCGACTTCTGGCAGTTCCGCAAGCGCTACTGGCCCGATGCACACATGAAGG
>CAZYDI010000039.1:0-23432 GCA_964646255.1 uncultured Bacteroidales bacterium
GTCCCTCGTCCCTTGTCCCTTATTCTAAATCGGGCTCAGACAATATTTTCTTTGCTATCATTTTAATAACATCTGACCATGGGTCATTGATGGTCATAATTAACAACCCTATGTTAATTTAAACAGAATAAGGCACAGGTTTTATACGTTATTAATCAGTAATTTTGGTCATAAATTTTAAAATATGAGCATCAAACGCATTGTAAATGTGATAGTTATACTGGCTGTATGCCATGTTTTAACAGCACAGCAAACAGTATATCATACCCAATCGGACAGCAAATACCGCGAGGCAATTGAATTATTCAACAATGGAAAATACAGCGCAGCCCAGTTGTTGTTTGATGAGTACATATCGGAACATGCCGGCGAAAACTCCGATCAGCTGTCGGGCAGCGAGTTTTATGCGTCAATGAGTGCATTAAAGCTGTTCAATAATGATGCCGAAGCAAGGATGATCAAATTCCTCCGGGACAACCCCGAAAATCCGAGAAGGAATGAAGCTGTTTTTAGCCTGGCCGGATATTTTTACCAGCGTAAAAGCTATAGCAATGCGCTTATTTATTACCAGCAGGTCGACGCGAAAAGGCTGAGTGCCGAAGACCAGGCCGAATATCAGTTTAAAACAGGGTATTGTTACTTTCTTAAAGAAGAATATGAAAATGCCTGGCTTGCATTCAGCCGCATTAAGGACCTTGATACCAAGTATACACCGCCTGCCCTGTACTATTACGGGCATATCAATTACGCGCAGGGGAATTATGAAACGGCACTGGAAAGCTTTACACGGCTTAAAAACGATGTGAACTTCGGCCCTATTGTACCTTATTATTTAACGCAGATCTATTACAAGCAGGGAAAATTTGACGAGGTTATAAAATACACTCCATCGCTCATGGAGAATGTTACCGAAAAAAGAGCCCCTGAAGTTGCCAGGATAACCGGCGATTCATACATACAGCTTAACCTGTTTGAGGAAGCCATACCTTACTATGAAAAGTATTTCGAAACAGGCAGCAGCATCAGTCGCGAAGACCGGTACAGCCTTGCCTATGCTTATTACAAAACCGGCAAGTACGATAAAGCAGCATCGCTTTTCGGCCAGATCTCGGCCAGCGAATCGGCATTAAGCCAGAATGCCCTTTATCACCTGGCCGACTGTCACCTGAAACTCGGTGATAAAAACAAAGCACGCATGGCCTGTGCATCTGCCTCAAAAATGGAATTTGACCCGGCTATTCGTGAAGATGCCCTGTTTAACTATGCCCTTCTGACCTACGAACTTGATTATTCTCCCTTTAACGAAGCTGTTCAGGCTTTAAACGATTATCTCGATAAATATCCCCACTCAAAGCGAAGTGAAGAAGCCGCAAGTTATCTGGTATTGGCCTATCTGAACGCGAAAAATTACCGGCTCGCTCTTGCATCCATCGAAAAATTGCACAGCATGAGCAATGAAATTAAAAAGGCATACCAGAAGATTGCCTATAGCCGTGGATTAGAGCTCTTCAATGACCAGAAATTCAGGGAGGCTGTTGATATGCTTAAGGATGCCGATAAATACGGGAATTATGATAACAGGATTTATGCGCTTTGCCATTACTGGATTGGAGAAGCCTATTACCGGATGGGTGAATATACACAGGCACAGGACAGCTACAATGCATTTCTTGCACAGCCCGGCACATCCTCATTCGACGAATATGCTCCAGCCCATTACAACCTGGGATATTGCTATTTCAGCACCAAAAACTATAATGATGCGGCAGCGTGGTTCAACCGCTTCATTGCTTCATCCAAAAACCAGAAAAAGGAAGTTGTTGCGGATGCCTATAACCGGCTGGGCGATTGCTATTTTGTTCAGCTGCAATATACCAAAGCCGTAACTGCTTATGACATGGCATTGAAATCGGGTTCGGGCGGAAACGATTACACCATGTTCCAGAAAGCAATGGCCCTGGGGGTAACGGGTAAGGAAAATGAAAAGATCGGAGTGCTGAACCAAATACTTACCAACTATCCTTCTTCAACCTATAAGCCTGATGTGTACTTTCAGATGGCCGAAAGTTATGTCAAGCTTGGCCAGCAAAACAATGCTATAACCAATTACAGGCGTGTAATCGATGATTTTCCGAAAAGCAGCTATGTAAAGAAAGCACACCTGGCCCTGGGTTTGTTGTACTTCAATTCAAACCGTAATCATGACGCCATAAACAGTTACAAAAAAGTAATTGAAGATTACCCCGGAACGGCAGAATCTGAAAATGCCATGATAGGATTAAAGAATGTGTATGTTGACATGAACGATGTTGACGGCTATTATTCCTATATGAAAAACAAAGGGGTGTTAACCTCTGATGATCTTATTGAGCAGGATTCCCTATCGTATTTCACTGCCGAGCGTATTTACATGACCGGCGACTATACCCGCGCTGTTCAAAGCCTCAGGAATTATATTGAAAAAAATCCGGATGGCCGCTATTTAATGAATGCCCATTTTTATAAGGGCGATTGCCACTACAGGGCCAAAGAAGATGCACAGGCGCTGACATCATTTGATTATGTCATTGCCCGTCCGCGAAGCCGCTTCACTGAACCTTCCTTATTGGGGGCATCACGAATAAAGTTCAGGCAAAAAGATTTTGCCGGCGCAGTTGACTATTACAGGAAACTTGAGGAAACTGCCGAAGTTAAAACCAACCTGCTCGAAGCCCGCATGGGATTGATTGAATGTTACCTGGCCCTGGAAGAATACGGAAAGCTTATCGAAATTACAGATAAAACATTGCTTACCGAAAAGCTGACTCAGGAACAGGAAAGGCGCACCAGGTATGCAAAAGCTAAGGCACTGCAATCACTCGACCGGGATATGCTGGCATTGGATGAATACCTAAAAGTTGCATCAGAAGTCAAAAGTATCGAAGGGGCTGAATCAAAATTCAGGGTTGCCCAGATTTATTTTGAACGTAAAGAAATGGACAAGGCTGAAAAAGTGATTGCTGAATTTGCTGATAAAACGACACCCCATCAGTTCTGGATGGCCAAAAGCTTCCTCCTCTGGGCTGACATATTCAGGATAAAAGGTGACGATTTCCAGGCTGTACAAACACTGCAAAGCCTCATTGACTATTATGAAAAAACCGATGACGGCATAATTGAAGAGGCCAGGGCAAAACGAAAATTAATCGCCGATAAGCAAAGCGCAAAACCCAGTCAGGCAGGTGCAGCAGATGATGAAGAAATTGAAATTGAATAATCCTGAACCCTCCGAAATGAATACTAAAAGATATTTTATGAAAAATAAACGGTATCCCATGTCAAACAAAGCATTATTCAATGGCAAGGCGGCTATCCTTATTCTTGCTGCAATTTTTGCGGGAGCCCAGGCAAAAGCCCAGAATATGAACAAGGATGTTTACGTGGTTCGTCCTTATGAACCAACGCTGTCTGATGCCGCCAAATACAATTTTATGCCCGTCATCAGCGATGCAGATACTTCCACACCTAAGTTTATTTACGCCATTTCTCCGCAACGGCTCGAAAACAAAGTGGAACCCGAGCCCATTAAGGCTGCCAGAACAGTCACTACTTCTTTGCCTAAAATTTATAACAGCTGGATTAAACTGGGTTTTGGCAATTACGTTACACCGCTGGCCGAATTCAATATCAGCAACCTCCGGTCGAAGGACTATGCTTACGGGGCATACATACACCATAAATCATCGCATGCAAAACTTCGACTGATGAACGATGATAAAGCAAATGCAGGCTATGTGGAAAATCTTATCAACTTGTACGGAAAGCGTTTCTTCCCTTCCACTACGTTATCCGGCAGTCTCAATTTCGACCAGAATGCTTTTTACTATTACGGCTACAACACCGACCGTTATATTTTGCCTCCAAACCTTGAAAAGGACAGCCTGCGTCAGCGCAACTACAAGCCCGGCATAAAACTAGGCATAAAATCGAACAGTGAAGACCCTGAATTTATTGGATTTAATATCAATGCCGATGTAAATTATTTTATCGACCGGCAGAAGAACAAAGAAATGCAAGCCGTTGTAAATGCTACATTTACCAAGGAAGTTTCAGGAATCCTCGGAGGGCTCGATTTGGCTGCGGAATACTCCAACTTTGACGGTAAAATTGACTCAACCGACAATACCATCATCAGGGTAGCACCCTGGATTAGCAAAAGCAGCGACGACTGGCAGTTTAAACTGGGTTTCGAAGCTGTGGCAGATATTGCCGATATCAACCGCTTTTATTTTTACCCACGCGCAAACCTGGATATTATCGTCGTTAAAGACGTACTCATCCCCTTTTTCGGTGTAACAGGCGAACTGAAGAAAAACAGCTACCAAAACCTTTTTAAAGAAAACATGTTTATCAAACCGGGATTGGTGCTGAAGAATACAAGCAGTAACTTTACTGCTTATGCAGGCGTGAAAGGAAACATCAGTTCAATGGTAAGGTTTCGTGCCGACGTCAGCGTCACCCTGTTCAAGGATTATCATTTATTTGTGAATGACACCGTGACCAAAATACCGTTTCAGCTCGACAATCAATTTACTGCGGTTTATGATGACATCAACCTGATTACCTACCACGGACAACTTGTTTTTGCACCAGGTAACCGGTTCGAACTCATGATCGACGGAAAGTATTATGATTACAAAACTTTTGAAGAAGCCAGGGCATGGCATAAACCTGATTTTATACTGAGTACCGAAGCCCGTTATACGGTTAACAAATTTGAGCTGAATGCAGGCCTTAACTTCATCGGAACACGGTATGTAAAAGATTATACTGAAGTTAACAATGAAAAGAAATTAAAACCGGTGCTGGATCTTAATCTGGGAATCCAATATCATTATTCAAGATTGCTTACGGTATTTGCCGATTTCCATAACCTGAGTGAAAATAGTTATATGCTCTGGAACCACTATCCTTCGCAACGTTTCAACTTTATATTTGGTCTGACATATAAACTGTAATCAATTTATGAAGGTATACACCAGGAAAGGAGACAAGGGCAAAACCAGCCTGATAGGTGGTAAAATTGTGTTAAAAACGCACCCGAGAATTGACGCCTATGGCACTGTTGATGAACTACTCTCCTATATCGCACTCATCAGGGATATGACAACCGATGAGGCTGTTCGCGGGGAATTACTTGAAATTGAAGATTCCCTGATGGTTTGTGCCGCCGTTCTTGCAACCGATTGTGAAGATTGTGGCGTTAAGATTCCCGAACTCTCTGAAAACAGTATTGTTAAACTGGAAAAGTCTATTGACGCTATGGAATTGGTTTTGCCGCCATTAAAGTCATTCGTATTGCCCGGAGGACAAATACTGTCATCGCATTGCCATGTTGCAAGAACCATTTGCCGCCGCGCTGAGCGGGAAATAATACGGCTTTTACCGGAACTTTTTGTTCCCGATGCCGTAATAAAGTTTATAAACAGGTTATCTGATTATCTTTTTGTTCTGTCGCGCAAGGTGTTACACGATTTTAATCAAAAAGACATAGTCTGGAAACCGAGGTTGTAAGATGTTTTTATTTTTTTATATTTGCACAATTTTTAGAGGAAGTTAATTAAAGTTACACCTATGTATTGGACCCTAGAATTAGCATCAAAACTTGAAGATGCGCCATGGCCGGCTTCAAAAGAAGAGCTGATTGACTTCGCCATCCGGTCGGGTGCGCCACTTGAAGTTATTGAAAATTTACAGGAAATTGAGGACGAAGGAGAAATTTATGAAAGCATAGAAGACCTTTGGCCGGATTATCCAAGCAAGGATGATTTCTTTTTCAATGAAGACGAATATTAACAGAGGCTGCAAGGGCAGCCTTTTTGATTTATATACAGTGGTTACTCCTTGAAAAGATCTGATTTACTTCGTGGCCTTTTATCAATAAGCCATTTAAAATCCTTCAATATAAGTTCTTCCTGCGGTGCGATATCAAGCGGATAGGTTGTGCCGGAGGGTTTTACATAAAAACGGATGTCATCGGGCTTATTGTCCTTTAAATAAATGCTAAGGTTGGAACTTGTTGCCACATTCACCCCTATAAGGTCCTCCTTGTCCTTGGCATAGTAAACGGTTTGACCGTTCCCTTTTACATCAATCTTGTAGGCCTCATTGTTCCTGAAATACCCAACCATGCTTTTTCCCTTGATCTGGTTAAATTTTCCCGAATCCTCCTGGTTAATCATAAAAGCCAGTTGCTGCATATGCATTTGTTCCACCTCACGGTTCTTTGTCCATATCTCGATATACTTTGCTGAGAGCTGGTTTTCGCCCGACCATAATACCGGTTCATAATACAGGCGCAATATCGAATCGCGTGTTGAATAATACAGCGAATCACAAATACCTTGTAAATCCGATTTATACATTTTCACCCCATAATAGGCCTTTAATTGCCGGAAACCCAAGGAATCAGGCATCGCACGGAGCGTATCGGCATGAACAAATACCGAATCGAGTTCACTGGTTATGTAAATAAATAAGGCATTTTGGGTGAGCAGTGCGCTGTCTTCCTGTTGATTTATCAGGGCACGGTCACCCCGCAGAATGATGTTTTGCTCAGCATCAAAAAGTTCAATGTTGTAATAACCTAAGCCAATACCGGTATTACGCTCATAGTAGAGACTGTCGCCGCGGATGGACTGATTTTTGTTTTGCACCAGCGCATGCTGTTTTAACATCGACACATCGGTTTCGGTATTATACCAGCCATCTTCACAATAAATATAACTGCTGTCGCCGATGATTTCGGTTGGACCATAAAAATAGGCCACCTTGGTAGGCGTTACATATCTGAGCGTATCGGAATAAATGGTATAGTCGGGGTTCTCAAGGACAACAGAATCCTCGAAATAATAGGTCTCGGACCTTGAGTAATAATACCCTTTTTCACTTTTAAGCTTGTTTTCACCGCTTTTTATATCCGCATGTTTTGTATAATAAGCTGTGCTGGTACCAACATTAAATTCCAGTTCGGTAGTTACCAGCTCTGTATTCCGTCCTACAAGCCTCACATTCCCTGATATCTGTGCCAATCGTGTATTGTCATCATATGTAAGATAATCACCGTATAAGTCAATGGAGTCGCCCTGAACCAGGTGTACCCGGCTAAAGGCCTCGAGAAAATTACGGTTACCATACCAGTAAGCACTGTCGCAGTACATTATGGCACCCTCGCGTTTAAACCGTGCGTTTCCGATGAAACGGTAAGCACCGCTTGCAATATCCTGTGCCTGCTCCATATAAGTAGCGGAGTTTTCCAGTTCTTTAGGCCTTTGCGCCATAAGGGCAGGGCTTTCAAAGAACTGCAGCAGCACCAGAATAACAGGAAAAAAATATTTCAACTATTTCGTTTTTATTTTACCCAACCTTTAATACTAAACTGGCAGGATGAATACGCATCCGAGATCTTAATATAAGTGGTCTTTATTTTGTCCTCAACCCATGTATTTACACGCGCATTTTCTTTAACCTCAAGTGCCCTGTTCTTGAAAAGGTTATAGTCCTCCTTTAGATTGCCAACATGAGGATTAGTACGGTTTTTAAGCCATATTACTTTAAACGCGGTTCGCCCCAGGTTGTCCATTGATTGATACGGTTGGGAAATTTCACCAATCTTAAGGCTGTTCACAATGCTGTATTCATGAGGTTCGAATTCATCGAGTGCCCAGCGTACCCCGCCTCTGCGGAAATTAACCGCTTGTCCGCCACTGAGTCTTGAATCTTCGTCTTCACTAAAGCGCATGGCTGCTTTCGGGAATGTAAGGGAATCAAGCCTTACCAGTCGCACAATACTGTCGAGCTTTTCAATGGCAGCTTGTCGCTCGGCAGGTGCCAATTTCGGTTTAATCAATATGTGGCGGGTATGAATTCTGTCCTCCGTTTTGTCAAGACATTGGATTATGTGAAATCCAAACGATGATTCAACTATCCTCGAAATGGCACCTTTTTTTAAGGAAAAAGCGGCTTTGGCATATTCGGGATCCAGGTCCGCTTTTGAAATCCAACCGATATCGCCACCCCTGACTGCCGATCCGTCCTCGGAATTTACCACTGCCAGGGTAACAAAACTTTCACCTTTCATAATCCTTTCCCTGATGGCGAGAAGTTTTTCCCTTACGTCAAGCACAGACTGTTCACTTGATTTAGGGTAAATAAGTATCTGGTTGAATTCCACCTCGGCATTAATGTAAGGTAGGCTGTCCTGGGGAAGGCTGCGGTAATATGCCCTTACTTCTGAAGGAGTAACCGAAAGGCCTTCGGATATTTTCCTTCTCATCTCCTGGCTTAACAATCCTTCCCTCACTTCTTCACGGGTATCCTGCTTGATTTCGATAACACTCTTGTTCCAGTAAGATTCAAGCTTTTCCTGTGTTCCGTACATATTGATAAAATAACGCATGCGCCTGTCGAGTTCACTCTCAACCTGCGCGTCGGTTACCTCAATACTGTCAATCTCAGCCTGGTTCAACAGTAATTTCTGAATAAGCATCTGTTCAAGAATAATACACCGCGTATTAGCGCCAACAGGTTCCCCGGCTTCCTTGAGTTGCAGTATTCCTTTTTCAATGTCGGAATACAAAATCTTTTTATCGCCCAAAACCGCCACAACCTCATCAATGATTTTTTGCTGGGCTATGACTTCCAGCGTACCCGCCGGAAGTAAAAATGCAAGAATTAAAATAACAATACGATTCATGATTTGCTTAATAAATGGTGAAATTGCCCCGGTTCTGGGCATCTGAATAAATGCTGTTTTCAAGTTCATTAATGAGCTTTACTTTTCTTTTATTGAGTATGATATAATGAATATCATTTTTAACGAGTTCAAAGGGCGATACAGTACCTTCAGGTGCAATTTCTTTTGCATTGATGAAATAAAGAAAATCGCCATCCCTGATTTCCAGCGATTTTCGTGATTGCAGCGTATTCATCAATGATCTGTCGTCACCCGGTATCATGCGAAGAACTTCATTGAGGTTTACCCAGCCTTCCTTAAAGTGATCGTAAATTGCTGCATGCTTAAAACAATAACCTTCGAGCTTTTTGATGTCTTCATCATTGTCCGACCGGTACCATTGCCTTAGCCGGTATATTTCCGGTGCCTTAACCGGGATTTTTATAAACAGTCCTTTCATCATGGGGGTCTGCAAAACAAAGTTCGGCTGGTTCTCCCTGTAGTATTGCTCAATTTCAGCCTCTGATACCATTGTATCCAATTGCTGCTGCAAATACTTCTGCTGGTAGGTATATATAAGCAGCGAACTACGGTAGTTCTCGATTTGCGATTCAACGTTTTTTTCCTGCTCAGTGAGATTGGCTTCAGCTTTATTCAGCAATACCTGGTTGAGCACCCATTTTTCAATGAAATTCTTAACCAGAGTCGCACTGTCCTCACCAGAAATACCTTGTGCAACCACACCATTAAGTTCACTTTGGTATAAGTATTGGTCATTCACCCGGGCAATGGGTTTTTCATCCTTTTTAACGGTACCTTGTTTACATGCTGTAAGGAGCAATGCCAGCAGAATGATAGCGGATAATCTCATGGTTAGTGTCATTTAACCTGGTTTAGAACATCATCATAAACCTTAACGGCATACTTTGCCCTTAATGACTCAGTCCACTGTGCATCCAGGAAATTCTGATAATCTGCGGTTACCTGGCCCTGCGTTTCTACAAAGGTCTTTTGTGATGGTGGCAGAATTTGGTTTACAACCAGGATAACCAGGTTATTGCCCTGCTTTGTTTGCTTTATAAAGCCTTTTTTCCATTCAAAGCCGTTCAGGGGTTTAGGCTCATCGATTTCAATTTTCTGATCCGAAACCTCAACACAACCAACCGTATCAGCGCATAACTGCCTGATGAAATCATCAGCAGAAAGACCTGTCTTGCTTCTTTTTTTTGCCAGCTTAAGCGCGGCTTTCTCAAGGGTTGCGTCCTTCAGGGTATAAAGCGATATCGCTGCACGCTCTTTCCAGACGTAATCGGATTGACGCGTGCGGTAAAAGCTCACCAAACCGGCACTGTCCTTTGAAGCTTTGCTCCATACCATGTCGTCCATGATATTAAACAAAAGAATACCGTCATGATATTCCTCCATCAGGTACCTGAAGGCCGGATACTTTTCCTGGAGCATCGATTTTTCGAGGCTTCTGAGTTCAATATTGACCATATCCCCGAGTTTCCGGTTGACGATGGAAGCAAAAGACTCACTTTTGTTAAAGCGCCTTGATTTTGATATGAAATCAACCAGTTCTTTCTGTGAATAATCCTTGCCATTAATGGTAAATACCGGGTCGATCAGTTGAGCCGATGGCATCCAGTTTCCTTCATAAATTGTGCTATCCATGAGGGCAACGAGTGCTTCAACATTATCGGGATAGCTTTTGTACCTGTACTCATCTTTAAGGTAGGCATTGAAGGACTCTTCGGTTTTTTTGCCCCGCTCATCCATAAATATCCTTTCCTCGAGCTGGTTTTTCATTTTTTCAAATGAGGCAATTTTTCTCTTTCCCTGCAGTTGAAAAATATGCCAGCCATAAGGAGATTGAATTGGCGCTGTAAACGATCCGCTGTCTTTCAGGGCAAATACCTTTGACTCAATTTCGGGGGGAAGTTCTCCCGATCGTATCCATCGCATCTGCCCATTGTTCCTGGCAGATCCCGGATCTTCGGAAAACTCTTTTACCACGCTTTCAAATGAAGCGCCTGCCTGGAGTGACCGGTAACACGCTTCAATTTTTTCCTTATTATCCCATTTTGCCCCTGTTGATTCGTTTCGTTCCGACCTTACCATAACATGGGCAAGCTTTATTTCGCCAAGTGCATCACGAAAACCTTCCACCTTTACAAGGTGATATCCGAATTTTGTACGGACGGGCAAGGAGATTTCGCCGACAGGAGTATTGTATGCTGCATTCTCAAACGGATAAACCATGGTAAAGGCAGAAAACCAACCGAGCTTGCCTCCGTCATCCTTCTCCGACGGATCATTTTCTTCCCTGGCAAGTTTATCGAATGACTCCCCGTTAACAATCCTTTTTCTGATGTCCATAATCTTATTATAGGCAGCAAGGGTATCTGCAGGCGAAGGACTTGCAGGAAGCTTAATAAAAATGTGCTTTGCACTCACTTCCCTGATGCTGCGATCATAGGCTTCCTTAACCAGTTTATCAATAAGGCTGCGGTCCTGGAGATAGGGCCTTGACAATTGTTCCCTGTATCCTGCCAGTTCATTTACAAAGGAAGACAACGTGTCATAACCAAGGTTCTTTGCTTCGAGCACCTTGAGTTTGAAATTGATGAACATATCCATATACTCATTGGCCGGTTTGTTCTCATAACCCTCGATGCTGCTGTTTTTATGGTATATCCTTTCAAATTCCGATTTGAATACGGGCTGGTTCTCAATGGTCAGTATAACCGCATCCTGCGACAATGCAAGGAATGCCAATGCTGTAAAGAGAAAAAAGGACAGGAGAATTTTTTTCATTTTCGAATATATTGGTTAACGGCTGTAATTGGGTGCTTCGCGTGTAATGGTAACATCGTGGGGATGGCTTTCGGTTATTCCGGAACTGGTAACCCTTACAAACCTTGCATTCATGAGCGCTTCAATATTGGCAGCACCGCAATATCCCATTCCGGCCCTCAAACCGCCTACCATTTGGTAGATAACCTCTGACAAAAAACCTTTAAAAGGAACCTGGGCAACAATGCCTTCGGGAACAAGTTTTTTAATATCATCTTCTGCATCCTGGAAATAACGGTCGCCTGATCCTTGCTGCATGGCCTCTATTGAACCCATTCCCCTGTATGATTTATACTTCCGGCCATTATATATAATGGTTTCACCGGGAGATTCTTCAACACCGGCAAACAATGAACCAGCCATAACAGAACTGGCTCCTGCGGCAATCGCCTTAACAATGTCACCGGAGTACCGCACCCCTCCGTCGGCAATAATGGGCAAACCGGTACCCTTAAGCGCCTGTGCCACATTAAAAATGGCTGACAGCTGAGGAACACCGACACCTGCAATAACCCTGGTTGTACAAATTGATCCCGGTCCAATTCCCACTTTCACGCCGTCGGCACCTGCTTTAAGCAGTGCTGTTGCTGCTTCGCCTGTAGCAATGTTACCAACCACAATCTGCAGGTTGGGGAATGCTTTCTTTGCTTTTTTAAGTGTATTGATTACGTTGAGCGTATGTCCGTGGGCAGTATCGATTACCACTGCATCAACATCCGATTTAACAAGGGCTTCCAGTCGCTCAAATGTATCGGCCGTAACACCTACGGCAGCAGCCACCCTAAGGCGGCCCATCGGGTCTTTGCATGCGTTGGGACGGTCCTTGGCTTTTGTAATGTCCTTATAGGTAATGAGCCCGATAAGTTTGTAATGTTCATCAACCACGGGCAATTTCTCAATTTTATAATTCTGAAGGATGTCGGCAGCGTTTTCCAGGTTGGTTTCCTGTCCGGTGGTAATCAGGTTTTCGCTGGTCATCACTTCACTGATGGACCTGTCCATATCGTGTTCAAACCTAAGATCACGGTTGGTAACGATTCCCTGTAACTTATGCTGGTTGTCCACCACGGGTATTCCGCCGATTTTGTATTCTTTCATCAGGTTCAACGCATCATGGACAGTGGCATCGGCCTTAATGGTTATAGGATCGAAGATCATTCCGTTTTCAGCACGCTTCACTGTTTTAACATGCCGGGCCTGCTCTTCAATGCTCATGTTTTTATGAACAACTCCGATACCTCCTTCCCGGGCTATTGCTATGGCTAATGTGGCCTCAGTAACGGTATCCATCGCAGCTGAAACGATCGGTGTGTTAAGTTTGATATTTCTTGTAAACTGTGAGGTAATATCCACTTCGCGCGGCAAAACCTCAGAGTAAGCGGGTACAAGCAGTACATCATCGAAGGTTAGCGCTTCAGAAATAATCTTATCGGAGAGATTCTTCATGACGGTAGTTATAAATTGTGCGAAATTACAAAAAAAGAAGTAATATTGAGTTGAAAAAGCAAATAATGCACCTTCCATTCTGCATCGTTTTGATTGATAACTGATGCGATTTGGCTTATGATAAATGACTATCAAACCACCCTTAAAAAATACTGGGGTTATAACTCCTTCAGGCCATTACAGGAGGAAATTATTATTTCGGTACTATCCAATCACGACACGCTGGCGTTAATGCCAACAGGAGGGGGTAAGTCACTTACTTTCCAGGTGCCGGCCATGACCCTTCCGGGGGTATGCATTGTGGTAACCCCGTTGATTTCACTCATGAAGGATCAGGTGGAAAACCTCCGGAAGCTTCAGATCAAGGCAGTTGCCATACATTCGGGATGCACACGCGATGAGATTGATGTAGCACTCAACAATTGTCTTTACGGGGGATATAAATTCCTGTATGTTTCTCCGGAAAGGCTTAATTCTGAAATCTTCCGCCTCAGGTTCCAGGAAATGCCCGTGAACCTGATTGCCGTTGATGAAGCCCATTGCATATCGCAATGGGGTTATGATTTCAGACCTTCCTACCTTAAAATAGCCGAATTAAGAAAATACCATCCCGATATTCCTGTGCTGGCCCTCACAGCTACCGCCACTTCTGCCGTTGTCGATGATATTCAGGATAAACTGCTTTTCCGGAAGAAAAATCTGCTCAAAACCAGTTTCAGGCGCGAAAACCTCATTTACGCGGTAAAGCACTCCGAAAACAAGGACATTGATGCCCTGGAGATGGTTAAGAAACTTAAAGGGAGTGGAATTGTGTACGTTCGCAGCCGGCGCAAAAGCATTGAATTGTCACGTATCTTTTTACAGGAAGGAATTTCATCGGCATATTACAATGCCGGTCTCGAACACCAGGTAAGATCAACGGTACAGCAAAACTGGACGGTGGGAAAAATCAGGGTAATTGTGGCAACAAATGCCTTCGGAATGGGCATTGATAAACCCGACGTCCGTTTTGTCATCCATGTCGACCTGCCTGATTCTCCCGAAGCGTATTTTCAGGAAGCAGGAAGGGCCGGAAGAGACGGCAACAAAGCATATGCTATACTTTTATCTTCGGATTCCGACCTGGCCGTGGTAAAACATCGGATACAGGTGAACTTCCCCGATATTGCCACCATAAAAAATACCTATTCATCGCTTTGCAATTACCTCCAAATCCCCGTGGGGGGCTCCAAAGGCATGTCGTATGATTTCGACATAAACGACTTTGCCCGCACATACCAGCTCTCGGTTTATACTACGTTCAGCAGCCTTAAAATACTGGAGATGGAAGGCTATATCGAACTAACGGAAGAAATCAACAATCCCTCAAGAATAAAATTTATCCTCGACCGTGATGATTTATACAAGTTCCAGGTTTCCAATTCAAAATTCGATGCATTCATAAAGTTGTTGCTCAGGTCGTATACCGGCGTGTTTACCGAATACACCACCATCGACGAAGCCTTGCTTGCCAAGCGGGCAGGCGTGGAACAAGCCATAGTGCGCCAGTACCTTAGCAAACTGGTAACCCTGGGAGTGATCAGTTACCTCCCTCAAAAGCGGTCCCCTATGGTTATTTTTTATGAGGAACGGCTCGACGAAAAATCGCTCTACATATCCCGGGAAAATTTCCACGGAAGAAAAATTAAGTATACCGAAAGGGCAAACGCCATTCTCCTGTATTCGCTGTCAAATGACAAGTGCAGAAGTCGCCTTTTGCTGGAATATTTTGGGGAGACCGAAACTCCTGCCTGCGGCGAGTGTGATGTCTGCCGTGAAAATGTCGAATCTCCGCTTTCGGGTGAAGAATTTGAACTGATCAAAAACAAACTGGTTGAACTGCTAACATCGGAGCCAAACCTGCTGGAAACCCTGATGGATAAAATTCCTGCCCACAGGAAAAAACTGATCCATGTACTGCAATGGATGCTGGACAATAATTTTATCAAGTTTAACGAGGAACAAAAATTAAAACTTACCCACTAAAGGCATTTTACGGCCGGGCCCGAAAGCTTTTGTCGAAATCCTCAGAACGGGAGGCGACTGGTATCGTTTATATTCATTAAGGTTCACCAGCCTTATCACTTTTTCCACCACCCGGGAATCATAGCCCTGTTCTGTAATTTCAGCGGTTGACTTTTGAAGTTCAATGTAATTGTATAAAATACCATCCAGTATATCGTATTCAGGCAAAGAATCGGAATCTTTCTGGTTTGGCCGCAATTCTGCCGAGGGTGGCTTGGTAATGGTGCTGACAGGAATAATTTCGTTATCGCGGTTGATATAGGCCGCCAGCGTATAAACATCACTCTTGTAAACATCACCTAAAACACCAATGGCACCGGCCATATCACCATACAATGTGCCATAACCAACGGCTGATTCGCTTTTATTGGATGTGTTAAGCACAATATTACCGTACTTGTTTGATAACGCCATCAGCAAATTTCCCCTGACACGGGCCTGTATATTCTCCTCGGTAACATCCCTTTCCTGGCCTTTGAATACGCTGGCAAGGGTTTCCTCATAACAGCCGTAAATATCATTGATGTCGATAATATCATACCTTACGCTCAGATTATGGGCAAGTGCCAAAGCATCATTCACAGAGTGTTCCGAAGAATACCGCGAAGGCATTAACAGCACCCTCACATTCATGGCCCCTAATGCACGCACCGCCAATACAAGGGTGACAGCAGAGTCAATTCCGCCCGATAAGCCAAGAATAGCTGACCTGAGGCCCGACTTCATAAAATAATCCCTTATACCAAGCACCAGCGCATCATGTATTTGAGCTGTAATATCAGGGGCATTGGCAATGGCAGGTGAAGCCTTTTCCACATCAGCGGTATCAACAATCAGGTAATCCTCCTCAAACAATTTCATTTTGTGGCAAATACCCGTGGAATTCACCACCATGGAACCACCGTCAAAAATAAGGTCGGTGTTCGCCCCAACCTGGTTTACATAATAAATGGGAACACGGTACTTTTGTGCATTATCGGTGAGAATTTCCGATTTAATCAAACCCTGCTTATACGAAAAAGGAGAAGCAGCCAGGTTGATCACAAGGTCAGGGTATAAGGAGGCGACTTTTTCCATCGGACAAACTGAATACATCCTGTCTTTACCGTATCCGGTAAGGATAGGTTGCTTGTACCACAGGTCTTCGCAAATGGTGATGGCGATGTTAAACCCTTTATAGCTGATTAGCCTGAAATCTGAATTTTGCTCAAAATACCGGTATTCATCAAAAATATCATAGGTAGGAAGCAGCGTTTTGTGAACAACGGTTTTAATTTCACCGTTGGCTAAAAAGTAGGCTGAATTAAAAAGGTTTTTTCCAACAACGTTGGGATTAACTGAAGGACCGCCAATTATAGCAGCAATACCATGGCATTCAGCGGCTATTTCCTTAAGCTTGTTTATGCATTGCTGAACAAAATGCCTGTATTCCAACAAATCATGAGGAGGATAACCACAAATGGCCAATTCCGAAAAAACAACCAGTAAAGCTTTGTCCTGGCGGGCTTTCCTGATCGTCCGGATTATTTTCTCCGCATTTTCATTAAAAGCACCAACGGTATAATTAAGTTGTGCAAGGGCAATCTTCATAAGCCATTAAAAAAGCACCCCTACCCTTATGGTAAGATAATTTTGCACAGCCTTATGATCATCGTCAGACAATACATCCACGAAACCGTTGTTGAATATTAAAGCGGCAAACAATGAAGTTTGTCCGCCTACATTGTATTCAACACCACCACCAAAAAAATACGACATGTTCAGCAGGTTGATCTCTTTTGGAATATTGTCTTTGTTGAGTCCGCTCCCCGACGAGGTTCCGCGAGCTCCTACATTAATCTGCTGAGCAAACCCGAGTTGCGCAAAATAGGTGAAATAGCCTATTTCATTGGTTTTTAGCTTAAGCCCGATGGGCAGTGTAAGATAACTCAGGCTGTAAGCCACGGAAGATTCGGGTAACAAATTCACTTCACTGTTTTTGCCGGTAGTAATGGAAACAGCGTCATCATACTTAAGGTTGCCGCCCTGCACACCCAGATTCAAACCGGAAATTACCCCGTAATTGGTGTGAAAATAGTATTCAAGCAACAATCCGCCGCCGAAACCGGGACGTGCTCCGTCTTTGTCTACATTGTTGGTTTTTGGTGAAAGCCATGAAGTCATGGGATCGAGGTTAATACCCAGCCTGAGTTTTGATTGACCCGCCAAAGCCAGGCAATTAACGAGAAATATCAGTATCAATGCTTTTTTCACGATAGTTTGTTTTTATGGATTTGCTCCAAATTTACGCAGTAGAATGATTTAAAACAAGATATAAATGCACTCATTGTTAACTGCCCTAAACCGCAAAACCTGAATTGCAGGCAAAAGTTTTTGTGTTTGTTGTAATTGCGACTATTTTTGACAAAATGAAAAATATTCCGGGAATGATGAAGCACATCTTTTTTTTTATTTTGGTTACCATGCTTCTGTCGTGCAGCAGGGATCCATTAAAAGTCGATATCTCCAAAATCAGTACCGATATCGGGATTGTCCGTTTTGAGCAGGATCTGTTCACATCCGATCCCTCATCTGTTGCCGGCAACCTCGAACACTGGCAAAGCCGGTATGGCGATTTTTTCGATTATTTCTGCTTTATTGCAGGCATAGGATCGCCCGAAAATCCAGGCTTCATGGAACGGCTCACCGCTTTTATTTCTGATAAAAACAACTACCTGCTGTATAAAAAAACCATGGAAGTCTTTCCTGATACAGATGCACTCGAACAGGACCTGAACAATGCCTTCAGGCATTACCTTTACTATTTCCCCGGAAAGCAGGTTCCCCGGGTGTTTACCTATGTTTCAGGTATCAGGCAATCCGTGATAACCGATGAGGGTTTACTGGGCATTGGCTTGGACAAGTACCTGGGCAGCAACCAGACGGTTTACAGGCAGGCCGGTATTTATAATTACATGCTTAAAAATATGCATCCCGGCAAAATTGTTTCGGACTGCATGAGCGCCTGGGGTGAAACCGAATTTGCATTTAATGACTCTGTTGACAACCTCATCTCCCGTATGGTTTACCGTGGCATGCTGGCATATTTTTCCTCGGCCATGCTGCCTGATCAGCCTGACACATTGATAACGGGATTTAAAACGAAAGAAATTGACTACCTGATAGCACACGAGGCATCTATGTGGGCCTTTCTTATAGAGCATAAACTCCTGTTTGAGACCAATAAGTTCACCATGGACAAGTATATTCTCGAAGGACCTTTTACCACCGATTTCGGAAGAAATTCACCTGCACGCGCTGCTGTGTGGATTGGATACAGAATAGTGGAATCATACATGAAAAAAAACAGTGACGTTACCTTACAACAACTCATGGAAGAAAGAAATTACCAGAAAATTCTGACCATGAGCCGGTACAATCCCCGCTAATAACTCATATGAAAAATATCAGAAGACCATTTATTCGTAAAACAACCATCCTGCTCATTTCAACTGCTTTGTCCTTTGCTCTCCATGCGCAGGATTTCGATTCCCTGTGGGCAAGAAGCCTGCAAAGATACCATTTGCAGGATTATCATGGCATGATCTTTAACCTCGACACCCTCATCAGGATGGCGCCGGGTGCAGCCGAAGCATATTACAACCGCGGCCTTGCCTGGTTGAGCCTGGGAAATCACCTGGAAGCCTGTAAAGACCTCTCGCATTCACAAAGCCTGGGGGGCAATATTAATAAGGAGTACCTTAAATATGAATGTGACCCTTCTTATATAAGAGATTTATTAATTGAACAGTTTTATAAAAATGTAAAGGTCGATCCAAAACTGGGTTACAGGCCTTCTTATACCCGTGCCGACACCCTCAGGGGGGCATTGCGTTTTGAACGAACCTGTTTTGATGTCAGTTTTTACGACCTGAACATCAGGATAATACCGGCGGGTAAAAAAATCATCGGTAACAATACGGTATACTTCACTGTTGTTGAGCCCACGAGACGGATTCAACTCGACCTGTTTGACAACCTGAAAATCTCCCGGATTTCCATGGGAAATACAACGCTGAACTGGCAACGACAGTATAACGCGATTTTTATCGATTTTCCCCGGGAACTTAAAAAGGGGGAATCGCATAGCATAAGGATTGATTATCAGGGAAAGCCGTTGAATGCTCCAAACCCTCCATGGGATGGAGGATTTGTATGGAAAAGGGACATCAAAGGCAACCATTGGATCGGGGTGGCCTGTGAGCAACTGGGTGCCAGCTGTTGGTGGCCTAATAAAGATCATTTAAGCGATAAGCCCGATTCCATGCAACTTCACTTTGAGATACCCGCTGAATACAAAGCGGTATCAAACGGTGACCTTAGAAGTGTTTCACGGTTGAACAAAAAGTTTTCAAGGTATACCTGGTTTGTCGACTACCCTATCAACAACTACAATGCAACCTTTTATATCGGGAAATATGTGGACTTTAGCGACACCCTCATCCAGGGCAACGACACCCTTAAACTGGATTATAATGTACTGGAATACAACCTTGAGGTGGCCCGCCGGCATTTTCAACAGGTAAAAGAAGTGATCGGTTTCTACAACAAGGCCTTTGGATTTTTTCCCTTTCCCGGAGACGGTTTCGGCCTGGTTGAATCGCCCTATGAGGGAATGGAACACCAAACTGCAATTGCCTATGGTCATGGCTATACCGACAACACTGCCCAGGACTACAGGAATAAAATCTACGATTATATCATTGTGCATGAGGCCGCCCATGAATGGTGGGGTAATTCAGTAACGGCAGCCGATATGGCCGATGTCTGGATTCACGAGGGATTTGCAACATACGCGGAGTATATGTTTCTTGAGGACAGGCTGGGAAACGACGAATACATGTATCATCTCCTGAGCAAGCCCATATTCAATGTATGGCCCATGGTGCAGAACCGCGATGTTAATGAAGATGCACTTGCCGGTAATGATGTATACAATAAAGGTGCAATGCTGCTGCATTGCTTGCGGTGCATTGTAAACAACGACAGCCTCTTCTTTAACATGATCCGTGATTTCTGCATCCGGTATAAGTATTCTGCCGTACATTCTGACGATTTCATTCAGTTTGCCAGCCAGGCATCGGGGAAAAACCTGTCGGCCTTTTTTGCCAAATTCCTTTACGACACAGGTATTCCTGTACTTGAATACCGCTTAGCAACAGAACATGATGGCATTTTGCTTGAATACCGTTGGGTGGAAGTTGAAACAGGTTTCAGTATGCCGTTTGCGATAAAGCTCAGCGATGGCAATTCGCTTCGCCTCGAAGGTAGCACGGAATGGAAAAAAGAGAAAATAAACGGCATCCAGTGGTTCAATTTTTATACCACAGCAAATTCCTATAAGGGTTGCCCGCATAACGCCTTAACGTATTACCAAACACGTTACACACATTAATTCCCTTACACAATTTTTTTCCGGTTGAATTCCTGAATCATCCGTATGATTTGTGATTTCATTCCGTCGGGAATCAGTTTGGAGGTTGCCGCTATGGATGAATTGAAGAATCCCGGAACAACGCTGTTACGCCCTTCATTCATTGCTTTTACTGCAGCCATTGCAACAGATTCCGATGATGCCATAAGTCTGAGTTTGGATGCATTGGCTTGTTCGCTTCCCACCCTTTGCTGGAATCCTGTTTTGGTTAGGCCCGGGCATACGGCCGTTACAATTACTCCTGTTCCTTTTAACTCATTGGCTATGGCATTGGAAAAGGATTTAACATAAGCTTTGCTGGCATAATAAACTGCCATATAAGGTCCTGGCATATATGCAGCTATGGACGCAATATTTAAGATATTTCCTGATTTCCTTGCAATCATCTCCGGTAAATATAGCCTGGTTAACTCCGTAAGTGTTACAATATTCAGGTTAAGCATACCTGTAATATTTTCCAGGTTCTCTTCATTAAAGAATCCAAAATCACCAACACCGGCATTGTTTACCAGGATATCCACGTGAATCCCGCGTGTTTCGGTTTCACTCCTGATTTCCTTTGCAGCATTGGGTAATGAAAGATCTTTGGGCAATATGGTGACCTTGATGCTATACTGGCTTTCAAAACGCGATTTTATTGCATTTAACCTTGTTTCATTGCGGGATACCAAAACCAGGTCGGATCCGTTTTCGGCAAAAATCCGTGAAAGATCATAGCCAATACCGCCTGATGCGCCGGTAATAAGTACCGTTTTGTTTTTCATAACGTTATATTAGTTTACTTATACAACAATATGAATGGGTCTTTAGCTATTTTATTTGTAAACAATTAACATTTATTTTAGCCGGGGATAAAATCAGCCATTGAACCCTGATTTTTCATTTAATATTTTTTGGTTAAAATGATAAAATATTTACCTTTGCATTCCGATTTGAAAGAGGAAAATATTAAAAAATACAGTAATGAAAAGAACCTATCAGCCCTCAAACAGGAAAAGACGCAATAAACATGGTTTCCGCGAAAGAATGTCCACAGCAAATGGCCGTAAAGTATTATCCAGCAGAAGGGCAAAAGGCCGTAAGAGATTAACCGTTTCTGATGAAATAGCCAGCAAGTAAGTATTTATTGCTTAATAATATATTAACCCACCGCTAACCCGGTGGGTTATTTTTTTTCCATCCTCTCAGCATTTCTCTTTTTCCCGGCGGGCCGGGAAGCCTTTCCATTTCAAAGCCGGCCAACGCCATCTTTCTTCTTACTTCACCCTGAGCGCAATAAGTAACAATTGCCCCTCCCCGATTAAGGCATTCAAAAAGTGTCCTGAAAATTTCGGCCGACCACACTTCCTTTTGCTTGCCCGGCGCAAAGGCATCATAATAAATCACATCAAAATCAAATTCGGGTTTATACGTGGTTATGTCGCTCTGAATTTTATGTATGGAAAAGTTCTGGCACAGGTCAACAGTCCGGTTCCATCCTGCGGCATGAATGGCGGAAAATAACCCGGCCTCATCTTCGCCAAGCATTGCAGAATAATTTAACCCTTCCGTAAGCTTTGTATCCAGGGGAAAATTCTCTATGCCATAGTACAGTACACTCAGGTTGCGCTGCATTGCCTCCATGCAGGTGAGCAATGCATTCAATCCGCTTCCGAATCCCACTTCAAAAACGACTATATCGGGCTTGTTAACCGACAGCAATCCCATGTTTATAAAAATATGCCTTGATTCGGTAATTGCCCCGAAGGTTGAATGGTAATGCTCATCCAGTTCAGGCACATATATTGTAGTTGAACCATCGGCGGTGGTAACCAGTTTCATATCAATGAAAGTGTTATAAAAACATCAACGGATTTTTAATATCTTTGGATTATCCAATCACTTATTTTACCATGCAAAATAAAGCATTTTACCTGACCGGCATATGTATTTTAGTTAGTCTCTCTTCCATTTCCCAGAACCTGCCGGTTATCTCTTTCGAGGAAAAGGAATTCAATTTTGGCACCATTAAGGAAACCGATCCTGTTGTTAGCCATGAATTCAGATTTACCAACGAGGGCAAGGTGCCCCTGATTATTAATGACGTGAAAAGCTCGTGTGGATGTACGGTTCCCGAATGGCCCCGCGAGCCTGTATTGCCGGGAAAATCATCAACCATTAAGGTTAATTTTAATCCTAAACAGCAAAAAGGTTCAGTCGTAAAAAGCATCCAGATCCTGAGCAACGCCGTAAAGCCACAGATTCCGCTCATCATTAAGGGAGTGGTTATCCCGGCCGAAAATGTCGAAGATGTGTACAAGTTTAATGCAGGTCCGCTGAAATTGCAAACCATATATGCGGCATTCGGAGAAGTTTACAAAGGAAAAAAAGCCAACTATACCATAAGGGTTTTAAATTTTTCAGATGCAGAAAAGGCAGCCATTACCTTCCCCAACCTGCCCAAACACCTTACGGTAAGAATTACACCCGAAGTTCTGCGGCCACGTGAAGAAGGGATTATTGAGATAACCTACAACACAGCCGAAATTAACAGCTGGGATTATATGGTCGACAGGCTGCCCTTCCTGGTAAACGGAAAATCCGTTTCAAACACCAGGATTAGCATAACGGCCAATATCAAAGAAGATTTCTCAGGTCTCACCGCTGAACAGCTTGCCATGTCGGCTCATGCTGAATTTGACAACAGGCAGTTCGATTTTGGAAATATACCTGATGACAAGCCGGTTGAGCATTCATTTAAGCTGACCAATACCGGTAAATCGAATCTCATTATCCGTAAAATCAGTGCCAGTTGTGGCTGCACTGCAGTGCAACCGGCAAAGACCACAATATTACCGGGTGAATCCACCGTTATTAAAGCAATATACAATCCAAAGGGAA
>CAZYDI010000040.1:0-14758 GCA_964646255.1 uncultured Bacteroidales bacterium
ATATCGACAAAGCCAGAAGCAAGAGCCAAGTCTGCAGTGGCAGTAGTAGTGGCAGCGGCAGTGGCAGTGGCAGTGGCAGTAGCAGTGGCAGTGGCAGTGGCAGTAGCAGTAGCAGTGGCAGCGGCAGTGCAGGCAGGTCCAGCATCCAGCATCCAGCATCCAGCATCCAGTATCCAGCATCCAGTATCCAGCATCCAGCATCCAACATCCAGCATCCAGTACCCAGCACCCAGCACCCAGTACCCAGCACCCAGCACCCACGTATGCCCTCATAACATGCCAACCCCTGATAAATGGCTGTTAATCAAATTTCCAGGCATCACCATCAACAATTCACGCCATCTACCACTTATTATTATATTTTTGAACCTGACAAAAACCTGAAAAATGCCTGCCGGAATAATTCAGCACTATTTAGCAAACCCTTATGACCAGTAAAACTATTCTGCTGACAGGAATGATAGCCCTGGCCCAATGGTTATCTGCCCAGGATAATTTATATTCAGGTCGTATTGAACTGCAGGGGGTGTATTGCGGAACCGATGCCGTTCCTTTCTGGATCCGTTCCAATCAGTTTGGCAGTGTTCCTCCTGCGGGTGCTTCCATTGGATTAATCGGATCGGTTCGTAAAGATTATAATACAAATAAAAACCTTAGGACCGACTGGGGATTCGGTGCCGAAGGCCGCTTAAATGTGGGCAACCCCACTGAATTCATTTTAACGGAAGGCTACGGCAAATTCAGGTACGGGATTTTTGAACTCAAGGCCGGACGGGTAAAAGAAATTACCGGTTTGTGTGACACCCTGCTTACATCGGGATCATGGAGCGTTTCGGGAAATGCCAGGGGTATTCCCGGCATTCAGCTTGCCGTACCTGAATATTACACACTGCCCTTCTTTGGTGAACTTTTTGCCTTTAAAGGCAGCTATATGCATGGCTGGATGGGAAACTGGAATTATTACGATTCGGTGGTGGCCAATACACCTACCTTCCTTCACCAGAAAATGCTTTACGGGAGATTTGGAAAGCCCCGTTGGCGTATTAAATTATATGGAGGGTTTAATCACCAGGTTGTCTGGGGAGACGAAAGGGATATTTTGGGAGAATCGTATGTACTAAACAACCTTGAGACTTTTTTGTATGTAAATGCGGGTACTCGTTATTCAAAGGACACAATAAGGATGACCCGTATTGGAAATCATGTTGGATCTATAGATATTGGTTTTACGCTTGAGTTTGAGAAAATACGCCTGTTGATATACCGTCAAAGCTTTTTCGATGCAGGTGCTTTATATTACATGGCTAACCTGCGCGACGGACTCAACGGCATATGTATTGAGCATAAAGTAAATAACGGAAAACTACTGCATTGGAAAAAACTTCTTTTAGAAGTGTTATATTCTAAAAACCAGGCCGGAGAAACATGGTCGCCTTATACCTCATCGCCTTACGAGAACTATTACAACAATGCCTATTACAAAACTGGCTGGTCATACCGGGGGATAAGCATCGGCAGTCCTTTTATAACCCCGTCACATGACCTCAGAAAAGAATTGCCGGTTACCATGTTTAATTATTTCGACAACAACAGGGTGTTAGCTTTCCATTTAGGAATTCATGGAAACATTTGCAAATGGGAACTGTTGGGAAAAATGTCTTTTTCAAGAAATTATGGAACATACCTTACCGCCACATCCGGCAAAGTCCATGGTGGTGAACTTAATGGCGTTTTCCCGGTAACCGATCAGTTTGCTGCAATACTGCATGGCGTTAGAAAACTCAACAAGGATTATCAAATTGGCGTTACCCTGGCTTTTGACAAAGGACACTTGTATTACAATTCAGCAGGCTTAATTTGCAGCATATCAAAATCGTTTTAAAATTGCATGGGAATAAATAATAAGACACAATAAAAATATGTAGTTTTAGGGTCAGGAAAATACACCTTGGCATTATTCATTATAGTTCAATTATGAAGTTTTTAATTACCGGAACAGCCGGCTTTATAGGTTTTCACCTGGCGGAAAAATTACTGAAAGAAGGTCATGAAGTTGTCGGTTTGGATAACATAAATGACTATTACGATATCAACCTTAAGTATGCCAGGCTTAAAAAAAGCGGAATTGACAACAATGATATTTCGTATAACAAACCAATTATAAGTAGCCTTTACCCAAATTACCGCTTTGTGCAACTCAACCTGGAAGACCGGGAGCAAATAAACAAACTGTTTGAGAATGAGATTTTCGACAGGGTTTGTAACCTGGCAGCACAGGCCGGAGTACGTTACAGCCTTACTAACCCTCACGCTTATATTGAAAGTAACATTGTTGGCTTTATCAATATCCTCGAAGCCTGCCGGCATAATCGTGTCGGTCACCTGGTTTATGCCAGCAGCTCAAGCGTATATGGCCTCAATGGTCATATCCCGTTTGCAGAAACCGACAATGTAGACCATCCGATCAGCTTATACGCAGCTTCTAAAAAAAGTAACGAACTAATGGCCCATACCTACAGTCATCTTTTTAATATTCCCACAACAGGACTGCGCTTTTTCACTGTATACGGTCCCTGGGGCAGACCCGATATGGCGCTATTCCTGTTTACCAAAGCAATTTTTGAGAATAAGCCAATTCAGGTCTTTAATAATGGCGAGATGGAACGCGATTTCACTTATATTAACGACATTGTGGAAGGTATATTCCGCATACTCACAGGCGATCCTCCAACAGGAAATCCGGATTGGAATGCACTGAATCCCGATCCTTCCTCATCGCCTGCTCCGTACAAGGTGTTTAACATCGGCAATAGTAATCCCGTTAAACTAATGGACTTCATTAAGGCCATTGAAAAGCATACGGGTAAAACAGCAAAACTCGAGTTTAAACCCATACAGGCCGGAGATGTTAAAAAAACCTGGGCTGATGTAAATAAGCTGGGTATTAGTTATGACTACAAGCCCAGGTACGCTGTAGATAAAGGAATAGAAGAATTTATATCGTGGTATAGAAGCTTTTTTCAGGTAAAGAATTAACATATCTCCAATTATAGCCTCGTATAACCGGCGAAAGGCATTAAATATCAGCCTATACATGGTATTAATATTAGCTTTTTGTTTATATCATATGGCTTAACCGCTAATATTGATTATTGTACTTCGAAAGTACAGCGCCGTCATAGCCGCTGCTATATTGATTGATAGAAGGCGCATTTAACAAGATATGTTATGGCGTACTTATAGAAAGTGACTTTTGCAATTAATCAAAACCCCGTCGTGTTTCAGCACCTCTCTCAGGCGGATGGTCAAATAGATGTCACCTTTGATGTCAATTAACGTCTAATCATCTAATTTTGTTTGCTTATAAATCATAAAAATTAAACACCGGAATGAAAAAACTTTACTTGTCTGGCTTTTGGAAGCAAGGCAGATTAATACTTTGCTTATCAGGTATGATCCTGTTCATTTCTTCGTGTGTGATGCAGCGTAATATCGAATACATGCAGGACAAGAGCAATGATATGCTTAGTTTTAATGAAGCTGCCATTGGCGAATACAATCTCAAACCAGGCGACGAGTTATATATTCAAATAAACAGTCTGGATGATGTCACTGCCAATGTGTTTGGAAACACACAACAGACTTTGTTTATGGGTACCATTCAGCCGTATGGAGCTTCGCTTATTTCGTACACAGTTGATGAAGAAGGGAAACTGATACTTCCGGTTATCGGAAAAATCAATGTTGAAGGTATGACAGTAGAACAAATAAGAGAGCTGATAACGAAATCATTGGAAAACGTACTTAATCAACCTGTCGTGTCGGTGAAACTGGTTAACCGTTTTGTGTCGGTTCTTGGCGAAGTAAGGAATCCGGGACATTTTGCATACTCGCAGGAAAAGCTTACTGTTTTCGATGCCATTGGACTTGCCGGTGATATAACTGATTTCGGCAACCGAAAAGAAGTAGTATTGACCCGAAACGAAGATGGCAAGAACATAAAGATCAACATCGACCTGACCAAATCTGAAGTACTTGCTTCTAATTACTACTTCATCCGACCCAATGACATAGTTTATGTTAAACCGCTACACCGTAAATTCTGGGGGTTAAATCAATTCCCTTACTCGGTGATCTTATCTACCATCACTACTGCCATATTGCTATTCAGTGTAACCCAATAATTGTTTTGGTACAATAAAACAACCTATATGCAAAAGCAACAGCAAAACCTTATCGATCAGGAAAGTGAACTCAATAAATTATTCGAACTGATTCAAAGAAATTATCTTTTTTTTGTCATAAGTGTGGTTATAGCTTTGGCGCTGGCATTTTCAGTTAACCGTTATGCTATTCCAACATACGAAATCACTTCCTCACTCATGATTAAGGAAGACAAAGGCTCGACTTCGCGAAGCGATATGACTGATTTTCTAAATAGTGGGTTATTCGGTCATGACAAAAACTTTCAGAATGAATTATGGATTCTAAAATCCACACCTGTATTTGAGCAGACGGTGAATAACTTAGACCTGGCGGTGAATTACTACCGTAAAAAAGGATTTTTATATTATGATGCCTATGAAGATGCTCCTTTCCATATCCTGTATGTAAAAGATCATGTACAACCAGTTAATCTGAAGTTTCACATTGTCTTTGAGAGCAAAGACCGTTTCACCATTCATGCCGAAGGAAAGGACATCGGAATATACAATTTCAAAACTGGTGAAATTGAATCGGTCAAAAAAAGATTTGTTTTCAAAACCGAGGGGCAAACGGGTAAGCTCATCGAAACACCTGACCTGAGCTTTATGATCGATTGGAATGAAAACAGCCTCTTTCAATCCAACAAAGCTTCATCGTATTATGTTGAGCTTATCAGCAAACAGGAAGCCATACAGTACCTTATGAAAGAAATTACCTTTGAAGTGGTAGACAAGCAAGCCACTGTGGTAAAAATGACCATGCGGTCTGAATCGTTGCAAAAGGGGAAAGACATTATCGATGAGATTATGAATGTTTATTCGCAGCAGAACCTTGACCGAAAGAATCACACTGCCAACATTACCATCGGATATATTGAATCACAACTTGATGAGATATCGGAATCACTTGATGAAACGGAAAGTAACCTGCAACTTTTCAGGTCGTCGCACCAGTTACTGGATGTTTCAGATCAGGCCAGCGGAATTTCAGCCCTGTATATGGACCTGCAAAATAAAATGGCAGAGCTGATGACCCGTAAACGTTATTATGACTATGTATCGGATTACCTTTCAACAAATGATGATTTTTCCAATATGGTGGTACCCGCATCAATGGGTATTCCCGATCAGATGCTGAATACATTAATGTCGGAATTAATAACAGCCCAAACACAGCGCAAAAACCTGATCGACAATAATCAAGAGAAAAACCCACTAGTATCAAAGCTCACCATTCAAATTGACAACCTTAGGAAAACCGTATCCGATAACATTTTAGCAGTGCAAAAAACAACCGACATTTCCATTGATGAAATGCAGAAACGTATTCGAAAGGTGGAAGGTGAAATAAGCCGTTTACCTGGTACGCAGCGTAAGCTGGGTGGAATTGAACGAAAATACCGGCTTAATGATGCCATATACAATTACCTGCTTGAAAAAAGAGCTGAGGCAAAAATTACCCAGGCATCCAATCTTCCCGATATCATCGTTATTGAACCGGCTAATATGACAGGCACCAAACCTGTTTCACCAAACGCTCCTATGAACTATCTGGCCGGACTGGTACTTGGACTTGGAATCCCATTCGGCATACTTACCCTTAAAAAGGCATTCAACAACAAGGTCGAAAGTCAGGATTATATTGAACAAATCACCGATGTACCTGTACTGGGTAAGATTCTGCACAACCGGCACAAAACCAACAATGTTATGTTTGAACACAGCAAGTCAAACATTGCAGAATCGTTTCGAGCCCTTCGTACGAATATTGAATTCCACTACCGGAAATTACCAAAGAAAACCATATTGGTTACTTCAAGCACCGAAGGTGAAGGAAAGTCATTTAACACACTGAATCTGGCCATGAGTTACGCACAATTGGATCGCAGAACCATTCTGGTTGATTTTGATTTACGCAAGCCCACTGGTTATATGTCAAATGAGGAAGGTTCGTTGATCGGTCTGAGTTCTTATTATACAGAAAGGACTGACCTGGAAAGTATCATCCAACATTCTCCTCACGAAAAGCTCGATTACATACCTTCTGGTCCTATACCTCCCAATCCGATGGAGCTACTTGCACTTGATAAAACAAAAGATCTTATCGGACAATTAAAAGAACAATACGATTGCATAGTACTCGACTCTCCTCCCCTCGCCCAGGTAAGTGATGCATTTCTGCTAATGGATTATGCTGATGTAAAAGTGGTTGTAGCCCGCCAGCACTATACCCTGAAAAAAGCTTTCAACCATATCATACACGATATAAAATATAAAAACATTGAAAACGTATGCATCGTATTGAATGATAACAGGCTTTACAGCGACCAGTACGGTTACGGATACGGATATGCAAAAACGAAGGGTTAATAAAACAGGCAAATGCTGATCAAATAAAATGAAAGGCTTTGAAATTTAACCACCTAATATTTAATCTGTTACCTGACAAAACGGGTATATTGAACACCCAGATCCGGCAATTATCATTGTATCTTACCGCTTCGGTTATCTCATCAGCTATCAGTATTATCATAAACCCCTTTTTAGCAGTCAATCTGTCACCCGAAGATTATGCCATAATCGGCTATTTCACGTCTTTTAACCTGTTAATATTGCCAATTGTCAGTTTTTCCTTATTGTCATACTATTCGAGAAACTTTTTTAAAATAGATGAAAAAGAAAGGGCCGCAGTGCTTGACACACTGGTTATTTCACAGCTAATCATTGGCATTGTTGGTTTCATTGTGTTTATCGCCGGCTTTTATATCTATTTCAGGCTTTCAAACGTAGCATTTTCATTTCATCCCTATGCGCTCTTATGCTTTATACCAACTTTTTTTAATTGCTTCCTAAATTTTTTGCTCATCGAAAAACGCATGAAACGGCAAGCCCGTAGCTTTTTCAACATAACTGTTTTAAATGCATTGTTCAATGCTGCTTTTGCCATTCTTTTTGTGGTGATCTATAAAGAAGGCGCTGCCGGTCGCTTCTGGGCCATGCTTATTCCAAGTGTAATTTTCGGTTTCTATAGTTTCCGTAAATTGTTATCGCGAGTAAGGTTCAACAGGCAAGTGTTTAAGGAAGCATTAAAGTTTGGATGGCCAATTTCATTATCTGCCATACTTTATTATTTCATGGCAGGAATTGACAGGGCAATGCTTGAGAAATTAGATGTTACTACATTCGGATACTATAATGTGGCTTTTCAGATAGCCAATTATCTATACGTATTTTACACAGCCATCAGTCAAACCTTTGAACCGGATATTTACCAAAGCATTGCTGAAAATAAAAGAAAGAAACTCCTTAAAACAGTCACCATGGCAGTAATAATCAATACCATACCAACACTGTTGTTTGTATTGCTTGCAAAGCCGCTTATTGTGGTACTGACATACGGAAGATATATAGAATCCACAGGGTTTGCACAGATTATGGCATTAAAGCACATACCCATGGCAGTGTGTTTTCTGGTTTCCAACGTTATCATTGGTTATGGTTATCCAAGGGTAGAACTGATAAATCGCATTGCCGGCGCTTTACTTTCTGTGATTCTTTATAAGGTGTTGATCAACAACTATGGATTCTACGGAGCGGCCTGGGGTCAGTCAATTTCATTCATTTTAATGACCATCATAAGTGGTGTCTTCATTTTATATAAACTATCATCTAAAAAAAATAAACAACTTTCATGTTGAGTATAATAAATAGCAACATATGAAAGAAGTATCAATACTCAAACTGATCAGGAAAGAATTGGTTTTTCTTTCGATATTGGCGCTAATATTGCTAAACTTCTCAGGTGAATCCATCTACTGGTGCTACCTGACCGTACCCTTGTTCCTTTTTTATATTTACCATCACGTCAACATCATTGATGTTAACTTCTCACTCTTACTGGCATATAGCATAATATACAGCGCCAGTTTACTCCTGAACAATGCCAACCCCGGTTCCAAAACCGTTTTTTTCGGCTATTTACTCTTTCCTTTTATTTTTTACTATCTGGGAAAACTCATTATTAACAAATACCCACAACCTGAAACGATATACTTCTTATTGTTTTTTATCTGCATATTCATGAGTCTGTTACCTTTTTTTGCCAATATACAGTCGACAGTCGACAATGGTTTTATGACCATAAGGAATATCAGGCTGCTATGGATGGAAGAAGGAGGTGAACAAAATGCAACAAATGTGGGTAGTTACTTTGCCCTAAGCTTAAGCCTTTTACCCCTGATCCTGGTACAGCAAAAAACGAAAACAGAACGCCGTTATGCCTGGTTGGGTATTCTGTTGGTAAGTATAGGCCTGTTTTCGATTCTGAACATGAGTAACCGTACCGGATTGCTTATTGTGTTATTGTCACTGCTATGCGCCACCTTCCTTCTTAAACGCAAGAAAAATGCTGTGCTTTTTATTGTTATCATTTTAGCAGCAGTACTTATTCTGTATATTTTCAATATACTTGGCTTTCAAACCTGGTTTGAATATTCCACCTACCACGAACGACTTTCCACAGCAAGTTTTCAGGAGGAAGGCAGAATTGGATTATGGACAAAGGCACTTTATGGTATTATAAAATATCCGCTGGGAAATGCAAGTTATATGCCATCGTCGTATGCACACAATTTATGGTTAGATACTGCCTTGAGGACTGGCTTGATACCTATGGCATTGCTCCTGATTATTGCAGTAAGGGCACTCATTTCGATCTATAAACAAGTAAGAAATCAGGCGTATCCTGAATTTATGCGTATAATGATAGCAGGAATAACTGTTGCATTTTACTTAACTTTCATGCTGGAGCCCATTATGGAAGGATATTACATATTTTTCTTCGTGTTTTGTTTCTTTTTTGGCATTCTCGAAGGCTTCAGCAATAAAACTTTGCATTTGTTAAATAATTGATGTGAAAACAACTATAACCATGTGCCAAAACAAAAGTTGTTTATGAAAATCGGTATTCTTTCGTTTTACTATCTCGAAACCACCTTCCCCTTAGCCAGAAATCTGGCAGAGCGTGGTAATGAAGTCACGTTAATCTGTCTTTTCAATATCGAAAACAGGAATAGTTATGTAGTAGATTATTCAAAATTTGATGTCAGAAGCGGGTTTGACAACAGATACAATGCATTGGCACTTAACGATCAGTTAAAAAATTACCTTGGCAGGATTAACCTTCATACTTTCTTCTATCCCAATTATAAAAAAGCTCCTTTCAAAACGCTTCTCAATCAGCTAGCGTTATCATGGTTCTTAGCTAAACAACATTTCGATATCATTCATCTTATTGGCGAAACACCCTTCTATTATCTCCTCCATCTTCTTTTTTCTGAAAGCAAAGTGATTCATACCATGCATGAATCCACATCTCATGAAACGCTTAACAAAAGCTTTTTTCAGGAAAAACTACTTAATTACCTGGGTCGTTCAAAAAATGAACTGATATTTCATTCAACAGCAACCAAGGACAGGTTCATTGCTTATTGTAACCAAAAGCGCCTTCTAAATCAGCACCTTTACAACCGGTCAAATGTAATCCCTTTTGGATTATTTGAAACTTACAGGTTTTTTACAGAAAAAGATATTAATACCTTTCAATGTGCAGAAAATACCATTCTCTTCTTTGGCAGGATTACGCCATATAAAGGATTGAACTATTTAATCAAAGCTTCCATTCAGGCTAAGAAAACCATACCCGATTTAAAAGTTATTATTGCAGGAGAAGGAGAAATAGGCGGTGAAAGACTGGATCATAATCTGTTCGACATTATTAACAAAACCCTATCCAATGTCGAATTGGTAGAACAAATACAACGGAGTAAAATTATCGTATGTCCTTATGTGAGTGCCTCTCAAAGCGGAATACCCATGGTTGCTTTTCTGTTTGGGAAACCAGTAATAGCTTCTGATGTAGGGGCTTTCCGCGAAATAATCGAAGATGGTGAAACAGGCCTGTTGGTTCCGCCGGCTGACGAAACGGAATTGACCTATGCCATCACCAAAATGCTGAACGAGCCTGGGATAATTCAGAAAATGCAAAACAACATTTATGAAAGATTTTCAGTAAATGCCAGCAATTCGTGGAATGAACCAGGGCAAAAAACACTTGCAGTTTATAAAAAGGCATTAAAAAACCCCGTTGAAAGTATTTTATACTGCAGTTCGCTATGCTCCGAAAGGTTAATTGAATACCTGTATGAAACGTCAACACCAAAACCACTTAACTCAATTCAAAAATATCACCGATTACTATCTAAGGGGCTGGAGGCCAACAACATTGTTGTTACAACTATTTCGGCCATACCGGTAAATCCGGCAAGCAATAAAAGAATGCTATGGAAAGAAAAATGTGAAACCGAGGAGGGCGTTCATTACCAATATACTCCCTTTATTAATATTAACTACATCAGGCAGGCAATGATTGCAGTAACTGCATTTGCCGCCTGCGTACTTTGGTGTATAAAGAACCGTAAACACTCCAACATAATTGTTGTGGATGTGCTTAATGTTTCCCTTGCTGTTTCCGTCAAATTTGCCGCGCGTTTATGTCGGGTTAAAATATGTGCTGTCGTAACTGATTTGCCGGATATGTTGCATCAGATTAGTGAACTTGAAAAACTAACCTTCCTCGGCAAGTGGGCAAGGCGTATAAGCACCAGGCTTCTTACATCGTATGATGGCTATGTTTTATTAACCGATAATATGAATATGAAAGTCAATCGTTTTAACAAACCCCATGTTATAATTGAAGGTTTGGTTGATAAAGCAATGGAACAACGTACCAATTCGCTGCGTAATAAACATGTACCATTAACCATATTATACACAGGAGGACTGTATGAAAAATACGGAATTAAACGACTTATTGAGGCATTTATGAATATACACCATGACAACCTGGAATTGCATTTATATGGCGATGGCGACATGACATCGGAATTAGCCGGTTATATTCAGGCCGACCAGCGTATCCGGTATTTTGGAGTGGTTAACAATAGCCATATAGTCGAACAACAGTTGAAGGCCACATTACTGGTGAATCCTCGCCCAAGCAACGAGGAATTCACCAAGTATTCATTCCCATCTAAAAACATGGAATATATGGTATCCGGCACACCGGTTGTTACCACGGCACTTCCAGGAATGCCAGGGGAATATTATGATTATGTGTATATATTCAGAGACGAGGAAACAACAGGAATAGCACAAACCCTGCAACACCTGTTAACCCTGCCTCAGCAAAAATTGCATGATTATGGAATGAATGCCAGGCAATTTGTACTTAAAAGCAAAAATCACCTGGTACAAGCCGAAAAATTGTTGAAGATGTTGAATACATTGTAACAGACAATCGTAATGAGCAAAAACATGAAGCAGGTAAAAGTGGCATTGGTACTTGCCGGAAACATTGAAAACGCTCCCTATCTTAGCTATTACACCGATATGTTGACAGAAAAACATATTGGCTATGATATTATCTCCTGGGATCGGCTATCCTTTGGTACAAAAGGCACATACTGCTTCTCGCTACCGAGTGATGACTTCCAGCCCTTTTATAAAAAGATGATCGATTATGTAAAGTATTCAGGTTTTATCAAAAAGACCATCCTTAACAATGCCTACGATGTGGTAATAGTTTTTACGGTGGCCAATATCATCTTCTTAGGCTCCTTTCTTTTAAAACATCAAAAGCCATTTATTATTGATATCAGGGATTATTCTCCTTTGATACCTTTTTTCAGGAAAAGAATTAGAAAAACATTGGAAGGTGCACGTCTTAATGTTATTTCCTCAACTGGTTTCAAAAAATTTCTTCCAACAGGAATTGAATATGAAATAAGTCACAATGTTCAACACCACTATCTGCTTTCGCAGCATGAAGCTTTCGTCTTGCCTGAAAACAAACCTTTATGCATCACTTCGTTTGGGCTTATCAGAGATTACCTGGTTTATCAGAAACTACTGACCGAACTGAAGAACTCACCAAAATACAATTGTGCCATTGCCGGACCAGGTATTGAGCCTTTGCAGGAATTTGCCACAAAAAATGCTGTACATAATGTAAAATTCAGCGGTAGGTACAACAAAGAACAGGAAAGCAGCATGTTAATCGATTCAGATTTCATTTTCATATTGCTGCCCCGATCAGTGGCACATGATTATGCCATGGCCAACCGTTTTTACCAGGCCCTGGTAAAACGAAGGCCAATGATTGTAAACGAGGGAAGCATTCATGCCGATTATGTTAAAGCCTATCATTTGGGCATAGTCATGTCACTCAATGAAAACATTGCCACCAGGCTGAATCATTATATTGATAGTTTTGATCACATTAAGTTCAACGATGGTTGTAATAAACTAATATTCGAAATCGAGAAAGATATTCAACAATTTGAAAAAGCGCTGACCTATGCTGTCTGCAGCTAAGGGTTCAAGGATAAACCTTGTATTTTATACTATGACAACAAAAGAGATCGCAGAATTAAAGAGGAATGCAGGACTGAAAATCTTTCGTGCACATGATACGTTCTTCTGGAAAAACAATTGGATCAATTACACCTTTCCACCGGTATGCAAAATTCCATTCAACACCATTGAACAACTCAGGCATTTAAGATGGAAACATTTGATTACTGTAATCTACAGCGACGCCCGGATTAAGAACACCTATGAATTCATTCTGGATACCGACCAATATTCTATCGAATGTTTTGATCACAAGGTCAGGAATCAAATCCGAAAGAGCCTTAAAACCTGTATTTTTAAAAGGCCCGAGCTCAATGATTTGTTAACTTCTGGTCTTGCAATTAACAAACAAACATTAAAAAGACAAAACCGCAGGGAGAATCTTTTGACAAGTGCAAAACTCTGGGAGAAGTATATTTCAGCTATTTATAATCACCCTGATGTGATAATAACCAGTGCCTACTATGAGGGCAAGATGATAGGCTACATCATAGTGTATGAACTCCAGGGAAAATGGATCATTGAAAATCCATATATTGACAGGCAGCACGCTCCTGTCTCATCACCCATGAATGGTTTAATTTATAGTGTAGTAAATCAATTGATCGCTTTGAAAGGAAAGATAAATATATCTTATGGAATTGAATCGTTTGTCCCCTTGCCTGAACTTAACCGTTTCAAAAATAAAATGCTATTTAAGCGAATTTCGGTTTCCAGGCTATACTTGATTAATCCGTTGGCATTGCCCTTTATAAAGTTAGCCCTGTTCTTTTATATTCGCCTGCTCAACAAGCATAGTATCAGGAACAGTTTTATCCGTAATGCCATTAATTTATACCAGGGTTACCGGCTGTATGATAAAGTAAAAAGCTATCCTAAATCATGATACTGATCGTTTCATCTGTTTTCCCACCCGAACCGGTGGTTTCTGCATCCATCAGTTACAGTCTTGCCCAAAAACTAGCCGAAAAATACCAGGTTACTGTTCTGACCCCCAAACCAACCAGGCCTCTTGGTTTTATCATGCCTGAAAACTATCATGCAACTGAAAACTACAGTCACGTTGTTCTTAACTCCTTTGTTTATCCTAAATCACGGCTGTTGGGAAGGTTATATGAAAGCTACAGCTTTGGTAAACATACTGCAAAATTCATTGAAAAGAATCATAAAGCCATCCAATGCATTTACCTTAATGTTTGGCCGCTGTTTGCACAATACTATATTGTAAGGGCAGCAAAAAAACACGCTATTTCTACGGTTATACATATGCAGGATATTTATCCCGAATCACTTTCGAATAAAGTACCACTGGTTGGAAGCCTCTTATGGAAACTTTTATTGCCATTGGACAAATACTGCCTGAAAAATGCTTCCGGAGTGATAACCGTTTCAGAAACCATGACAGAAACATACGTTGAAACAAGGAAAATCGACAAACGCAAGTTTCTGCTTGTTCATAACTGGCAGGATGAAAATGAATTTTTACAGTTCGGGCAATCCAACCTGGCGGACAAGTCAGCGAACATTAAAAAACAACCTTTTACCTTTCTGTATCTTGGGAACATTGGTCCAGTTGCGGGCGTAGAGTTTCTGTTGAAGGGATTTCTTAAAGCTGGTTTAGATAATGCTTCATTGATAATTGCCGGTAATGGCTCCAGAAAATCAGCCTGCATAGCATTTGCTACAAAACACAAATTACGACATGTGATTTTTAAAGAAGTTCCCTGGAGTAAGGTTCCGGAAATCCAACGCGAAGCCGATGTTCTTTTACTCCCCCTTATAAAGGGCGCAGCACTTAGTTCAATTCCCTCAAAGCTTCCTGCATACATGTTCTCGGCCAAACCAATAATAGCCTGTGTCGATAACGAAAGCTATACCAGTAAGGTAATGCACCAGGCAAATTGCGGATGGGTATTACCACCCGAAGACACCGAAAAACTTGCTCAGACAATGAACCACATTATAGTACAGTCGCGTGAAACGCTGGAAAAACTTGGCAATAATGGATTTGCGTTTGCCATGATCAACTTTTCAAAAAAACATAACCTGCCTAAACTAAGCAGTTATGTCGAATCGTTCAT
>CAZYDI010000040.1:14858-23368 GCA_964646255.1 uncultured Bacteroidales bacterium
ACTTTTCAAAAAAACATAACCTGCCTAAACTAAGCAGTTATGTCGAATCGTTCATGACAGGTAACGAACCTGAGGCCATACAAATACTGTTGAAAGATAACCCCTAAAAAACCTTAACGAAGAGATCAATTGCCGTCTTAAACTATATAGCAGACAATACATTTATCTTCTATGCAAACATTTATGAAATGGGATTAAGCATAAGAACTATGAACAGGAGTGATCTGAACAAGGTTACCGACCTTTATATAGCGACTTTTGAAGGTTTATTTCTCTCCTTATTGGGTAAAGGTTTTCTGAACCGATATATTAAACTTCCAGATGAAAAGAACAGTTGATACAATAGTTGCCTTATCAGGCCTTATGTTGCTTTCACCGCTTTTCATTGTTATCAGCCTGTTCATATGGATCCACGATGGTGATCCTGCTTTCTTTGTTCAACAAAGAATAGGTAAAAACCGTAAGCCATTCAGACTTTACAAGTTTCGTTCTATGCGACTGCTTCATGATGACCGGGAAGGCCGTTTTGAACCCGGCAACACTTCTCGCGTAACCCCAATAGGCGCCTTTATCCGCAGAACCAAACTTGATGAATTGCCGCAACTAATCAATGTATTGAAGGGAGATATGTCACTTGTAGGCCCCAGGCCTGAGGTTGAAAAATGGGTGAATCATTATCCCGAACGATGGAACAAAGTATTGACCGTTAAGCCGGGGATAACAGATAATGCATCCGTGTTATTCAGGAATGAAGAGTCGTTGTTGGCAAAGGCAGCAGACCCTGAAAAGGTTTATCGCGAAGTGATCTTACCTAAAAAACTTGACCTGTATGAAGCATATGTATTACACCATTCTTTATGGGATGATTTTAAAATTATGATAAGAACGATCCTTAATGTATTTAGGAACTGTTAACCCTGCTGCCTACTACGAAAAGTGTTGGCTAATGGCTAATGGCTAACAGCTGATATAATTTGGTATCCGAAATAAAAAACACATAATAATATGCATATTCCTTTCTCAAAGGTTCCGTTGGCCGGCAATGAAGCAGCCTATATCAACGAAGTATTATCAAGCGGTTGGCTTACAACTTCTTCAAAGGCCTTTAAATTTGAAGAGTTATTTGCCAGGTTCATTGGAGCCAAATACGCCTGCGCGGTAAATTCCGGTACTGCTGCATTACACCTTGCAGTGGAAGCCCTTGGTATTGCTGAAGACGATAAAGTACTTGTACCCTCACTGACTTTTACCGCCACAGCCGAGGTAATAAGATATAGGGGTGCTGATCCTGTGTTTACTGATGTAGATTATCGTACAGGCCTTTTAACTAGTGAAATATTAAAAGAAGCCATATTACAAAACCCCAATCTGAAAGCCATAATGCTGGTACATTACGGCGGACAGGCTCCGGTTATGACAACACCGGAGGGTAATGGCATTATCGATATCTGCCGCCTGCACAACATAAGCATTATCGAAGATGCTGCCCATGCTTTTCCAACGAAATTCAATGACAAATACATCGGGTCATTCGGAAACATTACATGTTTCAGTTTTTATGCCAACAAAACCATTACAACGGGCGAAGGAGGCATGCTGGTAACCAATAATGAGAAAACATATAACAGGGTTAAGACCATGCGCTTACATGGTATCAACAGGGATATATGGACCCGGTTCACCGATAAAAAAGCATCATGGGAATACGATGTTGTTGCCCCGGGGTATAAATATAACATGCCCGATGTTAATGCTGCCATTGGGCTTGCACAGCTCGAGAAAGCCGAGTACTTCAGGGAACAGCGTCAACGTTGTGCCTTACATTATCAACGCGAACTCAGTGAGCTTCAAGATGTACTCGATCTTCCTGTTTGCAAAGGCCCTGCCGAACATCATGCCTGGCATCTTTTCCCGGTAATCATCAAACCCAGAGGCACTGTGACACGCAATGAATTTATCGAACAAATGTCGCGCAAAGGTATTGGAACATCGGTTCATTATAAGCCCTTGCACAGGATGACCTATTATAAAGAAACATACCAATTAAATCCTGCCGATTTTCCAAATACAGAAAAAATCTGGAATGGAACAGTTTCTTTGCCAATTTATCCCGGACTCAGTGATAATGAACTTGACTATATTTGCCATGTGATAAAAAAAATACTGCATTCATAATCATTTGGATATTCTTTCTGAAACAAGATGAACGTAGCAATTGGCTATAGCATGATTTGCGATAATTAACATTCGATTATGAGATTAGTTTTCCTGTTCATCAGTCTCTATATTTTTATCCGCGGCTGGCAGGCCTTACCCCGGAGGATCTCGGTTATGCTTATATATACAATGCTGTTCATGCTATTTACCGCGTCGTTTTACATTTCACATTACCTTTCCGATTCATTTCAACCAAATGTTGTATTGATAGCCCGTCAGGCAGGCGGACACTGGGTTATCATATTGATGTCTGCATTTTTTGCTGCCCTGGTAATTGATGTAAGCAGGTTACTCAACCATTTTTTTAAAATATATCCACAATGGATTACAACCAATTATCCACGAACCAAGTTATACACTTTTTTATCCGTTATTACAATCAGTCTTATCATCAGCGTTATCGGATTCAAAAATTTTGCCCATCCTCGCAAGATAAATATTGAAATCGGCATACATAAAAAAATAAACCCACCGGGAATACTCATACTTGCTGCAAGTGATTTTCATTTGGGCAATATAGTGGGTAAGGAGCGACTTGCTGAATGGGTTGACATTATTAATGCACAGCACGCAGATGTAATTTTGCTTGCAGGGGATATATTTGATCGCAATTTTAACGCCTTTATTTCCGGCGAAGTGGACGATGAATTGTCCAGGCTCAATGCGCTGTATGGCGTTTATGCCGTTCTCGGCAACCATGAATATGAAGGCGATCTGAATGAGGCGATACTTTGTTTGCAACGTTCAGGCATAACCCTCCTGCGCGATTCCGTTGTCAATGTACACAACATCGTTTATATTGCCGGACGCGATGACAGGGGGAATTATCAACGGAAAAGCCTTGGTGTGCTGCTTAAGTCAGTTCCTCTGGAGAAGCCGTTGGTTTTGATTGACCATCAGCCCGCAGAACTCAGAGAAGCAACCAAATATCATGTCGACCTCCAGGTGTCAGGACACTTGCATAATGGGCAGATTTACCCGTTAAGTCATTTTATGTCATCCATGTGGGAACTGCCTTATGGATACCGAAAAATAGGCAATACGCATTTTTTTGTAACCGCAGGTTTGGGTATTCGCAGGGCACCCATCAGACTGGGAACCTTTTCGGAAATCGCGTTGATTCGCCTGCAATCATCAGATGCCGTAAATAAACAATAACCATATTTACGCAAGTATGTTTCTTTAAAACGGCTAACAACTAATAGCCATTAACCTTACATACTTATCAACACTTTTGTTTAGTCATGGCTTTACCAACAATAAACAGAAATTAATAACTCATATCTGGATTTCTGACATAGACACCCAGAAACCGCACATTGATCAACTTTCCGTTACTTTCCGTCCCCATTTTTCGTTATAATCAAATACTACATGTATTTTTAAACCATAAAACACCGAACAAAAGGGCAAGATGGAAGATAAGTTCACTGAATGGCAACTAATGGTAAGGGATATAATCACCAAAGTCTTTCAAAATTATCCCCTACCCAAGTGGATTGTATTTGTTGCTGATACTGTTGCTGTATTCATTACCTTCTGGTTTTCGTACCTGCTCAGATTCAACTATATACCAACCGATTTCCCTATACAAGATGCCCTGAATCAAGGTGCTGCTGTAGTAGTGATATATATATTATTTGCACTTTATTTTCGTCCCTATTCGGGAATGATAAGACATACCACGTTAATCGACATCTATTTCATATTTGTTACGACTACAATTACCTTTTTATCACTATTTTTACTAACGTTGCTTGCTAGGAATCTGAACCTGCCTTATTTGTTTCAAATACCCCTTTCCATACTTACCATTCATTATATGGTAATCAGTTTATTTCTTATTGCAGAACGAATAATCATAAAAACCCTTTTTTACCTCGTCACCATTTCGCACACGAAAAAAAAGAATGTAATAATTTATGGCGCAGGGGCTATGGGTGTTATAGTAAAGCGTGTATTGCTCAGCGATGTCAGGGGTGATTACCATGTAGTTGGTTTTATCGACAACAACAGAGTACTGCAGGGTAAAAAACTGAATGGCATTCCTGTTTATCCTCCCAAGGTAATTACCCGGGAGTTTCTGTTCAAACATGGTATAGAAACCATGATTTTTGCCATTAGGGATATAAAGCCTTCAGAGAAGAGTGAAATCATCAGCTACGCGTTAAATATAGGACTCGAAGTGCGAGATACACCGGCTGTTGAACAATGGTTGAATGGTGAACTAGAAATTCACCAAATCGAAAAAGTAAAACTGGAAGATCTGTTAGGCCGTGAACCAATTGACCTTAATCTGGACAAGATAGGAAAAGAACTCAGGGGAAGAACCATATTGGTTACAGGCGCTGCCGGATCAATTGGTTCAGAAATTGCGAGGCAAATAACCGGTTTCCATGTCAAGAACCTGATACTGGTGGACCAGGCTGAAACGCCTATGTTTCATTTGGGAAATGAATTAAAGACAGGACATCTCCAGTGTCCGGTTAAAACCATTTTAGCTGATATTACAGCCTATAAAAAAATGGAAAGTATTTTTGTCACTTACCAGCCCGATATTGTTTTTCATGCTGCAGCTTATAAGCATGTCCCGCTTATGGAGGAACATCCGCATGAAGCCATCAGGGTGAATGTGGGTGGAACTGCGGTGATCACGCGCCTCTCGATGAAATACGGAGTGGAAAAATTTGTGATGATCTCAACTGACAAGGCCGTAAATCCCACCAATGTTATGGGGGCTTCAAAACGTCTTTGTGAAATGGTTGTTCAACTAAAATCGCAACACAAAGCAAACAACACACAATTTATTATTACCCGTTTTGGAAATGTGCTGGGTTCAAACGGATCAGTCATACCCCTATTCGCCAAACAAATTGCCGAAGGAGGCCCTGTTACGGTTACGCATCCTGAGATTACCCGCTACTTCATGACTATCCCCGAAGCATGTCAGTTGGTGCTTGAAGCCGGATTTATGGGTAAAGGGGGGGAAATATACGTATTTGACATGGGAAAGCCAGTTAAAATTGTCGATTTGGCCAGGCAAATGATAAGGCTTTCGGGTTACGCACCTGATAAGGAAGTTAAAATTGTTTATACTGGTTTGCGTCCAGGTGAAAAACTATATGAGGAATTGCTTGCCGATGAGGAAACCACTGTGCCAACTCATCACCCTAAAATAAAAATAGCCCAGGTAAAGCAATTAGAAGCCCCAGGTACAATAATGCAGGTTGAAAAGCTTCTTTCGGTGTTATATTCCCTTTCTCAACACCAAGTGATTGATATGTTGAAAGAGCTTGTACCTGAATACAGTTCTGCAACCGATTATGTTTCGGGGCCTCAGATTGCCCATGCCGGTTAGTACGGCCAAACTGAATATTATCTCACAAGCCCACCAACTTGGAAAATTGCAAAGTTAATAGCTACTTTGCCAAATGATCCATACATTTGGGAGCGAATTAAGTTTACCAACATGAAACCATTTGATAATAAAACCCTGCTGATTACAGGAGGCACAGGTTCATTCGGGAATGCTGTGCTCCGACGCTTTTTAAATACCGAAATCGGGGAAATTAGGATATTCAGTCGCGATGAAAAAAAACAAGACGATATGCGACAGTTTTATCAAAACCCCAAAATAAAATATTTCATTGGTGACGTACGTGACAGGCAAAGCCTCGACAATGCCATGAAAGGTGTGGATTACATATTTCATGCTGCAGCACTGAAACAGGTTCCCTCATGCGAATTTTTTCCAGCTGAAGCCGTGCGAACCAATGTGCTGGGTTGCGAGAACGTCCTTGATTCAGCCATTCAATACGGTATAAAAAGGGTTGTTGTGCTTAGCACCGATAAAGCCGTATATCCAATCAACGCCATGGGTATGTCCAAGGCCTTAAGTGAAAAGGTAATGGTAGCCAAATCGCGCTCACTGAATGGATCAGACACCGTTTTTTGCGGCACACGCTATGGCAATGTTATGGCTTCACGCGGATCGGTAATTCCTCTGTTTGTTAACCAAATCAAGAACAATAAGACCATTACCATTACCGATCCCAACATGACGCGGTTTATGATGACCCTCGATGACGCCGTTGAACTGGTACTCTTTGCTTTTGCAAACGGACAAAACGGGGATATTTTTGTGCAGAAATCACCGGCTTCTACAATTTCAGATCTGGCTCAGGCTTTGAAGGAACTGTATAAGTCAGACACTGCCATAACCGTTATCGGAACCCGTCATGGCGAAAAACTTTACGAAACCCTGGTCAACAGGGAAGAAATGGTAAAAGCAACCGACGAAGGCGATTATTACCGCATACCTGCAGATACACGCGACTTGAATTACAATAAGTTTTTCAGCGAAGGTGAATCCGCTGTAAATCTGGCTGAAGAGTATACATCTCACAATACCCAACGACTGGATGTAGAAGGCACCAAAAAATTATTGCTAAAACTTCATTCCATTAGGGAAGATGTTCTTCATGAAAAACGGAAGATGGTGTATACACCCTGAACTATACCAGCATAAATTTAATTTAATTCTTATGACCTCTGGCTGTTAAGCTTTTAGAAATCTATAAAAGATGAAAAGAATTGGCATTACGGGGCAATCAGGTTTTATTGGCACGCATTTGTTTAATTTTTTCGGGCTGAAAATGGATGAATTTGAACGAATTCCATTTCGTGATGAATTCTTTGAAGATCAGGCCAAACTTGAAGAATTTGTAAGCAAGTGCGATGTAATCATACACCTGGCTGCGTTGAACCGGCATAACGACCCGCAAACCATCTATGACACCAATATGCTGCTAGTAAACAAGCTACTCAGCGCGCTTGATAAAACAGGCTCGCGTCCGCATATTTTATTTTCATCCTCTACACAGGAAGAACGCGATAACCAGTTTGGTAAATCAAAACGCGAGGGTCGTGCCTTATTAGCCAATTGGGCAGCAAAAAATAAAGTCCCCTTCACAGGCCTGGTAATTCCAAATGTTTTCGGCCCTTTTGGCCATCCCTATTATAATTCTGTTGTGGCCACCTTCAGTCACCAGGTTACCCATAATGAGCAGCCTAAAGTTGATGTTGATGCCAGGCTTAAACTGATTTACATTGGTGAACTGGTTGAATTTGTGCATAAAGCCATAACCCTGCAATTGTCGGCCAGTGAATACAAAGTAGAACATACAACTGAAAAAACAGTTACCGAATTACTTGCCCTGATAAACGGTTACAAATCGGAATACATGGACAAAGGCATGTTCCCGGAATTGAAGAATTCATTCGAAACAAACCTGTTCAACACTTTCAGGTGCTATATGAATATTCCGGAATACTTCCCGGTAAAACTGGTAAAAAATACCGACAACAGGGGAAGCTTTGTTGAAACCATCAAAAGCCGGTTGGGTGGCCAGGTGTCGTTTTCGACAACAAAACCCGGCATTACCCGGGGAAATCATTTTCACACAAGGAAAATTGAACGTTTTGCGGTAATCAGCGGAAAAGCCAGGATTCAACTCCGAAGAATAGGTACGCAGGAAGTTCATAATTTTGATCTTGACGGGAATGAACCGTCGTATGTAGATATGCCTGTATGGTACACGCACAATATAACCAATACCGGTAAAGATGACCTGTACACCGTTTTCTGGATCAATGAGTTTTTTGATCCGAATGATCCGGATACCTATTTTGAAACGGTATAAAATGCCACTAAGGCACTAAGGCACTAAGTTTTGTTATGAAAGAAGTCGTAATTCTTGAAAAAATATACGAATCATGCCTTGAATATGAACTAATTAAAAGAGGATTAAATACCCAGAGACAAGTCAACATTCCTGTCATTTATGACGGCATAAAATTTAATGAAGGTCTCAGACTGGACCTTCTGGTTGATGAAAAGGTCATAATAGAGATCAAAGCAGTAGAGATTGTTAATCCGGTATGGGAATCTCAGGTTTTAAGCTATTTGCGACTTACCGGTCTTAAATTAGGATTCCTGATCAATTTTAATGTTTCTGTTGTTAAAAATGGAATACGCAGATATCGACTTTAATACCAACATTAAAATTAACTTCGTGTCTTAGTGACTTTGTGGCTGATTTTTTAAACTTTTGGAGTAATAAATATGACCAGACAAAAAATTAAAGTAGTAACTATTATTGGAACAAGGCCGGAAATAATCCGCCTGTCGCGGGTGATGGCAAGGTTGGATGAATTTGTACAACATATTATTGTTCACACCGGGCAGAACTATGATTACGAATTGAACGAAATCTTCTTCAAAGATTTAGAGA
>CAZYDI010000041.1:0-19446 GCA_964646255.1 uncultured Bacteroidales bacterium
TTTATTCGCATTATGGAATCAATGATTTCATCATTTGTTGCGGATATAAAGGATATATGATTAAAGAATACTTCTCCAATTATTTCCTTTACAGTTCCGATGTCATGTTCGATATGAAAAACAACAATATGAAGGTTTTGCGTATGAATGCCGAACCATGGACTGTTACACTGGTAGATACCGGAGAGTTGAGCATGACCGGCGGAAGGTTGAAAAGGGTAAAGGAATATATTGGCAACGAAACTTTTTGCCTTACCTATGGTGATGGCGTAAGTAATGTGAATATCAATGACCTGATTATGCATCATAAAAACCAGGGTGTTCTGGCTACCCTTACCTCGGTAAGGCAGCACGGACGTTTTGGAGTTTTCAATCTTCCTCCCGGCGAATCTAAAATCAACTATTTCAAAGAAAAACCCAAGGGTGACGGTGATGATACGGCATGGATAAATGGCGGATTCTTTGTTCTCGAACCGGCTGTGCTTGATTACATTGAAGGCGACAGTACGGTTTTTGAAAAAGAACCCCTTGAAAAGCTTGCATCCAACGGGCAGCTTTGCGCATTCAGACACACCGGATTCTGGCAACCCATGGACACACTCAGGGATAAAAACTTGCTCGAAGGTTTATGGAGCGGTGATAATCCACCCTGGAAAGTATGGCAATAGCATTCAACTAAACTTAAAAAACAATTAAAATCAATATTATGAAAATTCTTATAGCAGGCAATTTGGGTTATATAGGACCCAGTGTAACATCACAGTTAAGGGCAACATTTCCACAAGCAGAATTAATCGGTTTTGATATCGGATACTTCACCCATTGTTTAACCAACCCTTCTTTCTCACCTGAAGTTAAACTTACCTCCCAGGTATTCGGAGATATCCGTAAGTTTCCCGAAAAACTCCTCGAAGGCGTTGATGCCGTGGTTGATCTTGCGGCTATCTCAAACGATCCGATGGGAAAAAAATATGAAGAGATTACCCTTGATGTGAATTACAGGGCTGCTGTACAATTGGCAAAATTATCAAAAAAATATGGTGTTAAATCATTTGTATACGCCTCCAGCTGCAGCATGTATGGTGCTGCCAGCGATTACCCCAAAAAAGAAGGCGATGAGGTAAATCCGCTCACTGCATACGCCCGGTCGAAAGTATTTACCGAAAAAGAACTGGAACCTCTTGCCGATGATAAATTCAAAATCACCTGCTTAAGGTTTTCAACAGCCTGCGGCTTCAGCAACCGTTTACGCCTTGACCTGGTGCTTAATGACTTTGTTGCAGGAGCACTTGTAAATAAGGAAATCAGTATTCTTAGCGACGGATCACCATGGAGACCAATGATCAATACCAAGGATATGGCCAGGGCCATTGAATGGGCTATCATCAGGGAAAAGACCAGTGGCGGAAATTTCCTCGCAGTGAATACGGGTACAAATGAATGGAACAACCAGATAAAGCCGTTAGCCGATGCAGTTGCCCGTGAAATTCCCGGGGTAAAAGTAACGGTAAATCCCGAGGCACCGCCGGATAAACGTTCCTATATGGTGAACTTCGACCTGTTTAAAAAATTGGCCCCCAATCATCAGCCGATTCACGACCTTACTTCCACTATAAGGGAAATAAGGGACAACCTGGTGGGCATGAAATTCAACGATCCGAATTTCAGGGAATCCTTATTAATCAGGCTGAGAGTGCTTGATAAGCTTCAGAACGAAAACTACCTGAACGGCAACCTCGAGTGGACCTGGACTAAATAACCTTTACACTGTAACCAACATGATATTTACCGAAACCAGTTTAAAAGGCGCATGGATTGTTGAGATAAAAAAGCTTGAGGATGACCGTGGCTTTTTCGGCAGATCCTGGTGCCGGCATGAATTTGAGGAACATGGCCTGAACGGGAATATTTGCCAGATAAATACATCCCTTACACTGAAAAAAGGAACCATAAGGGGAATGCATTACCAGATTGACCCTTATCAGGAAACCAAATTTATACGCTGTACAAGGGGCAGGATATATGATGTGATTGTTGACTTAAGGCCCGGATCCCCTACATTCCTAAAATGGATTGGCCATGAATTAAGTGCCGACAATTATAAGATGGTTTATGTTCCCGAGAATTTTGCCCATGGCTTTGTTTCACTCGAAGACAACTCGGAGGTTTATTATCCGGTTACGCAGTTTTACACACCTGGAGCAGAAAGGGGCATCCGCTATAATGACAAGGCTTTGAATATTCAATGGCCCGTACCCATTACCACGGTTTCTGAAAAGGACCTGGCTCATCCCGATTTTACGCTTGATCGTTTAAAATAAAAACTAAAAAATGCTGAAATGAGACATCACCATTGTCCAACCTGTAATCACACAAATATTGAGGATTTCTTTACCGTTCATGATGCTCCCGTGCATAGCCTTTCCATAGTGAAGGACTATGATACAGCCATGTCGATTGAACGGAAGGATATCACCCTGGCCATTTGCAACAATTGCGGATTTGTTTTCAATTCAACCTTCGATACATCGATAGATTATTATACCCAGGGCTATGAAGACCAGCAGGGCTTCTCCCCTACTTTTCTTAAATTTATAACCGGTATTTCCAACAGGTTTATTGATAAATATAACATCCGTAACAAAGAAGTCATTGAAATTGGCTGTGGTAAGGGCGATTTTATTTCGCTTATGTGTGAGCTCGGTAACAATAAAGGAATCGGAATTGATCCTGCATGGGTTCCGGGCCGTACAAAGCCCAATCCCAATGTTCGTTTCATTAAGGAATTTTATTCCGAAGAACACGGCAAACTTAAAGCGGATTGCATTTGTTGCAGGCATACGCTCGAACATATTCATGATACAGGCAGTTTGCTGAAAACAATCAGAAAGTCGATCGGAACACGTGAAGATGTTGTGCTTTTTTTTGAAATCCCGAGCATAGTAAGAATACTTAAAATTCAGGCTTTTTGGGATATATTCTACGAACATTGCACCTATCTGAGCCCGGGTTCCCTGGCCAGGCTGTTCAGGTTAAACGGCTTTGAAGTGCTCGACATGTATCTTGAATATGATGAGCAGTATTTATTTATTGAGGCCAAGCCGGTAAATACACCTTCAAACAAAATTCATCCGTTGGAAGAATCAGTAGACGAGTTAAAAGCACTCACCCGGGTATTTACTGAAAAGATTAACGGAACACTGGACGCATGGAGGAAAAAATTTGCCGAATTGCGCGAAAAGAAACTTAGAACGGTTGTGTGGGGGGGAGGATCAAAATCGGTGGGTTACCTTACCCATTTCGACCGGGAAAAAGTTATCGCTCACGTTGTTGATATTAACCCCCATATGCAGGGTAACTACATTCCCGGCATTGGAAAGCAATACGTTGGCCCCGATTTTCTTAAGGAGTATAAACCCGATGTAGTGATCATCATGAACGCCGTTTATACCGAGGAAATCAAAAAAATGTTGAATGAACGGGGCTTGAATCCTGAATTAATTCCGCTGGACAGATTCTAGTATTGTTTGCTGGTCTGCTGGTTTGCTGGTCTTCTGGTCTTTTATATACAATAAAGTTATTCTCTTATATTGATAATTTTCAGATATATATAGATTTAGAGTTTATACATTAGGCAGATGACCCTGAAAGGGTCAAAGCTGAATAACCGCGGGTGAATTGAAAATCAGCGAAGCTAAACCCGTAGGTATAATCCATAGCCGTCAAGCTAACCTATTTAACATACTAATTATCTGATAATAACAATCAATTATTTGAAAATCTTTGTGCTTACCTTCGCGTTCCACCTCTGAAAAAAAGTGTTAAGAAAACTAATTCACGAAGCGTTAAAAAAGAAAAGCTGTCTGAGCCCGATTCCTGCGGGCGAGTTCTTTTCTTTTAGCGAAGTGAATTAATTTTTAGCCTTTTTTCAGCAGTGGCGGCATTTTTTGATTACTTTTTTCTGCTGTAGGAAAAAAGTAATTCGGGGTTTGGGGCTGAAAGCCCCATAATAATTTACTCCCTCGCTCCGCAATTTCTCAGTGGCGGATCAACTTTGGTCATGGGTGTTTGATCTTTACGGTGGGATGGCCCTGACAAAAAGCGAGGTCTGCGTGGCGTTCAAAATGGCAACATAAATTTTGAAGTGGGTTCCTTTTTCTTTAGAACAATTTCTTAGCTTGACGGCTATGGGTATAATCTAAGTTGGATATCTTCAACTCTGGAGGAGTTGAACATTTTGGAAAATATCTTTCATGCTTTTGATGTCATTTTCTTAAAGGCAGTCTCCTGTATTCTTCATGAAATGAACTCCTTATGATGTTCCTGATGGTTTTTGGTATAACCTTATTATGTTTTTATAGCTCGCAATGCTTATCAGAGCTAATAAGTAGATTCAACTCTTTCAGAGTTTAAGAGTACATATACTGTATTTCCACGGGTTTTACCCGCGGTTATTCAGATAACGCCACTTCGTGGCTTAAGGCTTCAGTAGCATCTTTATTCTATATAAGAGCCGTTTGCTGGCCTAAAAAACAACTGACTAACAGACTTAGCAGACTTAGCAGACTTAGCAGACTTAGCAGACAGTTTTATACTTTCCTGTAGGACATCATTTCAATATACTTCCAGATTAACCTTTCCGCAAAAGGAAGTTTTAGAATTCTTTCTGCTTTCTTAAGCTTGTCAAATTCAGTGATATTTCCGTCGGGTGTAAAAGCGGAATATGTTTTTCTGAAGTATTCGATATTGTTTTTGCGCGAGTATTCGAGAGCCAGGCGTGTAAGAAAACCATTGTATTTGCTTTTGCCGATTAAGTCCTTACGATAATCGTATATCTTATTGATCATATCGTAAAACGCCTGCACGGTAGATTGTGTTGATGATATTCTGTAATAAGCCAGCATATCCTCAATCATCATGATGTTTTCTTCTTTACTGTACCTGTACCAGAAATCAAAATCGGCAATCGGAAAAAGCTTATTGGTAAATCCTCCCAACCTGAGTGCAGTTTCTCTTTTAACCACCACACCAGGGAAAGGGGTAAGATGGGAAAAGTAGAAATAGGGTTCCCTGATTGGTCTAACCCTGGGAGCCAGTTCTTTTTTCAATTCAAAAATTCCTTTCCATTCTTCTTCGCCAACCTGGCAGCGAACGGCGAATCCTCCTGCAATATTTTCATACCGGGTTAATAGTTGCTGCACGGTCTCTGAAAACTGGCAATGCAGCATATCATCGTCATGCAGAATTGTTACCCATGGCGTTTCGGCATAACGAAAACAATTGTTAAAGTTTTCATCCTGCGGCACTGTTTCGGGATTTCTGTGATAACTGAATAATGGTGATTTATAGCTCTCGAGTATTGTTTTGAAATCATCATGCGGCGAATTGTTATCAATAAGCAATACCCTGCAGGGTACCGTTTGCTTATAGCAACTATCGAGGGCACTTTTAACAAAATCGGTACGTTTATATACCGGGAGAGCAATGGTAAATAAATCAGTCATTTGTAGCATTACAGAAACTTTTTTGATGAGCAGTAAATATAGATTTGAACTTTCATTTAACCTAATATTTTGACCAATAATCAATTCAGATTGATAATTTATTTCATTGTTTGAAAGTCACCGTATATATTTGCAGACGTTTTACCGGAAATGATCTCTTCACTTTAAATCTTATTTTATGTTTAACAAACTCCTATCTCCCATCTATTGCACAGCAATAGCGATTTTATTCCTGTTTGTTTTGTCCCCCCGCACTCAGGCTCAGGAAGCAGTGCTTATTAACCGGACTATTAGCTGGGAATACCCTGTAAATGTGTATGGCGGTAACAGTTTTTACTGGTGGCATAACAAGTGGACTACTCCTCAAATAGGCGTAGATCTGGGTACCATGCCAACCAATGACTGGACAACACCCTACAATTACCAGAACGGAACATTTTACATGCGCATTGAAATTATAAGTCAGCCTACCGCCAGCCCTTTCTGGATTGAGATGGGTATATGGCAGGATGGCACCACGCGTGAATGCATCAGCGGTGGCGGTCAGCTTTCCGGAGGCGCCGGCAATGTCATTGAAACCAGCATTGGTTCTTCAGGCAGCTGGTGGCAGAAAGATTACTCCAATAAAGTTGACTGGACACGTCCGGAGGATTTTAACCGGATTGGATTGATTTTATGGAATGGATATAAAGAGTGTGTTCCTTCAACCTGGATGACCTCATGTGCTGATCCCACAACCCTTGCTGCAAAATTCTTCCCCATGCAGGCAAAAGTAACGGTTGTGGCAGTTGCGCAGGGCTATTCATTTTCCGGCTGGTCGAATTACACCGGCGGTGGAAGCCAACGACATCCTACCCCTGCGTATACTATCGATTATGCGAATGAAAGGACAACACAGGTTGTGCCTTCCACCGATGAGTACTGCCTGTTGCCCACATTTGCTTCCCCTACATCGGGAAATGGCACAGCGTTAAATTTAACTCCCGGTCAGACTGTATACTTCCGCACAAAGGCATCAGGTGAATATTTAGCATCATTGGTACAGACACTTACCGTTAAAGCAAGGCCTGCCGCTCCCGGATTCAACTATGACGCAGTGAATCAGCGTACAGTTGAAAATGTATCAAGTGATTATGAATATTCCGATAATGCTGATATGTCGGGCGCAGTCTCAGGCAACGGAAGCCCGGTTTCATTTGCAGTTGGAACAACAAAATATTTCAGGAAGAAAGCCACAGGCAGTGATTTCAAATCAGCTGTACTGGCCCTTCAGGGAGTATCAAGGGCTCCGACCCCTGCATATACCATTGATTATATTAATGAAAGAACAAACCAGGCAATTCCAGCAACGGATGAATACAGTTACAATTCCAATATGAGTTCATCCACTTCAGGCAGTGGTGCCGCATTGATTTTAACACCCGGACAAAATGTATATTTCCGTACCAAGGCATCAGGCGAAATTCTTGAATCACTGATTCAAACGCTTACTGTTAAGGCTCGCCCTTCTAATCCTTCATTTACCTATGATGCCACCAATCAGCGGACTGCATCTACCGTTTCATCGGAATATGAATATTCAACGAATTCCGATATGTCTGGTGCTATTACCGGTACAGGCGGATATGTCAGCTTTAGTGCCGGAACAACCATGTATTTCAGGAAAAAAGCAACTGCATCTGATTTCAAATCCAATGTTCAGGCACTTTTGGCAACTTCAGGAGGATCAGGAACGCCAAGCAACATTGGTCCTGAGTTTACCATTATTAATAAAATAATTGAATTCGGAAGTGCAACGGATGCTGACGACGGATTTTATTTCTTTTCATTTGATCCGGCCACCATGCCATCCAACTGGGTTGCTAATTATAACTACTCTACAGGCCAAATTTATACCCGCTATGAAATAATCAGCCAAACCTCAACTGAACCGATTGCCCTGCAATTCGGAATATGGCAACAAACTCCTACTTTATATGAAACTATGGAACCGGTAAGAGCATTAGCAGGTCCGGAATCCATAGCAGTGAACAACAGTTCACCCACAGGCTGGTGGAAACTCGATGGCAATAATCTTGACTGGACAAGGATGGATAAAGTTTGGCATTTTGGCATCAATCCTTACCGGGTAATATCGCCAGGTAATTATCAGCAAATCCGGCCTTCTTTCCCTGATTCCTGGAATCCGAGGTATACAAATTGGTATCCGATGAAGGTAAGGGTGGTTATTGTGGCCGTTGCATCAGGACACACTTTCTCGGGATGGCAGAACTACATTGGCGACGGTACATCACCAAACTATCAGATCGACTATACCGGCGAACAAACTGTTGAAACAGTGCCTTCAACGGATGAATACAGCCTCAACCAGACAACGTGGACAGCAGGAAGCAATGCTAAACTGGCATTGACTCCGGGTCAGAATATTACCTTCAGAAGAAAAAACGGGCCGACCTACACACAGGATTTAGCTGTACCTGCAAGGCCTGCAGCTCCGGCTTTTGGTATTGATTATATCAATGAAAGAACTACCTCGGCAGTTAGCTCAGCTTATGAATACTCCGCTAACAGCAATATGGCTTCAGCCACAACAGGTTCGGGACAGGCTGTTACGCTTACACCTTCTGTTCCCATGTATTTCAGGGCACGGGCTACCGCTTCGGCGTTTAGAAGCAGTATTCAAACCCTGAATGTTCCTTCCCGTCCCGCAGGACCTGCTTATACCGTCAACTTCGCTGCTGAAACCACAGCAGAAAGCATTCCTGCAGATGTTGAATATTCGGGTTCGCAGGATTTTACAACAAAATCTGCAGGAGCAGGCGCTGCAATTCCTGTAGCACCCGGGTCTACGGTATATTTCAGAAAGCTTGCCACCGCCGGCCAGTTCACCTCTGCCCCATCGGCCCTGGTTGTACCTGCACGCCCTGCCGCCCCTGCATTTGGCATCAATTATTTGTACGAAAGAACATCATCCGCTGTAAGCGCTGAATATGAGTATTCTTCAAACAGCAATATGTCGGGAGCTGCTGCCGGAACAAATGCAGCCCTGAATATTACCCCTGGTAATGATGTATACTTCAGAAAAAAGGCCACCAGCGGAGCATTCACATCGGCCGTTCAGCATCTTGATGTGCCTCAGAGACCTGCAGCACCTTCCTTTACCATCAATTATGAAACGGAAAAAACTGCAGAAAATATAAGCAATGCTGTGCATTACGCTGAAAATGCCAATTTTTCAACTATTCATGAAGGAACAGGATCCCAGCTTGTATTAACACCTGGTGAAGATGTATATTTCCGGTTTAAAGCAAGTGATGTGGCTTTTACCTCCGCCACACAAGCCCTTGAGGTTCCGGCCCGACCCGTGGTAAGCTGCCAGGCCGCCAGCCCGGTTTCGGTTTCGCCGGTATTGTTTGATGTGCAGTTTCCGAATGCTGTTACCGGTTTCGAAGGCGGAGATTTGCAAATAACCAATGGTAACTTCGCTGCAATGTCGGGAAGCTTTACAATAGGGGTGAACCCTGTTGCCAATGGCGCTATTTCAGTAGTGGTTAAGGCCAACAGTGTAACACCGGCAAATTTTGCATCAGTTGCGGCTACCGTTACCTATTCAGGATTAACATCAGCCGGTGATATGGATGGTAATTCGCTCTCGGTATTTCCGACCATTGCCAGAACATCCATTACTGTTAACGGAGAATACCTGAACGGATCGGAATTTAAAGTGATTAACACCTATGGTGTGGTAGCCTTCTCAGGTAAAATAGAAACTTCGGGAGATCAGATAAATGTTGAAAGATTAATACCTGGAGTATATAACCTGGTTATCAGTAAAGACGGAAATAACAGAACACTGCGTTTCGTCAAGGTTGCCGAGTAAAAAATAAATTAGTTGTGCTGACCCTCATGGCTATTTTTCAGCAATGGAAAATGCCATGAGGTTTTTTTATCTACGGAAAATGCCTGTTGATAAAAATGTTTTTCTTAATTGTACATTAAAATTTACTTTTAATGCAAAGATTTTTGCCCCATTTCTGAATCTTTAATTAAAGTTAGCTCGTAAAACTATATTTATTAATGTACATTATTGTGTTATAAAAATCTCGAAACTATGAAACAAAAGTACTTTGGCTTGTTAGCATTTTTACTGGTAACGGTATGTTGTGGATTTTCGGGTAATGTTTATGGACAGTGGTTCAAAACTACCCCAACCAATACTGCTATGGTAAACGTTCAATACGTTTACGACGCGAATGTCTTTACCCTGCCTGACTCAGCTTTTTATCTTGATGAAAAGCCCGAAGGCATGACAATTAATCAGGCAAACGGCCGCATCACCTGGACACCCACCAACATTAACCAGGGAGGAAAGGTTTCTGTAAGGGTCACTGCCGGTGCCTTTTCTGAAACCCAAACATTTTACATATTCGTGAGTGATGCTGTAGTATGTGATGAGGACATGGTGGCATACTGGAAGATGGATGAAACAACAGGCAATACATTCGAAGATTTTAAAAACGGATATGACGCTGTTACCAGTGTTGCACCGGAAGATACCATTGGCGTGGTAGGAATGGCACAGAAATTTGACCCTGCCCGGGATATCCGCTTGTCGGTTGCTGATAACGCCAATCAATTCGATTGGGCTAACGGCGAAGACATTTCTGCCTCGGTTTGGTTTAAGTCAAATCATGATATTACCTCTGCCGATGGCCCGCAAGTATTCATTGGACGGCTTGGAGGATCAGGAAATGTAAATTACAATCACTGGTGGTGGTTTGGGCTTGATACCAACAACTACGTTGCGGTTCAATTAACCAATAATGTTGGAATGCTTTATGATGGCGACCCTTCATATCCGCATGTTCTGGCAAACCATTCTACTTATGGACAGCATTATAGCGATAATGAATGGCACCATGCTGTTTTTACACTTGATGCCAATGCCTCAAACAACTATAACCTGAAAATTTATGTGGATGGTGTACTCAGCCAGGCATCAAATCCGACAAAGACGTTTATACCAGGTGATTTTACCAGTACAGCTGATTTAAACATTGGTTGGTGGCATACACCATGGAGCCAAACTTTCGAGTACAAGGGACTTCTTGATGAGGTAGCTATTTATAAAAAAGCCCTCACTGCTCAGGAAATTCAAGAAATGTATAATGATGGACTTGCCAAACTGGCTTATTGCCAGCCGGGCAACTTCGCCCCCATTTTCAAGTCAACTCCCATAACAGTTGCTACAGAAGATGCTGTTTATGAATACGACATTGAAACCGACGATCTGGATGCCGGTGATGACCTTACTATTACCGTAGTTTCGGCACCTGAATGGATGACTTCATTTACCGACAACGGTAACGGAACAGCCACCATTGGTGGAACACCAAACAACGATGATGTTGGTAACGGTACTGTTACCTTAAACGTTTCCGACGGCAGTGTGGATATCGAACAGGAATTTACCGTTGCCGTGGCCAATGTCAACGATGCACCGGTATTTACCAGTACAGCTGTGACAATAGCCGAGGAAGACACCGAATATATATATGATATTACCGCGTCTGATGTGGATGCCGGTTCTACACTGACTTTCAGCACAACAACAACGCTTCCGGCATGGCTGACACTTACTGATAACGGAGATGGCACAGCAGAATTGTCAGGAACTCCTTCCAATGCAAATATCGGCAATGTGGTGGTTACCCTGCGTGTAACTGACAACGCCGCTGCTACCGCCGACCAGACATTTACCATTGTAGTCAGCAATGTGAATGATGATCCGGTTATTACCGGCCAGGAAGAACTTACCACAGAAGAAGATGAAAACATAGTGCTTTCCTTAACCAATCTAACAGTAACGGATCCGGACAACAATTTCCCTGCTGATTTCACACTCGAAGTTAAGGCAGGAGAAGATTACACTTTCTCGGGAAATACAGTAACCCCCGCAGAAAACTTCTTTGGTGAACTTACCGTTAATATAACGGTGAGCGATTTGAGTTCTTCTGTCGACGGAACGGTTACCATAACAGTTACTTCTGTTAATGACATTCCTGAATTTACCTCCGATCCTGTTACCACGGCAGCTGCAGGTGTTGCTTACCAATACTGGGTTTCTGCCGTTGACGTTGAGGACGAAGAGCTTACTTTTGAAGCACTTACTCTGCCTGCATGGGCTACCTTTACCTATAACACAACCCTAAAATTGGGCTTGGTGCAGGGAACACCTCCTACCAACGCTCCTGCTTCATCCGTAATTGAAATAGGGGTAACCGACAGTGAAAATGCAACAGCCATACAACAGTATACCGTGGATGTTTCCGGGGTAACTGCTGTATCTGATGTGAATGCAGAAGCCCTCGTAGTTTATCCTTCACCGGTTAAGGACAAATTGTATGTAAAAACCGCAGGTAACACTGGTAAATTCCAAATTCTTACACTCAGCGGATCGCTGGTAAAGGAAGTAATCATAGAAAACAAAACAGAAACCGAGATTGAACTTTCGGAACTGAAGAGTGGTATCTACCTGTACAGAATGATCGGAGGAGATAATCAAGTAAATGGGAAATTCATCAAAGAATAATAAAATACCACGTTTCACACACAAACCCACCTGTTTGTTACAAGGTGGGTTTGTTTTAACCATCCATACCAGTCATGCTCAATAAGTTTAATGCAGTTGTTTTCACTTTTCTGTTATTGCTTGGCAATATATCCCTTCATAGTCAAACACTGAAAATACTCCCGCTGGGTAATTCTTTAACAAAAGGAGTTTATTGCATTAATTATACAATAACGAATTGTGAGATGTTGCCCGATTCAAGAATGGTCGGGTATCGTTATGCCTTATACCAGGCTTTGTTAAATGCAGGTTATGAATTTGAATTTGTTGGAAATGAACATGCCGGAGACAATTATTTCTCAATTCAATATTCCCGGCATGCCGGTTACCCAGGAATCAAAACAGATCAACTTTATGAAAAAGTAACTGAAAATGATGGTTATCTGTTAATTTCAACTGCACCGGATATTGTTTTGCTCGAAATCGGTACCAACGATATTATGGCCGGTTATAGTGCTGCAAACTATGCCACTCAATTGAATAATATATTGAATGAAATCGATGAGTATGAAAACTCAACAGGCAAACCTGTTCTGGTTTTACTGTCGAAAATCATTAAATTTAAACAAGGCGCGTTGTATGGTGGTAATGTTGCCACTTACAACACCAGCCTGGTGAATGTATACAACCAACGTGTAAATAACGGTGATAAAATATGTTTACTTGATGTTGGTTCAACCTTGTCAAATTTGCTAGAACCTGCTGGTGATATGAAAGATGAACTGCATCCGAACCAGGGCGGCTATGATAAAATGGCAGCACAATGGTTTCAGGCAATAAACAGCGTAAACACTGCCCCTGTAATTTCTTCCATTCCCAATCAACAAGCCGCTGAAGGTTCAACTTTTTCTGTTATATCGTTGGATAATTATGTATACGATGCTGAAGATCCCGATAATATGATTGTTTGGACCTTAGCTTCAGAACCCGAAAACTTTAATGTTAACATCAATGCTTCGAGACAGGCCGTTGTAACCCCTAAAAACAGTGATTGGAATGGCTCAGAATCAATAACCTTTATAGCAACAGACAGAGGCAAAGTCATTGAGGGTCTGAAAAAAAGTGCTGCCAATTCTGTTAATTTCACTGTTCAGCCAGTGAACGATGCACCTGTTATTCTTAGCCAGACGCGCACTCCTGTTATTATGGAGGAATCATCCTATACTGTTTTGCTAACCGACTTAAATATTCAGGATATTGACAATCCCCAGCAGGATTTATCCATACAGGTATTATCAGGGCCCAATTATACCTTTACAAATAACACACTGACACCTTCAGTTGATTTCTGCGGAAGTTTGCCGGTCAGCATCCGGGTAAATGACCTGACCTCTTCGAGTGAAGTTTTCAGCTTTACTTTATCTGTATCGCCCAAAAACGATCCTCCGGTTATTGTATCAGCATCACCGGTAACCATTAATGAGGATACTCCGCGAAAAATGCGGCTTATTGATTACCAGGTTACCGATCCTGATAATTTTTTCCCGGCTGATTTTACGCTTATTATTGGCAACGGACAAAATTATACCTATAGCGGAGACACCCTTTTTCCTGCTAAAGATTTCCAGGGTACTCTTGAAGTTTCGGTGCGTGTTAAGGATTTCCTCGATCAAAGCAATGAAATAATTCATGAAATAGAAGTTATGCCGGTAAACGATACACCTGTTTTTATAATACCTGAAATTGAAGCGGCTTATGAAGGGGTATTTTTCGAAGTTCAATTGGCGGCCTATGACCCGGACGATAATGACCAGTTAAGCATTACAGCACCTTCTCTTCCCCAGTGGCTTTCGTACAACAGTCAGACCTGTAAAATCAGCGGCACACCGCAGCATCAGCATATTGGCAGCAATTTGGTAACCCTCCGGGTGAATGATAGCCATGTTACGGTAGATTCAACCATTAATGTAGAAGTATTGCTGGGTACGGGATTTAATTCAACTGAAATAAAAGAAGCCATGGTGTATCCCAATCCTGTGACCGACTATTTTATTGTGCGACTTAAGCCGGGAACCTATTCAATGCCTGTTTTTAAACTATACAACGTAACAGGTGACCTGGTATTCGAACAATCGGTGCTTTCGGAGGAAATGACTTTTTTTGTCAATGACATTGCAATTAAGCCAGGCATCTATATCTTTGAACTCTTGGAAAAACAAAGGATTCTTGATAAAGGAAAACTGGTATTTACATCGATCCCCGGGAATCGCTAATCCGAGTACTAATAAGGTTTAAATAAAGGAAGTGAAGAAAATCATCAGGCAATTGCTGAACAACCCCACGATTATGACGTGGGCTGCTTATTTTGTACAATTCGGAAACCTGGTGTTCATTCTTCCACTAATCCTCAGTAAATTTTCAGAGCCAGAGCAAAACCTGTGGTTCTTTCTGAATTTTATCATGGGAATCGCCATGCTTGCCGATTCGGGCTTCGGACCTACCATCGTTAGAGCTTATTCATATTTCAGGGCCGGGGCCAAAAAAATTCCTCGGGATAAAAAAGACTTTGAAAACTCTGAATCTATTACAAATTCGGAGCCGAATCTCGAAAAACTCAAGGATCTTTTGCATACCACTTACAGGATTTATGCTATCATCGGACTTGTTGTATTTGTATTAATGTCCACCGTTTGTGTTGCCCTCACCATGAACCTTATGGAACAAGCCGGAAACAGGTTGGATTTGTGGATAGCTTATGCATTGTTTAATTTATATTGTGTAATTTCTGTCATTACCACACGTTGGTCCTCTGCCATAAATGGACTCGACTATGTTGCATTTTCAAGCAGGACAGGGACTGTGTTCGGTGTTATTAAAACAGTGGTATTTGTTGGAATACTGATGATAAACCGGGGCATTTTATGGCTTATCCTATACATGTTTCTTGAATCCATAGTTAGGTTTTGGTATCTTAGAAATTTCGTTCTATCATGGTTTAAAGAAAGATTTATTGATGTTGGTAAAAAGCATTACTTCGATCAGGAAATATTCACTTCCATTTGGAAAACAACCTGGCAGACAGGATTAACTTTTATATCTCTATATGTAATCGGTTTTATAGATGCCCTGATTGTCGGGCAGTTTAAAAATTCGTCAGCAATCAACAGCTTTTTTATTACTAAAAGGATATTAACCTTTATTAAAGGGTTCAGCAGGGCTCCTTTCTATGCAAATGTCCAAAGAATTTACTCTATTGGAGCTACAAAGGATTTTGATGCGATGAAGCAAAAATCATCAGTGTACATTTTTTATAGCATGATGCTTTTAATAGGATTGCTGATTGGTGTTGCAATAATAGGTAATCCATTGCTGAGCTTATTCACTGAAACAAGGCTTGTGTCTCTTTCCATATATGCAATTATGTCCCTGACCATAATTCTGGAGATACATTCCTCGTTTCATGCAGATATTTACGTATCAACCAATCATTTTCCCTTTTTAATCCCGGCCGGTATAACCGGAATCATTATTGGTGTAACAGGCATTCCGGCAGCACAGCATTTTGGGATTATGGGACTGGTTATGGTACCTTTTATTGCTTCAATGATGGTTAACAACTGGTACCCGGTTTACCTTACCTTTAAGCTAATAGGATGGAATATGATGACCTACGTAAGAGACTTGTTTACATTTGGTACCAGGGACGTACTTTACAGGATCAAATCAAACAAATAATACCGAACATTGTTGCTATAATGCCATGCTACGATTTGCAAACCATACCTTCTGCCTTCAAATTTTCTCATCTCATTCAGTATATTAATGGAACCGGGTGTAAGCATTATATTGTGTTGTCATAACAGTGAAAAGCGTTTGCCAAAGGTGCTCGATTGCCTGAACAACCAAAAAAACATCAGTGATATCAGTTGGGAAATTCTACTTGTTGATAATGCTTCAACCGACGGAACAGTGGAGATTGCCAAACGATACAGTACTGCATGCAAATTACCGATACGTATTTTACCTGAATCAAGGATTGGGTTAAGTTTTGCCCGGATGACCGGCATTAACGCATCAAGGTATGATATTATCTGCTATGTGGATGATGACAATTGGCTAAATGATCAATATATAGCTTCGGTTTACCAAATTATGATGACCCATAGCGATGTGGGCTTATGCGGCGGGTATGGCATTGCAGCATTTGAGAATGATCCTCCGGCATGGTTTAACAATTTTCAGGAGGCATATGCCGTAGGCCCTCAGGGCAAGGAGGCAGGATATCTGCCGGGGAATTGCAGCCTGATTTATGGTGCCGGTTTAACCTTGCGAAAGAGTGCCTGGCTGAAACTTGAAAACAACGGATTTAATTATATATTGACCGGGCGGAAAGGTAAGAGCCTGAGTTCAGGTGAAGACTCTGAGCTATGCCTGGCCATACAACTGGCGGGCTACAAAATATGGTATGATCCGGCACTTACATTTGAACATTTTATGCCTTCGGTGCGGCTTACTTATGCTTATCTGATAAAATTATTTGAAGCCTTTGGACGTTCAGATGTAATTTTAGGCATCTACTTCAGCGAATTCGAAGGCAAGCTTAAAAAAATGGTAATCCAGAATTACTTCCTCTGCTTACTATATTATTTATATGCCTTGAAAACACCGCTAAAGAATTCTTTTTTGGGCGGACGAAGCGAGATTCAGAAGATGGCCAGTAACCTTTTCCTTAAGAGAAATTTGGCAAAAATTAAAGAGCACCTCGGATGGTTTGGAAAATATTCATCAGCAGTGAAATCGATTGGAAGTATTAAATTTGTTAATTTGCACAATCAGGCATAACAATCCATAGCATCGAATGAACTATCAGCGTTATAATTCCTCTCCAACGTTTTCCGGTTATATTAATTCCTTATTGATATGGTTTATTGCGCTTTGCTCAATCAGATTTTATGACTTTGTACCAGAGACGCTTGGCAAGGCGGTGGTTTTACTCTCTGTGCTTGTTATCTTTACAATACTCCTGTTATTCATAGTATATGGCCAGGGAAAGCCGGTAACACGACATTTTACAACTGAAATTTTTATTATTTTCGGCAGCCTTATAATGAGTGCTTTTGCGGCTTTGCTTTTTCACGAGCAACCCATAACAGTTACTTTGTATGCCCAGTTTGCATTTTATACCTTTTTCTTTTACTTTCTTTTGAGCAATATTAATCCCAACCCACAAAAGATCATAACACTCTTTCTTTGGCTTGGCTATTTTTATGCCATTATCTATTTTGTTCAGTACTTGTTATACCCTACCCAGCTTGTATCATCCAAGGTTTTAATTGACAGGGGTACGGTAAGAATAGGGCTACCGGGAGCTGAATACATGATGGTTTCATGGTTTGTTCTCCTTACCCGGTATTTTAACACCAAAAAGATTATCAATATTATTGGATTGATTCCGTTTGTCGTAGTTCTTATCATCCTTGCTACCCGGCAAATGCTGGCTGCAACGGTTCTTGTTACCTTTCTCTATATTTTGTTCACCCGGCAACTGAAAAGCAAAATTTCGGTTTTTGCCTTAATAGCCATTTCCATTATTCCTTTCTATTTTCTTTTTCAGGGAATTTTTGAGGAAATGATCTCTGTTTCAAAAGATCAGCAAAGTGCAATGCATGAAGATATCAGGTTACTGGCCGCTAAATTTTTTATGTATGATCTAAACCATAATCCGCTGTGGATAATTACCGGAAATGGATTTCCCGGCCCTCATTCTGAGTATGGTGTATATTTAAACCGTATTAGTAAGGAATTGGGATATTACATGAGTGATGTAGGCCTGATCGGTGACTTTTCAAAATTTGGAATATTTTATGCTATAGCTGAACTGACTTTGATTATTCGACTCATTATATTTAAGCACCATACCGATTTTATGTTTTTGCGCTATATAGCAATAATGATGCTGATGACGCTTTTCACCGGTGCAGGATTTGGATCCGGGCTAATTATCCAGATGTGTTTCTTCCTGTATCTTGTTGATAAACAAATCGAAAATAAGGAATGAAACGGCAAATGAAAAGACAGTTGGGGCTGATATCGTTGCTGAAGCGCCTATAAAGGATGAAATGCTGTATGACCGTTAATATTTTTTTCAACCGTTGGCTTCAAACATTATGAAGACTCATTTGTTTATAGCTAAAATGAAAAAATATGGATGGTAATATTCTGATTGTTCAGCGTTTTTTTTACAATTTCAGGGAGGGATTCTTTGAGTATCTGCACTCAAGAAAAGTAAATTTTAGACTTATTAATTCAGTCGATTCTCTTGGAAGGGTTACTGTTCATAAAACAGCAAAAGAAAAACCCTATCATGAACATGTGCCCAAAATAAGCATTGGAAAGAATTACATAGTATATCCGTTTCTGTTTTTTCACATTTTTCGCCTGAAACCAAAATGCATAATATCAGAAGGAGGTCAAAATACTATTAATAATCTTCAGGTATTATTGGCTCGTTTTATACTGGGAGTTAAGTATATTATCTGGGATCTTGGGAAAGGCTATGATGAATTCCCAAAAAATTTTACACGTATAATATACATGTTTTTTTATAAATTGACACTTCAATTTGCCAGCCACATTTATACTTATAATGCACTTGGAAAAGAATATTTCATATCACTTGGAATAAAATCAGAAAAGATACTCGTATTAAACAATACTGTGGATACTCTACGAATAAAGACCCTTCGCGATAATGATTATGATATTCCGGAGCCGTTTAACAATATTGAATTAGCTGATCAAATTTACCTGATATTTGTCGGAGCACTATTACCTTCGAAGAACATTGAAGATTTGAAGGTTCTTCTTGATATGCTTGGACCGGGGTACAGCCTGATAATTATTGGTGATGGTGAAACACAATACAGAAAACAACTTCATCGTCTTTTTGAAAATACCAATACGATATTTACCGGTTATAAAAAGGTGGATGAATTACCCCCCTATTATAAACTGGCTTCTTTTGCAATATTGCCAGGTTTAGGAGGATTGGCAATAAATCAGGCCATGGCCTTTGGTCTCCCTGTAGTTTGCAGAAGGGCTGACGGAGCCGAAAGAGATTTGGTAATTAATGATTACACTGGTTATATATTTTCAAACTTGGAAAACGCTGCCCGGTATATTAAAAGCAAAGAATTGAAGGATTGGAAAAACATGGGTCAAAACGCCGAAGATCTATTGTTTTCTGAACACAGTATTGATAAAATGACCGATAGATTTTTATCGCGCGTTGATTTTGCTGTCTGAAAATTCAGGGGATCCCTATCTTTATCCCTATCTTTATCCCTATTGCAATAATATAACAACATGTCT
>CAZYDI010000041.1:19546-23333 GCA_964646255.1 uncultured Bacteroidales bacterium
ATCCCTATCTTTATCCCTATCTTTATCCCTATTGCAATAATATAACAACATGTCTGTCAAAAAATCAAGGGCTTATATTTATCCTTCTCCCGTAATGAAAGGAGACATGATTAATCCCTATATTGAGAATTTTGTAAATTCACTCGAGGATAATTATGTCTTTCTAAACAGAAATGCTCCCTCTACATCAAGGGGACTTTTTGATATGCTGAATTATATCAACAAAGTGGATATAGTATTTCTCAACTGGCCGGAGGAAGTTCCGGAAAGAAAAGGAGGATTGATTCAAACTGTATTCTATATATGCCTGATCTTTTACCTAAGGCTTAGGAAAGTTGCTGTTTTCTGGACTCTTCATAACAAAGAATCGCATGTAAGAAAGCATATAAGAACCAAAAAATTTCTTCATCGTTTTACTGCTCGTAATGCAGATTATATATTAACACATTCACGCGAAGGATTGTCAGTATTATCAGGCCTGATCAAACCAGCAACACCCCGGGTACTATTTATTCATCATCCAGTATCTAATCCTATTAATATTGCATATTGTGAAAATAGGATATATGATGTGTTAATATGGGGAACTATTGCCCCGTATAAAGGCATCGAGCAATTCCTTCAGTATGTAAAAAGTGCTGGCCTGGGACATCTTAAAATACTTATTGCCGGGAAAATTTCAGATAAAAAATTACAGGATGTTCTCTTTTCCTATCAAACAAATAATATTTCCTTCTTAAATAGGTTTATTGCATCAGAAGAAATGGAGACTTTATTTTCACAAAGCAAGGCAATACTCTTTACCTATCTGGAATACAGCATTTTGAGCAGCGGAGCATTAATGGATTCACTAAGGTACTCTTCATTGATTATTGGCCCTCATTTTGGAGCCTTTAAAGATCTTAAAGAAGAAGGGCTGATTTTGACGTATAATAATTATGAACAATTGAATACTATCCTCAGGAATGAACTAGCAAATAAACCCAATGTCATTAAAATGCAAGAGTTTATCAAACAGAACACATGGGCGAATTTTGGTAAACAGGTATCAGCCTTTATTGGCAGTGGAAAAACCAAACAGGGTTCTTAAAATACTAAGCAATATTGAGGCATTGTAAAACTCCATTTTTAAAATTATCAACCATCTTTTCCACACTATACAACTCAGCAGATTTTTTACATCCGTCAATTAACCTGAGGTAAGTATTGTACTTAAACATTTTTATAACAAGTCGTGTGTAATCGGCAACTGAGTTGTTTGCAATAATACCATTGTAATCATGCACAAGATATTCTATTTCCGGGCTATGATAAGGATAATCTGTAGTAATAATGGGCGTTTCAAGAGCAAAAGAATCCAGAATACCCAGTCCCACTAAACCAGGCATTAATTGAACAGATGCTATTTTGAAATAGGGTATTCGGTCAAATCCAAATTTCGAACCCACATAATGAATCCAATCGTTTTTTTCAGCAGCTTCTTCGACTTTGTATGAATCAATACCACAACCAATGAATATCATATTAAAATCCCTGATCTCTGACCTGATGATTTTAATCGATTCTATAATAAAGTCAATCCTTTTCTCAGGATACATCCCTCCGCAAAAAATCCCAATATGATTACCCTGAATAATCAGCTCCCTCTTTAGGTTTTCAATTTCAGCCTGCTCAATACGTTTATAAAAATTGCTGATAGTATGTGTATCAATGGCATTCTGTACCACCGTAATTTTTTTGCTATTGCAGTGATATGATTCAAGAAAGCACTTTACCCCCATAGTATAAGCAAACCACCAGTCACTACTGTTTAAAAACAAAGATTTAAATTTGTTCTTCAAACTTCGCGGATTATCCTGCAAATTTCTACCATGACCCCAGTAGGCAAATTTGAATGAACAAAAAAAACGGGAAATCATTAAATAATAATTAATCAGAAGCTTATTTGCCTGCTCAACAATTATTAAATCTTTTCCTTTGATGTGTTTCAGGCATGGCTGCCAAACCAACTCTAATTTACCAATTTGGATTATTTTGTTGGGGACATAGATAGCCCAGTCAATTTCAACTTCATCATTTTTTAAGGAATCTGCATTTTTTAATTTACCATATACTAGTTGCAATTCAACATTGTGATGTAACAATTCTTTTCGCAACATATTAAAAAAATCAACCCGATACTGGGGAAGAGATTTGTATAGGATGAGAACTTTTTTCATTATTAATTAAAATATCGTAAAAACAATAAACCATATTTTTTCAACCCTGCAATTATCTATAATCTATAGCCATTTGGAAAGCAAAGGATTTACTTTAGCTTCATGCTAAATATTTTCAACATGATTTTGTTGATTACAAACCTAAAGAAATTAAAATTACGGATGTTTGATTTTCTAATAAAATTCATATCGGATTGGTTAATTATATTTTCAGAATCTAAGGCCAAATCTGTTCTGATATATTCGATCAACGTATCAGCTGTCATTGAAGAGGTATGCAAAAACTCCATCCTATTCGCCTCGAAATATTCATTTTGAACAGAATCGCTTCCTCTTTGATGGTCAAGATGGACAATATTGCCGCAATAAAAACCAAAGCAATACATTCCTAAAATAGCTGCACGTTTTAGTACTTCAATGTCCTCCCAGCCGTAGGATACCATTTTCTTATTGAAACCGCCAATCTTGATGAGCAAATCTCTGTTAAACATAACCACACCCGAAGGAATCGGATAAGCACTGACATCTTTGTGATGCCTGGTAAAATGCAAAGTCCTGAATTGGGGAACTATCTCAATAGTCAAGTCTTTGATTAACTGATTTTTTAGGTTGCCGGAAACATTTACAAAAATTGTGTTGTGCGGAAGGACTATGAATTTATTACCCTTTTCAAGTACTCTTGTGGCCTTTGCAATTTGAGTCTTTGCAATTAATACATCAATATCATATACTACAACATGTTTACGCGTGGCCATCATCAGACCGGTGTTAATTGCAACTGACCTGCAGAATCGGCCGGAATTTTCCTTGAACGAATAACATATTCTACTTTCTTTACTTAATGCTTCACATTTTGAAACAAGTGCATCTTCAATCAGGATAATTTCAGATTCAGGGAAGGTTTGTGACAAATATCGAACTGACGTCAACAAATTGCTCCACCTGTCTTCATTATCTATCCTGACGGGCAATATAAAAGAAAGTAAGCGCATGATTGTTGGATTTTGAAATGTATGACTATTTTATATTAATTTTAATGCCATATGTAACTTCAGTTAATTTTTGACAAGAAATAACTAATATAAAACTTCCTGAGAGAAATCTTTTTAATGTTTGATAAATAATCAATATATTGGGATCAGATCTCAGTTTTACACTATTTTCTTTTAAGGCATCTTATGATTGAAAGATGTCGGCAGTCAATCAAACGAAGGTCATAATTCATATTGTTGAAAAAATTGTGTATATTTTAATAACATTATTAGTATCTTGCAACTTTTCCAAATTGATAATCCAAAATATCTGGCCTGTTATATGAGAGTTAAGCCCGCTTGCGGAAACGTATTATTGTGTTCCCCCATTTTATTGAAAAAGCTACTCCCCATATGTATCCTTCTTTTATGTATAGATCCATTTAAAAGTTACAGTCAAAAAGTAGTTTTTTCAGAAAATTTTGATAATTCCACTGCCACACAGCCATGGGCACCATATTATTCCAGCGGGTGGTTTAGTTCCGCCCCGCTTAATACCATCCAATCGCAAAGCGGAAGAGGAAATGTGCTGAGGGT
>CAZYDI010000042.1:0-22867 GCA_964646255.1 uncultured Bacteroidales bacterium
GCATGACTGAATGACTGCAAGACTTCTTCATTGACCAGCAGACTTAGAAGACCAGCAGACCAGAAGACAGATTTAAGACCATACCCGAAACTGCAGATCGCGTATCATTAAGATATGCAATAGACTACAAGCTTTTATAGGTGTGATAAAAGATATTCATACTGTTTTATTTATGAGCAATGAGCAACCTATACGCTTTAAGGTATTTATTCAGGCGGATTAAGTCGTTGCCCGTTAATTCATTCGAACGGGTAACGTCCATGTTGTCCATTAAATCATTCAGTTTAACGGCTATGGCTGTTTTATTGGTTAAAATTCTTTGAATGAAATGGTCATAATCCTCTTCTTCTGATTCCTTGGTTACCAGCCGCAAAATGTTGATAACCTCTTGGGCAAATCCTTCCTTTTCCAGATCTTTAAAAGTCCAGGGGGTATCTTCAATTACATCATGCAAAATGCCGCATATTTTTTCAATTTCGGTTTTTCCTTTATTCATAACACTTATAGGATGCAGGATGTATGGATTCCCACTTCTGTCTTTCTGACCTTTATGGGCATCTGTTGCAATTTCAATTGCTCTTTCGAGTGAACTCATAGCGTAAATTTTATGGTATAACAACCCGGCAGAATGAATCGTTGAGATTTCCGTTGATGTAAGCGGACCAAGGTATAAGATTGGAGCGTGAAAAATTCGTTCATGGGTAACAGGTTCGAATCATCGTCTCTCCCGGCTTGTCGGGCGGGAATCTATAAACAAAATATGGCATAATGAAAAAGGAGAGGTATAATTTACCTCTCCTCTGGTGGGAACTGATGGATTCGAACCATCGACCCTCTGCTTGTAAGGCAGATGCTCTGAACCAACTGAGCTAAGCTCCCTTTTCCATTTTGCAAGGGAGTGCAAATATATAGCTCATTTTGAAATTGACAAAATTATTTTAGAAAAATAATGAATCATTTTCTGAAAGCCTAATAGTGATAAATATTCCGGGTATTTATTTTACATGATTATCCGTAATAATACCTGGCAAATAAAAGACTCCGGAGGATGGGGCTTTCAGCCCCAAACCCCGAATTACTTTTTTTCTTCAGCGAAAAAAAGTAATCAAAAAACGCCGCCACTGCTGAAAAATTTGCTAAAAATCAATTCGACATTCTGGTAAAGGAAATAACTCGCCCGATAAAGAATTCTGTGAATTTCACTGGCTGAACAATTCACGCTTTCTTTGTTAGGAGCTATAGTTCATTGAATTCGGGTGTATGAAATTCTACAGATTCTAAATCGGGCTCAGACAGATTTCCTTACCAGTTTTCCGGTAGCATGCAAACATGCCTCATTGATTTTTCCGTCTGCCTATGCTTCGCACCGGCATCCGGTCGCAATTTTTCAGAGGTGGATCGTGTGGGTTAGCAGCGAAGTCAGTTTGGAAAAATCTTTGCCGTATGGTCGCTGCTGTTCCGGATGGTATCTAAGTCCTCTGGTCTGGTGGTCTACTAAGTCTGCTGGTCGAGGAATTGTCTGCAAAGTCTGGAAAACCTGTCTTCAAAGTCTCCAAAGTCTCCAAAGTCTCCAAAGTCGAGAAATTGTCTGTAAAGTCTCCAAAGTCTTACGACCTGAAGACAATCAGACCTGTAGACCTGTTTCACCCGCCGAAGCTTTAGCGAAGGAGGGAAGACAATCAGACCAGAGGACAGTTTTAAGACAGACCAGCAGACCAGTTTCACCCGCCGAAGCCTATGGCGAAGGAGGGTAGACCAGCAGACCAGAAGACACTTATTGATATCGAAAAAATTGAATTTGTTTTATTGGAAGGCGTAAAAAATTTTTCTGTATGCCTGCATAGGGATTCAAAATTTAGTATATTTGAATTAGCGCAAAAAAAGTTCTATGAAAATAGTTAACCAATAATAATATCCTATGATCATTTTTGAGGATCCTTCAGTGAAGCTTGAATTTCTGCCCGAAGTTCCATGCATAATATGGAAACCCTTGAAGTTTTTGTCCGGCGAAAGCTGGCGCAAACCGTTCACAGTTGGCATGGATTTCATGGAAGAAAAAATCAAGCAAGTTCCCAACCTTGGTTGGATTAATGATGCCAGACTTCTAAAGGTTGTCAAACCTGATGATCTGCAATGGCTGAATTCTAATGTAAACGACAGGGCATACCATTTTGGTGCCAAAAAGGTTGCATTTGTGTTGCCAGATAACGTTTTCGGTAAGATTGCCGTAAAGTTTTACGCTGATTTTACCAACAAAAGAACAGATAACCAGTTTCAGATTAAAGCTTTTTCCAGTATGGATGAAGCACAAAAGTGGATTGGAGCTACCGTGGATGTTAATGTAAACGATGTTAAGTTGTCGTAACTGGTTTCTTTCCTGCTGATTTCTTTGCCAACCCCTTTACCTTACCAACCCCTACAGTTTTTACATCGGGACGTGAGAGATTGATTCTTTCCCGTAATTGATTTTTATTGTCGTGAGATCAAATACCCGGTATGTGATCTCCAAGTCTTAGTCATGTTTACACCTTAAACATGGGTTAAGAATATTTCTATGGTTATTAGGATGTTAACATATAATATGCGTTAAAAATGGACACGACGAATAAACCTTATGAGGGCTGCAAAATTGCAGTAATTGGAATAGGATGTATTTACCCTGGAGCTGATAAGCCACTCACACTTTGGGAAAACATTCTGACAAGGAGGAGACAATTCAGGGAAATGCCAGATGTAAGGCTTCCGAATTCGGAATACTTCGACCCCGATCCCCAGACACCTGATAAAACTTACCAGAATAAAGCCGCCGTTATTGATGGGTATTCCTTTAACTGGCTCGACAAAAGACTCCCGAAACAAACCTATGAAAGCACCGACATAGTTCATTGGCTTGCACTGGACACCGCATTGCAGGCTATTAAGGATGCCGGCTTCGACAAACATACGATCCCAACCGAAAAGACCGGCGTAATTTTGGGTAATACGCTCACGGGTGAATTTACCCGCTCGAATCAGATGTTGCTTCGATGGCCATATGTGAAGAAGGTTTTAAGAGAATCATTGCGTAAAAAAGGGTTGTCGGCCTCTGCCGGTGATCTGGAGAACGTTATGGAAACGGTATACAAGTCAGTTTTTTATCCTGTTACCGAGGATACGCTCGCAGGAGGACTGGCCAATACCATAGCCGGCAGAATCTGTAATTATCTCGATCTTCATGGAGGAGGTTACATTGTTGATGGCGCATGCTCTTCGTCATTGCTCGCAGTGGTGACCGCTGCAAACTTCCTTGAGTTAAACCAGATGGACATGGCCATTGTGGGCGGTGTTGATATAAGCCTGGACACATTTGAACTCATAGGGTTTGCAAAAACGAAAGCACTTACCCCTGATGAAATGAGGGTTTACGACAAGAATGGCAAGGGCTTTCTTCCCGGTGAAGGCTGCGGCATGGCGGTACTTAAGCGACTGGAAGATGCTGTAAAGGATAATAATGAAATATACGCTATCCTCGATGGATGGGGGATTTCATCCGATGGCAAAGGCGGTATAACGGCCCCAAGCGTTGCAGGGCAATCTCGCGCATTAATTCGTGCCCGTGAAAAAGCCCAAATTGAAGCCATGAAGATAGATTTTATCGAAGGCCATGGTACCGGAACTACTGTAGGTGATAAAGTGGAATTGGAAGCGATCTCAATTGCACTCAATAACTCTGGAGCAATGCCTGTCCGCAATTGTGGCGTTACTTCTTTTAAATCTATTGTGGGTCACACAAAAGCGGCTGCCGGGATCGGCGCATTTATCAAGACTGTCATTGCCGTTAACAGGCGTATTTTGCCTCCTACCGCCGGAATTAAGGATATCAATCCCGTTTTTGAGGATAAGGCCTTATCGCTGTACCCGATAATCAATGGAAAGGTAAAGGATCCTCACGCTACATTGTTTGCCGGTGTATCGGCCATGGGATTTGGCGGAATAAACAGCCATGTTGTTATGCATTCAGCCGGAAAGCCAAATGAAAAGCTTAAACCGGCTATGGATGAAAAGCATTTACTGGCTTCTTCCCAAAGCCATGAATTGTTTTTGTTTTCGGCACCGGATAAAAATGCACTCATTAGCCAACTGGAAGTTGCTGCACAAAAGGCCCGGGGGATGAGTTACGCCGAACTGGCCGACCTGGCTTTTTACCACAACACGAATACGGATATCAATTCAGGTCTCAGGGCAGCCATAGTTACCGACACACCTTTTGAACTACAGCGGAAAATCACGCTTCTTATAAATGAATTGCAGCAATGGAATGAATCGGGCTCCATCAGCGCTGAGAATAATTCTGTAGTTGCCGGCCATAAAAAGGAAGATGTAAAAATTGGCGCGGTATTTCCGGGACAAGGGTCGCAAAAGCTTAATATGGGCCGCAGGCTTTTGGAGCGATATCCCTGGGCACAATCAATCGCTGACAGGGCCGAATCACTTTTTGCAGCAGAAGGGTCAGGTGAAATAATGGCTTGCATTTATAAGGATGTTGAACGTGCAGCAAACAAAGATGAACTGGCGGCCTGGCAGTCATTATTAAAGCAAACCAATATTGCACAGCCGGCTATTACCTTATCATCGCTTTTATGGTACGAATACCTTAAACGATTAGGACTCGATTTTTCAGTTTTTGCCGGTCACAGCCTGGGTGAACTCACTGCTTTTTATGCTGCCGGTCTTATGGATGCCGATACGCTTCTGCAGTTTTCAGCATTCCGTGGAATGTCTATGGCCAGGAAAGGTTCGGGAACCATGGCAAGCCTGCAATGCACATCTGCAGAAGCAGAGAAACTTATTGCCCGGGCCGATGGTTATGTCGCTATTGCCAATATCAATGGACCACAGCAAACTGTGATCAGTGGCGAAGCATCAGCAGTGAATATGATAGTTCAGCTTGCAGGGCAGGCACAGATTAATGCCATTGAATTGCCAGTTTCAGCGGCATTTCATTCAAAACTTGTTGCTGAAGTAGCCGGTAATATTTCAGGGTATGGATTACTTAAGGGAAACAAACATTATGTGTCAGCCGGAAAATTGATCAGCAGTGTATATGGCAGCGAAATCACCGGCACTGTCGGGCTAAACAAATACTTTGCCGGGCAGGCAATAAGCCGGGTCGACTTTGTGAATGCTGTCAAAACAATGAACAAGGATTGTGATATGATTCTCGAAGTAGGTCCGGGCAGGGTGCTGAGCGGCCTTATTGGCGGCATCAACCCGGAGTTGCCGGTTTATCCCGTTGAAACCATGCCCGGGGATGACCTTTCATTTAATGTATTGGTAGGTAATGTATTTGTTGCAGGTAAGAATATCAACATCGAAGAATTATATAAAAACAGGCTCATCCGACCCTTTACTCCGGCGACTGAAAAGCTGTTTCTTGTAAACCCACTGGAAAGGCCGTTTGCTGAAACCGGTGAAAACGCTTCTTCACCTTCACTTTCACTTTCCAGAATGCTGAATATGAATACAGGAAGTGAATTTAATTCCTACCTGAATGATCGCAGTGAATTCATTGATGCAATGATTACACTGGATTACGAGCATTATCGCCGGCACAGTATTACCAAAGTACCTCCTCCCGCAGGATGGTCTTCAGAAAGCCCGGTGGAAACAATGGTAAAAGAACCTGTATCGCCAACCAGGGAATCAAATGATGAAGTCGGAATTAGTACATTGCTCAGGGCAAGGATCCAGGAAATGACCGGCTTTGATCCAGAATCTTTCACCGGCGACATGCGCCTTTTGGATGATTTTAACCTCGACAGCATAAAGGCTGCCTCATTGATCAACGGATTGGCAAAAACTTTGGGGGTTTTGGGAAAAATTACCGCTTCCTCGTTGTCAAACGCGACCCTGCAGGAAATAACCCGGCAATTTGAAATGGTGATTGAGCCCTCCGGAACCAAGGAGCTGAAGTCATCGGCGCCTTCAATGGCAAATAGTAAAAACAGTATTGAATCCGAGATTTTTGAAGAGCTTTCAGCAAGAACCGGTTTCCCGCCTGAGGCCCTATCCGCTGAACACAAGTTGCTTGATGACCTTAACATGGATAGTATAAAAGCAGGTGCATTTATTTCGCATATACTTAAAAAGTACAATATTCAAAACAAGGGCAATTCCGCTTCATATTCCAATGCAAGCATTGGTGATATCGTTAATATGATTTCCGGCACAACGATGAATGCAGGAAGTTCCGATATACGCCGGGAGAGTTTTTCCACTCCATGGGTAAACGCGTATTCCGTTCAATTGAAGGAAGAATCACTCCTTATAAATGAAGTGCAACTGAGTTCTTATTGGAGTAATAAAACCCTGGTGATTGTTTACCCCGCGAGTTATGCTGATAAAGCTTTATTGCTTAAATCTTCCATGGGCAATGTTGCACCGCGCATATTAACCATAGAGGACAAAAGCCTTGGGTTGCTTACATCAAGTGAAAACTGCTGTTTTGTTGTTCTTGTTCCGCAAGGTAGTGAGGTATCAGCATGTATTCCTGAAACAGTGAACTTGCTGTCCAAAATTTCCGTTTGTCTGGATGATAAAGATGCGCTTGGCTTTATTCAATTCAATGACGGGTTATTCTGCAGGCACAGTAAACCTGGTCAGAATACCATTGCTTCTGCCAGCGTTGTTTCATTTGCCTCAAGTTTACACCACGAGCGACCTGATCTGAAAATACGTGTTGTTGAAGCCGCAATGGAAATGCCATTGGAAGAGGCAACGTTTATGATAATGAAAGAGTTTGCAACCCCCGAAGCATTCAATGCTGCCGGGTACGACAAAGCCGGAATCCGCCGGAAAATGGAGTATGCACCAGGTAGGCGTGATACATCGGAAATTACTGAAAATGCATTATCAGAAAAAGATGTGATAATAGCAACAGGTGGAGGCAGGGGAATAACGGCTGCCTGTATGCTTGCTCTGGCAATGAAAACCCGTTGTAAAACCGCACTGCTGGGAAGTTCTTCGCCGGGTAAGGAAACCGAAGAGATACTTGCCAGGTATAAGAAAGAAAACCTCAGTGTTCAATACTATGTATGTGATATTACCAATGAAAATGCTGTTCGTGATTCCATTGAAAAAATACAGTCGGAATTGGGTGAAATAACCGGAATTCTTCATGGAGCCGGACGGAATATTCCGCGCAGGGCAGAGAAAGTAACCCGTGAAGAAGCTTTGGATGAAATCGCACCCAAACTTACAGGATTCTTCAATGTCTCCTCCGCGCTAAAGGATAATGATATCAAATTTGTCATTGCCCTTACTTCAATTATTGGAATTACCGGTATGCCGGGCAACAGTTGGTATGCATTCTCCAATGAAAACCTTGATTTGCATATTCGCTCCATGCAAAAGAAAGCCGGTTTTTTTGCCCGCACTATTGCTTACAGCATTTGGGATGAAATAGGAATGGGTGCCAGGATGGGCAGCAACAGGGTGCTTTATGAAATGGGCATAGGCTCTATAAAACCATCTTTAGGCATTGATGAATTCTTATACTGGATCTCACATGAGGGCAATGACCAGCAGATTGTAATATCGTCCACAATGGGAAGTCTTGATACATGGATAACCGTTAAGCCCGACATAAAAGCCAACAGGTTTATCAGTGATATCAGGTTATTTGAACCTGGAAGAGAACTGTCCGCAAGGGTCAGATTATCGACCTCAGCCGACCTTTACCTTAATGATCATAATTACCAGGGTTCACTGCTTTTTCCGACAGTTTTCGGAATAGAGGCTATGGCGCAGGCCGCCTGCTTGCTTTCGGCAATGCCTGATCCCGCGTCAATGGTTATTGAGAACATATCGCTTCGTCGTCCGGTAGTGGTTCCTCCTGAGGGAGATATTGAAGTTGGTCTTGCAGCAAAAGTTTTGGAGCAGGATGATAATCAAAATCAACTGCGCATCTTTGCAGGAATAGCCACCGAAGACTCAAATTTTACGGAATATCATTTCTCGGCCGAATTCGTCCTGAGCAAGCAATCCGCAACAATGGTGAAAACATATTCGGTGCCTGAAAATACATTAAACATTAATGCCGAAACCGACCTGTATACCTGGCTTCTTTTCCAGGGGCCCATGTTCCGTCATATTGCAGGGGTATACCAACTCGACAACAATCAGGCGGTCTTTTCAATTCATAACCCACACCATGAACCTTCTGATGTGAGTTTCTCACCGGATGTGCGGGCGCCATTAATAGCAGGCAGTGCTTTATTGCGTGATGTTTTGCTCCAGTCGGTGCAATTATTCCTGACCAAAAAGAAATATCTCCCGGTGGCAATAAAGCGCTGGGAAATATTTGATATTGCACGCCAGGGCAATGGAGGAATTGTCATCAGCACATTAAACGAACTCAATGCCAATAGTGCCGTATGTGATGTCGAGTATATTTCAGAAGACAGGATTGTTGAACGAATTTCGGGCTATGAAGTAAAAGCACTTCAGGAAACACCTGAATATCCCGATGCCACTGAAATTGCATCAATGCACACCATGTTTAACAAAACCTTTAGCAGTGAATTTGCGGCATATAAAGAATTGCTTGATACGCCAATATATTATTCTCTTTTTAAACATCATGTGGATTTCAATAAGCTTTCTGCAAATGAACGGCATAATATCGAACAACAGGTATTCCGGAGTATGATACAGAATGTTCCCGGCTCAGATACGGATTGTCATATTACCTGGAACGCTACCGGAAAACCTGCAGTTAGTAATGAGGCACTTAAATTATCGGTTTCTCACAGCCGTAATATTTTGCTTATAACTGCCGGAAAAGAAGAACAGGGTTGTGATATTGAATTCATAAATAAACTAAGCGCAGGCGAATGGGATAACCTTTTAGACAATAAATTTTCCGCGGTTATAAAACAGCTAACTGAAATAGACGGAAGCAACGATGTTGCATGCACACGATTATGGTGTGTAAAAGAATCGTTGATTAAATCATTTGGCCAAATACCGCTCAACATCACCATTGAAAGAGTGATGAAGAAAGGCGTAGTATTCCGTGCCTTAAATCCAAATGGCGAATCCAGGCTTGTCCTCACATTCCCGGTTGAATTCATGCCTTTAAATATTGCTGTTATCGCAATGGTGGTGACACTAAAGGGATCGGAGAATGATAAGGATGATCGTGCAGGAATTCCGAACCAATCTTCTGCATTGTTTGATGCTAAAACCGGAAAATTCACCGATGTGTTTTACACAACGTTCAGGGATTGCAGGGGATTTTCAGGAAAAACACATTTTACCAGTTTCATCGACTGGATGGGCGGGCTTCGTGAACTTGTTCTGGCACCGATAGGCAAAGAATTGCTTAAGGATCTTGGATCGGGCGAATATGGAATGGTTACCAACAATTCGCAGGTCAAGGTTTTGCATGAAGCCGATACCCTGGATGAGATTACAGGCAACATTTGGATAACAAATCGATCTGATTTGGCCAAATCATTTATCGACCTGGGATTTAGTTTTTATAAAAACGCTGATAAAAGAAAAATTCTTCTGGCCGATTGTAAACTATCCACAACCTGGGTTCGCATCGAGGGAAGAGGAATTGTAAAAAAAGCACCAATACCTGATTATTTCATGCGATTCTTAAATGATCATCTCAATACTTTTGAAAGTAAAGACCATGTGCATATAAAAAACGGATATCCTGTTTCGGAAGATATGGGACAAATTATTTTCCGCGATAGCAAAGGATTGCGGCCTGAATTTGTTGTTTATGAAAATACATATACTACAGGACTTACTCATGGAAATACTGTTGGCAATTTGTATTATTCAAATTATTATACATGGCAATCACGAATGATAGAGGAATATTTTTATCATCATGTTCCCGAAATTATGACAGGAGCAGGAAAGCACGGCGAATTCATTACCCTGCACAGCGAGGTAAATCATTTACAGGAAGCCATGCCTTTTGAATCGATCGTTGTGAAAATGCATATTTCGGAATATTATGAAAATGGATTAAAATTATATTTTGAATATTATGCGCTTGGAAAAAATTCACAACGAAAACTGGCTTACGGAACAAATGTTGTGGTATTCTGCACCAGAGAAGGCGAAAACGGCTATCCTTCTGTTAATTTATTGCCTGAAAATCTTGTTTCGGAATTGAAAAGTAAAATTCATAATTTAATCTAATTCAACATTCAATATTATTTATTACTAACTTTGCCATAAATTAATATTGATATTATGAAGAAAATTACTTTTGATTCAATGCCAGAAGCACTTTCTGAGCTTATTGATAAAGTAGGCAAATTAGAAAAGATGCTTTCCGGAAGAAAATCCGGTATGAGCGTAAGTAAAAAGAAACCGGTTAAGAAAGCAACCAAAGCCGCTAAAGCCAAAAAAACAGCCGGCGTTGGTAAAGATATGCTAAACCTTCAACAGGCAAGTCGGTTGCTTAAATTATCAAAAACCAATTTATATGCCTATGTAAAAGGCAAGAAGATTCCGTTTAAGAAAAGAGGCAATCGTTTGTATTTTTCAAAACCTGAATTGGAAAAGTGGAATAAGAAGAAAGGTGCAGTTGGTTCCAAGGGAAATGCTAAAGTTGCCGATGCAATTACTGTTTCGCAGGCCGCTAAACTTTTGAAGATTTCACCCGTTACTTTATATTACCATATAAAACAGTTGCGCATTCCTGTTGTGCTCAAGAAAGGAAGAAGCCTGTATTACTCAAAAAAAGTATTGGTTGATGCCGTCGGATCAAAATTGCGCAAACAACCTAAAACAAAAACCAAAACTCAGGCGAAAACTGCCAGGCCAAAAGCATCCGCTAAAGCAGTTGCAAAAAAGAGTAAACCTGTACGTGCTAAAAAAGCCAGGCCAGCCAAACCGGCCGTTGATGCAAAGGAATCCAAGCCTGCAGGCGAAGTAAAAGCAACTAAAAAAACAGCGAAGGCTGCCAAACCATCAAAGGGATCCAAGCCTGCAAAAGCTGCGGCAAAAAAGTCCAGGCCTGCAAAAGCTGCGGCAAAGGAATCCAAGCCTGCAAAAACTGCGGCAAAGGAATCCAAGCCTGCAGAAACTGCAACAAAAGAATCCAGGCCTTCAAAAGCAGCCGGGAAACCGGCCAAAGCAGCGAAAAAGCCTGCAAAGGCAGCGAAAAAGACTGCAAAAGCAAAGAAAGCGAAAAAACCGGCTACCGAGAAGCAGCCTAAACCTCAGGTAGAACAACCTGTTCAGAGCGAAAGCAGTGAGCAGGCAAACCAACCTGGTTCCCAGCCCGAAACTCCACAGCAGGAACAGACTACCCAGGAATAAATGATTTCAGTGAGGTTGTATCAAATGAACTTCGTTTGGTTCAACCTCACTTTTTTTAGTTACCTCCAACTTTATTCTTACAGGTAATGTTTAAGTGTTTTCCTCCAAGGGTAAAACAAGCAGCAAAGGCCATTTCCGGCTCCACTTTTCAGCTTTCCTTTGATAAGCAATGGCATTTTCATAGTTTTTATTGCCCCTTACAATTCCCGAAAACAAATCAGATAAACCAAAGGGCGCAATAATTTCGATGGTTGAAAACACATCGAGCCTCACGGCTATTGAATTCGCCGTGGAAGGCCAATGGCTTACCGCATCTTCGATTGAGCTGAGTGGTGAAATTTCAGTCCCGAATTTTTCCCTGAACCATTTATGTACACGGGCCTGATTCTTAATATCCGGCTTTATGGGTATGTGTGCCAGTTTTTTTGAAATAGACCGGATTACGTTGTATTCGGCATATTCATCAAGGTTGCTTTGGTCATGGTAAATGATATCAATATCCTCAATGCCATATCCTGGTTCTTTGCCGAAAAGGCTGTTCCAGACAGTTTGTGTTATCGCCCCGGCTCCAACATAAAATTTTTGTGATGAATCATGGCTGATAATCCGAATTGCCTCAAATACATTTTGATTCTTTTGCAGTATTGATAAAAGGTTAAGGGCATCTGTTCCGGGCATTGTCATTATGCTGATTTTAATGGTTAAAATATGAAAATCCCGTGACTTTTTGCCGTAATGCAGGAAGTTACTGAATGGATTGTGCCGGATAATTAATACCTCACAGCATAATGCCCTTTTTTCAGGATTACCTTCTGATATTCCTCAGACAGTTCGTTGCGCCAGCCGATGAAGTATTTCGTAAAACCACTGATGGTTAAAGCGTCTAAATTTCTATAGGCAAAAGCCATGATCTCATCGGGAAACATTTCCATTAACTTGTCTTTTCTTTTTTTATCTTTTCTTTTAACATCAAAGGGAGTCAGGTATAAATCATTTGCTCCAAAAATATGTAAAAATTCATGGGCTATAACTGAGGAATACTTAAAGCTCACCACCGAGAATTCTACGTTGTTGTCATTTGAAACATCAAAGGTTGCCGATATTTCGTCGGTATAGTAATTGTTGATAAAAAACATCAGGGCAACCTTATCGGTTTTATGAATATCACGAAGCCGGGCTATTAACCTTTCCCTGTTTTTCATGTCGTTTTTGATGTTGGTTATGGCCATTGTATCTTTTGGGAAGGATTTACCTGCCAACGCAGCTAATTTATCGGCCCACCTGTATATGTCTTTTACGCCTGACCAAAGGGGCCTTTTATAAAGCGTAGCAGAAAATGTTTTCCTGGACAGGTCGTTTTTTAACGGGATTACACCTTTATCATTTTTGTGAAAATCCAGTTTGATAGTGAGATGAACAGAGTCATTTTTTGCCTGATCTTCAATCCATTTAATGGCCCTTCTCAGTGAATCCAACGTTGATTCTATATCATGGCTGCTCCATGGATTGGTATATTTTGAATCAACAAAAATGGCGTAGAGAACCACCTCGCCGGTTAGTTTTTTGCAAACATTATTATTTGCTGATGGAAAACCAGCTGTTCGTAAATTGCTTGGTGTATAACACGACTGGGATAACAAAATCAATCCTGTAACCAAAGGAACAAGGAACTTTTGCAAATACATTCGATATTGAAATTTGATGTACTCTTTAGATGCATCATCATGCATCATTCCATAAAAATTTCAACAATAAAATTTCAAACGGGATGAGTGAAGTAAAATGTAGATCCTTTTCCGGGTTCAGATTCAACCCAGATTTTTCCGCCCATGAGTTCTGTTAGCTGTTTGCAAATGGCAAGGCCAAGACCTGCACCCCTGAACAGTTTATTGTTATTTTCAACTTTTGTAAAATGATTGAATATCATTTTCTGTTCTTCAGGTGATATTCCAATGCCTGTATCTTTTACATAACAAATGATTGAACTGTTCCCATGTGAAAAGAAGCCTGTCTCAATGCTTCCCTTCTCGGTAAACTTAATGGCATTCGAAATCAGGTTTGAAATAATTTGTCTGAACCTGAATTCATCAGAGTTCAAAACTATTTTCCGCAAGTCTTCATCAACTTTCAAAAGGAGTTTAACCTCATTATGTACCTCGGGCAGGAATTGCCGGTACATATCAAAAAACACATCTGCAGGTGCAAAGGGTGTTTTCTTAATTTTTATTTGATTGGCCTCAATGGTGGATAAATCAAGAATATCATTAATAAGCCTTAGCAAGCTCTCAATATTGGACCGTATTATTTGATGGTAGGAAGCCTTGTCTGATTCATCGGTGGAAGGTTCATTCAATAGGCTTGAAAATCCGGCGATAGCGTTAAGCGGTGTCCGGATTTCATGACTCATGTTGGCAAGGAACATGGATTTAAGGCGGTCACTCTCCTCAGCTTTGGTTTTAGCCTTTTCAAGCTCTTCTGTTCGTATAAGCACCAACTCTTCCAGCTGGTCCTTATATATTGATAATTCTTCCTGACTTTGCCTTAATTCCTCATTCTGGGTTAACAATTCTTCACTCTGATCTTCAAGTTGGTCATTCACCTTTTGTAATTCAGATGTTCTTTCAGCAACCACTTTCTCTAGCATCTTTTTGTCTTTCTTCACAGAATAGAGCCGCCACTGAAAAATAAGAACCAGCAATCCCAGAAAAGCTATTGCAGCAAGGCCTTGAAACCAAAGCGTTTGCCAGAACGGAGGAATTATGATAATCTGGATTTGCCTGGGAACAGGATTCCAGACCCCATCATTATTTGAACCTAAAACCATAAAGGTATAATTTCCGGGCCGCAGGTTCTTGTAAGTCGCTTTACGGTTTTCATCTGCAGGTATCCAATTCCTGTCATAGCCGCTCAGAATGTATTTGTATTTATTCTTTTGCGGATTCAGGTAATTAAGTGCCGCAAAAGATATTTCAAAATCAGAATTATGGTAATTCAATTCGATTTTTTGCAGTGCATTGATGTTTTTTCCGGACAGGATATCATTACTCTCTGGATTTTTTAACAGACGTATATCTGCCAATACTACCTCCGGAATATGATTGTTTATCTTTATACTGTCGGGATGAAAATAGCTGAAACCCTGTGATGAACCTAAATATATTAATCCTGACGTATTTTGGTATATGGCTCTTTTCTTGAAATCATTACCTGATAGGCCATCCGATTCATCAAAGTTGGTGAAATCAGGTTTTGATGGATTCTGCAGGGCCCCATTAAATCGTGAAAGACCGCTGTTGGTAGTAATCCACAGATTGCCTTTTTTGTCCTCAACAATTCCCTGTATGGTATTTCCTGCCAGTCCATGTTGTTTTGAGTAAATGTAAGTCCTGGCACGGTTTTCATTGAATAAAATCAATCCATCGTTGGTACCCAACCATATTCTTTTTTTGCTATCAATAAAAATGGTAACTACGTATCTGCTGGTAAGACTGTCAGGAAACAAACTGCTCATAGGGTAATGGGTGAACTTTTTCAAAGACCTGTCAAATATGTCAATCGATCCGTAAGCGGCAACAAGCAATCTTCCATCCGCTGTTTCTTTAATATCATGAATGATATCAGAATATAAACTGCCAGGATCCTTAGGATCATGCTTATAGGTGGTAAAAGTTTCTGACTTGTAGTCAAACAGGTTCAATCCCCCGCTAACAGTTCCAATCCACAATTCATTCCCGGAATCCTCAAAAATGGCGAAAACATTTTCACTGCTCAGAGAACCTGGTTTTACATCGGGCGTATATCTTTTGAATGTTTCACTCCTGCTATTATAAAGACTTAACCCGCCTGTCCAGGTTCCAACCCATAAGTTTCCGCGATGGTCTTTAAAAAGGGAATAAACAGGGTTAGAGGCAATGGAAACAGGGTCTTCAGCATCATACGAGAATATTTTTGTTTGAGCGGTGAGCTTGTCATATCGCTCCAGGCCACCTTCTGTACCTATCCAAAGAAACCTGTTATCCTCGAGAATTGCATTTACAATATTGTTTTTAAGCAAAGAATTGATTCCTTCGCTTACATGCATGAATTTTTTGTTGCGGTAACTGTAGTAATTAACCCCTCCGCTAAACGTACCTATCCATATATCATTAAACCTGTCTTCATAGATGCCGAAAATGGAATTATCACTTAAACTGAAAGGGTGGGTAAGGTCCCTTGTTATTTTTTCTATGGCAGGTTTCGATCCTGAATTAAATTCATCCAGGTTTATTCTGAGAATTCCGCCTCCTGAGCTCATGCTTATCCATAGTAAGTTTCTGCTGTCGGCTAAAACGTCCATAACCGGACCATCAACAATTTTTTGAAAAGGTTTATCGGTTTTATTTTTATCAGCCACATAAAGCCCGTTTTTCGCCGTTCCAACCCACAGGCGCTGTTTTTTATCTTCACAAATGCTCATTACATCATAAGCCGGGAGCGGCTGAGTAAGATTTACGTTTTCAAATGAGTCCCTGGCTTTATTATATTTATTCAGCCCCGCATTGGTGCCAACCCAAAGCGTATTTTCAGCATCCTTAAAAATCGTATTAATGTAATTGCTGAAAAGGCCGGATGAATTTTCACCGTTGGCCGTATAGGTTAAAACAGTGTCCTCCGAAGGAATGTACCTGTGAAGGCCGGTATTGCTTCCAAACCAAACCGTACTGTCCTGCTCCTGAACAAAACACAAAACGGTATAACCCTTAAGGTGATGAAATGGAACAATGGAATTGGTTCTTGAATCATATATAAATACCCCCAGATCATTGCAAATCCAGAGTGCTTTGTCATTTTTTTGGCCAATAGCATTTATATTTACATTGCCAAGGCTATAAATATCAACATCATAACCATCATACCTGTTTAGTCCGTCAGATGTTCCAAACCAAAGGAATCCCTGGTTATCCTGGAAGATACACCGAACCCAGTTCTGTGACAAACCATCTCTTACAGTAACCGATTTAAATCTGAGGGGCTGTTTATCAATAAAAGGAATGTCCGCCTGCTGGGTTATCGCCACCTTGGTAAATAACTGCAGGGATAGTAAAACTAAAATGATTTTGACATTCAACAAATTGTGGATCATTGGAAATCACTTTATCAATCAATGCAATCGGCCCTTTTAAAGATAATAAAAAAATGCTGCGCTCATGCGGCTTACCTAATAAATAGGTAGAATAATTCCATATTTTCCATGAAATAATCGTAATTAATGATAACAGGCTGAAAACCCTTGCTGTAATATGCAACCCGGTAAGGCGGTTTACCAGGAGCTGTGTCTATTGCAACGTATTACTCCATTTGCAAATCGCATCTATTTGTTCCTGAGTAGGGGTAAATTGCGGATGATTTTTCCGGTATGACTTTGGCGGCATGGATTCATTAACAAGTTCATCACACATTTTCCGGGCTTTTTTTGCTTTGTCTTCTGCGCTGTACTCTTCCCATTTTCCAAAGTTTAGCTTGGCCATGGCCAGCGCCTTGCCTCCCTGTGCATGACATTCCATACATGCGTTTTTAATGAGATCATTTGCCACACCTGGAAAATCTTTTATGATTGGCTCCTGTGAAACCTCAATTGTCCCCGTATGGCTTACGGTTTTGCTTTGAAGTAGCATCAATGACAAAATAACCGGCAGTAATAAAAATATTTCCCTGTTCATTGTATGGCAGTTAGTGTAAAAAACAATGAAGGGCCTATAAGGTTTATTTTGGAATGATTAATTTATAACCCACACCGTGAACGGTATGAATGATCCTTGGATTGTTGGGATCTTCTTCAATTTTTTGACGCAGTTTCAGAATAAAATTATCTATGGTGCGGGTAGTGATGTCATGGTCTATGCCCCATACTTTACTCATGAGTTCAAGGCGATCAACACTTTTACCTTCATTGTCGTACAGGTAATGCAGAATTTCAAATTCTTTGTGTGATAATTTCACCTCAGTGTCATTTTCGAAAGCAACAAGATTTTTGAAATTAACCTTAAGGTTTCCTATGCTTACCACGTCTGGTTCCTTTATGCTGTCACCATTGGAGGAACGGCGCAAAATGGCTTTTATTCTGGCCAGCAGTTCTCTTACACTGAATGGTTTTGTGATATAATCATCGGCACCGAGTTCCAGCCCCAATACTTTGTCAATTTCCTCACCTTTGGCAGTGAGCAGTATTATAGGTGTTTCTATGCTATTTCTTCTCACAGCCCTGCAAATTTCCAAACCCGATATTTCCGGAAGCATGATGTCCAAAAGGATCAAATCGTACTTAATGGTTGTGGCTTTTTGAAGCCCGGTTTTTCCATCCATGGCGATGTCTGTTTCATAACCGTCAAATTCCAGGTTATCCTTCAAACCCCTTACCATGTTTTCTTCATCTTCAACAATCAGAATTTTTTTCATAGGGTTAATTTCTGTATGGAAACAATAACCTAAATAATGAGCCTTCACCCGGATTGCTTTTCACCATGATATCTCCCTTATGGGCAACCATGATGTTTTTTACAATGGCAAGCCCCAGGCCTGACCCTTTTACGCTATTTGCCAGGTTCTTTTCACTTACCCTGAAAAACTTGTCAAATATTAAACGCTGATGTTTGGTTGATATGCCAATACCCTGATCCTGAACTTCGAGGTAAACCTGAGCATCAATTATTCCTGTTCTCACATAAAGGACTTTATTGTCCTTGCTGTATTTAATTGCGTTGTCTATAAGGTTGTTAACGGCATCACTAATGGCCTCATGATCTCCAAGTAACGGAGGCAGGCTTTCGGTTGGTTCAAACGTATAAGTAAATCCCTTGCTCTCAAGTATATGTTTAAAGGAATTTATTGCTGTTTCGGCAATGTCATTTAAACTAACGGATGAAAATGAGAACTTGCGTTTGTTGTTTTCAATTTGCGAGAAATTGAGGATTCGGTTCACGATTCCGGATAAACGGGTTGTTTCAGTAAGAATAACGTTATAGTATTCCCGTACTTTTTCCTGGCTTTTTATCCTTCCCATCTCAAGGGTTTCAATATACATACTGATGAGGGCGAGCGGAGTGCGAATTTCATGCGAAACTCCTGATACAAAATCACTCTTCAATTGTGAAAGTTCCATTTGCTTCTTTATGTTCAGAAAAATAATGATGGCAGCCAAAAGCAAAATAGCATCCAGTATGCCGATAAGGATAAAGTTCCTGCGCATCCTGCTGCGGGTAAGATCATCAATGGTTAGTCCTGTAAGTTTAATTCCCATTTTATAATCCCTGAGAAGCCAGAAAGGTGCTTTGTTTTCATTAATTGTGCCATCATACGTTTGATCGGTACTGTAAAACGGAGCAGTTTCGCCTGGTTTATAAGCGGCAATATAAAATCTGTCTCCGGCAATTTGTTGCATTTTGGGATTCAGCACATGCGTTACAAATTTTTCTGCATCAATGATGAGAAGGTTTATGTAATATTGGTGGTCTTTTTCGGTAAGGAATACCATCCATTGGTTACGGGTGTCGCTTTTGAGCGTTTCAATTTTCCGGTATCCTCCGCGTAAGTATGTTTGCAATCGTTTAATCGTACTGTCATTTGCCACCAAAAGTTGATTGCCTGATTTGACATCCAGGGAATCAGGAAAAGCAGCAATGATATCAACCGCGGTGTTAAACTGCATTAACCCCACAACAGCAGGCATTTCGCTGATGAGCTCGCTAACCGGCTTGTTTTTATTATTCTCTGAAATGAAATGCGTTTCAATTCTGAAGGCCAGGTTACTCATTACATCGTCGGAATACTGGTTTATGGAGAAAAGGATCGCATCGAGCTGATTTTTATAAATATCCTGTATGATTTTTTCATTGTGCCTGAAACTGCCAATCTCGAAAACCGAAAAAACCAGCACAGGCAAAACCACAATAATGGCTATAAGCAGGCCGGTTTTTCGGATGGCTGATGGCATAAGGGTGTTTTGCTACAGTAAAGATATTTAAAAATTAACGGGTTTTCTACAGCTTAATTAGTGCTTTTTTTCAGCGCACGCCAGTATTCTATGTACTTTGTCTGGGTTATGATACCTACCGGGCCTTCATATATTCCACCTTCCCCGCCACTATCATATACCCTTACGGCGATAACCACTTTCTGGCCTTTTTTTACCAGGCCTGCTGGTATATAATATCCTCTGAATGCATTGTATTCCTGAGAGGTTCTATAACGACCATAGGTTCTCTGGTTCAAATTGCCGGTTGTTCCAACCAATGTTCCATTAACATATACCTGGTCGAGATCATCAATTTTACCAAGCACTATAACCAATCTATCGTCTTCACTGGTTCCGGGGAAGACAAAGCTTTTTCGGTACCAGCCGTATCCGTCATAATCCCGGTATCCCTGATCTTCCCATTTTGCAGGTACCATTATTTCATCCCAGCGAGAATCGTCATATGAGGGATCCTTATACCGGAGATCGTCTCCGGTTTTAAATTTCCAGTTAACCTGCAAGTCAATATCCGATTTAAGCGCTGGTTTACCGCCGTAGATTCCGATTTCGCCTCCCACTATTCCTCCGGCCTGTTCAGTATCATATACTTTAACTGCGATTACATTGGCCACACCAAAGCGGATATGTTTTTCGGGAATAAGGTAAATCCTTTCAGCATTGTAGGCTGTCCGATAATTTGGAGGAAAACTTCCGGTAGAACCAATTTTTACTCCATTCAGGTAAACTTCATCAACATCGTCAATATAGCCCATGCAGAGATACAGCATGCGACCCTTATGTTCCGGGGAAATGGTAACTTTTTTTCTGTAGAATGCATAGCCGTTATAACCGTTAAAACCTTGATTTTCCCATGGCGACGGTACTTTGATGGTTTCCCAGTCACTGTCGTTAAAACCAACCGAAGACCATTCATTATTGGTGCCGATAGAGAATGACCAGGTTCCTTTCAGGCTGTAAAGAAGACTGAATGATTTCGGAATGCTGTAGGTTTTCATTGGAATGAAAAGCAAGCATGTTATTGAAAGTATGATAGATTTTTTCATCTGTAAATAGTTTGTTTGTTAATTGCCAGATGTAACTCCATGTCTGCTGTTTTCATTGGTATTTGTGTTTTTTCGCAAACATGTTCGTTTCATAATGGTATAGCTTGAAAATTTGTTATTAAAGATGTTGCCGGGATTTTAGTCGTTAACAAATGAATCATATATAAAATCCCAAAATGGCTGGTTGGAGTAGTGTTTTCGTATGTATTTCCTGTAATTTTCTTCGGTCATTATGCCAATAGGTCCTTCATAAATGCCTCCTTCACCGTGTTTGTCGTATACCCTTACTGCCAGATAATTGATTTCACCGGCTTTTAATAAGCCCTTTTCCAACTTATACATACGTCGAGCATTAAACTCCCATCCCGAACGCCTGTAATCTCCGTCTCTTTTTAGGTCATATACGTTACCTATGAATTTTCCGTTAAGATATACGTCGTCTATATCATCAATTTTTCCGAGACATAGGTATAAATTTCCCTTACTAAAATCGGCAGGTACTTTGAATTTTACCCTGTACCAGGCATACCCGTCATATTCTCCCAAAACCGTATTTTCCCATGCCGATGGTATATATATCCTTCTCCAGTTATCATCGTTGAATTCCGGTGATTTCCATTCCTTGTTATCGCCTTTATTAATTTTCCATTTTCCGGAAAGATTCAGGTTAAGGTATTGTATATCAGCATCGTAAAAAATACCTACAGGCCCTGAAACAATCCCGCCTTCAAGATGGGAATCATATACCCTCACCGCTAATGTATTAACACCATTTTCGTTAAGCAAACCACGGGGAATCGCATATTTTCTGTTTCTTTCATATGCGGTTAGGTATTGGGGAGGGAAGTTTCCGCCCCTGGCTAAGGGTTTTCCGTTAATGTAAACCATGTCGGCATCATCAATTCGTCCCAGTACCAGAAACAATTGCGACTCAGGAAGCTTTTCAGCATCGAAGGTTTTTCTATACCATGCATATCCGTTGTAGTCATCATAGCCGCATTCCTCCCATTTTGCCGGAACCCTTATCTGATCCCATCCTGCATCATCAAACGAAGGATCTGCCCATTGTTTATCATCGCCAATTGAAAATTTCCACATTCCCGACAGGGAGATGATTTTTCGCAGATCTTCAGCGTAAAGAGTGTTATTGCCAAACATTAAAGCCATAACAAAAATTACAGCCAGGTATGCCTTTGTTTTCATATTGATTATATATTTCATTTTTATTGATATTTATTGGGTTAGATAATACTTATGCCTATGGTTATTTTACCTGAAAAAGCGGTAGAAATCTCGGGTTTGCCGGTATTCACTAATTCATCTTGAACCGGAAGGGATTCTTCGGCAGAAATCGTTGTTTTTGAAATGGGTTTTTCTTCATCAGGGAAGCCGGGTGTAACATTCGTATGATGTGGGTTCTCCTGTAAAGTCTTTTGATGTGCCTGGTTGTCAAGTAGGATCATCATAAGAATGACCATCGATATTGCAGTGATGAGCGCTTTCATTTTCCTGAGTTTTATGTTTACAAGCATTTTGACCTGTTTACGAAACAAAAGTACAGTGGCTGCAATTATTCGCTGTCACAGCCAGGTAATTAATTGTCACAAAATGTCACGGAAATGTAAAAAGGAAGGAAAAAACAGGGTGCAAAGAAGATTACTGTTACCGGCTTTGCCTTAAAGCACCCTGATAGGGTTTGTTGGAACTTTTTACATTAATTCTCCAAAACCTTAAAAAGTAACCCTCTGAATAAAAAAAAATTCAGTTTATTTTAATTGATTAATAAACAGTGCAATACAAATAAGAATTTTTCGTTCCCGGGGGGACCTGCCTGCCACCGCATGGCTTAAGCCAGGCAGGCAGGCTTCGCGCAGGGTGACATAGGCTGAGCGTAGGTCGAAGCCTGTTTATGTTAACAAAGCGACATTGGGGTGGAGGCGGAGGACCATGAAGGAATAGCATATAATACATCCACCCCGGCCAGGGAAAGAGAGATTGAAAGGTCTTGGCCGGCAAACAGAAGAGCTTAAATTTCAAAAAGATAAACTACCTTTTGCGAAAAATCAGGTTCAATACAAAAAGGATAACAATGGCACCGAGGGCACCTGTAAATATGGCACCTAGCCAGCCTGAACCCAGGTTTACATTAAGCTTTCCAAGCAGCCAGTAACCGACAAAGCTTCCGGCAATACCAATGATAATATTTCCCACAAGGCCCAGTCCGCTCCCTCTGTAAATAGCACTACCTAACCAGCCGGCCAGGGCGCCAATCAGTAAAGTAACTAAAATTTCCATGGCAATTAAATAAGGGTTTATGGAACCAAATAGATCTATTCTAAAGTTATATGAATTTTTTAATATCCAATCACCCATATAGGATAAATACCATATTTATGATATAGATCACCTTAAAATACCCACCCCGTCGGGGTGGGGGTACCCCGGCGGGGTGTCCCCGGTGAAGATATTATATTACTTTTAA
>CAZYDI010000043.1:0-13674 GCA_964646255.1 uncultured Bacteroidales bacterium
GTCATACTTCGACTCCGCTAAGTATGACTATTCAGCCAAGCACAGCGGATAGCTCTGCTTCTTCGTTTTCAAACTGATAAAGTGATGTGGACAGATACCGCTCACCCGTATCGGGCAATACAACAACGATTTTCTTACCCTTATTCTCAGGCCTTAAGGCTAACTGTAACGCAGCCCATGCAGCCGCTCCCGAAGATATTCCCACAAGGAGTCCTTCTGTCCTGGCCAACAACCGGCTTGTTTCAAAGGCATCCTCATTTTTTACCCTTACAATTTCATCAATTACTTCCCTATTTAATACATCAGGAATGAAGCCGGCGCCAATTCCCTGAATTTTATGAGGCCCTTTCGTTCCGCCCGACAACACTGGTGAATCATTTGGTTCAACAGCCACTATGGTAACGCTGCTTTTTCTTTTCTTTATTACTTCACCAACCCCGGTAATGGTGCCTCCCGTTCCCACACCTCCGACGAATATGTCAATTTCACCGTCGGTATCTTTCCAAATCTCTTCGGCAGTAGTCCTTCGGTGTATTTCAGGGTTTGCCTGATTCTTGAATTGCTGCGGTACAAATGAATTGGGAATGGAATGATGAAGTTCCTCTGCTTTTTTTATTGCTCCGCCCATTCCTTCGGGTCCCGGAGTTAACACCAGTTTTGCACCCAGGGCTTTTAACAGATTTCTCCGTTCAACACTAAAGGTTTCGGGCATGGTGAGGATAAGCTTATAGCCTTTGGATGCAGCAACAAAAGCAAGCGCTATTCCCGTATTGCCACTGGTAGGCTCAATAATTACGGTGCCCTGTTTTAACAGGCCACGTGCTTCTGCATCTTCAATCATGGCCAGTCCTATGCGGTCTTTAACACTGCCGGCAGGATTAAAGTATTCAAGTTTTGCTATAATTGTGCCTTGCGCCCCTTGAACCCTGTTAAAATTGGTTAACTCCAGCAACGGGGTTTTGCCAATAAGGTCAGTGAGGTGTTTATGAATTTGTGCCATAATTTTTTGGATTTTAATTATGATACAAATTTGCAACTAGTTGAAAGATTGTGAAATACCTATGATGCGGTAAATTATATACCCATTATTGGGTAGGCAGGTTAAATATGGTATTCAATATTATCAATAAGACCCGATTTAATGGCATACATGATTAGTTCTGATGCATTTGAAATACCCAGCTTCCGCATAATATTCTTTCGATGGGTCATTATGGTATGTATGCTGAGAAATTTCCTGGCGGCAATTTCTTTATTGGTAAGACCTTCAGCAATTAACCGCACAATGTCAATCTCCGAGACTGTTAAACGGGCAGGCAAAAATTGGATTTTTTGCATATCGGTTTCCAGCAATACATCGAGCACCATGCCGGAGTAATATTTCTTACCCTTGATAGCCGATTCAATGCAATCCATGAGTTCGTCGTGTTCTGCAGTTTTATGCAAAATATTGCGAATGCCGGTTTTATGATATTCCTGTAAGTCCTTTCGTGCAATAATATTGGTAAGGATAATTATACCAAGGCCGGGATATTTTTGTCGGATACCTGAAAGGTCATTAATGCCATCCAAATCGGGCAGATACATATCAAGAATGAGAAGGTCGGGATTGCCTTTTTCCAGCTCTGCAAACAACTGTGCCTTTGAGCTGGCCACGCATGTAATATTGTATTTTTCACGCAGTGAGGCTTTCAGTCCTTCAACAATGAGAAATTGGGTGTCGGCAATGATTATACTTTCTTTTTGCCGTGAAACATTATTCATATCTGGTTTTCGGAATTATTCATCACCGGTTTCAGCGTTTCATTCAGGCTTCCCTGGCGATATCCTTCGAGATCGAAGGAAATGTATTTATATCCAAGCGATTTCAAATGTTGTACAATGGCCATCCTCAATTGGTCGTCTGCTATTCTCTTGATTTGCGATGGCGAAACCTCGATTCGGATTGAATTCTTTTCGTGCCGTGCCCTTATATTCCTAAAACCGAGGTCGGATAAATAGTTTTCCGCGCTATCCACCATTTGCAGTTTCCTGAGGTCGATGGTTTCTCCATAAGGGAATCGCGATGAAAGGCATGCCAGCGCATCACGGTTCCAGGTAGGAAGATCAAGGTGTTTTGAAATCTGCCTGATGTCATCCTTGGTCATGCCTGCTTCCTGCAGGGGACTGCGCACGTTTTTTTCCTGAAGTGCTTTTCTGCCCGGCCGGTGATCGCTGAGGTCGTCCATATTGGATCCGTCGATCATGTTGGTATACTGACCTGTCTCGATATATTCGGCTATCTTGGTGAATAACTCATGCTTGCAAAAATAGCACCGGTTTACGGGATTATTAACGAATTTTGGATCGTCAACTTCTTTTGTATGAATAATTTCAACCTGTACACCTATTGCGGCTGCGGTTTCCAAAGCCCTGTCATATTCCCTTGAAGGATACGTAGGTGAAACTGCAAGTATTGCCTTTATGTTGGATGCACCTAACGTGTCAGTAGCAACCTTCAGCAGGAAAGCACTATCCACACCACCTGAATAGGCTATAACAACTCTTCCCATTTCCTTTAGAAGGGTTTTTAGTGTATCGAATTTTTTGTGGATCGTCATAGGTCAAATCTTTATCTATACATTAAACAATTCTGCCATTAAAGGTTCTTTGTTTTTTTCAGAAAAAACAATTTTTTGACTTTAACATAAAACCTCCTACACTATAGCTAAAAGATGTACCTGTAAGCCAATGTCCCTTGAAGATGACTTACAGTTTTTACAGCCATTAATTATGAGACCTGGGGGACTTCCCTGACAAAGCATATAGATTGATCTGTGATTAATCAAATAACCAAAATACATAAAATCTAGCGGAAATATGTACATAATAACAAACATACTTGTATATTTCCCATTCAATTGGCAAATCAATTATTGTTCAAAGAATGAGAAGCCAATTATTTCCGGGTTAATAATATTGAAAAACCAATATGAAAATTAGTGCTAAAATGCATCATGGTCTGAAAACGCTAATTGAGCTTGTCTTAAATGCAGGAGAAAAAGGTATGCTGCAAAAACAAATTGTTGAAAAGTTCGGTATGCCCAATAAATTTATGGACTCGGTAATTCATGATCTCAAAGTAGCCGGAATAATAGTCAATGTCGCCGGTAAAAAAAGTGGCTATAAACTGTCACGAAATCCGGCAGATATAAGCTTATATGATGTATTCAGGGCATTTGAACCGGAACTTCGTTTATATTACTGTTTGGCAGATAAAGGAAGATGTATCAGTTCACAATCTTGCGCCGCACATTGCTTTCTTAAGGAATTCAATAACAAAATGGAATCCTTTCTGAAATCCAATACTATAGCTGAAATAGCAAATAAACAAAGTAAACTGGATATGAAGGCTTCAACAAGCAGTTTTCATAGACCGTGAAACGGGTTTATGGGCAATATGCCGTTCAATCTTATGGGGATATATATCAGCAATGGTAATTAGAACTGCTGTTTCATCAACCTCACCAAAATCCTTATCGTGTAGGGTTCCCATTACTTTCATAGAGGGCGACAGTTTTATGTATGCATTAACCATTGGTGGAATGATAACTCCTAAATTGCGCAGATTTCTTGATAATAGGCTATAGTTATTTTCAATGGTTTCTGCATCTATGGCAGTGTAAATACGGTCTGGCGGAAAAGGAAATGACATTGGATTAACAGGCGAGATCAGATTCGATTCTCCAAAATGGTTGTACAGGAACTCCAGAAGCAAGTTTCTGGCATTTCCCGGAAAGTGTTTATAAATAGTTACTTTACCATAGAAATAACGAACATTGGGATATTTGAAGATTAATGCGCCTAATCCATCCCATAAATTGTCTAAGGCAAAGAGTGATTTACTTTTCCTAAACCGAGATTGATATTTAGGTTGAACAAATGCCCTGCCTAGCTCAATGGACCATGGGAGGTAATTTTCGATAAATTCAGAAGAAAAGTTGAAATATCTGGAAAAAACGATTGAATTCAGGTCCTTACCATTTTGAGTAACCTCAGGGAAATAGGCAAAACGATACCCCCCCACTATTTCTTTGTCTTTTGGATCCCAAACGATCAGTTGCTTATATGGACGTTGCTGGAGGTCAAATTTGTCAATATCCAGACTATTCCCTGTGCCGCCTCCGGCTTGTCTGAAAGTAACCTCACGTAATCTGCCAACTTCAAGCATGAGGTTGGGAGCCTGATGATAATCGAATATATAAATTTCATTCTGACCTTTATTGGTCATCTTGACATACTTGTCATCAGTCAGTTCCTTTAAAAGGAGTTCCTTATTTCTCATATGGCTGATTTTATTATACTTAAAGTCTATCAAATTAGTGTACTAAGTGTAAACATACCATATTTGTTGATGCATCAACACTCGTACAAGGACTAATTCTTATTAGGACAAAATGCTTATTTTATCTCGGGTATTAATACCAACCTTCAGAAAATAAGGTACACATATGATAAAATCGAACGGTAAAAGAGCAGGCATAATTAAAAGCAGACAGTTGGATTAACCACTGAATTAATTGTTTTAAAGGACTGGACTTACCTGGAATTCGCAAACAACAGCCATGCAACTATTAGTGTAAATACAATATTAAAAACCTGGGCAATTACAAAGGCCCATGCGGGACGACCTTTGCCAGTTGTAAGCAGCGCTTTGAAATCAGTTTCCAGTCCAATGCTTACAAATGCAACTGCAAAAACAGCCGTTTGTATGTTCTTCAGGTAGCCTTTTGTCAGGCTTATGGTTTCAGTGTCAATAAAGAAAGAATACAGGAGTGAGGCGATGATAAAACCCAAAACAAACTTGGGAAACCGGTCCCATATTAATTTGAAATCGACTTTGGTTTTTGTTTCAGTGATTTCCGAAGATTTGTTTCTGAAAGCCCAAAACACCGAAATGGCCACAGCTGCAAAACCGATCAGCACATTCTGAGAAAACTTCACAATGGTTGCATATTTTAATCCTTCTTCTCCCAAAAGGCTTCCAGAGGCAACAACAGCACCGGTTGTATCGATTGTTCCACCCATCCAGGCGCCGGCTTGTGCCGGATTCAAACCAAACCACCGGGCAAGTAAGGGCATTATAATGAGCATGGGAAGAGCTATAATCAGGACAAGGCTGACCACATACGACAGTTTTTTTCCATCACCTTTGATTGCTCCGGCGGATGCAATTGCCGCTGAAACACCGCAAATGGAAACTGCACTTGATATCATTATCCGCAGTTCGTCATCAACCTTTAGCTTGCCGCTTAACCACCATGCAAAAAACCAAACTGCCAACACAACTACCAATGCCTGAATCAAGCCCAAGGATCCTGCTTTAATTATATCCCCAAAGATTATTCCGGCACCCAGTATTACCAGGCCAATTTTTATGAAGAATTCAGTATGAAGGTTTTCTTCGAGCCATTTAGGTAGTCCAAATACAAAACGGATTATGATACCGAACAATAGGGCGAAAATTACATATTCAAAACCATAAAATTTGATTGGTCCATATCCGGACACTACAAGGCTGATTACTGCAATGATGAAAAGGAATAAAGTACCTGCAATAACAGAGAGGTTTCCTTTTGGTCTCAATAACCTTGAAAGCAAACCCAAAATTAAAATTACAATAAATGTTAATCCTAAATTTAAAATGTTAGGTCCGTCTGCAAAGATATCAGGCAAAGCAGATAATGTTTTCCATTCAAATTTTGGAGCGCCAAAATGAATTCCGGCCGTCGCCAGAACAATAATGATTAAACCAATGCTAAACGATAGCCAATCTTCATTTTTAAGGAATTTTGCAGTCATAGTTCCCAATCTTAAAAGTTTTATTTAATCATTAAATTCAATTTGGTTTTAGAGCCCGGAATATTTTGGATATTTAACTAAAACTTCCCGACAAATAATCCTTTGTCAATTGTTTTCTGGGATTATTAAAGAATTCTTCTGTTTTTCCCACCTCTATGATCTTCCCCAGGTACATAAAAACAATATAATCGGCGATGCGCTTAGCCTGGCGCAAGGTATGTGTGACAAGAATAACGGTATACTTCTCCTTAAGTTTTACGAACAATTCTTCGATTTTTTTAGTGGAAATGGGATCGAGCGCAGAGGTAGCCTCATCACCAAGTATAAACTCAGGTTCTACAGCCAGTCCCCTGGCCAGGCATAGCCTTTGTTGCTGACCAATAGAGAGCCGTGTTGCAGGTGTCCGAACCCGTCCTTTTACTTCATCCCATAATCCGACATATTGCAGGTATTGAATGACCGTTTGATTGAGGGCCTTTCTTTTTTTAAGTCCATGAATGCGTGGCCCGTACGCTACATTTTCATAAATCGACATAGGAAGAGGGCAGGGGCGTTGGGCCAGTAGTCCCATTTTTTTTCGTGTATCAATCACGTTCACCCGCGGGCCATAGATATCCTCACCATCCACGAATATACTACCCTTAATTTTAACTTCGGGCGTTTCATCATGCATCCGGTTGAGCGCTTTTAGAAAAGTTGACTTTCCACAGCCCGAAGGTCCGATGATGCAGGTTATGCTTTTCTCCGGAATGTCCAGGTTTATGTCCTTTAATATATGCTGATCCTGAATGTGCACATGTAAATTCTGAACCTTTATGGATAGTGGCGAAAGCACAGGCTGAACAACATTGGTTTCGGTAAGGCCGGCTTTTATTTTTTCCTGCATGGTTTCCAAATATAAATCTTTCATGGCTAAATTTTGTTTTTTGACAATTTCGAACTGAAATACCGGGCCGAAAAGCTCAATATGAGAATCACAATAGTAAGAATCACTGCCGAACCGTAGGCCCTGTTTTGTACTTCAACCACCGGACTCCCCAATTGAAAAAAGATTGCAAGGGGAAGTGTGGCAGCAGGTTGACTCAGTGCATTGGGAATATTATCCGTATATCCGGCGGTGAAAAGTACCGTGGCAGCGTCACCAATGCCACGGCCAACGGCAAGTAGCACAGCAGTGACTATCCCTGGCATAAGCTGCCGGAGAATAACCTTGGACATTTCATATTTAGTAGCGCCAAGTGAAAGTAATGCGTCGGGAAGATCTCTCGATAGCAGCCTTGTAACTTCGTCCAGAGAACGCATCATAATGGGCATAATCAATAAGGCGACGGTAATTATTCCACCAAAAAGTGAAGCCCTGATCCCCAAATATATCATAAGGGCGAAACCGAATGCACCATACACAATGGATGGCACGCCAAATAAGATATCAAAAGAAAAGCGTATAATATTGGCAAAAAATGAGCCCTTAGGCAGGTAGAAATTGATATATAAAACAACCGGAATACTTAGGAAAATGCTTAACAACAGAGCACCTGCCGTAATATAAAGCGAGCCCACAATAGCATTGAGCACTCCGCCTTCCTTTCCCAGGTAGAATCCCCCGCCGGGGAGTTGTGTGATCATCTCCCATGTTAACGAGGGCAGACCCTTATAAACAATTGTCCCAATAATGAAGATCAAAACACCCATAATAATCAGGGCAGAAGCAATCATCAGCGTTTTAAAAAAGCCTTCTTCATATTTTTTTATGGTCCTTCTCATCTTGAATGGGAATATTTTATAAATGATATCTTTTTTCAATTTGTACCAAAGTCACCCGGGAAATTGCATTAAAAATTACAATGATAATGAACAACAGAAAAGCTGCCAGCATTAGTGCCGATTCATAACTGGGCATGGATAGCATCTCCCCGTAATTATTGGCAATTAATGCAGGCAAGGGATAACATGCATCAAACAGGCTGTGGGGGATCAATGACATATTGCCGCAAACCATTAACACGGCAATAGTTTCGCCAAAAGCACGGGATACAGAAAGGACTATGGCTGCAATAATTCCAGGGAATGATTTGCGCAGCACAACCTTTTTAACTGTTTGCCATTTGGTAGCCCCCAATTGAAGGGAAGCGTCTTTCATTTCAGCCGAGATCGAATCAAATACTTCAACCAATACACTGATCAACAGAGGAAGTATCATCACCGCCAGCACCACTCCGCCTGCCAGAACAGTATAACCGGAGGAATAGTCTACAAAATTAGGCGCAATTTTATTGGCGATAAGCGGTACTATGGAAAGGGTTCCCCAAACCCCAAATATTACCGAAGGCATGCCTGATAATACATCGATAAAGGGTTGAAAGAATTTGCGAATTTTCTTTGATGCGTAAGTGGTAAGGTATATGCTGGTAAGAAGGGAAGGGGGCAAAGCGAGGGCAATGGCAAGTAATGAGACATAAACAGTACTCAATATGTAGGGCAGAAATCCAAATTCACCTTTAAAAGGTCTCCAATTGGCCGAGGTAAGCAAAACCCATATATTTTTCTCTTTAATTATCGGTAATGCCTTTAAAAACAAGCCAATACCAATTACCGCGAGTAGCAATAGTGCAAAAACGGCAATGCCCAGCATGATATGCCGGGCAGATTTTTCCTTAATTGCTCTAATATATTGCATAAGCCCTTATTCAAATTTCTTTCTTTCTGCATCAATCTTTTCCTTAGGCAAGGCTATATAGCCGGCCTCATGAACATACTTTTGGCCATTGGTTAGTACCCACTTAATGAATTCGGTAAGCACCTTGTTGTTTTTAGGATTGCCCTTGGTTACAAAGTACAACTCCCTGGCCGGAGGAGAGGGATATTTTCCGGCGCCAATGGCGGCGATAATTTCATTCATTGAATTATAGAAGTTTTCATCCGGATCGATCTTCCCGTTATTATTCAAATCTATAGGCACAACCCGTAGACCTTTTACCTGCTGCTTGGTAGTGGCATCATAAACATATCCAATATTATTGAACCCAATCCCCAACGGATCTTTCTTAACGGCCTGGGCTAATCCGGGGTCACCAAACACCCCCACACCCAGCAAATCTTCCTGCTTTTTACTAAAGAATTTAGCCCACATTTCAGCGGCGCCGCAGGCATCCGAACGGGTATAAACATGAATGGGCGCAGTAGATTTTACAGCGAAAGCCTGTGACCAGGTTTTAACTTTTCCGGTGATCCAAATATTATTGCCTGCCTCCTTTTTCAATCCTTTTGTAAGGATATCATTGAGTATAGGATTTTGAGCGCTAACAACGGCCACAACGGCATCCTTGGTTACGGCAATGGGGAAAGCACCTTTTTTCAACTCTTCAGGATAAATTTCGCGTGAAACCATTCCTATCTCCACCATACCGTTCAGGGCATCGGCCAAACCTTTACCTGCACCACCTGCAGAAACATCTATGCGAACACCGGGATGTATTTTTCTGAATTCCTCGGACCATTTTATAACCATAGGATAAAGGGCCCAAGCACCTGAAATGCTTATTTGTCCGGATAATTTTTCCTGTGCTGCAGCCTGGTAGGAGAATATATTGCTTAAAACAAGGCTAAGAGCTAATATTGCAAATAGAGTCTTTTTCATTTTCAGGGGAGTTTTGGTTAGAATCCTATTTGATATTGAAATGATAAATAATTATTATCTACTGAAGTTCCCTGTTCTTCACGTATGGTATAGAATGCCTGTATACGCGACCAGGAATTAAAGTTATAATTAACACCGGTGACATAATTTGTTGTAATGTTCTTATCGGTGTCAGTATTGGGATCATAGTTATCGTACTTAGCCACTATCTGCAACTTCTGAGGTACAATATAATAGCCTGCCAATATGTACCAACCCGCTTTATCGGTGTTACCGTCTTTGCCCTTAATATATTCGCTTTTAATAGAAAGTGCAGCTATAGTATAGCTTGCTTCAATACCAAACCGGTTACGGGCCTGACTTCTGCTTACAAATTCGGAAGTCGGCTTAATGGCTTTCCCCCATCCATTATAATAGGAGGCCCCGAGGGACAGTCCCTTTATCGGGTTTATAATCAGGCGGCCCACTATATCTTTGGCTTCATTGGCTGTATCGGCTATATTAATACCGGATCCGTTAAATATACCAATCCTGTATTCAGCAAGGGTTTTGGATCCGGTTTTAATAAGGGTCCCGCCCAGTTGTATTCCAATATCGCGACCATTATGATTCCCTATTACATCTTTTCCACGTGCAGTAAGGGCATCAACATTCTGAGAGAAATCAATCAGTTCAAATTTATTCATGGATGTTAGGTTCTCAAGCGAGAACGGAATCCTGAATTGGCCAATCGTTATATTAAAGTATTCGTTAAGCTTAATTTCAGCATAAGCATCCAGGAGTCTGGGACTGCCCGCAAAATCGGCCTGAAGTCTATAGGTAAAATATGGGGTGAAATTTCCTTTCATGTCAAACCTGGCTCTGCGGACATCAAAGCCATCTTTTTTAGTATTTTCATCAAACACCTGAAACCTCACCTGTGTATATCCGGCGAACTGAATTGATCGGGCAGCAGAAGCAGGGAATGATTTTTTAGCGGCATCAGCACCCTGTTTTTTGATAGCGGCCTCAGCGCGCAATGAATCGGCCTGTTCCTGGGTAATGCTGTTGTTCGCAATTAATAGGTTTAATAAGTCATTGGTGGATTGAGCATTCACTTTACCTATAAATAGAATGATAAATAAGAGGTAAAATTTTTTCATGAAATATAATTTGAGTTATTGGTTACTTCACAATGTCTACAGAATTACTGTACAAAAGTATGCGATCGTCTGTCAATTCTTTCGGCATATTAACCAATTATGAATAGGTACAAATACGTATATTTACGCTAAACTATAATGCAGTGACATTATCCAAGAAAACGAGATATGCAATCGTAGCGCTTGTTCGGCTTGCCAGGGAGTATGGCAATGGTCCGATACAAATCCGGGATATTGCTGAATCCGAGAAAATTCCACAACGATTTCTGGAGAGCATTTTACTGGAACTTAGAAAATTAGGAATTTTAGGGAGCAAGTTGGGCAAAGAAGGAGGTTATTATTTACTCAGAAAACCGGAGAGTGTTACATTATCTGAGGTTGTTCGCCATTTTGAGGGTACTATTGCGCTCATGTACTGTGTATCAGAAAAGGCATACAGGCCTTGTGAATTTTGCAGGGATGAAGCTACATGCCAGATCAGAAGAGTGTTTAAGGAGGTGCGGGATACTACTTTCGATATTTTAAACAAGACAACATTGGCAACCCTGATAGGGTGATCCTCCGACTCCACTAAGGGTGACACTTACTGCTTACCGCAGGCAGGCTCAGCGTGTTATTATAAAAAAAGTCACCCTTCGAGTTTGTTCGAGGGTGACTTTAAAATGTTATGGGTTGACCCTGATCATTTCCCTAACGGTCAACCCATGGCAATAGCAGAAATTAAGGTGTTTGGTTGTTAGTAGTAAGAAAAACAGAATCGTGCTGACTACTTGTTAACCTCCACTACTGCGTATTTCGAGATTTTCCAGAACATGGTCGGATCCTTGATTTCAATATAGGAGATCATGTCTGATGCATCATCCTTTACCATTTCATATGAATTAGCAGGATGGTCGGTAACGAGTTTGGCTGATTTTGAATTAACAGGAATTGTTTTGGTTTCCGTAATGTCAACCTGGGTGAACAATTCATCCGATAAGGCATTTTCCTGCAGGGATTCCCTGGCACCAATCCCCAGTATACCGCCTTCCCTTGCAACAAGTCCCTTTTCCTTAAGGTCCTTGAAAGTGCCGGCTACAACATAGGCTTTATTCATTTCATCGGTTTGGCTGGCTATGGTAGTCTCTTTATCGGCCATTACCAATCGCATGGTATCCACTTCCTTGTGTAACTGACCAATCTCGAAATCCCTGTCTACCAACTCCATTCTTAACGCAGCTATATCATTGTCACGTTTGGCAATCGCTGCTCCCAGCGTATCGATACGTGCCTGGAGACCGGCGATGTTTACGCCCGACCTCCTGAGCTGAGCGTTCAGATTGGCAATCTTCTTTTTGTTTTGATCGATCAATTCCCTGATCACGGCAATTTCCTTGATAATTTCGGCTTTTTTGTCCTTGGAGATTTCCGGGTTCATCGATTGCAGGGTAAGCATATTTTCACGTGCAGTGATCTTTTTAATATCGCTTTCAATTTCATTAAACGCCAGCACCCATTCATTGATAATGGAGTCACGCTGGCTCAACTGTGTTGCCAGTTCCAGTTTTTGGTTTTCAAGTAAAGTTGCCTCTTCCTTATTGTTCTTGTTGGTTCGGGTAAGAACTATTGCTCCCACAATGAATACCAGGAGCAAGGATGCAGTTAATATGAAAATAAGTCCTTTATTGCTGTTATTGCTATACCCCCTTACTGAAGGGTTTGTATTAACGGTATCGTTTTTCATATAATCTCCTCCGGCATTTAATTTGGTTTTGAGATACTCATTGGGTTTGCCATCTAATGAAACAATGATTGTACCAAATATTAAACATTTGATCATCAGTAGTTTTATGATAATCCAATGGGAAAGATTTTTCTCATTTTAAGAAAAAATTGTCATTTTTGGAAAAGGAGGCTAGCTGCCCGGGGTATCTTTAAATTCTTTCAATAACCTGTAAATGGTGGAAACGCCTATGTCGAGTTTTTGTGCTACAAGCCTGATATCGTTGTTGTACTTTTTGAGGTAGGCGTTGATTATTTTCAATTCATAATCACGCAAGGTTAAATCGCCCTCCGGAGTAGCATTGCTGAATTGCCGGTCGGAATCCAATATCAGATCAGATGGCTGTATCTCATCGTGATCCGAAAGGGTAATGGCCAATTCAATAATGGATTTCAATTCCCTTATATTTCCGGGAAAATTGTACTGGAGAAGTTTTTTTTGCGCACTGCCTGAGAGTTTTTTTATGACAAGTCCGTTTTCCCTGCTGAACGTTTCCATGAAATGTTTGGCAAGTATGAGTGTATCATTTCCCCTTTCCCTTAATGGCGGCAATTCAATGGGCAATCCCAACAACCGGTAATAAAGGTCTTCCCTGAATTTTCCTTTTTTGACTTCCTCCTTCAAAATCTTGTTGGTGGCAACAATAATACGGCAGTCGGTTTTGATAACCTGGTTGCTGCCAACCCTTACGATTTCCTTTTCCTGCAGTGCCCTTAAAACCTTTACCTGGAGAGCAGGGTCCATTTCTGCGATTTCATCCAGGAAAAGCGTACCGCCATCGGCTTCTTCAAACTTGCCTATGCGCCGGTAACTTGCCCCTGTAAATGCTCCTTTTTCATGTCCGAACAACTCGCTTTCCATCAGATCGGCCGGGAAAGCTGCAACATTGATGGCTACAAATGACTTGTCCTTTCTTTTTGAATTATAATGAATGGCCTTTGCAACGAGTTCCTTCCCTGTTCCTGTTTCACCATAAATGGAAACATTGATGTTGGTGTTCCTGGCTTTTTCAATCATTTCGAAGACAACACCCATTTGTTGGCTTTCACCCTGTATACTGCTCTTAAAGTTGTATTTCTTCTGAACCTCTTTACGGAGTTTGGAAATCTCATTCATAAGGCCCATTTCCTGCCTGATGTTCTGTACTGTATTCAGCAGGCGATCCCTGATGTCATTTGACTTGATGATATAGTCCTTCGCCCCGAGCTTAAGCAGTTCCACAACAGTATTAATATCTTCCTGTTCCGATATCAGAATTACCTGGATATTGGGATAATCACTTTTTATTCTTT
>CAZYDI010000043.1:13774-22672 GCA_964646255.1 uncultured Bacteroidales bacterium
TCCTGTTCCGATATCAGAATTACCTGGATATTGGGATAATCACTTTTTATTCTTTTCAGTAAATCGGTACCTGTCATATCCGGAAGCCTGTAGTCAAGCGACACGATATCGGGACATTCGTGGAGGTGATCAAGAAAATCCTTCCCGTTGAAAAATGATTGTATCTGGTAATCAGGGTTCAGCGACAAGGTATGTACAAGTAACCGGTTATACCAATCATTGTCTTCAACCACAAATATTTTTACAGGTTCAACTGACTTCATATGGTTTCTAGATGCTTCTGTAATCCTTTTTTGATCTCAAGAAAATCATTGCTGCATTCTCCTGAGAGTTGGGCCAAGATACCTATATTTTTGTCATCCTGAGCCTGTTCCTCTATCATTTTAAGGCGTGAATAAAGGCCAGTGGCTCCAATATGCTTACAGGGGGAAGAGATTTTATGGGCTATTTCACGAATCGCTTCAAAATTCCTTGAATTCACTGCCTGTTGTAATTCGCTGAGCCCATTCCCGGTACTTTCGATAAAAGAAGTAAGCAACTGCTTTACAAACGGGGTATCGTGGTTGGCCAAATGATAAATACCTGAAAGATCCGGAACAATATCAGCGGATAATGGTTTCACCGATGGCTTCTCCATTGTCCGGATACTGTTTGCTGCCTCCCTTCCCGTGGCAGACAAAATTGCATCAAGCAGCATATTCTCGGTGAAAGGTTTCGGAAGAAAGGCATCTATTCCTGCATTATGATAAATCATGGCATTTTCGGAGGAATGGGTTGCTGAAGTACCTATTATGGCCACTGAAGATGAGCCGGTAAGTTTCCTTATCTCGGCTGTAGCCTTTATGCCATCCATAACCGGCATACGTTCATCCATAAAGACCAGGTCGAATTTTCCTTCTTTTAATCTGTCTATGGCTTCAGTTCCGTCTTTGGCTTCGCCATAATTTACACCCCACCGGGTGAAAATGGTTTTAAACAACATGCGGTTATAATCTTCGTCATCAACGATAAGCGCTTTAAGCCTGCGTATGTTGTCGGGAATTTTAACTGCTTCGGACCGGGGTACTTTTGCCATATTCCCTTTGGCATAAGGAAGCGTAAAGGTTATGGTAGTTCCTAATCCTTCTTCGCTCTTCAGTTCAATAGTTCCTTTATGCAATTCAACCAGTTTTTTTACGATGGAAAGTCCGAGTCCGGTACCGCCGTATTTTCTGCTTGTCCCCACTTCGGCCTGTGTAAAATCATCAAAAACCTTTTCCTGCATTTTTTTACCAATGCCAATACCGGTGTCTGCTACAGCAATAATTAAATTGCATGTTTGCGGTGTAACGTTACCGGCAGTGGCGGTGAGCAGAATTTCTCCGTTGGAGGTGAACTTAACCGCATTTCCAACCAGGTTAATGAGGATTTGCTTTAAGCGGTAAACATCACCAAACAGCACACCGGGAACATGATTGTCGATGGTATAGAAAATACGGGAATCCCTTGATGCAGCTTGCGGGTTGAACATAAGCCTTACTTCTTCAAAAACCGGCTGCAATACAAAATGGGATTTTTCCAGTTCGATGGTGGCGTTTTCCAATTTTGAAAAGTCGAGAATGTCATTCACCACACGGGTAAGATGTTCGGCAGTCGACCTTATAATCGACAACATTGACCTGCTGCTTTGAGGTAAGGCTTCGTGGTTGAGTTGCTCGGCAAAGCCATATATGGCGTTCACAGGAGTTCTTATTTCGTGACTCATGTTGGCCACAAAAAGTTCTTTGGTTTTCGCCAACCGGTCAGCTTCTTCTTTCGATTCGCGCAGGGCCTTTTCATATTCTTTTCGCTTACGCACAAAACGAACCACAACAAACAATACGGCAATTACCAGTAATGTCCCCAGCAAAGCGAAAAGTGCAAGACGCCGGTAGGTCTGCTGAGCAAGCCTTTCTGCTGCAACTGCATTGGAATGAATAGACCTGATTACATCATTTTCCATGCGCGACATAAGCATGTACAGTCGTTCACGAATTTCACTGCTGGTGCCGGCCAGCCGGTTTTCGGTTGCCAGCATATGGAATTTCTTAATGCTGTCCTGTTTTTCTATTTGTTCAATATCGTCGATCATTCTTTGTGTTTCCAGGACTTTTTCCTGTTCCTCCGCTTTTATTGCTTTCCGGCTGAAAACACGCCGAAGAATACTTTTCTCCTTTACCTTGTTGTTCAGGGACCCAACGGCAATTTTTGCAGTAAGCTTGCGTACATAAGTATCCAGAGAGTCGGCATGATAAAAGTCGATCATATCATTCCAAACCAGCATATTTTCTTCTACCAGCATGGCAATGGTATCAATCTGCGCTTTAAAAACCGTATCGTTGCCACTGGCAGCCTTTAGGGAGTCTACTTTGCTGTCGATGCCTGAGATAACCGTATAATATGGCTCAATATCGCGCTGGTTCTTGGTCAGTCTATAGATGCGTACACTGTTTTCCGCATTGTCAAGGTCGGCAGCGATCGATCGAATCAATAGCAGGCGCAGGTCGGGTCTTGTCTTCACATTTATTGAAGAAATAATGGCAGAAAGACTGTTATAGGTGAGGTAACCGGCAACTGATACCAGTGCAACAGCCAATATCATCAGAAAACCCACTTTGAACGGCAACGATAGCTTAAGCATCCCCAACGGCTAATTTTTTGACAAAACTATATTATTTAGCGCACAAATCGTTTATAATTCAAACAATACAACGCAGTTTCCTATATTTGCCTTTCACGAAACTATATGCTTTATAAACAATTTTCCGTTCATGAATATTATTCAAAGTATCATTATTGCCATCGTTGAAGGACTTACTGAGTTCCTGCCTGTATCAAGCACCGGCCATATGATTATTTTTCAGAAACTACTGGGCATACCGCCCGGCGATTTTGCAAACCTCTTCACGGTATGCATACAATTTGGCGCCATTTTATCGGTGGTAGTGCTTTACTGGAAGCGATTCATCGAACCTTTGAAAAAGTCGGGCGGGGATGGAACATTTCTCCAAAAATTCGGGTTCAGGTTTGATTTTTATCTAAAGTTGCTTGTAGCCCTATTGCCTGCTGCTATTTTGGGCGTCATTTTCATTGATTACATCAACATGCTGCTCGAAAGTGTGGTTGTTGTTGCTATTTCGTTGATAGCCGGAGGCATTGTACTTGTTTTTGTTGATAATTGGTTTAAAGCGCCATCGGAAAACCAGGAGGTGACTTATCCCAAGGCATTAAAAATCGGATTTTTCCAGGTTTTGTCGATGGTTCCGGGTGTGTCTCGTTCAGCTGCCACCATTATAGGAGGGTTAACCCAAAAACTTAACCGTAAGTCAGCTGCAGAATTTTCGTTTTTCCTGGCTGTTCCCACCATGCTGGCAGCCTCTGTGTTTGAACTGGTAAGAAAAATGGATGCCATATCGCAGGAGAATATAATAATACTTATTATTGGTAATATAGTGGCCTTTATAGTGGCCATACTCGCTATTAAGGGATTTATTTCGTTTTTAACCCGGCATGGATTCCGTGTGTTTGGATACTACCGGATTGTTGTAGGTATCGTTATTCTGGTAATGCTTGCCCTGGGGATTGATCTGAACATGGTGGGATAGTGTTCATGTAAAATAAACCTGATAATACAAAAAGCAAATATGAAAAACACCCTGAGAATACTGTCGTGGAACGTAAATGGCATTCGCGCCCAGGTTGCCAAGGATTTTTATGGTACGATAAAAAACCTTAATCCCGATATGCTTTGCATACAGGAAACCAAGGCGCAATATGAGAATATGCCCGATCTTACCGGGGAACTGCCCGGCTATGAAATGTTCCTGAATGCGGCAGTACAAAAAGGATATTCCGGAACAGCCATCCTTACCAGGGTTAAACCCTTGTATTTTACAAAGGACATCGGTATGGAAAAGCATGACCAGGAGGGCAGGGTGCTGACGCTGGAATATGATACGTTTTACCTGGTAAATGTTTATACGCCAAATTCAGGACAGGAACTAAAGCGTCTTGATTACAGGAAAGAATGGGATGCAGAATTCCTCAATTACCTCAAAAAACTTGATGCCGTTAAACCGGTGATCGTAACAGGCGACCTGAATGTTGCTCATGAGCCTATTGACCTGGCCCGGCCAAAGGAGAATTATAACAAGGTTGCAGGATACACCCAGGTTGAGATAGATGGATTCAGAAATATTGTAAGCTCCGGATTTACAGATACCTTCAGGCATTTTTACAAGGATAAGGTGCAGTATACCTATTGGAATATGCGATTCAGGGCAAGGGAGAAAAACCTCGGATGGAGAATCGACTATTTCCTGGTGAGCAACCGTTTGGTTAACCATATTAAGGATGCCTTTATTCTCGACCAGATAATGGGATCGGACCACTGCCCTGTGGGAATTGATGTTGAAAAGTGAGTACGCGTTTTTAACTAAAATTAAGATTTTTGTACCCGGATTGTCCTTGGTAAATCATAAAAAAAAGACTATATTTACCCATATAGTAATCTTTAAAGGAGTTGATTTTATATGGGTGCTTCAACAAGAAACATTTCGAGCCTGGATTACATCCGGTTAATTAATCAGATTAACAGTGATATCGGACAGAAAGAAATTCCTGCCGAAAACCTGCATCAGCTATACCTTATGCTAAAGTCTGCCCATAAGGTAAAATCAGATACTATACCTCATGATATTGTTACCATGAATTCCAATGTGGTAATCAGGTATGTACAGTCGGGTGAAACAAAAACAGTGAGAATTGTTTACCCTGGCTATCAGGAAGAACCCGAACAGGGCCAGGAAAGCATAACGGCATATAATCCCCTGGCTATTTCAATTCTGGGACTGAAAGAGCATGATGTGTGCTTTAGTAAGTCGGGTGAAACAGAAGAGCCGGTGATGATCGATAAGATCCTGTTTCAACCCGAAGCACACCGGTTATTTAACCTTTAGAAAAAACAGCGCTTTATTGTTCCGTCACCGGACATAAGCCCGGTGGACGGAATTTTTTTTATATAATCAGTACATTGTAAACACAAAATGACATCGGATATGAAAAGTAACCCTATTGTAATATCAAAAAAGGATTATGCCAGGCTCAAACAACTGGTTGACATCAAGGATATGAAGAGCAAAAGCGGTGGAGAATATATCCAGCGCTTGTATATTGAGCTTGAACGGGCAAAAAAAGTGGCTCCCGAAAAGATTGACCCTGATGTGGTGACCATGAACACCGTGATTGATTTTGTAGATGTTGCCACAAAAAAAAGCCGGCAGGTAAAGCTGGTGTATCCCGAACAGGCTGATATGAACAAGGGATGGGTTTCCATTCTGGCTCCCATTGGCACGGCACTGCTGGGGTACCGAAGGGGAGATATTATCGAATGGGATGTGCCAACCGGACGCAAGCAATTTATGATTAAAGACATCATATACCAGCCCGAAGCAAATGGCAATTATGATGCGTAAACCGAATAGCGTCCACAAAAAAACCGCCGGAAAGACATTCCGGCGGTTTTTTTGTGGTGCCACGTGGAGTTGAACCACGGACACACGGATTTTCAGTCCGTTGCTCTACCAACTGAGCTATGGCACCATTTTTTAACGGCGTTGCAAATCTAAGTAAAAAAACTATTCTTCAAAACATTTTTGTGAAAATTATAAGTGCGTTAAATAACAGCGATTTATGGCAATATTGCTACTTTTGCAACCAATTATGCAAAAAGACAACCATTTAATTCACCAGCTGCAGAACGGCATCAGGCTTATTCATCGCCCTGCGGACAGTCCTGTTTCGCATCTTGGCCTACTTATCAATACCGGTTCGCGCGATGAACTGCCCAATGAGCATGGCATTGCTCATTTAATTGAACATATGTTTTTTAAGGGAACCGAAAAGCGCAAGGCCTATTATATCCTAAGCCGCATGGAAGACGTGGGAGGTGAGCTCAATGCCTATACCACCAAGGAAGAAACCTGCATTCATGCGACCTTCTTTAGCGAGTATTATGAGCGGGCACTCGATTTAATCAGTGATATTGCATTCCATTCATCATTTCCCGAAAAGGAATTACGAAAAGAGAAAGAAATAATCCTCGATGAAATTAATTCCTACAAGGACTCTCCGTCGGAATTGATTTTTGATGAGTTTGAGGAATTGCTGTTCAACGGCAATCCGCTTGCCCGGAATATCCTGGGCTCCGTGAAGTGGCTAAAAAGCTTTTCTCCGGATGACCTGCGACGCTTCATCCTGCGGAATTATTCAACCGGCCAGATGGTGGTATCGTCGGTAGGCAATATCGATTTTCGAAAACTGGTAACGTTTTTCGAAAAACACTTCGGTTCGGTGCCTGTAAAAAATTCCGCGCAACGCAGTCCCGCTTATTATGGTTATGTTCCTGTCCGGAAAACAATTGAAAGAAATACCTACCAGGCACATTGCATTATCGGTAACCTGGCTTATAAAATGGGGGATGAGCGCCGCCTTGCCTTGTATTTACTGAACAATTTTCTCGGGGGACCGGGCTCAAACTCCCGGCTTAATATGGCTTTAAGGGAACGAAAGGGGTATGCCTACACCATTGATTCGGTTTATACTTCTTACTCCGACACAGGAAACCTTACCATTTACTTTGGAACCGATAAGCGCCTTGTGGATAAGTGTTCGCAAATCATACTGAAAGAGCTGAAACTCTTGCGTGAAAAATCGCTAAGCACCCTGCAGCTTCACAGGGCCAAGCAGCAGGTTTTGGGCCATATTGCCATTTCATCTGAAAGCAATGAACAATACATGTTGTCGATGGGCAAGAGCCTGATGATTTTTGATAAGGTTGAATCACTGGAGGAAATTGCCGCGAAAATTGACGCAATTACATCACGGCAGTTGTTTGATGTTGCAAACGAAGTGCTGGATGCCGGTAAGTTATCCTACCTGTTATACCAATAATAAAGCGTATGTGCGAAGCATCAGAAATATGGGAATATGCTCAGCAGTACAGCACGCCCGAGGACGCGGTGTTGTATCAACTGTACTGCGAAACGCATTTAAAAACAGTGTATCCCAACATGCTTTCCGGTAATTTGCAGGGACGGCTGCTGACGATGATCTGCGATATGCTTAAGCCGGACCGCGTGTTGGAAATAGGAACATTCACGGGATATTCAGCCATTTGCATGGCAAGGGGCCTGGGTAAGGAAGGGTTGTTGCATACCATCGACATAAACGATGAATTGTGTGATATGGCAGCCAAATATTTCCGGTTGGCAGGATTACAGGATAAGATTAAGGTCCATACCGGTGATGCATTGAAAATTGTGCCGCAGTTAAATGAATTGTTCGACCTGGCTTATATTGACGGTGACAAGGAAGAATACACCGGTTATTATAACGCGGTGTTTCCGAAGATGCGCATCGGAGGGTATATTCTTGCTGACAATGTGCTATGGGGAGGCAAGGTAATTACAGGGGATTCAAATAAAGAAACAAAGGGTATCCGATTATTCAACAAATTCATTTCAACGGATGTGCGCACTGAAAAATTATTACTTCCTTTACGTGATGGTATTTACATTATAAGAAAAATCAGCGAGTAAATTTCATGAACCTTTCGCTGTTATACTTGTTAACATTCGGGTAACATTAAGTGTTATGGGTGCATACACCATCAAAGAACTGGAAAACCTTTCGGGCATTAAGGCGCATACGATCCGTATATGGGAAAAAAGATACGGGTTGATAGCCCCGCAACGTACATCTACAAACATACGCACCTACCGCGATACCGAACTGAAGAAATTGCTGAATATTTCCATTCTCAACAGAAACGGACTGAAGATTTCAAAGATTGCCCAATTGTCGCCAGATGAGATTATAACCCGGATAAATCAATATACCCACGATATTACAAGTACCGAAAGCCAGATTGAAAACCTGACACTTGCCATGATCGATATGGATGACCGGAAGTTTGAACAGGTATTGGCAAGGGCAATAATAAAATTTGGTTTTGAAGACGCGGTTATTAAGGTATTGTATCCTTTTTTTGTGAGGATAGGATTAATGTGGCAGACAGATTCCATTAATGTCACACAGGAGCACTTTATTAGCGGTTTGGTTCGCCAGAAGTTTTTTTCGGCCATTGACAACCTTGATGAGCCGGCAAACAAAAATAAGCGCTTTGTATTCTTTCTGCCCGAAGGAGAATGGCATGAAGTAGGGTTGTTGTTTTATTGCTACCTGGCAAGAAAGCAGGGTTTTCATACTTTGTATCTTGGACAGTCCTTGCCTTTAAAGGATCTTCTTGAATTACCACGCATGTATGATTTTGGTTATGCAATAACATCGATGTCCACTGCCTTTACCAGGAGTGATGCTGACCACCTTCTTAAGACGCTGGCTGAAAATTTTACCGGCAAGGAAATATATATATCTGGTTCCCGCATTACTGAATATGAGGGGAATTTGCCGGATAACATAAAAATATTGCCAGAACCTCAGGCGTTTATTGATTATTTACGTCAGCTCCAATAACGAATTAACCTGTTATTTTTTTATTTTCTTCCACGTAAATGCCTGAAAATAGGATATAAAGATCCGGTACTAGAGTGTTAAATTAAGAAAGTCAATAAGTTAAACATAGAGATTGTTATTTCTCTGTCAAAATTCTTATTTAGAACCAATTTAGAAAGACCTCGTTAATCGGTTAAATAGCTTTAAAATGTGGATTAATTCCTATTTATTATAAAGGCTAAAATTGGCTTTTTTTTAACAAAATTTAATTAGTCTAAATAAGAAAAAGTTGTTTAATGTTGAAGTTAATTGTAATTTTGATAGACAAAACTAAAACAACTTAGTCATGACCGCAATAGAGTTCAA
>CAZYDI010000044.1:0-4119 GCA_964646255.1 uncultured Bacteroidales bacterium
ATCATGTGGCTTTCAGCCCCAAACCCTGAGTAACTTTTTTTCTTCAGCGGAAAAAAGTTACCAAAAAACGCCGCCGCTGCTGAAAAATTTGCTAAAAAACTATCTATGCTGCAAGACTTTATGACTGAATGACTGAATGACTGCATGACTGCAAGACTTCTTCATTGACTAGAAGACTAGAAGACCAGAAGACCAGAAGACCAGTTTTACCCAGGTAAAATGAAAAGAGGCTGTACAATTCAAGTACAGCCTCTATTTAAACACATTGCGCCTAAGCCCAAAATATGTCAGAAGGGTTACCGGTTGCTTACAGTGAAAATCCAACCACCACAAACAACTGTTCTTTTTCAGGATTCATAATTACCTGACCGCTAACGGGCAGAGAAAATGAATCGGTAATTTTTATCTCTTTTGACGTGCCAATGCCAATATTGCATACATTGAATTCTCCATCACTGGTATGCCAACCATCACCTGCGCCCAGGAATATTTCTACATGCTCAAAAGCATATCCTGCCTGAAAATAAAGATCACTTCCCTGGGATGCAATACCACCCGCCTCATTAAGAATATAATTCGCACTTAAGCTGAAACCTCCCAAGGCATAACCCAGGTTTAACTCAAACGCATGACTACCCTCTTCATCGGAAGTTTCAAACAAGGGTAGTGAAGGAGAATAATAATCGGTTACTCCAAGGCTCAGCCCGAACGGAAAAGCATAGCTAATATAAGGGTCAACCTCTGTATACCCTTGCGCATCAAATGATCCCCATACGCCAATGGTTAATCCGCCAGCAACAAAACCAACAGAAGGTTGTATGGCAGGACCTGTTCCCAGTTTAGATCCCCGCCAGATGTAATTACTGAAAATATCCACTCCCGTCTGAAATTCAGTCTTCGGGCTTTCATCCTGTGCAAAAAGACTTTTGCCTGGCAATAACATTGCCAAAAACAGCGCTGCTAAAAGTATACTTCGTTTTTTCATAACCCTGATTTTTAGTTTATCGTTAATCTTCAAAGACAAAATTACTTATTTTTTATTTTATACCCCATATTTTTTTTACTTTTTTTATTTATTTTATATTTTTTATTTCTCTTACCCCAATTTTATTATACTTAATTTCTATTTTTTAACCTTTTATAAACCTATACCCCATTAACAACAATTTGTATTTTGTGATGTCACTATTTACATACATTTATTGTATATTTCCAATCAACTAACAGGATGGACTACTTAGGCCTTAAGGTGCTGTCCGTAAGTTAAAAAAGCATTCATTCGTATTATGATATGGGAAATGATCAACAGAAGCTAACGCTGCTGAATGAGTTGTTGAAACAACAGAATGAACAGCTAAAACAATCCTATGCGCTCTTAAAAGAAAGTGAAGAAAAGTTTCGCCTGGCTTTTAAAACCCACCCCGATGCATTAAACATAATTCGTTTAAGCGATGGCATGTATATTGAAGTTAATGAAGGCTTCACCCATCTTACCGGGTATACCCCTGAGGACATTAAAGGTAAAACTTCGATTGAGGTAAACATCTGGAATGACATACACGATCGGCATCGCCTCATATCCGAACTAAGAAAAAATGGTAAAGTAGAAAACCTTGAAGCCAAATTCCGATTTAAGGACGGAAGCATTCATCATGGTTTAATTTCGGCATCCATTATTACATTAACCTATGAGGATTATATTCTGTCGGTTATCCATGACCTTGAGGAAATGGTAAAAGAACGTGTATCAGCCCGGGAGAGTGAAAAACGGCTGATGCAGTTTGCCGATCAAATTGATGACGTCTTTTGGATTGCTGAACGGGATCGTATACTGTATTTCAATTCAAGCCTGGAACGCAATTTTGGTTATAACCAGGAGGAATTTATCCGGAAATTGCCTGAATTGCATAAAATTGTCTATCCCGATGACCTTCCTGTTTTCAATGAGTTGAAATCATCCTGGCTCAATGAGAAAGTTCAGACCAATATGCAACAGCTAAGGGTGTATGATAGTACCGGCAATATCCGCTGGATTTGGATCAGGCTGTTTCCTATTGTTGGAGCAACCCATTTCAGGATTGCGGGAATGGTGAGTGACATAACCACACTTAAGGTTATTGAAAATGAATTACGCATAGCCAAAGAAAAGGCACAGGAAAGCGATCAGCTAAAATCGGCATTTCTTGCAAATTTGTCTCATGAAATCAGGACTCCCATGAACGGGATAATTGGTTTTGCAGGATTGCTCATGCGTGAGGTGAAAAACACAGCGGTATCAGAAAAATACATTGATATGATCAATAAGTGCGCTGAGCAGTTGTTGCGCATTGTTGATGACCTGGTGGACATATCAAAAATTGAAGCCAACCACATGACGATTAACAATGCAAAATGCAATGTTGCTTCTATAATTGATGACCTGTATGTATTGTTCAGCCAGGAATTAGATCGCTCCGGAAAGGCAGATATAATGCTGGTTAAGCAATATGATCCAATGCTTAAAGCGGAGGATATGTACCTTGATGAATTTCGCATAAGGCAAATACTGATGAATTTATTGGTAAATGCCATTAAGTTCACAGAAAAGGGCGCCATTGAATTCGGGTTTTTCAAGGAAGATAACCAACGGCTGGTTTTTTATGTAAAAGATACAGGTATAGGTATTCCTGAAGAAAAGCTTGATGGTATTTTCAAACCCTTTATCCATTTTAATGAGGATGCTATTAAAGCGCAAAATGGTGCAGGCCTGGGTTTGTCTATTTGCAAGGGACTCATTACACTGATGGGTGGCAATATTTGGGTTGAAAGTGAACCCGGCATTGGTTCCACTTTTAGTTTTTCTTTGAAATATGAAAGAGTGCAGGTGCCTGTGCACGAAGCAATTCCCCCCGCTAAGGTTTATCAGGCCTGGAAAGGTAAAAAAGTATTGATTGTTGAAGATGATGATATGAATTTTGTTTATCTGGCTGAAATTCTAGGTTCATCCAACATGCAGATTATAAGGGCAGAGAATGGTTTGGAAGCAGTGGAAAAAACAATGTCAGAAAAACCCGAACTCATCATTATGGATATACGGTTACCGTTGATGAACGGATTGGATGCTACCAGGCAAATCCGTAGTTCGGGCAACAAAACCCCAATAATTGCCCAAACCGCTTATGCCATGTCGGAGGACAAACAGGTATGCATGAACGCCGGTTGCGATGACTATATATCGAAACCTATCCACAAAGACTTGCTGCTCAAAAAAATTGCTTACCATATGCACAAAAAGAACATGTTAAGCCCATAACATAGAAACGCCCTGTTGTCGTGTTTTTTATACCTATATTTGCACAGTATAAATTGTTCCATAGCTATGTCCGAAGAAATAAGCAGAATATTTGAAGCTGAAGCTGACGCAGTTAGAAATATACCCGCAACCCAGAATTTTGGTAAAGCCGTCGACCTTATTTATGAAGCTGTACATAAGCGTGGCGGTAAGGTAGTGGCCAGTGGGATGGGAAAAGCCGGGCAGATTGCCCTGAATATAGCTACCACTTTCTCAGCCACGGGGACACCGGCCGTTTTTCTTCATCCTTCGGATGCACAACATGGTGATTTGGGTGTAATTCAGCCAAACGATATCCTATTGCTGGTTTCGAATTCCGGCAAAACCCTCGAAATTCTTGAACTCTGCGAATTATCGCAGCGGCTTGGCTACCAATTAATGATTATTGTAATTACCGGAAATCCGGACAGCGATTTGGGACACCTGGCCAATGTCACCCTTTCCACAGGACATCCACCTGAAGTTTGTCCGCTGGGATTAACCCCTACCACATCAACCACGGTAATGACTGTTATTGGGGATGCTCTGGTTGTTTTGATGATGAATAAAATCGGATTTACTGCTGCCGATTATGCCAGGAGGCACCATGGAGGGTACCTGGGCGTAAAATCGCGCCATGCAGCCGGGGAATCGCTGATAAAGTAATCGGATATCGGTACCATACGGTCGCGCCTACAGCGCTTTTGGATAATACGCGCATTAAACAAGCTACCATAGGGTCGCGCCTACAGCGCTTTTGAATACGCGCGAATTATACAAGCCACAAATACGGTCGCGCCTACAGCGCT
>CAZYDI010000044.1:4219-21947 GCA_964646255.1 uncultured Bacteroidales bacterium
GGTCGCGCCTACAGCGCTCACGTGGGTCAGCATGACCCGCCCAAAAACAAAAAAGACAAGGTAAAGTACCTTGTCTTTTTTTCTGTTTTAGCCTAGCAACGAGGCTATTCTATCTGATTTGAAATGCCCGGCTTTCAGCTTTTCCTGAATTTCAGCAAAGGCATTTACAGTATATTCAACATCTTCAAGGGTATGAGCGGCTGTAGGAATAATCCTTAACATGATGACATCTTTTGGCACCACCGGATATACCACCATAGAGCAGAAGATCTTATAATTTTCGCGCAGGTCGATTACTACATTGGTAGCTTCAGCCACAGTTCCCGAAAGGAATACCGGAGTAACGGGAGATTCGGTATTTCCAAGGTTCAAGCCCTTTTCCCTGAATCCTTTCTGCAAAGCATTCACTACTGTCCATAATTTCTGGCGGATTTCAGGACGGGTTCTGATCAATTCCAGACGTTTCAGTGAACCGATAACCATTGGCATGGGCAATGATTTGGCGAATGTTTGTGAACGCATGTTATACCTCAGGTAGTTGATAACATCTTCATTACCTGCGATAAAAGCACCAATACCGGCCATCGACTTGGCAAATGTGCTGAAATACAGGTCGATCTCATCCTGAACACCAAAATGTTCGCCTGTTCCGGCACCAGTTTTACCCATTGTACCAAAACCATGCGCATCATCGACAAGCAGGCGGAATTCGAATTTCTTTTTCAGGTCTACAATGGCTTTCAGGTTACCTAAGTCACCTGCCATTCCAAATACACCTTCAGTAATTACCAGGATCCCTCCTCCTGTTTCAGAAGCAAGTTTGGTAGCGCGTTCCAGTTCTCTTTCGAGGTTTGCCATATTGTTGTGGGGAAAAACAAAGCGCTTCCCAAGGTGCAGCCTTAAGCCATCAACAATACAAGCATGTGATTCCGAGTCATATACTACGATATCGTTTCTACCCAGAACAGAATCAATAATGGAAATCATTCCCTGATATCCATAGTTTAACAAGAAGGCATCCTCTTTGCCAACAAATTCTGCAAGTTGATTTTCCAGTTCTTCATGCTTTGAAGTCTGTCCCGACATCATTCTTGCACCCATTGGTGCGGCCATTCCATATTCCTTTGCTCCCTCTGCGTCGGCTTGTCTTACCTCAGGCATATTGGCAAGCCCAAGATAGTTGTTAAGACTCCAGTTTAACAATTCCTTACCCCTGAACTTCATCCTGGGACCAATTTCACCTTCAAGTTTAGGAAACATAAAATATCCATGAGCAACCTGCTGATACTGTCCCAGAGGGCCTCTGCTCTTTTTAATCTTGTCAAATATATCCACGATAAAAAGAAATTTAGTTAATAAAAATTGCAGAGCAAATGTAATTTTTTTTGCAACACGGCAAGGAGAAAAACAATAAGTTTTGCGTTGTTAAGTTTTAAAAACTGATGGTTATAAATTGTATTCAAATAAAAAATTGTAACTTTGCGCGATGTTTAATTACCGTATTTATATTATTATCATTGGCTTAGCCCTTATACTGGGCAGTTTCTCATGCACAGGCTTTGAAAAGGTAGTTAAGAGCGATGATGTTAACCTTAAATTTACAAGGGCCTTTTACCATTACAACAGAGGCGAATACATCAAGGCCGGTACACTTTTCGATCAACTGGCACCAATGATCAGGGGTACCCGCAGGGCTGATTCTGTGTATTTTTACCAGGCCATGACCCAGTATAAGCTTAATGATTTTATCATAGCCGGGCACTATTTCAATACGTTTGTTAACACTTACGGAAACAGTTCTATGGTGGAAGAAGCAGCGTATATGAATGCTTACTGCTATTATATGCAATCACCCAGGCCTGAACTGGATCAAACCAGTACCATGCAGGCAATCGATGCATTCAGGCTTTATATGATCAGATACCCCTTGAGTACCCGTCTGGATGACTGTAAAAGAATTATCGAGGAGCTCAATGAAAAGCTGATGGAAAAAGCTTATCTGGCAGCCCAACTGTATTATAACCTTGACAATTACAAGGCTGCGGTTGTATCGTTAAACAACTGCCTTGTCGATTTCCCCGAGTCCAAATACCGGGAGGAAATTATGTTTAAACTGTTGAATTCAAAGTACCTGCTTGCGGTAAACAGTGTTCAGTCAAAACAAACAGAGCGTTTTCAGGATGCTATTGATGAATATTTTTCGTTTATCGCTGAATTTCCCGAAAGCAAGAATAAAAAGGAAGCCGAAAACATTTTCAGGGAAGCTTCCAAATTTGTAAAACAACCGGAAGATAACGAATTAACCAATAATTAATGGAACAGAATACAGATTTTAAGAAATCCAAAGCGCCAGCATCAACGGTAACACGTGATCTGAAAAAGCTCGAAGGAAAAACAGGAAATATTTACGAAGGCGTAATGATTTGTTCAAAGCGGGCAAATCAAATTGCTGTTGACATTAAGGAAGAATTGAACCGCAAGCTTGAGGAATTCGCCAACTATACCGATAATCTGGAAGAAGTATTTGAAAACCGCGAACAGATAGAAATATCCAAGTTTTACGAAAGACTTCCCAAGCATACGCTTATTGCGCTTGAAGAATTTGAAAACGATCAGATTTACGTGCGCAAAGCTGAGTAACCATCATGCTGAGCGGGAAAAAAATATTGGTCGGTGTTACCGGCAGTATTGCTGCTTTTAAAACTGCTTCGCTCGTCAGGCTTCTTATTAAAGAAGGGTGCGAGGTGAAGGTAATCATGACACCCCTGGCCAAAGAATTCATTACCCCGCTCACACTCGCCACCCTCACCAAAAACCCCGTATATACTGAGTTTTTCAATCCCTCCAGCGGCGACTGGAATAGTCACGTCGATTTGGGCCTTTGGGCCGATGGCTTTATCATAGCTCCTGCGAGTGCCAATACTATGGCTAAGATGGCCTGTGGAATAGCAGATAACCTGTTACTCACCACTTACCTTTCGGCACGTTGCCCTGTTTTTATTGCTCCGGCGATGGACCTTGATATGTTAAAGCATCCGGCCACAAAGAAAAATATTGAAACGTTAAAAAATTACGGCAATACTATTCTTGAACCATCAACCGGCGAGCTTGCCAGCGGCCTTATAGGCAAGGGGCGGATGGAAGAACCTGAGATTCTCCTTAAATCAATCAAGGCTTACTATTCAGAAAGCCAAAAAAAAAAGTGCCTTTAAACCTCAAAGGCAAATCCATACTCATAACCGCAGGGCCAACCTATGAACCTGTTGATGCAGTTAGGTTTATTGGTAACTATTCTTCAGGCAAAATGGGCTATGCTTTGGCTGAAGCATGTGCAGAGGCCGGAGCAAGGGTTTTGCTGGTCAGTGGACCAGTATCAATAAGGCCTGTTCACAAGTCAATTGAATGTATTTCGGTTCGCACTGCTGATCAAATGCTCGATGCATGCCTTAAAATCTTCCATTCCGTTGATGGAGCCATACTCTCAGCTGCGGTATCTGACTACAGGCCTGCATCACCGGTAACGCATAAAATCAAAAGAGATAAAGGCAATTTAACCATTGAATTGGTAGAAAATCCTGATATAGCCGCAACCCTGGGATCGCTGAAAAAATCCGGACAATTTCTTGCCGGGTTTGCCCTTGAAACCGATAACGAAATAAGCAATGCAACCGGCAAGCTTAAAAAGAAGAACTTTGATTTTATCATCCTTAACTCCCTGAGGGATGAAGGTTCAGGTTTCAACAGCGACACCAATAAAATTAGCATCATTGGTAAAGACAATAAAGTTTCGCAGTTTGAGTTAAAACCTAAAAGTGAAGTAGCTTTGGATATTGTTCACTATCTTTCTAACATCATCAGTTGATATGGGAAAACTGCTTTTATCCTTAATGGTTTTTGTGTGCGTTGTTTCAGCTAATGCACAGGAATTGCAATGCGACATACGAATAACCACACAGCAAATTCAGAGAACGAACCGGCAGATTTTTGAAACATTGCAGAGTGCAATGAATGAATTTGTCAACGGCAGGGTTTGGACGAATTATAAGTTTTCGAACAATGAGCGAATTGAATGCAGCATGCTTTTCAATATTTCGGATTATACCGGTGACCAGTTTAAAGGAACGCTCCAGATACAGGTTCGCAGGCCGGTGTTCAATACTTCATACAATTCAGTACTGTTTAATTACGTAGACAATGATATCGATTTTTCCTACCAGGAATATCAACCGCTCGAATTCAGTGAAACTTCACACCTTTCAAACCTGTCTTCATTGCTGGCTTATTATGCCAACATAATCATAGGCCTGAACCTGGATACATACGGACTTGAGGCAGGCAGCGAATTTTTTCAAAGGGCTGAAAAAATTGTCAACAATGCCCAAAATGCAATGGAACGAGGATGGCGTGCCGGTGAAAGCACCAGTCGGAAAAACCGTTATTGGCTGGTTAACAATATTCTAAGCGATGATTATTCCCCTGTTCGTGAGTTCCTTTACCGGTACCACAGGCACGGGCTCGACATGATGTATGATAAAATTGTGGAAGGCAGGGCCAATATTGCAGAAAGCCTTATATTGCTGCAAACCATGCACAAAAACCGTCCCGATCCCTTTATGCATTTCCTTCAGGTGGTGCTGGATGCCAAATCGGATGAATTTGTGAATATTTTTAAGGAATCCATGGACGATGAAAAGAAAAGAGTGGCCAATATCCTTACACAGATAGATCCTTCCCACACACAGAAATATCGAAATATTCTGGCCGCATCAAAATAATGTTTATTATCTTGCATGCATAAACCCCTCTTTGTATGCTCTGCAACCTGGTTGTTGAGAATTATGCGCTGATCAGTAAACTTGAAATAGAATTCAGGAAAGGGCTTACCATAATAACCGGAGAAACCGGTGCAGGAAAATCCATTCTTCTTGGAGCTCTCTCCCTAATCCTTGGAAAGCGTGCAGATACCAATATCCTCTATGACAAGGATAAAAAGTGCATCGTCGAAGGCACTTTTGATATTAAGCCCTATGATTTTAACCGCTTTTTCGATGAAAATGGCATCGATTACGAAGGCCTTACCGTTGTCAGGAGGGAAATATCCTCTGCCGGAAAATCAAGGGCTTTTATCAATGATACGCCGGTAAACCTTGAAAAATTAACAGAATTCGGGCTTAAGCTCATCGATATTCACTCGCAGCACCAGAATCTAAACTTAACTGACAGCCTTTTTCAGATGAAGGTGCTCGATAGTTTTGCCCGTTCGCACAGCCAGCTTAAAGCATACACCAATGTTTTTGATGCTTACCAGGCTGTTGAGCGTGAATATAAAACGCTCCGGGATGAAGCGGCAAAGTCAAAATCTGAACTGGATTATTTACAGTTTCAGTTAAGCCAGCTCGAGGAAGCAAAACTTAAGGAGGGTGAACAGGAAGAACTTGAGCAGGAACTTGAAACACTTAACCATGCTGAAGAAATAAAAAGCGGCCTGAATACAGCACTCGCTTTGCTGCAACAAGAAAACACGTCGGTGTTGCTGCAACTGAAAGAATGTTTTGCAGCCCTGAATAAAATATCCCGCTTTCTGCACGGAAAGGAAAATCTTTCAGCCCGTATTGATTCAGCCTATATTGAACTGAAAGATGTTGCTGCTGAAATTGAAAGCCTGAACAACCAGATTTCGTTTGAACCTGACAACCTTAACCGGGTAAACGAAAGGCTAAATGTTATTTATAACCTCGAAAAAAAGCACAAAACCGGTAATCTGAAAGAATTGCTGGATTTGCGCAACAGCCTCCGGGAAAAGGTCAATTCCATTGCCTCCTATGACGTCCACCTTGAATCGGTTCAGAAACAAGTAAATGCTGCAATTGAAGATTTGAAGCAAAGCGCTTCGAAATTATCCGCTTCAAGAAATAAAGCCATTGGCCCATTCGAAAAAAGTATAACCGGAATGCTCAGGGAAGTAGGCATTCCCAATGCGGAATTCCGTATTCAGTTTGAACCTGACGGTGAATTTATGCCCAATGGATCCGACAAGATAATGTTCCTGTTTACCGCCAACAAAAACATGCCCTTGCAGGATATAGCAAGGGTTGCCTCCGGGGGTGAGATTTCCAGGCTTATGCTTTGCATTAAATCGTTAATGGTTGATTCCATTGGATTACCCACCATCATTTTTGATGAAATAGACACGGGAGTTTCCGGTGAAATTGCCGAAAGGGTAGGCAATATCATTAACCGGATGGCAGAAAAAATGCAGATCATTAATATTACCCATTTACCACAAGTAGCCAGCAAAGGAGAACACCACTACCTGGTATATAAAACCGATGAGGGTAAATCTACCGTAACCCGCATGAAATTGCTCACACCGGATGAAAGGCACATAGAAATTGCAAAAATGCTGAGTGGTGAAGAAATTACGCCTGCAGCACTGGAGAATGCCAAAGCCTTGCTTGGCCTCTGAAACCTTTATCTTTTGTAACCTTTCCGGATTAGTTTTTTCATTTGCCATGTTGGTTTATCTTTGTAGCGTTTTTATATAAACCCAAACAAAACAATTATGGCCTACAATCTGCTGAAGGGAAAAAAAGGCATCATCTTTGGTGCATTGAACGACAGATCAATTGCATGGAAGGTTGCAGAACGGGCATATGATGAAGGTGCCCGCATTGTCCTTACCAATACGCCTGTAGCTATGAGGCTAGGTGAAATTGATGAACTGGCTAAATCATGTGAAAGCATTGTAATTCCTGCAGATGCAACCAATGCTGAAGATCTTGAAAACCTTGTAAATAAATCAATGGAATTTTTTGGAGGAAAATTCGATTTTCTGCTGCATTCCATTGGCATGTCACCTAATGTAAGGAAAGGTATTCCCTATGACAATATCAATTACGACTATTACCTGAAAACGATGGATATTTCAGCCTTATCATTCCACAAAGTTATTCAGATATGCCGCAAACTCGATGCAATTAATGATTGGGGTTCCATTGTAGGCCTTTCATATGTTGCAGCGCAACGAACCCTTTACGGATACAATGATATGGCCGATGCCAAGGCATTGTTGGAATCCATCGCAAGAAGTTTCGGATATATTTACGGACGCGAAAAGCGAATCCGGATCAACACCATTTCACAGTCTCCCACCCTCACCACTGCAGGAAGCGGTGTATTTGGCTTTGACTCGCTGATTGATTTCACCGAACGCATGTCACCACTTGGAAATGCTTCGGCCGATGATTGTGCCGATTATTGTGTGACCCTGTTTTCCGATCTTACCAAAAAAGTAACCATGCAAAACCTATTCCATGATGGTGGATTCAGCAGCATGGGTATGAGCGAAAGGGCCATGACTCAGTATGACAAAAGTTTTAAGGAATGCCCGTAGTGCCTTCTTTGTAACTTTCTAACATTGCGCTTCCCCTCCTGATGCCGGATGCCCTCCTTCGCTTTTGCTTCGGCTGGTAAAACCGGATTGGTGCATGTCCTGAGGGCCGGGCGGTGAACAGGTCACCCCGGGCAGTTATTATTCTATTTTCATCCATGCTGACATAGGGTTGTCATACGTTCAGTTTACTTTTGTTTTGAAAAAAACAATAAGAAACTGCTTATGATACATGAATGGAAAAAAAGCGAGCAACAATTCTATTTACCTAAGAACAAACCTGAATTTATCACCATTCCCAAATTTAAGTTCTTCACCATCGAAGGAACCGGAAATCCCAACGATGCATTTTTTGCTGAATATATCCAGGTTTTATTTGCATTGTCCTATGGAATTAAAATGAGCCCTAAAAAAGGGATGAAACCTGATGGATATTTTGATTATTCCGTGTATCCGCTCGAAGGAGTCTGGGATTTAACCGATGAAGCGAAAAAATCGCATGATGGAATATTCAACAAAAACGATCTGGTTTTTAAACTGATGATCCGGCAGCCGGAATTTGTCGATTTCGATTTTGCCCTGAAGATTCTTGACTATACAAAAAAGAACAAAGCCCATAAGCTATTGGAGAAAGTACGTTTTGAAGAAATTCCTGAAGGTGATTCTATTCAGATGTTGCATCAGGGAAGCTATGATAGTGAACCTGAAAGTTTCAGGTGTATGGAAAACTTTGCCGAGAAAAATAATTATATCCGGATATCAAAAACCCACAGGGAAATATACCTTAGTGATGCAAGAAAGGTTGCGCCTGAAAAACTGAAGACTGTCCTGAGATTTGGTGTATTGCAAAAATGATGCTGCCGTTTACAATTACATTCATCTTATTTTTTGACAGACACTAATGAGAGTTTTTATATACATTTATAGTTATAATAGCTTTAAGGATGGATATACACCGGCAAAAAATCATTACAAATGCTTACAACCAGGCAGCAGAAGCATACGCAGAACTGTGTTTCTACGAATTATACAATAAGCCTTTGGATAAGAAGTTGTATGATCTGTTTTTTGACAGGGTGGTTAATAAAGGCAAGGCACTGGAAATCGGCTGCGGACCCGGTGAAATTGCTAATTATTTAAAAATGAAGGGGCTCGATATAACGGGTATTGATATATCGGAAAAAATGATTGAAATTGCTACCAGGTTAAATGCACATATTGACTTTAGGGTTGGCGATGTTTTTAACCTTGATTATAAGAGTAATTCCATCGCAGGCATAGTGGCTCCTTACCTGATCGTAAATTTTAAACCGGAAGACTTGCCGGCAGCATTTTCGGAAATGGTTCGGGTATTGGTCACCGGAGGACAACTTCTGATTGCATTCCATTCGGGCAACCAGGAATTGGAAATACATGATTTTTTTGTTAAGGGCAACACCATTCCCTATACTTATTTTGATTCAAACCACGTCATCGACATGATAAAAAATGCTGGTTTTACCATCATTGAGCATATTAACAGGATGCCATATGAAGGAGAAGTAACAAACAGGACCTATATATTTGCTGAGAAAAACCAAAAATAATGGGATATTATACGGATTTAGAGAAAATCTCCATTGATGATTATGAGACAAAACTGAAATCATCTTATTTGCCTCCGAGCAGAATGATCCTTAAAGACAATTCAGATGAACGATTTGGATATTTCAGGAAATTAGGCATCAACAATGTCAGGGAGCTTCTTCAATTGCTGAATCAAAAGGCCAAAATAACTGAACTTTCCAAGGCATCATGTTTTAAAGGGGATTATCTTACCATTTTGCTGCGGGAATTGAGAAGTATATTACCAAAGCCGAATAAGGTTGCTGAGTTTAGTATAATACCCAAAGATGCTATTATAAGTCTGGAAAAATCAGGTATTACCAACACGGAAAAACTCTACAATAAAGCTAAGAATAAGGCTGATCGAAAAAAACTTGCCGATTCATTAAATGTAGAATATCAACATATTCTGGCACTGACCAAAGTTTCCGATTTATCGAGGATTAAATGGGTAGGTGTGACATATGCAGAAATACTCTTTCATCTTGGCACCGATACGGTTAAGAAAGTATCAGAATCCGATCCGGTTGATTTGCATGCAAAGATTAATCAATTGTTGAAGGAGAGAAATATTAAATCTGCTATTGGAATAAATGATGTCAGAATATTGATAGAATGCGCGGGCGATTTACCTTTTGATATTGAATATGATTAACCCGCCTGCTGAATAAATGGTAATGGCGGGTGTATAAACTATGCTTTATGAACACCAAAAGTGTGGCTCCTTGTGGCGTAATATGTGATATTTGTGTTGGTTACCAGCGCAAGAAAAACAAATGCAGTGGTTGCCTTATCCCAGGCAATAAATCGCATTACTGCACTGTGTGCGGTATAAAAAACTGTGCGGAAAAAAATGGCAATGAAGCCTTGCTTTGCCATGAGTGTATGAAATTTCCCTGCCGGAGAATCAGGGATTTGGATAAACGTTACCGGTTGAAATATGGTGAAAGTCCGATTCAGAACCTTAATAGTGTAAAAGAAACCGGATTAGATCAATTTATTATTGATGCAAATGAAACCTGGAAATGCGCTCAATGTGGCCAACTATTATGTGTTCACAGGGAAACCTGTTTGAATTGTGGCAATAAAAACAGGTATTATCCTTGAATCTGAAACCGGATATATACCATATAACATTCAACCATATTTAAACAATTAGCTTTGAGTTTCTTTTCATCACATTTAGCATTTACTCTTGCCTGAGTTGCTTTTATTCAGGCCCATTTACACTCTTTATGATCCCACTTACCCATTCCATATAAGACCATGATTGAAATAAAAAACCTTAACAAATCGTACGGAAAAAACAAAATTCTGGATGATATTAATTTAAAGTTGGAAAGGGGTATTGTTTATGCCCTTCTCGGTAAGAATGGTGCCGGAAAAACCACGTTGATTAACCTGATCATGGACTTAATCAGGCCCGATAGTGGCAAAATATTAATAAGGAATACAGAACACATAGCACTAACAATATCAGACAAGGCAAAAATTGGATTTGTTGGTGAAGACCTTGCGCTTATTGAAGAATTAAACGGATTTGAATACCTTAACTTCATCGGGAGAATCTATCGCCTGCCAGGAAATATTTTAAGCAAAAGGATAAATGATCTTTTTAATTATTTCTTTGAGGATGACAGCGATTTGAAGAAAAACATCTCCAGGTATTCAACAGGGATGAAAAAGAAAATTGCATTCTGCGCTGCTGTAATGCATACACCAGAAATTCTTATACTCGATGAACCCTTTTCAGGATTGGATCCCCTTGTTGCCAACCAAATGGTGGCGTTCTTAAAGCTTTATAAAACCCGCGACAGAACAATCTTTATTTCTTCTCATGATTTAAACTATGTAGAGAAGGTAGCAACCCATATTGGGGTATTAGACAATTCACATTTGCAATTCGATTCAACCTTACAGCAATTCACTGAAAATGGAATAAATACCCTGGATGAGGCGTTGCTCAATATAATAAAACCAAATGAAGCAGAACTGAAAAACATCGACTGGGTATGATTTCTTTCCTTCTCATAAACAAACTAAAATACTATTTGAAGAGCCATCGTAATCCGTGGAAAATTATTCTCACTGTAGTTTTGGTTTTTACGGCATGGTTTTATGGACGCTTATTGGGAGAGTTATCCAATCAGCTTGCATCGGGAGAAATCGATTTTGTTTCCGTTGAAAAGTTTTCCACCCTCACCCTTTTGGCTATCCTTGCTTTTGTATTGATTAGAATGGTATTCCCAAGCTATCGTCCGCTTCAACAGATATTCCCAAAATATTTACCCCTGTCTGCGGCACAACGATACTTTGCTTTAATCATCAATGATTTCATATCACCTTACTTTTTCTATTTGTTTCTTTTTATTCTCTCCTATGCATTTTATGCGTTACATGAGGGGTTTGATTTTATTCTATCAGGTATTCTCATTCTAACCGGTTCTGTCTTGTTAAGAAGATGCATTCAAAGCCTCATCGATTTTCGCTTATCTATTACCGGTAAACTTAGCCCGCTGCTCCTTATTCCCATGGTTTACATTAATTATGGTATCCTGGAATTAAACCCATTGAGTCAAATCAGTTTATTTACTTTAGCCTGCCTCCTTTTCTTCATTGCATTTATACAGGAAATAAACATCGCAGAAAAAAGAAATAAAGAAATTACAGGTAAAACACAAATCAGTAATGCATTTTTTAAAATGATTTTGAATAATAGAAAAGCCCGGTTGCCTTTAATGATCGGCATTCTGTTTAAAGCGTTTATCCTGTATAGTGATTTCTTTTTATTTAAAACAAAAGGTGAGCACCTGTTTGACGGACTCTTTATTTATTGGCTTTTTGCCTCACCCATGTTGTTGTTTACATATGTATTTAATAACCAATGGGCATTTTGGAAGAATTTTTGGTTAACCTACGAATTAAGAACAGGTGAATATAAAACCATGATCAAACAATATTTTAAACTTATGTTAATACCAATATTGGTTGATGCCGTTATTAGTATACCCATTCTCATTGTTACCTGGGATATGCCGGTATTAATATTGCTTTTCTATTTCTCCGCCGCAGCTTACCTTATTATGTTTTCTTTTTTATGGTCATTGATAACGCCAAGGAAGATTGGTTCAACATTCCAGATGAAAAACAGTGTGTCAATGGTCAGTACTCTTTCAGCTGCGTCTGGTGTTTCCTTATTAACGTTAATAAAAGTAAACCAGTGGTTTTACGTAATGATTCCCGTGATGATCATCATTGGAGGAGTTGCACTCTGGATTGGTATAAGCATGTATAAAGACAAAAAGTACCTTATTGTAAACAAAGTGATGAAAAATTAATGCCAGTCTGTTAATTACAAAGGTCCCTGGCTAGCGTTAACCGTCATCTTCTGAGGTACCAGTTTTTAATTGTAACAAATGACTAAATTTGAAAAAGCTAAATAGATCCGTTGTCTTAACCTTAAAAAAATCAGCCATGCCCAGTGATTTAATTCATCAGATAAATATCGGAAAAGATACAGCAACCAAACTGATTAAGGTAGGTATTGATTCGTATGATAAGCTGGTGGAAACAGGCAGTGAGGGCGCTTTTATCAGACTCCAGGCGATTGATCCGGGAGCTTGTTTAAGCTTATTGTATGGACTGGAAGGAGCAATTGAAGGTGTGAAATGGAATAAACTGACACCGGAAAAAAAACAGTCTTTACAACAGTTCTATAAAATGGCGACCAAAAAGTAAAATTATTATTATGAAGATTTTAACCCTTCTGTTGGCATTAATTGGTTCTTTCGCATTTACAGGCAACGTGAACAATTCAGGGAAGGATTTCTGCTACCTTTTATCATGGCAAGGAATTCAGAAAATGGGACATTATCTATCCTGTTGAAGAATGGAAAGAAGTCCATGGATTATAAATAGCGCTTTTTATTCCGGAATGAATAATGCTTAACGTGAAGGCAATTCTGTTTATATTGTTTTTTACCATAGCGTATAGTCTGCCTGGCCAGGTTGCCCTACCCGATAAACCATGCCTGGTTGAACCACAACCTTTGCCTTTTCCTGAAATTCCTGTCGGGAAGCCTATCAATAGCGTTGAAATGGGAAACCCGGATACATTTCCGGAAATACATCTCCATATTCCTATAGCCGAAGGGCCTTTTGAGCCCACGTGGGAATCCATTGAGAAAAACTACCCCGGTGAACCAGCCTGGTTGCGAGATGCGAAATTTGGAATATGGGTTCATTTCGGACCGCAATCCGCGGGCGAGAGCGGCGACTGGTATGCGCGCAATCTCTATAAGCAAGGTCATTTGGCTTACATGAATCATCTTGAAAGGTGCGGTCATCCTTCAGAATTCGGCTATAAAGATCTTTTGCACGATTGGAATCCGGATAGGCTCGATCCGGAAGCACTTACCATGATTTATAAGGAGGCTGGTGCCCGTTTCCTTATCATTCAGGGCGTACACCATGATAACTTTGATTTATGGAATTCCAAATACCATGTATGGAATTCGGTTAACATTGGTCCAAAGCGCGATTTAATCGGTGAATGGACCAACGCATGCCGTTCCAATGGTATGCGTTTTGGTGTGACTTTTCATCACGAATATACCTGGTGGTGGTGGCAAACGGCTTTTGGAAGCGACAAAGAAGGTGCCAAAGCCGGAGTTCCTTACGATGGTAACCTTACCCTTTCTGATGGCAAAGGTAAGTGGTGGGAAGGTTATGATCCCCGTTTGCTTTACGGCATTGATTTGAGGGAATACAAAGGAGTGGAGCAATATGCCCGGAGCAATTCACCACCTCCTGCAGGCATTTTTTCCAATCACATTGACTATGCAAAATGGTATGCCACCAATTGGGCATTGCGGATAATGGATGTAGTGGAGCAATATTCGCCCGACTTTATATATACCGATGGCAATGTCCAGGGCCCTTTTACAGGATTCCGTGCAGCTATGGGATTTAAGTCCGATGCCATGCAGCACGTCATGGCCGATTACTATAACCGTACCCTCCGGCAATGCGGTGAAGTAAACACCTTCAGTATAATAAAGTTTCGTAAGCCAACCAATGGTGCGGTTACTACACAGGAACATGGAATACCTGCCGATATAAAGACCAACCAGCCATGGATTGCCGAAGCGCCCGTGGGCGATTGGTTTTATGCACCCGGTTTCATATACCATTCGGGCATGATCATTTATTATATCATTGAAGCCATTGCCCGTGATGGCAATGCAGCGTTGTGCATTTCATTACTGCCGGATGGGTCGCTTGATGAAGGGAGCAAAAAAATGTTGAAAGAAGTTGGTGAATGGATGAATTTAAACGGGGAAGCGGTTTATGGAAGTCGCGCCTGGAAAATTCCAGGTGAAGGAGTGATGGTGGATGGCAAATTAAAGAAGCTTCCCGGTGGAAAATTGAGCCAGCGGCATGCAGCATTTACCTATACAAGCCGGGATTTTCGATTCACCATTGGAAGTTCAGGCTCGCATTACGCTTTTTGTATGACCGTGCCGGAGCCCGGAACAGTATTGAGCATAACATCGATGGGAATAAATGCGCACTTGCTGGATAAACCGATAGAAAAGGTAACGTTGCTGGGTTATAAAGGAAATGTATACTGGAAACAAAATGCCGATGCCCTTATAATTAAATGTCCTGATGACATGCCCTATGCTACTTCCGTTGTTTTCAAAATCAGTATGTGAAGTTTCTAACCCACAGACATATTCGCATGCCAAAATGTATTATATTTAACGTAAATTGAATTCTGGCACCTGAATGCTTTTTCAGTTCACATGATATTATATCATCACCCCTTATGGCCATGAATCGTTATAAAACTATTATCCTATTAAGCATTTCAATTCTGGTCATTACTGCCAGCTGTTCTGAAAAGGATGAATCTACAGAAGGAGACATTATCGGCTATGTTTTTGGTTTTGATGAGTACGGCAGAAAATTTGAAGATCACAGCGGAATCAGTATTTATACGGAGCCGGGAAGGAAATATAGCGCTGTAACTGACATAAATGGAAGATATATATTGAAAAATGTTTTAACCGGAACTTACAACCTGAGTTTTGAAAAAGAAGGTTTTGCCACCATGAAAAAGATAGGGTTAAGCCATTTAGGAGGCAATGAAACCATTCTCCCCCAGGAGCAGGCAATCTACTTGTTTGAGCATATAACCACCAACATAACGAGAATAGAATGCATTGCTGACACTCTTCTGATAGCTGATATGGAATTTTCCGGTGATTACAAGCCATGGGTGATGTATTTGCTACTGTTTTATTCGACTGATGAAGACTTTGAACTGCGTGATGCTCATTCAATAAAAAACTATGGCCTATATAATTTCAGCAATATGTCATATAGAAGAGATAACATTTCAAAATTTCTTCCCTTTACAACAGGGCAAAGGGTGTACTGTAAAGCTGCAATATTCTCAGGCAATTATGCGTCTGAACATTTTAGATATTATGCGGATGAATTTTGCAGCTATTATGATTATGAATCTGCTCTTCGTGTATATCCTAATTTAAGCAATGATATCCATGAATTCTTCTTTACAATGCCATAATAAATCAGGCCTTTTTATTGTGATGGCATTTATGCCGGTTTTTCTGTGTTGTTGCGAAAAAGCAATTGATGTAAACGAACCTATATGAAAAAAACTGTTGCTTATTACTTACTTATTCTACCATTGTTTTCATTATCATGCGGTGAAAAAGATGTTCCGGTATTAAAAGGTGACATCCAGGGTGCAATATCACTTGTTGATGCGTACGGATATTCTTTGTTAGACAGATCAGGAGTGCAGGTGCAGCTTACCGGTGAAGATGCAGAACTTGAAACATTCACCGATAGTTATGGCCGTTATAATTTTCACGAAATACCTGCCGGAAACTATTTACTTAAACTGACAAAAGAAGAGTATGTTGAAAAAACAACAAATTACATCATTAATCATGTTGGCGGTGAAGCAGCAACGGTTATCAATCTGTTTATGGTCGAAGTTCCGAAGTTTCATTACGGTATTGACAGCATGAAATATCATGGATCCTTTCTCGATATTTATTATCATATAATTGGTGCAACAAAAACGTTTGTGAATTTTAATTACCTGCATTTCTTTTTCAGTCATTCACCTGATGTATCCTGTTTTAACCATGAACATAGCTTTATGTTCTGGAACAATGAGCATGTAATAAATTGGGTATTTTATGATAGCTGGTATAATTTTTTGCCGGAGTATACAGGCATTGTTTATTGCCGGGTATACCCACAGGCTGATTGTGATGTCAAGTTTTACGCAAACATAAACGAGCCGCATCCAATATACCCGGAAACACTAGGACCTCCTTCTGAAGTCTTTTCTTTTACCGTTGAAGGAATATCGGTATCGCCCTGAGTACCGATCGAAACCATACAGTACTGCCGGATGGCTGATTGGCGAACGTGTCAACATAACTTCAATATTCACCCCCTTCATTGTTCATACCGGCATTTTCTGCAGGTATCAAAATATTGTATATTTACCGGCGATTTTAACAACACGGTATGATACTTCAGATTTTATTGCTGGTTCTTGGTTTTGGCGTTTTAATTAAGGGTGCTGAGTGGCTGGTTGACGGTGGTTCCGCACTGGCAAGGAAATATAAGATTTCAGAACTGGCCATTGGTTTAACCATAGTCGCATTCGGAACATCAATGCCTGAAATGGTAGTTAATTCATTTGCTGCCTACCAGGAACATTCGGATATCGTGTTTGGCAATATCATTGGAAGCAACATTTTCAATTTATTCGCTATTCTGGGCATCGCAGGAATAATTTCTCCCCTGGTTGTTCAGTCGAGTACCGTATGGAAAGAAATTCCGTTTTCATTTGGTGCGGCCTTGTTGCTCTTCCTGCTTGTAAATACGATTATTAATGTGGATAATTTACTTTCCAGGACAGACGCACTTATTTTGTTGGTCTTTTTTGGCATGTTCCTGTATTACGTTTTCCGTCAGTTGAAAGGCGAGGAAATGACTGTTGACGTTGAAAAAAAAGAACTTTCCACGTTTAAAATCTGGTTGCTAATTATCATCGGACTGGCCTTGCTTATAGCAGGCGGAAGGCTGGTTGTTGTGAACGCAGTGAAAATTGCCGCGGCCATGGGAATAAGCCAGACCATTATTGGATTAACCATTGTTGCTGCAGGAACCTCACTGCCTGAACTTGCCACATCGGTAGTTGCGGCCATAAAAAAGAACAATGATATCGCTGTTGGCAACATCATCGGTTCGAATATTTTCAATATCTTTTTCATCCTTGGAGTAAGTGCCTTAATCAGGCCAGTCGACTACAATCTCAAATTCAATTCCGACTTATACATTTTAGCTATAGGAACAATTTTCCTTTTCGTAGCCATGTTTTCCGGTAAGAAAAAGAAACTCGACCGGTGGGAAGCAGCCATACTTCTTATAGTTTACATTGGCTACACCTTTTACCTGATTCAACAGGAAATATAACCTGTCTTCAAAGTCTGCAAAGTCTACAAAGTCTGCAAAGTCTGGAAAACCTGTCTACAAAGTCTTAAGACCTGAAGACAATCAGAACTGTAGAACTGAAGACAACCAGACCTGGAGACATTTCTTCCCCAGTATATTGCTCATTGCTAATTGCTCATTGTCAATTGTAAGAGCCCCACTTGTCCCTCGTCACTCGTCCCTTGT
>CAZYDI010000045.1:0-20822 GCA_964646255.1 uncultured Bacteroidales bacterium
ACACAGTAACCATCCGCTACCGCGATACACTGCAGCAGGAAAGGGTTGCCATCGACCGCCTGCCCGAAATAATGGGCGACAAAGTAAGCCTGAAGGGATTGCTGCGAATGTTGTGAAACCATGATTTCTAATTTGAATGGTAAGTCTGATATCCATTCAATTAATCAAAGCCAAGTAACATTTGGTCAAATCGATTCGTTTATTTGACTGTGATTTGTTATTTTCAAATTTTGACTAATTCTTTGTTATCAGTTAAACAGCGTTTTTCCATGACAAAACCAATTATTTCTTTTTTGCTGCTGTTTCTGGCCCTGAAATCATTTGGCCAGTTCAGTGATTTAAGCATAGTGGCTTCCGCAGGAGGCGCTTCAGTTTCCCCCGGTTTAAACGCCAGTTGGACCGTTGGCGAATCGTTTATCGAGGAGATATCAAACAGTTCCTATTGTATGGCACAGGGTTTCCACCAGGGAGCAGTTGCTGTGGTTGCAACGGGTGTAACTGATCCTCTTCAGGACAATACCATCACCGCTTTCCCGAATCCCACACATGACCAGGTTACAGTCAGACTGACTGAATACAATTCCGCTGCTCAATGGAATCTGGAATTGCTGAGCATTGATGGTAAAGTTATTCACTCGCAGGCTATTGAATCAGCGTCCACTAATATTGATTTTACCAGCTATCGCTGTGGCGCCTACCTGATTAAATTAAGCAACAACAATGCTTATTCAAAAGTTATTACCATAATCAAACAATAACCTCATCATGAAGCAAATCATTTTTACCCTATCGTTATTGGTTTGTGTTATTTTAACCAGTACTGCTCAAACTCCCCAGTTGTTCAACTACCAGGCAACACTCCGCGATAACAGTGGTCAATTGCTTGTATCGGAGGACATTTCCATGCGAATCAGCATTTTACAATTCAGCCCAAATGGTTCTCCGGTTTATACCGAAACACACGCTGCAACCACCACCAGCCAGGGTATTGTGAATCTGAAAATCGGATCGGGAACTGGCGCCGATGAATTTGCCTCAATAAACTGGAGTAACGGCCCTTACTTTTTGAAAATTGAAATTGACACGGAAGGTTCAGCAAGTTATATCGAGCTGGGAACAACTCAATTGTTAAGCGTTCCCTATGCTCTTTATGCTGATATGGCTGGTGAAGCATTAGTGGCCAAAAGCGCTTCAAAGGCTGACACAGCCACATTTGCCATGGAAAGTAACTGGAAAAAAGAAAGTAAGCACCTTTATTATCTCCAGGGAAATGTTGGCATTGGAACGAAGACATTTGAAAGCTATTACAATCCCAAATTATGGTTGCATAATGGCTGGCTTCAGGTATCCGACAGCACTGATCATGATGCAGGAATTGTGGTTTCGCACCTGAACAAATCCGGATATGGTTATGCCAGAACTGTACATCAGGTATTTGAAGGGGTTAATGGCGACCCTTTTACCGAGTACAGGATACGAAACAACGATGATGATTACTCCATAACCAGTTGGTCAATTGGCGCTGATAATGATGATTTTGACAACTTTAAAATAAATCTGCGTACTAATCACCAGACAGGCTCTTCTCCAAGCTATGGAAGTAATATTTTCACCTTAACTACTGGTGGAAATGTTGGTATTGGGACAACCATGCCAGCCTCAATGTTGGATGTTCAGGGTGATATTGGTTCCGGAAATAGTCGTAACCTCCTTCGATTGAAGAATAACAACGAAGGGGCTATGTCATATACCGGCATGGTTTTAAAAACCGGTAATTCATACGGACATTCGGTAATCCAGGATTATAGCATGAACTATACCGCATCAACTTATTATGATTTTGCAGGATTTCTCAATGTATCCAATAATAACCGTGGTGTAATGCTCCATGCGAATTCGACAGATGGCGTTATTAAGTTTTATACCGGTCATGATGACTTAATGGGCGCAGGCATTGAGCGGTTGCGAATTGATTCGGAAGGTAATGTTGGTATTGGTACAGCAAACCCTTCCACCAAACTATATATTGAGAGCGACGTACATGATGGTCAGGATAGAGCTCTCATAAGGCTAAGAAATACGAATATCGGTGAAAAGTCAAGTGTTTCTCTTGCACTGGAATCCAATGACAGAACCTACGGTACTTCTTTTACTCAAACTTCAGAAAGTTATTCTGTTATACCCGACTTTGACAGAATGGGCGTTATCAGTACAAATGGCAAAGGTTTCTCCATCTATTCCGTGTCTGATTATGGTTCCATCCGTTTTTATACAAACAAAAATGAAAACGGTATCATCGAAAGAATGAGAATCAATGCCAGTGGAAATGTGGGTATTGGAACCACAACACCAAATGCCAGATTGGAAATTGCCGAAGGTGATGTATATATCAAGGATATTAATAAAGGAATTATCATGACTTCACCGGACGGTCAGTGCTGGCGTGGAACCATCAACAATTCGGGCGTGCTTGAATTTGCACCGACAGATTGTCCATGAACCATTCAACGCATCATTAAACGCCATTAGTCCTAAGACAAATGGCGTTTTTTGTTGGTTTAATTTTGTAACATTGTCTACTTGTTTTTGACCTCTATGCCAAAAGTGCTCATTATCACCTATTATTGGCCTCCCAGCGGCGGTTCGGCAGTGCTGAGGTGGCTTAAATTCTCCAAATACCTGCGTGATTTTGGTTGGGAGCCCGTCATATATACGCCACAAAACCCGGAACCGCAGGAGATTGATGACACCCTGTTAGCGGATGTGCCAGCAGGCATAGAAGTCATAAAAACCAGGATTTTTGAACCCTATGGAATCTATAAAATCCTCACCGGACGTAAGCCGAAGGACAGGCTGGGAGTAGCACTGATGTCGGATAAAAAAAGTGCAGGAATCATGCAAAAAATGTCCCTTTGGATACGCAGCAATTTATTTATACCCGACCCCCGTATCTTTTGGGTTAAGCCCTCAGTAAAGTTTCTTACAAAATACATCAGAAGCAACCCTGTTGATATTATCATAACAACAGGACCCCCACACAGCATGCATTTGATTGGCCTAAAACTTAAACAAAAAACAGGGGTAAAATGGGTGGCTGATTTCCGTGATCCATGGACAAATATTGATTTTTACCGCGATCTTAAGCTTTCCAGGAGGTCAGACAGACAACACCATCAATTGGAGAAAACCGTATTGCTTACCGCAGATCATATTATTACAGTGAGCCCGGGAATGACTGCAGAATTTAAGGGACTTGGAATTGATCATGTTTCTACCATTACCAATGGATTTGATGAAGAACCATCCGGTAATTCAGCTCAATTACCCGATTCTTTCAATATTGTACACCTTGGGTCAATGCCCAAATCAAGGAACCCCGAAATACTCTGGGCAGCTCTTGAAACACTCATTCAATCTGAACCCAAATTGAAATCCGCTTTGAAGGTACATTTGGTGGGCAAGACCGATAGTACGGTTTTTGAAACCATTAAAAGGCATCAGCTGCAGAATTTTGTAGTTCAACACCCTTTTATACCCCATTCGCAGGCACAAAGTATGCTATCCGGTGCTTCAGTTCTATTGCTCTGTATAAACAATACGGAGAATGCCGGAGGTATTCTTACCAATAAATTTTTCGAGTATTTATCGGCTCAACAGCCCGTTATTGCTATTGGCCCTGTAAAAGGTGATGCTGCAATCATTCTTGAAGAAACCGGGGCCGGTAAAATGTTCAATTACCATGATGTTTTGGGTCTGAAACAGCATCTCAGTACCCTTTTTCAACTGTACTTAAATAAGCAGTTAAAAATAACGAATAACAATATTGATCGTTTCTCCCGAAGAAACCTTACCCGGGATCTAAGTATCTTGTTAAACAAGCTTACCAATAGCCAATGAGAATTATCGACGCGCATATGCATGTTGACTTCCAGGGATTCTCGGTGGAGAAAATTATTAGATATCTTGACAACAATAAAATAGATAAATGCTGGCTATTCACCTGGGAGGAATTAAACCCGGTTGTGCCTAAGCTTTACCAGCATCTTTCCATTGAAAATATCCTTGAATCATACCGTAAGTATCCTGACAGGATTGTTCCTTTTTATGCCCCTGATCCCTCTGACAAAAAGCAGGGAATTGCTTTTGAAAATTTTGGAAAGCATGGCATTAAAGGCTGTGGGGAACTAAAAGTGACAAACCGTTGGAATGAAGCCGTCATTGAAGATTATCTTCAAAACCTTTCGCACCGGCATTTGCCCCTTGTTTTTCACATGGAGAAGCCCCGTAAAATTTACCAGCCAAATAGCGCCAATCCGTTTATGCGCCTTTTCAAACATCTGCTAAACGATGCATTTAATGGGGTTACCGGATATTATATATCGACTTTGGCTTCAAAAATTTCGCGGCTTGCAGACCATATCGATAATAACGCTATACATTTTCCGGGATATCTGTATGATTTTCATGAGCTCGAAAACAGAATACGGCAGTTTCCTGAAATAAAGTTTATTGCGCATGGCCCGCATTTCTGGAACAATATTTCGAGTGATATTAACTTCAAATATACCTATCAGAAAGGCAAATTCAGCGATTTTGGAATAATTGATCATCTGCTCGAATCCTATGATAACCTATATTGTGATATATCCGGAACCAGTGGTTTTTCAGCGCTGAACAGGGATACTGACCGAACAAAGCAATTTCTTGACAAGCATGCTGGTAAGGTTTTATTTGGTACTGACAATACAAGGTATGATTTGTTGGGATATATACTTTCCTTAAACATTGATCATAAGAAATTGGAAATGATATTGTTTAAAAATGCAGAATCCATACTTGAATCATAAAATTTGTGAATGTGGGATGTTTTTTGATTTATACCTGGCATGCTTGTTAACTGTATTATTCCAAATGCCAAAAGTTTGAATTATATTAGCACCTGAAGTAAAGTCTTGATTATCCGGCAATCTCAGCATTGTTTAAATACCTGTAACGCCGAAAACAAAAAAACCAATCCTTGAAAAAAATTGTAACTGTAATAGGTGCCCGCCCCCAGTTTATTAAAGCTGCTGCTGTTAGCCGGGTAATTAAAAAAACCGGTGGTATACGGGAAATAATCGTTCATACCGGTCAGCACTTTGATGATAATATGTCTTCGGTATTTTTCCGGGAAATGGAAATCCCGCAACCCAATTACAACCTGCAGGTTAACAGCCTGTCACATGGTGCTATGACCGGACGGATGCTTGAAAAGATAGAGGAAGTGCTGCTACAGGAAAAGCCTGACTATCTTATGGTATATGGAGATACCAATTCTACTGTTGCAGGTGCCCTGGCAGCAAAAAAACTTGGCATTGGTGTCATCCATGTAGAAGCAGGATTGCGATCATTCAATATGGACATGCCTGAAGAAATCAACAGAATACTGACTGACCGTATCTCAGATCTGCTATTCTGCCCAACCGACAATGCTGTCGAAAACCTTAGAAATGAAGGTTTCGAAAATTTTAAATGCCAGATTTTTAAGGTGGGCGATGTAATGTATGATGCTGCACTATACTACAGTTCAATATCATCAAAAAGCTCAGACATCATTCCCCGGATGAAACTGAAAAGAAATGGATTTGTCCTTTGCACTATTCACAGGCAGGAAAATACCGACCACTTGCTTAATCTTAAAAACATTGTTTGTGCTCTAAACAGCATAAATAAAGAAATACCGGTAGTGTTGCCGCTACATCCGCGTACCCGAAAAATAATGAATCAGCAGCACATTACACCTGAATTTGAACCGGTGGATCCGGTAGGCTATTTCGACATCCTGGAACTTTTAAAAAACTGCAATCTTGTAATTACCGATAGTGGCGGCATGCAAAAAGAAGCCTATTTTTTCAACAAGTTTTGCATTACGCTTCGTAAAGAAACCGAATGGATTGAACTTGTAAATAACCATTTCAACGTGCTTGCAGGTCCGGATGAAGAAACCATCAAATCCAGTTTTATGACTTTCAGGGACAAGGAAATCTCGCAGACTACCAATCTCTATGGTGATGGCAATGCCAGCATAAAAATCATAAATTCCATTATTCAATAGCGGCTATGAAAATTCTTATGGTGCTTGATCGTGAATTTCCCCCCGATATCAGGGTGGAAAATGAAATAGCCGCTTTGCATAAGGCGGGTCATGAAATACATATTGCCTGTTATACCCTGAAAAACAAACCTGCTTTTGAAAAAACTGAACTTGCCAGCATATATAGAAAACCGATTTCAAACTTTATATACAAATCCAGTGTCGCTATATTAACACTGCCCTTTTACAATCAATTCTGGAGAAAGTTTTTAAGAAAAATACTCACGTCTGCTGATTTTGAAGCCATTCACATTCACGATTTGCCATTAGCCGGCATGGGTATTAAAATGAAGAAGGAATTTGGTTTGGCTTTAACTGTTGATCTGCATGAAAACTGGCCTGCTTTTGTAGAAATTTCAAAACACACCAATACCTTACCGGGCAGGCTTTTTTCACCGGTATATCTTTGGCGCAGGTACGAAAAAAAGGTGCTCGGAAAAACAGACAACATTATTGTAGTTGTTGAAGAAGCCAGGCAAAGGCTGGAAAAGTTGGGTGTTTCTGCATCCAACATAAAAGTTGTTTCCAATACCATCAATTTCTCGGACTTGCTTATTAAGAATAATAACAAAGGAGACAAAAATATCCTTTATTATGCAGGAGGTATTAATTATCACAGGGGACTCCAGATCGTCATAAAAGCCATGCACATGTCTTCGAATAAAAATCTGAAATTCTGGATACTGGGTGAAGGAAGTTATAAAAACAAATTGACTGAACTGGTGCAACAGTTATCGTTGACTTCACGGGTTATTTTTCATGGCTATCAACCCTTCCGGGTGGTCATGGAAAAGTTGGCTGAAGCTGATTTTGCTGTTATTCCGCATATTAAAAATGCACACACCGATTCAACAATTCCGCATAAGCTTTTCCAATATATGTATGTGCAAAAGCCGGTTATTGCAAGTGATTGTTTACCCATTAAAAGAATTCTTGAAGAAACAAACTCAGGGATTGTTTATAAACACGACAACGTAAAAGAACTGTCGGAAATATTCAACCGGTTAAATGAAATGGATTTGGGAATTATGGGTGAAAATGGGAAAAAACATGTCCTTACCAGATATAATTGGGATAATGACAGTAAAACGTTGGTGAGCATATACTCCGGTTCACCGGAAACACCCCTGTAACACTAGAAGTCCATATCAACCTTTTTCAGGTTACGCCTCCATTTCATGGGATTTCGCCACTTCAGCCAGGCCTCATACAGACGCTTGAGTTCAACTTTTTCATAAAACCCAAATGGATATAGGATGATCGGGAATGATACAACCAACACAGCTTTTATGAATAACCTGAGAAAAAGGTTGAGGTCGTTAAGGATAAAAGTAACAAGACAGAGCGCTGAACCAATGATCACTATGAGTAAGATATTTTTCACTTCATAGGGAACCGGATATTTCTTTTGCGCAAAAGTATATATCATGATAAAAAACAATATCTGTGAAAGCAGGAAAGCCAGTGCCGAACCATAATACGAATACCTCGGGATGAAGATGTAATTCATTCCTACATTGAGTAAAGTGGTGAAAATGGTGATGGAACTAATGATTCCTGTTTCCTTTGCAATTTGTAATCCAGTTGCAGCAGTATCCTTAAGCATTCCAAAGAAAAATGAAAAAGACAAAATCGGAATAACTGACCAGGCTATATAATATACCTCGTTTTGTGCAAAAAGATGCACTATTTCAAAACTGAAAGCACTTAATCCGATCACAAATATCATCACAATAAATGCGAAATAGGTCATGTATTTCGAATAAAAGCGTTTGCTGCCCGGATCATGCATCAGCTGAAACAATAATGGAGAGACCGCCATCTGAACAGAGGCAATAACAAGCAATTTCAATGAATTGGCAATGCGGTAAGCAAATACATATACCCCTACTTCTTCCCGGGTGGCCAGATAATTCAAAATGTATTTGTCAAGTATCGAAATCAAGACTCCTGATGTTGACGCCAGTATCAAAGGGAAACTATACCGAAGCATTTCCTTCAGGAGCCTGTAATCTATGTTAAGTTCGATATTGGTATAAATGTATTTGGCGGTAAGTAGCATAAACAGGATTGAGCCGTAAACCTGGGCCATATAAATTCCCTCAATACCCTTGTGTGTGATTACAACAAAAATTATGGTTAATAACAGCGTCAACAATAACTTAAGGATATTGGTAATGGTAAACAGTACCGGCTTCTGCTGAATTTTCATCAGTGTTTGTATCAGGGCAATCCAAATTTGCATAACTGATGACCCCATCATCAGCGTAAGTGCAATATTGAAACGCTCAGAGCCAAACAACATCTGTGAAATGTTTTTCGAGTAGGATGCAAAAACAAGAAGTGATATTACGGAAACAGCAATCAGGAAAATAAATACGCTATAAAACATGGACTTTTGTTTTCCCTCGTAATCCTTTTCATAATACCAACGGGTTAATGCCTGATTTAATGACATTCCCAGCAACGACACCAGTAACTGTGCCGTTATGTCAATTATCCCGACCACAGCAAAATCGGATATGGTCAGGAACTTTTCATTGGTGTATATTGGTATCAATACCAATCCCACCAGCTTAACGGATATATTCCCGAATCCATAAACCAGGGATCCTTTTGTTACAGTCTTTACATTTTTCAGCATTTCATAATGATGAGTGGTCAATTCCAGCGCAAGTTAATCCTGGCTCAATTAATCGAAATATTTCCTGAAAAATAATTCAAGATTCACTATTTGCCATAGCAACCTTGAATGGTCGGTCATTTTTCCCTGATGGTCAGACAGGATTTTTTCGATTCCTCCTTTTTTGTAAATCCCACGTGACTTAGCAGCCGGGTTCGTCAGAAGCGCAAATATTTCATCCCTTAAATCATCTTTAAACCACTTGTTGTGATCAATATAAGTTGGCCTGTTCCATCTTTCAATCAAAGACAATGCAGGCTTCAACCTTGTTTTTCTTATGGTATTGATGATTTTGTTTTCAAGAATTCTTAAGTCATAACAAATATCCGGACTGTCTATTCTTAAATTATAACGTTCACGCTTTATTCTGGCAAGTTCAGGAAAATTACGCGAAAAAACTTTTCTGTAGGCATGTTGGTTAAACCTGAGCGGCAAAGGCAACGTGTAGGCAAAATCCATAAGTTCATAATCGTAACTGGGCATGCGTGTTTCAAGGAATAAATTATTCATCAGGTTTCCACATAACGTACCCCTTCGCCCGTGCTCGTTCATCAGTAAATTCATGTAGGTATGCAAGGGATGCTTATACGAATCAATATATTTTTCAGGAACTTCCCTATAACCATCCCTTATCTGGTGATAAAATGCATCATCGAACAATTCTTTCAGAAGATTATCATCCACCAGGTTAAAAATATTAATTACAATATTCTCAGCTTCCATGTTAAATGAAGAATGATCCATTAAATACCGGAGTTTTCTCCTCCAAAGATTACCCCCAAAAATAGCATCAGCCATTTGAGCGCTGATAGTGACCTTCTTTTTCCTATAATGTGCTGTCATAGCCTCAAAACCATGAACAGGGCCGTTGATGATACCCATATAGTCCGAAAAGAAGGCAAACAACATGGCATGTTTCCAAATATTCCCCGGAATTACTTCAAACGGATGATGGTCCAGATGCAGAAGATCTGCGACCGTTTTTGAATACCGCTGATCATCGCATTCAGCAGGTCCAAAAGTGAAAGAAGCCAGGTTTTCAATCCCGAAATGATCGGCATATGCCACAACATACCTTGAATCCAATCCTCCGCTCAATGAAATAAGCAAATCGTCTTTATTTTTTGTCATCACCCTTTTCATTGCAAGATGCATCCGATGGTCCAATTCATCGATTAAATTTTTCCTCCTAACCGATCCTGGTTTCTCCTTTATATAAGCGCTTTCATCATAGGGATAATCCCAGTATCTGTGTATGCTTATATCTCCCTTGTGAAATTTGAGATATGAGGCCTCAGGTAATTGGCTGATGCCTTGAAAGAGCGTCTGATGCCCGAAAAGGTGGGTGAAATGAAGCAAATGTGATATTGCATTATAATCAATCTTCCTTTCCAGGTTGTCTTCCAAAATGGCTTTAACTTCAGCAGCAAATAAAAATCTTCCCTGATTGAGGGCATAGTATAATGGACGGGTACCAAACCGGTCAGCAATCAAATAAAGTTTCTGGTCGGTAAAATCATACCATGCAGCACAAAAATGTCCGTTTACTTTTGATAAGGAATCTAATCCTTCACGAATGAGGATATCAAGAAGAAATTCTGCATCGGATTGTATTTCGCCGGTTTCAATACTGTCATAGCTGAATATTTCGCCAATCATTATCAGGCTGTATCTTTTATCCAGGGAAAAAACGGGTTGTGGTGCAGTATTCACATAATTCAAGTGAATACGACCCAAATGAACACCATCCCTTTCATACTTTTCAATATGGTAATCATAATGATTGAGCGCGGCAAACATCTTCGAAAACAATGCTGGTTCCGCTCTATCTGAAATTATTCCAGCTAATCCGGGCATACTTGAATTGCTTAATGGCTAACCGCCTGATATAATAAATAAAATTTTTCCTGGGACAATCCGTGGACTCCCAATATCCGCGTTTTATTCCTGGTAAGACATTCAATAATATCTTCATATATTAATCTATGATAACTGCAATAAAGCCATAACCGAGGCAGGACACTTTTGATCATAATAAATGATTGCTAAATTACGGAAGCATAAAGACTTTCAAGCTTCTTTATTTGTTTGTGCAAATTAAATTCATTTTCAACTCTTGTCCGGCATCTATGGCTAAATTCATTCATTTCGAATCTGTGCTTTATCATTTTGAAGATTGCTTCTGATAAACTGCTCACATTGTTTTCCTCAGCTAAAAATCCGGTAAGACCATCAATGACAATTTCCGGTATATCGGAATGACGTGTTGCTACAACAGGCATACCTGTAGCCATAGCATCAATTATAGCCATGGGGGTGCCTTCTTTATCATGATCCTGGGCGGTCTTACTGGCCTGAATGTATACATCACATTTTGCAGCCAATTCAAGAAAAAATTGATAGGGCTTGTATCCATGAAGAACCACCTTGTGTCCCAGCTTTAACTCACTAATTAATGACACCAGGAGATGCTTCAATGGACCATCGCCAATAATATCAATAGTAAAGTCCACCTCTTTTTCTATAATTTTCAAGGCCTTTAATGCAATGTCAATTCCCTTCTTTTCAACAAAACTTGATGCAATTAAAAATTTGACTTGCCTGTCCTTTTCATAATACCGTGGCTCAAAACCAATGCTGTCAATATCGACACCCAAATGGTTAATCACTAACTTTTCCTCCGGGCATCCCAAACGCATAAGGGTTTCTTTCATATAAGGTCCTAAAACAAAACCTTTGGAGAAAGCATTGAAAAGTTTTCTATAGTTACGGACATTGTTTGGGTCGGTAGTATATTTAAACACATCGCCCCCATAAAAACTGCATACCAAAGGCACTTTGAGCGTCTTTGCCAACTTAACCGACTTAACTGCATGATAGCCAAAATGAGCATGCAATAACTGGCAGGAATATTTTTCCATTATGCCTCTGAAATGAGGAAAGTATCCTTTACTTTTGAACACGGCAAAATCATAGAGCTTTTGCAAGGCACTCAGATCTTGTAAGGCATTGACATTGTTTACGGGAAATTTATCTTCATTGGTTTTTTTTCTGCATAAAACCACCGGTTTAAACTGCTCATGACTGCGAATGAGGTTATACAACCAAACCTCAGTTAGTGGCAAATACCTGGATATGTAATGGGCTACATATTTTTCCATACTATGTCATGTAATGTCTTTTGTAGTATTCCACCGTTTGCGTCATACCCGTCAGAAATGGGACTTTTGGTGTCCAGCCGGTTAAATTTGATATTCGCTCAATATTGCTTATATAATCTCCCGTTTCAATCTTCTTTTCAATTTCGGGCCATTTAACAAATTTATAGGTCATCTGCGGAATAATGCCCTTTAGGGTCTCTACCGCTTCCAATATTGAAATGCCATAACCGCATCCAACATTGAAAATGCCACCATAAAGCGATGAATTATCCGTGCATGCTGCCATCAATTCCACCAGGTCCTCAATATAGATGTAATCACGCATTTGGGTACCCGGCCCGAATATTTCAATTTCAGAACCTTGAAGGGAACTATGAATAAACCAATTCAAAATACCATATTTCTTTTCGCCAAACATTTGATAGGGACCGTAAGGATTAGATATCCTCAGTATGATGGTTCGAAGTTTATAGATCTTGTGGTAAAGGCCATAATATTGTTCTGCTGTCAATTTGTGAATGGCGTAAATTGATTCGGGATCTAAAGGATGCTGTTCGTCAACAGGTGTATACACCGGCTTTCCGTAAACCAACCGGCTTGAAGGGAAGACTATAACTGCATGTGGGTTACACATCCTGCATGTTTCGAGGATATTGAGATGACCTGTTAAATTGGTTTTTATGTCGTTATAGGGATCATGTATACTATTAGCCGCACCGGATAATCCCGCCAAAGAATAGATAACTGAATAGTTGCTGAGAATGTTTAAGTCTTCCGGGCTTGTAATATCACCGGTTATAATATCCTGCAAATCAACCTCATTCACAAAAGGATCCTTTTCACTTAAAGGTATATTGCTTAGGATATGAACAATACAATCCGTTTTTTTTAAGTGCCGGTATAAATTTTTACCAATGAAACCTAGTCCCCCGATGATCAATACCGCTTTTTTATGCTTCATTACAGGTTTTTTTCATAATTGAGCAATAATTCCATGTCCATTTTTCCTTTGATTCCTGGTTTTTGTCAAAAGCCTCCAGTGCCAGGCAAATCCATTTCAGCAACAGCAATAATGGCGAAAGCAGTCCATACATAAACCTGGATTTTCCATAAATATAGATTGATAAAAAACTGAACCATGAAATCCAAAAGCCAGATGCGGCCTTTAATTCAATCAATTCTAATCCGGCTTCTCCTGCAAGATGCTTCATTCCATATTTGGTATACCGGTAGAAATCTCTCGGAGCCTCGTGAATGGGGTAGAGAAACGGCCAGGCTACAATCACCTTTCCGTTGGGTTTTAAAACTCGGTAAATCTCACTAAACACACGTGAAGGGTTCTCAAGGTGCTCAATAACCTGGGTCATCAATACAGTATCAAATGAGTTCTGTTCAAAAGGCAAATTATCAGCGACACCAACAACATTGACGTCATCGCTGCCATGAGGGCTTTCAGCATGATCAAGTCCGATGTGTTCACTCACAACTTTGCTGGCATAATGCTTAAATGGCTTTTTACCACAACCTATATCCAGAAGTTTGCCTTGTGCATGCTTTTGAATTGCTTCTATTACCAGGAACTTATGATATTTTTCCGTGAGCGGTGAATGAAAAGGCCAAAAAGCTCCCATTTAAACAAAATAAGGGTTACCATGAATGAAATATTGTCAAAATTAAAAAACATATGTTAACCAAATAGCAATAGGCCAAAATTGTTAATCCCCAGCCTTATAATAATTTCGGTTATGTGCAATGACAGATTTTATATATCTTCGTTTTACAAAATCATTGTATCCTCATGAAAACGCATCTGAGTTCGCTCTGGCAATACATTCTTCCAATTGTTTTATTCTTCCTTATTTCCTTGCTCTACTTTACCCCTGATGTACTCGAAAACAAGAAACTTAATATGCACGATATTGTGCAGTTCAAGGGTACGTCTAAAGAAATCGTAGATCATAGGGAAAAATATGGCGAAGAGCCGCTCTGGACCAATAGTATGTATGGTGGTATGCCGGCCTATCTGGTGTCGACTCATTTCAAAAGCAATCTTCTTAAAAATGTACACCGTGTTATTACATTGTACAATTTCAGGCCTGTTTGCTTTATCTTTTTATACTTAGTTGGCGCTTATATTGCTTTACTCCTTTTCGGAATAAGACCATGGTTAAGCTTCGCAGGAGCAATTGCCTATGCTTTTTCAACCTATTTCCTTATTATTATTCAGGTAGGTCATATATCCAAAGTTCTGGCACTTGGATATATGCCGCCCATCATTGCCGGAGTTTATGCCGCCTTTAGGGGAAAGGCCATACTGGGAAGCCTCATTGCCGGCATCTTTCTTGGACTTCAAATGCTGGTAAATCATTTCCAGATAACCTATTATACAATGCTGATCATCCTGATTTTTGGCATTGTTGAACTCGTTTATGCCATAAAAAATAAAGCACTCTTCAATTTTTTAAAACCCATTCCCTGGCTTGTCTTATTTGTGTTGCTGGCGGCAGGGGCCAACTTTAGCAACCTTTATACAACGTATGAATATGGCAAATACTCCATTCGTGGCCCCTCTGAATTAACGTCAAATGCTGAAAATAAAACTTCCGGACTCGACAGGGACTATGCAACCCAATACAGCTATGGGGTAGGCGAGACCTTTAACCTGTTAATACCCAATTTCAAGGGTGGAGGTTCTATGGGTGCACTTAAGGAGAATTCCCATACATATGAATACCTCAATGGTGCATATGGTAGAAAAACAGCGAAAGAATTCATAAAAAATGTACCCTTGTATTGGGGTGACCAGATTCAAACTGCTGGCCCTGTTTACATAGGCGCAGTTATAATATTTCTCTTTATACTTGGTTTGTTCCTTGTAAAAGGACCGGTAAAATGGTGGCTGGCCATAGCTACCGTTGTTTCCATTTTGCTGGCCTGGGGCCATAATTTTGCCGGCCTCACAAATTTTATGCTTGATTATTTTCCGGGATACAATAAATTCCGGACAGTATCCATGACCCTGGTCATGGCAGAATTTACCATTCCCATCCTGGGCATCCTTGCCGTGAATGAAGTTTTAAACGGCAATATTTCGAAGAAAGAATTTATTACATCGCTGAAGTATACCTTTTTCGGACTGGGAGGACTTACCTTAATATTCCTTATGATCGCTGGTTCCTTTGATATGTCAAATCAATATGACCAGCAAAGGCTGCAAGGGATAGAGGGATTGATTGATGCCATCGAAAAGGACAGGTTGGCTATTTTCAGGGCCGATACATTCCGTTCGCTTGTATTTATTGCGCTCACAGCTGCATTGGTGTATTTTACCTATAACAAGAAAATTCAGATGAAAGTCAGCATTCTTTTGCTGGCGTTTTTAATTCTGGCAGATTTATGGCCTGTTGACAAAAGATATCTTAACAAAAAAGATTTTGTTACAAAAAAAGAAGCAATAACTCCTTTTGAAAAATCCACTGCTGACATGCTCATTTTAAGAGACAAGGATCCTCACTTCCGGGTATTAAATATTTCACTTAGTCCTTTGCAGGATGCCAGCACATCATGGTTTCATAAATCCATCGGTGGTTATCACGGGGCCAAAATGCGCCGCTTCCAGGAAATCTATGACCACTATATACAAGATGAAATGATGCGGCTGGTTGAAACCCTTCAGCAAAGACCCGTCCCTGAGGCCATAGACAGCACCATGGCTTCATTTAATGCGCTCAATATGTTAAATACGCGATATATAATTTACAACCCTGAGGCGCCACCGCTTGTAAACAAGTCAGAACTTGGAAACGCATGGTTTGTAAATAAAGTTGCCATTGTTCCGGATGCTGATGCTGAGATTGCAGCCATATCAGATTTGGATCCGGCAAATGAAGCAGTAGTTGATGCCCGCTTCAGTTCCAACCTGGAAGGTTTTACACCAACAGAGGATAGCGCAGCAACCATTGCCCTGGTTGAATACAGGGCTAATTATCTCAAATATGTTTCTTCATCAGGCACCGAACAACTGGCTGTTTTCTCAGAGGTATACTATGATAAAGGATGGGAAGCTTACATCGACGGGAATCCGGTTCCTCATTTCAGGGCTGACTACCTGTTACGGAGCATGAGGATCCCTGAAGGTAAGCATACCGTTGAATTCAGGTTTCATCCGAAAAGCTATTTCATTGGTGAAAAGGTATCCCTTGCATCATCATTGTTGTTGATTTTGCTTGCAATAGGTACCGGATACAGGGAATGGAGGAAATCCGGAAATCAATAACGGTCAAGCCATCTGTATCTCCGGGCGGTATCACCAAATTTTGCGGTTAAACAGATTTCATGTGAGCCAAAGGTGTATCGTGAAATGCCATTAAAGCCATAATCATAAGCATAGCCTAAATAGTATCTGTTGAACTTCATTCCGAAAAGAATGATAATATCTGAGGTGGTGCGCGCCGACAATCCAAACCAGTACTGCCTGTTGTAATAGGCCTTCATGGTTATCTCACCTTTTATGTGTGGTTTTTCTGTAAATAAGAATAAAACCGAAGGTTCCCACTCCCATTTGCCTGCACTATTTCCAAAACGATAGTCACCCAGCACATAATAATGCCTGAGTAGCCTTGTTTCCTCTGATTCCTCAAAATCCGAGTTGTTTCCGATTTTAACTTTTGATTGGAATACCTGACAAACGGCCAATCCCACATGATAATCCCGGGTCATATAATTAATCCCAATGTTCGCATCGGGAACAACTGTAGATTTTCCAATTAAGCCGCTCAAAGGATCAATATCTGGATTCTTGAGTTGCGCAAGCTCTTCTCTTATTCTGTATTGAAATACATTTCCGGTAAGCCCGAAAGACAGTTGAGAATTGCGAATAAAAATATGGTAAGCATAGCTGAACTGACCACCCGTTCGTTGTACTGCGCCGTTAGCATCATGGTAAACAATGCCTCCAAGCCCTACCCTTCCTTTGTTTGCTTTCTGGAAAGTTCGACTGCCCGATCCTGATTTGATGCTGTAACTCTTCTTGAGTATTCGTCCCTGAACACTGAGTAAATAGGAATTTGGCGTGTACTCCCCAAAACCAAGCCATTGTTTACGTGCAGAAAGGTTTATTACTGTACGTCCATCATAGCCGGCTACGGAGGGATTCATTAAAAACTCATTTGAAAAATATTGACTGAATCCCGGTAGTTGCTGTGAATAGGATTGCAGGCAATAAATCCAAAGGAGCAAAAGAACAGATAGCCGGTTAAATATTTTAATTGGCAATATCCAGGGATTTTGGTTTTGATAATGTTATTGATATACGTAACCACCATCAAAAGGTTCTGAAATAGGGGAGTTTAAACTAACGGATGATGGTCACAATGCCGCGCAAGGTCTCCTTCCTGTCACCATTTTTCAGATCAATAATATAATAATACGTGTCTACAGGAAGCTGTCGTCCATGATTGTCCTCACCGTTCCAGTCACCCGGACAACCTCCGGAACATCTGTATACCAAGTCACCGTTCCGGTTATAAATCTGTATTTCCCCGTTAAAGTATACATCGCTGAAATTCACTTCAGTTCCGTCTTCTATCATATACCTTAATTCCCATGTATCGTTTGCAGCATCATGGTTTGGGGTAAATGCACTTGGAATATTAAGACAATTATCATGTAAGGCCTCCAGGGTTATGGTTGTATCCAGTTCACATCCCCGGGCATCACGAACAATAACAGCATAATCATCTTCCTTAATGTCTGTCAGCACTGAATCATTAACCATGGAGGAATGAGCCCATTCATATGTGTAATTCCGCGTTCCGCCGGTTACTGAAATTGTAAGGATTCCATTTTGCCAGTCGGGACAGAACGGCAAAACAGTCAACCGATGATCCACATGCAATTCCAGCATATCAGGCTGCGTAATATTTACCAGTGTGTCTATGCGACAGTTCTTATCATCAATTATGGTTAAGGTATGCGATCCGGCAGGCTGCTGGTCAATTTCACCTTCATCAATAACCCTTTCATTCCACAAATACACATAGGATCCATTGCCGCCGGTAGCATTCAAAACCACATGTCCATCATCCTGATTGAAACAATTAACATGCGTAATTTCCAGGTCAGCCAAAATCGGCTCCGGATCAGATATATATATGGTTTGATCTCCGAGGCAACCATCACTGTCCCTCACTTTCACGGTATAGGTACCTTCTGATAATCCGTTGTATACCTGTGTTAAGATAGTTTCTTCCCATTCATACGAATAAGGAGGCAAGCCATCCGTTACCTCTGCCCTGATTATTCCATCGGCCGCACCATTACATGATATCGGCTGGTCAACCAGGATTTGAACATTTACCTCGGTATACTGAATTATGCTGGCTGTATCTATCCTTAAACAACCATTTAGGTCATTCGTTTCCAGGATGTATTCACCAGGGAGAAGATTATTTATTGAACTGGTTGTTTCTCCGTTACTCCATAAATAACTATATGGTTCCATACCACCGGATATAGTTGCTTCAGCACTGCCGGCTACCGTTCCGGTACAGTTCATGTTCCTGATATTCAGCGTTGCTTCAAGTGCATTTGGTTGCTGCAGGTTGTCCTCCCATTTAATTTCACATTGGTTTGCATCAATTACTGTCACCGCATATTGACCCGCTGATAAATTATCCAGGTGAGGAGAATCGACTTGTACCGGCAATTCGTTGTGTAACCAATGAAAACTATAGGTTGGAGTACCGCCATATATGAACAGGTCGATGGCTCCGTCTTCCAATCCATAACATGAAACTTCATAACCATTATAGGATGAAAAACCGACACTATCAAGCCTCAAAAGTGATGGCTCTTCCAATCGTATGGTATCAGTAACCTCGCAGTTTAATCCGTCGGTGACCGTAACGACATAATTTCCCGCTTTCAGGTTATAGCGCTCATTATCTGTGGTTATATCGTCAGCCCAGGCATATTGATAAACCGAAGGATTACCTCCTGAAGCAGTAGTCAGGATAAATCCGGTGGAGTCACCGTGACAGTTAAAATTATACCCGCCAGACAGGGAAACTGAAGTTTCATGATTCAGGACAATTTCGTCAGGTGAGGTTAGTACGAAAGTGTCTCTTGCTTCACAACCAAAAATGTCGGTAATCGCAACCTCATATATTCCTGCCCTAAGATTTTGCTGATTTCTTGCACTGGTATCTGTAATCTCTCCGCCTGACAAGGAATTCCAATCAAATTGATAAGGCATACCATGGCCTCCTTCAACGGTATTTATATTTATGGACCCTGTTTCAGCCCCAAAACAGGAAACCTGGTAACCACCGGCATAGTTTGAAACAACCGATTCACTAATGATCAGCGAATCAGGCTCGATTAAATCTTCAATCACAATATCGTAACATCCGGAGGGAGTTGTATAGGTGATTTCATAGCTGCCGGCACCCAGGTCTGGAAATTCGTTAAACAATTCATTATTACTGAATAAAGTATCAATGCCCGGACCTGTTAAGGTATAATTCATCGTTGTGCCTTCTTCGTTTATAATATAGATTATTCCTGAATGCTCACCGTGGCATCGTATTTGATAACTTTCACCATATGGATAGCGCTGCACTTTAATTTTTAGGGCTGGAGGTGCTGAAATTATCCGCTCTGTAATACGCACACAACCATTGGTATCAGTTACCTTCAATCTGTACCCTCCGTCAACAATTGAATAAAGGGTATCCTGGTATGGCAATCCCGATGTTGCCTCATATTTTTGGGGCCAATTCAACCATTCATATGCATATCCTTCGATCCCTCCCTGAGTTACCGGTACAAGTACACCATCATTTCCCAGGCATGTGAGTTCTTTATCGAGAACAATCTGGTTGGTTAATATGGCGGGCTCTTCCAATATAATAATGGTGTCATCCTCGCACATCAGTTTATCCCTAATCGTTATTGCGTATGGGTTTGCTGTGAGATTACCGATATCCTGGGTATGTGATCCATTATCCCAGGTATATTCCAGATCATCCAATGCATTGTATCCCGGGAAAGCAGCTATTCCGCCCACCGGATTCAGGTCAATGAACCCGTTATTCTCACCGGCACAACGTATATTCATATCACCAATGTACGTTGAAACGCTATCTATCAGTATTCTTAGTGCCGGCGAAACCCAGATCTCTGCTGTATCAGGAACTCCGGCACAATTCATCTGCCCCGAATTACCTGATAAATAAGGATATACAACAAAGGTAACTTTTTGAGGGACAGCAGAATGATTGATGATTGTATCGGCCAGTGTAAACAAGCCGGGTTCCAGGTTAAATGTATCACTTATGTGGATTACCTCAACAGCGCTGTTGTCGTAAATGCCTTCATAATAGAGCCTGACAGGTTGCAGGGATTTTGTAATTGATCCTGTAGTTACAACCGGTGTAAGGTTTGTGCAGATGGTGTCCACTATGGCTTCCAGACTTACCTTTGGAGTTGGTTCCACCCAAATAACCTGGCTTTTTTCAGTTCTGTTCCCGCAAACATCGGTTAATGACCAAGTCCTTATAATATATCCAAATGTGTCGCAGCTTACTATGTTACTTACATTATCAGTGTAAACAGCATTTAATCCGGATGAACAGATATCATTTTCATCTGTCACATATCCCGTAACCAACGTATCAGCAAGGTAACTACAGTATTGATCTCTGCATATAGTATCATCCACCGGAACCGTAAAAGTAGGTTTTATTGTATCCTGAACGGTGATGATCTGTGTTTTGGTGGTAAAGTTGCCGCAGGTGTCTTCTACCCGCCATGTTCTTGTAATGGTATAATTATAATCGGTGCA
>CAZYDI010000046.1:0-20760 GCA_964646255.1 uncultured Bacteroidales bacterium
GATCTTTGATCTTGGATCTTCTTCAGCCTTCAGCCTTCAGCCTAAACCGCTAAATCACTAAACCGCTAAATTGCTAATTCGATCATTGGATCTCGATGGTAAGCAGCGACGGCAGTCTGGAAAAAACTTTGCCGTATGGTCGCTGCTGTTTCAGATGGTATCTAAGTCTACTGGTTGAGGAAAGTCTGAAAAGTCTTCAAGTCTTCAGGTCTTCAGGTCTTGGATCTTGGATCTTGGATCTTTGATCTTGGATCTTCTTCAGCCTTCAGCCTAAACCGCTAAACCGCTAAATTCCTAATTCCTAATTCCTAATTCATAATTCCTTTATATATACCTCACCACTTCATCCAAGGGTTTCCTGGTTTTATTGCCCCTTTTGGCAACACCGTCATGCGGATAGCCTAAAGGCGTAATGCCATAAACCACCTGGTTATCCTGCAATCCAAGCACATCACGTAAAATTGCAGGATCATAGTTTTCGATATAACATGTCCCCACACCCTCATTTTCGGCCGCAAGAATTAAATGGGTCATAACAATGGCAAGGTCGGTTTCAATTGCGTTGTACTTGTCGAATGCCCTTACCCAGGCCTGATCTTTATAGCCTATAATTACCACGATTACCGGGGCATCTTTGAACCAGGGCCGGTAATAGCAGGTTTTTACTTTTTCGAGCATTGAAGCACTTTGTATTACCCAGAATTCCCAGGGCTGCTTATTCACTGCCGATGGTGCCATGCGGGCTGCATTGAGTATTTTTTCAATGGTTTCCCTGGTGACAGGTTTAGCGGGATCGTAATCGCGCACACTTTCTCTTTGGTTGATTAATTCAATAAAATCCATTGTTAATGATCGTTATCGGAGTAATAAATCGACGAAATGACATTGATAACAGAATTCAGGATGAACAGCCTTGTTGCCCAGGTATGAAAGCAGGCTTGTGTTAAGGGGTAAATTTATAAGCCGTGTGAAAACCTTTCTAAGCCTGCGTTTGTTCATATTCCGGTTGAATTACAAAATTCAATAATTAGGCTATTTGGCATATTCTTTTTATTTTTGGAGGGTTTACTTTATAAAGTAATTCATTTACAATTATTTATATTTTTGAGCCCGTATATTTGATTTTGCAATTTATAACAATTATTGTCAGGATGAAAAGAGGAGTACAAGTGATGGTGGTTTTTCTCAGTGTAATGTATTCATTGAGCATTGCCCAGCCGCTGGCAGACGGACAGGATAAATTCCTTGGGTGCGCATGGAGTCCGAACCAAAACGTTGGTTTCACCACGTACTGGAATCAGGTTACCCCTGAAAATGGAGGAAAATGGGGATTTGTTGAGCCCATTCGCGACCAGATGAACTGGAACGAAATGACCGCTGCCTATAATCTGGCAAAGAACAATGGATTTTTATTTAAGAATCATACCATGATATGGGGGAATCAGGCCCCGTCATGGATTGAAACCCTGGATGATTCAACACAGCTTGAAGAATTAAAGGAATGGTTTGCAGCTACAGCTGCAGGCTTTCCAGATATGGAATTCATTGATGTTGTGAATGAGCCGCTTCATGCTCCTCCCTCTTCAATAGGGAAAGGTAATTATAGCAAAGCGCTCGGCGGTAACGGAACTACCGGATGGGATTGGGTGATTGAATCATTCAGACTGGCCAGGCAATATTTTCCGGATTCCAAATTACTTATCAATGAGTATGGAATAATAAATTCGCAGTCAGAAACCAACCGATATATCAATATTATTGAGCTGTTGATGGCCGACAGCCTTATTGACGGAATAGGAATACAATGCCATGCATTCAATACGGCCTTTGCCACAGTTGCTACCATGAAGGCCAATCTTGATCTGCTGGCTGCGACAGGTCTTCCGATTTATGTCTCTGAGCTTGACATCGACGGTCCTGACGACATTACCCAACTTAAAGAATACCAGCGTGTGTTTCCTGTTTTTTGGGAGCATCCGGCAGTAGCGGGTGTTACATTATGGGGGTTCAGGGTAAATTTATGGAGGCACGATCAAAAAGCCTATCTTGTAAACAGCACTGGATCCGACAGGCCTGCATTTACCTGGCTGAAAGCTTATGTAAAGGGAACTTACGTTGAAAGTGATTCCGTGTCGGTTAGTTCGGCAACCGATACCATTTTTGTAGGGGAATCCTTGCAGATGGTGGCAAACATATCACCCGACACCGCTACCATTAAGCGGGTAAACTGGAGTGTGAACAATAGAGATATTGCCAACATTGGTACCAATGGAATTCTTAATTCCATAACCGCCGGAAAAGTTATCATCACCGCAAGAACATGGGATAACGGTAACGCCGGTTCAAAGGAAATCGTGATCATTAACCGTCTGGTTGATTCAATACACATTACCAGTTCAAACGATATTGATTCCATTGATCTTAATGAAACCTTGTCTTTTCAGGCCGCCGTGTATCCTGAAAACGCAACCAATGCAACAATAACCTGGAAAACAGCACCTGCAGGACTCGCCACCATTACTGCAAATGGCGTTCTTACTCCTGTAGCCGAAGGTATGGTTAGTGTAATTGCCATGGCACAGGACGGTTCGCATGTGACCGATACCTTGCAAATCGTTATCATTAACCGTCTGGTTGATTCAATAAACATTACCAGTTCAAATGACATAGATTCCATTGATCTTGATGAAACCTTGTCATTTCAGGCTGCTGTATACCCTGAAAATGCAACAAATACATCAATAACCTGGAAAACAGTACCTGCAGGACTGGCCACCATTACTGCGAATGGCGTTCTTACACCCTTGGCCGAAGGCATTGTTAAGGTTGTTGCCCTGGCCCAGGATGGTTCGGCAGTGACTGATACGTTCGAGGTTACGATTATAAATCCCACATCTGTACCCGCTTTCGATGCCGGACTGATTTCGGTATACCCGAATCCGGCTCCGGGAGGACTGTTCACCATAAGCGTGCCGGATAATGTTACGGCAGTTACCATTGCTGATCTTTATGGCCGTATCATCCGGCGCTTTAACGACCTTAGATCACCCATAAGGGTTGATTTAAACAACTATAAGGGCATCATGGTGATACATTTCTCCGATGGGAAAAATACCATAAGCAGGAAAGTGGTTGTGGAATAGCAGCGTTTCTCGGAGATCAATCGGTATGGTTTTCAGTGTTCACCTCCAAATCATGATGGGTGAGGAATGAATATTGATAATTCATGGGAATGATGGCATTGTAATCTTCCACCTTTGCCCCTGCCAGGCATGCATCAATGATGCGATGCCCTGTTGCCGCCAGTTCCGGTGTTCTGAATTTCTCCAGTTCTTTCCGGAAAAACTCATAAAGCAGTTCTGCTCCTTTATCGTAGCCTTCAATTCCTACCTCTGTTTGCCGGTGAACCTGCAAAAACCTTGAAGGTATCTTGGTTCCTTCGAGCGTAAGGTAATTTAATTCATAACCCAACAGCGGACATCTTGCTTCCTGGTATTGATCGCTGCGGAGTTTTGCATTGCCTCTTCGGGTAAGGTATTCACGCATGAGCAACTGCGGTTTGAAGCCAACTTTCCATACCCCGATGTGCTGGTTGGGAGCCAGGGTATACCTGGTGCGGGGTGTCTGAATAATCTGCTCCAGCAGCATATTGGCATGATGAACCATCTTACCGGTTGCAAAGGGCCAATAGGATCCCACACCTTCGGAATCCATTCCATCTGAACTGGTTATACTTGGGTTTGCATAACCTCTCGGCGAAACAAGCCGCCATAACCAAGCCAATGCGGGAGGGAGTATATGAAACAATCCGACAATTCCATAGCTCGGATTTTCCTTTGAACAGGGAGGCGTTCTTACACCAAAGCTCCTTACATCAACGGTTACCGGCTTGCTGACAACTCCGGGTACTATGTCGCGGGGCAGGATAACCCTGGGATTCGGGCATCGCTTGCCGGGTTCGTCTTCAATATGATCCCAGATTAGGGCAGTGCCGTCGGGTTTTGATTTGATATTCAGGAACAACAACGGTTTTTTCGGGTTGATCGTAATTTTTTCAAGAAAAGGATCGGTACCGTACTCAAGTATGTTATCCACCCTTATGAACCATGCATTTTCAGCATCGGTAACGGTTAATTTGCCATTGTTGTTTTGGAATGACGGATGGCAAAGCGCCATATCATCGGTAACCGCATTAAAGGAACAAAACAGGGGCAGGCTGATGAGTCGCCTTTCGCCCGAAATGGTGTTTTCACCAAGCAATACCTGGCCGTCAGTTTCCCTTACAATGTGCTGAAGCATTTCACTTTTACCCCCGCCACTTGCTCCTTCGTGCATAAAGGTGGTAATGTTATCGTAGGGACTTACAACCTGAACCGTTGAGCAATGTGCGGTTATCCAGCCTTCTTTTTCACCTTTCGTGAGCAGGGCTCCATACAGTCCTTTTTTTGCACTGGGGCCCGGATACAGGTTATAGGAATAAATGTTATGAAGATTATGGGTGCGTTCATGAACCACCACCTGTTTGCCTTTAAAATGGGTGTGCCTGAACGGAGGGGCAACATAAATGGTTGATTCAATTTTAAAATCAGGGGTCAGTTCCTTGCTGTGTACAATGCGCTGAAGCATCGAAAGGCCCATGGCAAAAAATCCGGCATTGATAGGAGCAATGGCAACACCGCCCATGCCAACAATATCACGACCTGCAAAATAGAAGAAAACGGCCAGATCTTGGCTGGCAAGCCATTCAAAAGTTTCCTTTTTTAACTGCTGAAAGTCATAACCGTATTTATCCTTGAACCTTTCTTTATCACTCGGTTTATCATCGGCTATGGCCATGGTATTCGGGTCGCGACGGCGGATATAAGGCTCGGTGTAGTTGGCGGATATTCCGTTGGAAACACGATGAATGGTGGCTTCAACAACCTCGCCTTTTCCCGGTATATCGTACTTTACATCAAAACTTTTTATGCTTTCTCCGCAAGTGGCCATCAATGCAAGTTCATCGGTAGTGTCAAAAACCCTGAAACTCTTGCATTTTTTTAACAGCTTTATTACATCATCAGGTAAAACGATATTTTTTTCTTCAACTAATTTAAAAAAGGCGTTCATGGTTTTAATTGCTAATTTTTTACAAAAATAGCAACAAATGACATATCAATAACCAAACCTGCCGGTTCATGGGAAGATTTTATATATCCCGGTTTGACTAATCGCTTTCATGATTAAGTTCAAACCTGTCCACCGGATGTTCAGGGCGATTAACAGCATAGAATTCAATAATCAAATTATCTTTTGTGGCTATTCCTTTTACAGCGCCATATTCACCTCCAAAGCATAAACTTTGTCCTAAATCAGGGATGGAAGTACCGTAGCATTCCGAAACGCCCCTGCCGCCTAAACCATTGACAATATATACCAAACCCTCTTCTCCATTTTTCTCCACTCTGCTGTAAACATGATCATGACCTGCAAAAAGCAAATCAATGCCCAAACTGTAAAAGTCCCATTGCATCCTTTCAGTGTTTCCATGTGGTCCGAGAGAATACGGAGGGTGATGCGTAAAAACTATGTTAAAGCTTCGGGTGGAAAGCATCAACTCATTCTTTAGCCAGTTTTTTTGTTCTTCCAGGTTCTCTTCGGTACTGTTTATTGAATAAAATGTTACCGGGCCCCAGGAGAATTTGTAGAATCGTTCATTACCCGGAAGGGTGAAAAAATTGTAATAGGGAATGAGTCCATCATTGCTATAGGTGTCGTGATTACCGGGGGTTGGAAAGAACCGGTTAATTTTATCGGTGAATGCCCTACCCCCGCATTGATAGGATGGTGTGGCATCGAAATTATAGATATAATCTCCGTAATAACTGGTTATGTTGGAGGCTAAGCTGCTGAATTGTCCCCTGGTATAATTATTATCCCCGGATGAAATGATGAAATCCGGATTCCAGCTCTTTACAAGCTCGGATACGCTTAATTCCGCAGCACCTGCATCGCCGTAATCGCCAATATGTGCGAAAACTATACTGTCAGACGCTATATCTACCTCTAAACCTGAAGGTTCAATTAAATCAATCTGTTCACATGAGACAAACACAAAAGCAAAGGATGCAAAAAAGGCGGTGAGTTTCATACATTAATATTTTTATACAAACAATTCAGAAATAAAAATAGCAAAATCAAGGCAGAAGTTTTCCAAATCTGATTGCCATTTGTTGGCAAATCGTAACGCCATGCTAAAATTGACACGATGGCGATTTGTTTTTCAACAGGCCTTTCACCATAATGCCGCTCCTATGGAGCTCAAGAGTAAATGGAAACAAGCCATGTTTGCTACCATAATGCCGGCCCTATGGGCCTTGTAGCTGCAAGCTATAACTGTCAAGCTGTACCAAAAGCACGATAAATCAATACAATGGCTTTACTCAATCTGCCCGAAAAAGTGGTTGCATGAATTCCAACGCCCGGCGAAGCTCCTGGTCCCGTCGATTTTGTCGGGTTACAAATGAAGGATTTTAAGAAATTCTTCTTTATAGGTTTCGCCAATGGGTATAAACTGATCCCCAATTTTTATCCGGTTTCTTTCGATGCAATCAATGCTGCATATATTCACCGCCCACGATTTATGAACCTGAACAAATTTATCAGCAGGCAATTGCGATAGCAAAGCCTTGAAACTCGATTTGGTCATGATCTTTCTGCCGGGCATAACAATCCTCAGGTAGGCCTGCATTCCTTCAATATAAAGAATGTCATCGGTGCTGATGTTTTCGATCCGGTATTCGGTTTTAACGAACAACTGTTTTTGCTGTTCCGCAGTTTTTCTTTTGCCTTCAGCGTCGTCACAAACCCTTTTCAATGCTTTTAAAAATCTTTCAAAGGAGAAGGGTTTAAGCAGGTAGTCAAAAACCTGCAACTCATATCCTTTAAGAGCATATTCATCGTAAGCGGAGGTTATTATTACGTATGGCTTAAACGGCATGCTTTCGAGCATCTGTATGCCGGTAAGGTGTTGCATTTGTATATCCAGGAAAATGATATCGGGTGATTTTTCACTGATGAAAGGCAATGCATCAAGGGCATTATCAAATACTCCCTGTAGTGTCAGCCATGGCAGGCGGTTCACAAAGCCTTTAAGCTTTTCTGAAGCCGGTGGCTCATCTTCAATAATTATACACGTTAGCCTCATGAAATCATAATACGTAAATTAACTTCAAAAGATGTATCGTTCCTGACAATCGTCAATTCATGCCTGTCCTGGTATAATAATTCCAGTCGTCTTTTCACATTATCCAGGCCTACACCACCGCACAGTTCAATGTTGTCTGAAGAATAATGGCAGTAATTTTTACACGAAAAAGAAAGCATTTCATGGTCACAGGATAAGGAAATGCTGATAACCGGCAATTTTCCGCTGTTGTGTGCATATTTGAAAGCATTCTCGATAAACGGAATGAGCATCATAGGGGCAATCTTTAAGCCACAGGCCGAATCCGGCAGTATATATGCAACATATTTTTTTTCATGGTAACGCAATTGCTGCAGTTGAATATAGCTTCGTATGTAATCCAGTTCCTTGTCCAGTGACACCAAATCATTGCGTGTTTCATAAATCATGTAACGGAGCATTGATGAGAGCCTGATAAGCGAGTCCGATGCGATATGCGGATTTGTGTGAATCAATGAATCAATATTATTGAGTGCGTTGAAAAGGAAATGGGGGTTTATTTGTGATTTCAGCACCTCCAGTTCATTGCTCAGGTTGCTGGCTTTAAGCTCAGCTTTTAACCTGATATCGGCAAACCAGTTTTCAAATCCCCTTATCAGGCTTCCGCATTGTGCAATGATAAAGGTGCCGGCAATTGGAGGAACCAGGTACATTGCGTTAAAGATATCAAACTGCGGAAAAAAGAACCGGTGCAGCGGCAGCATAAGCATAGTTAATACCATACTTAAAAGAAGAGAGTACATCAGGTACCGCAAAAATTGTTTCTTCTCAATGAATTGGATAAAGTAAAAGTAAAATAGATAAAAGATAATGCCGGCCCACAGCAGGTTAAGGATGAAATGCGGTGTGAGGTTATTTATGTATTTCCATTCACTCAATAATTTCCCATAACCAACAACCATTGAGAACATCGAAAAAACTACCCAGTAAATTCCATGGATTACTATTTTCATCGATAGTTTCATGCAATGGCTTTAATTCGCTTTTAGGGATTGAATTTATTCCTGTATAATATTAAAGGAAATATCTGAAATAATCCTGCAAATGCTATGAAAAACGGTGGTCCTTCCCTGAATATAATTACACCTCCCAATCCGCATACAGAGCAGAAAAACGCCGAAATAAACCCGAAATTCCATGCCCACCTGAATCCTGATTTTAACCCTTTACATGCAAGGAGGTCTGTTAGGCCTATGAAAATAAGGAACATGCCAACGCCAAAGAACCATACCCTGAATTCTATGGCCATGTCAGCGGACATGGGACCTGTTAGTTTAGTAACGGGTTGGAAGGTGAAAACACAGTGAAAAATACCAAGTGCGATAAATGCAATACCCTTATACAGAGATATGAGATAATTGAATTTCAGACTATTCATTACTATTGCTTTTAAGATACGCCCTGAGGGCAAAAATTTCCACCAGCGCCACCATCAGTGTGATATAGGCAAAGGGATTTGTTGTCATCGATCCTGCGGCACCAATACCCAGGATGAGCATGAAAACAATCGATCCCGTCAGGATTTTTTCATAGCTTTTGTCTTCGTTTAGTTTTTGCACAAGAAATTTCTGCAGCCAGCCTGCAAATATTACGGCCACACCAACCATCACAAACATGTACAGCGAGTCGATATCCGGTTTGCCCGATGAATTGATAAGGCCAAATACAAAAGGGGTAGCTGCAAGGTGGATGCTTCCCAGAAGCATCACAACTATACTGGAAACATTAAGCGTTTTAACTGGATTCATACTTTTTATTTTTATTGAATAAGGCCATGATGAACAGTACAATGGGAGCAAGACAGAAAGCAACAATAATTATAGACTCCTTTGCTGTTAATCCAAAGAGCGTAAACTCCATAATAATCCTGATAAGAAAAAACAGCGCAAACATGCCCAGTATGAAATAACGGAGCGGACTGGTTAATAGTTCTGCCGGTTTTATCAGTAATAAAGCCGACATGAACAGCAGGAGCAATATGAGTTCATAATGGTAAGTAAAGAATATGGCCCTGTCCGTCTGGGTTAATGTGGAAAGGCTTTGCTCCCAGTTAAATACTTTTTCAAATACGGCATGTGAGGCTGCAAAAAAGAGGCACAGCATGCCTGTAATTCTTAGCAAATTGATACTTTTTTTCATATGGTGCATTATTGTTTAAGTGTTGCACTGCAAAAGTTTTCATTACTATGCTTTTATCCAATTGTAATTCACCAATTATCCTTTTTTGTCAATGAACACTAAAAATTCATATATTATCGCCATGTTAGTGATTACCATATCATCAAAAACCAATCACGATGAATAGAATTGACCGTGTATCCGCTATCCTTATTCAGCTGCAATCGAAAAAATTCGTGACTTGTGAAGAAATCGCCTCACGGTTCGAAATCAGCAGGCGCACCGTATACCGCGATATAAGGGCGCTTGAAGAAGCCGGTGTTCCTTTAAGTGCACAGCCGGGCAGGGGCTATTTTCTGGTTGACGGCTACCGGTTGCCACCCATCATGTTTACCCCCGAAGAAGCATCTTCGCTGCTTACTGCCGAGAAGATAGTGGAGAAAATGGCCGACCGTTCGGTTGATGAACATTATAAATCGGCCATGTATAAAATAAAGGCGGTGTTGCCTGAGAAGGATAAAGTGTTTTTGGAACGGATAAACAACAACATCGAGATATACCATACACCGCCATCACATGCAGAAGAAGCTCCCAATAATTTTATTCTTGCCATACAAAAAGCACTGGCTGAAAAAAAGGTGCTGAAGCTGAGCTATCGGGCCGCATACAACCAACAACTTATAGATAACCGCATAGTTGAACCGGTGGGGCTTTGTTTTTACGGCCTGGCATGGCATCTCATTGCCTTTTGTCAATTACGTAATGACTACAGGGATTTCCGGCTCGACAGAATCGTAAGCCTGAACCTGGGAACAGAAAATTACCAATCCCGCGAAATAAAATCGGTGAAAGATTTTTTTAGCAAGAATATTTCATCGTACCAACTGGAGAACATTACCATCAGTTTGCCGGTAACTGAATCCAGGATCATTCAAACCACCCGGTATTATTACGGATACATTGGTGAGGAGCAAAAAGGCAATAAAATGGAAATGAATTTTGTTTCAGCCGACCTGGAGTATTTTTGCAGGTGGCTGCTTATGTACGCCGATATAGTTGAGATTGTTCATAATGAACAATTGCAGCGCTTGTTTTCGAAACGAATTGAAGAAATAAAATTTCGGTTTTCATAAATAACGCTTGACATAGGGTTGTCACTTCATGATGGTAGGTTTGTTGCCGAAAGAGTGCAAACCTAATACATGAAACATGGAAATAAAAAAAACCAATTCCTTTTCAGTCTTAAGCTTTAAGAAGCAGGTAAAACTTTCCGACCTGCAGGAATATGTTCGCATAAAGGCCCGTGAACTTTATGTTGATGCAATACACAACAACCTCGAAGTTATGGGCCCGGTATACTGGGTTTATTATGGAATGAACGGTGATGCCAATACGCCATTCACCCTCGAAATAGCCCTGCCGGTACATAAGTTGAACGGATATAAAGGGGATTTTGATATTAACTCACTGGGCGCATTTAAATATGTATCCTTAACACACAATGGTGAGTGGCAAAAACTGCCATCTGCTTATGCTACACTATTCGGTGATTTGAAAAGCCAGGGGTATGCTCCCTCCGGTGAAAGCAGGGAAGTTTATATCCATATTGATTTCAGCCATCCCGAAAACAATATCACCGAGGTTCAGGTAGGAATACAATAAATGATTCCTGTGTCTTCCAATTTTACAATTACACAGCCGATGAGTCAGAAAAAAAGTAAAAGTCGGTGCGGCTTGAGCACCCATACTAATCACCAATTTATCCGGACAGTAGTGAATTTTATCCAAAACTAAAATCTTAATTAACCATGAAAAAAACAGTAGTGTACATTTTGTCAGTTTTAGCTATGTTGGCAACTTCATTTGCAGTTGGCATGTTATTTAATGCTATATTCCCTGCCTTAAAGGCTGAATATAACAATACGTCCATCTATCGTCCGTGGGATGATCCATTGATGTATTTGTATTTTCTGCAACCCTTCATTCTTACGGCAGTGCTCATTTGGGTATGGGAAAGGGTCAAGGGATTATTCAACGGTACCGTTGGCCGCAAAGCACTGTATTATTCCCTGATTTACACATTTATTGCAGTGATTCCCGGAATGCTGATGACGTGGAGTTCCTTTAAAGTATCGGGTGTGGCAATATTTTCATGGACTATATCCGCATTCCTGCAGGTTCTGCTGCCTGCCTTAATATTTATCAGGGCGGGCAAATAGCAAAACACATTTTACCATTCGTGCGATGATTTGCTGGCTAAGCGAATCCGGCTTGTGTCGGATTATACACTGATCGCCTGCAGCATTTATCTGCACGGATGGTAACCATTTACAAAACCGTTAGGTTAGATAATTAACTGTCAATTGACCCTGAAGTGGCATTTCCCGATTATATGCGGGTTAAACTTGTCCCCGATCAGAATCACATATTCACCGGGTGTATCGGGGATATCAAATGAGATGGATGTTTTAGTGTTAAATTGAAGATCAGGATTCCAATACGCCAGATTGCTCCTGAAAGGGTTCCGTGAACCGGAAGCATTTTTTTGGGGAAAATATGCAGGTGGATTTTCTGAAAAGAGATGATAGTGAAAAAAAACACTGTTCTGCGACAGGTCAACTCCTGCAAAGTCCCGGTTTCTTGAGTATATGCTTATCAAACCGTTATATTTCATGTTGCCGGCAATGTAACCCTGGTTGATAACTTCGACCCTTTCAATTTTATTTAACGGCGTTTTCAGTAATTGCTTATAGTCATACATATGCACATTGTCAATCAACACAAGGGGAGGATAATTTGACAATGCCGTTGCAACTGAATTAAGTATTGATCCTGTTCCTTTCTTACGCTTTATGTGTACATTATAAACCACTTCGAGAAGAAACTCCTCGATATTTGGCAACTCAATGTAATCATCCGTCAAGTAGACGATTTTTCTGCTTCCGTAAAAGGGAATGGAATCCATACCCTCGGGTTTTTCATCTTTTGTACCGCTATTGGAAGAAAATCTTGACGTAATTTGTTTGTTAATGGTCATCTCACGTACTGTGAAAGCTTCATCATCATTAAGAGAGAAAGCAATATAAGGCAGGTTAACGGGGCGTGAACAAAATTCATCATCGATCACAATTTTTACCGGAATTGAATCTGCAGATTCTGCCTGAATAACGAAATCGTATTGACCATGCAACCAGGGAAGCGTGAAGAAGAATTCACCGTTTCCGGTGGTATTAAATATGGAAAAGTATGCACCCATGCCCGGTTCGGAAAGACTCACCGAAATTGCCTTAAGTGGACTGCCGTCCGAAGGGTTAACCACCCTGCCGGAAAGGGTAATGCCATTTATTTCGGGTAAAAACCTGACATCATTTGTACAGGAGGCATTGAACATACAATTTCTGTACTCACCGTTTATATCTATAGTCCCTTTCTTTGCAACAGATACATAATATCTTCCGTTGCCGGATATTGTATGATCGCTCAAAGAAACATCCAGGGTGGCTTTCTCTCCCGGTTCATACTGCATTTTGTCAAGCCGGCAAATAACTTCGCTGCCGGGTACAATTTCTTTACAGGTATCCTTTTCGGTCAGCAGGGGTAATGTGTCGGGTCCTTTATCTGTTTCCTGTAAAAACGGATTCACAATTTTTACCGGCCTGTAAGCGTATTCGTTGGCAGGGTAGTTCCGCATCCATTTTGTGTAGGCCCGGAGATAGTAATTACCTGAAAGTAATTCATCAGGGATTTTCATTTGCCCCGAAGCACCCGGATTGTCGAGATTAACCTTCATCTGAGCCAGCCGGGTACCGTTCCATGTAATCAACTCAACGTACAGCACGTTGCTCCATGAAAATTCACCCGGTTTACCTGAAAAGGAATAAGCTGCAGTAAAAAAAATGCTTTCACCTGCACAGTATAAATGGCGGTCGGTGTAAAGTTTCAATTCTTCGCCCGATATGCCGGAATTTATGATATCATCCATTAATGGCCTCACTGTCTGGCCAACGACAGAATGATTAAATAGAATAATTAAGGCAATCCAATGCAAAAATTTGTTCATCATGCAATAAACATCGGGTTTTTAACGGTTTGTTACCAAAAATCAGGTTTATCTCGAGTGCCGCCTTTGATCTTCATACAATCTACACACTGGGAATTTAGTACAAAGGTATATAGGTTCTGTTTGTGTGTAATGTAAATTGGAGGTGCGGGAAAGGTATACCCGTATAACCCCAACATATCATATAAAAAGTTCCGCAAATAGTTAAAATCGCTTTCATCGGAGGCCACTGTAAAATACCGACAGCTTAAATTATAATCATGTAATTGGTGAAATGGGTTTTTAAGAAAAATGCGTTTTATGGTGCATGATGAAGCCCAGAAAAAGCCCAAAACCATTTCCCCGGGATTGTCAATATTGAATATGTTTGATTTGGGCAAGCCGGGTTGAAGGGAATAAATTCCCCCCGATTCATATAACTCGGCTTTTTTCTGATCCCAGTATCTGTAAGCATCCTCATTAAGGGCATATTGTTTTACAGTAAGGCAATACCGTATTATAAACATCATATCTGTGCTTTCCCTGAAATGTACCGGTATTTTAACAATGTTGTTCTTTGATAATCCTACTGTAGAGGCTGAATATAACCCGGTCACCTGGTCGGTTCTCCAGCAATGCATGAGGCTGTCTTTATTTTGTAATAATTTGATGTCCTGTCCGGTATACACTCCCCAGATTTCATCATAGGATTGTATCTCATAGGTTTCTTCAACAAGCCATCTATAATAGCTTGATGCATTTTCAGAAACGCCGAGGTCAATATAGAATTGCATTCCATCAACATATTTTTCAAATACATCCGGGGCATAGTGCGTCTCCTTTATGCCATAAATGCTATCTACCGGTTCGGTTTCGACAAGCAGCTGATATTCCGATTCATATCTTTTGCCGCTCAAGGTGTTGAATACAAGTTTATATTCACGGCCATACTGAATGGATGCATCATCAATAAAAGCCACATAATTTCCCGGTGATTCTTCGGAAAACAAAAATTCATTGCCCGAATTATCCACTACTTTCACGCTGCAATTTTCAACAGGGATGAATACCGGGTCGGCTATGGATGCTGATTTGGATATCTTTATTACCTGTTTCTCCTGCCCTTTGATAAAACTGCCGTCAACAACCATTACATTGTCAACGCCGGGAATATCAGGTTCAAAAGGGCTGATACAACTTACTGCACAGAGAATAGCGCAAATTACTAAAACGAAAAAACGATCTTTCCTGCCAGATCCCCGATCGTTATTACTATGGTTATTTGCATAGTTCATGTATCTGACTAGTCATTTAAATAATTGCCAAACTTATAATTCCATGATAATGATACCAAAGGGACGCCAAATATGGATAGCATTTTCCCGCTTACCTTGCCATCGTTAGCTTCATAATATACGGAATATGCATTCTTGCGGGCCAGGACATTGTAAATATTGAGCATCCAGAAACTATGAATAGGTTTTTTCCTGAAAAGGCTCCCCTCGAGATTTATGGATAAATCGAGCCTGGCATAATCCGGTATCCTGAATTCATTGCGTTTTGAAAATAACAGCATTTCCTGGCCTTCAGAATAATATACCGAAACCGGATAAGTCACCGGCCTGCCCGAAGTGTATACAAAATTTGAGGAAAGGCTCAGACGGCGATTAATTCTGTAATTCATTACAACGTTGATGCTGTGTGGACGATCATAGTTTGACGGGTACTCCATGCCGTAATTAATCTGATTTTCGCGGATGGCATCATCAACTTTAACAAAGGACCTTGAATAGCAATATGACAACCATCCGGATATTTTACCGGCATTTTTGTTGATCATCATTTCCAATCCGTTTACACGCTGTTTTCCTTGCAATATCATAGTTTCCACCGGGTCGGCGGAGATGAAATCAATGCCGTCTTTATATTCAACCTGCTTGTCAATCCATTTATGGTACAATTCCAACGAAGCTTTTATTCCAATATTGGGGAAATCCTTATAATAGCCTATGGCAACCTGGTCCGAAACCGGCGGTGCTATGTGGTAATCACACAGCTTCCATCTGTCATCAGGTGAAATGGCAATGGTATTGCTTAACATGAAAATATACTGAAGCATCCTGTTATAGGATGCTTTAAGGGAATGATTGCTTCCGGGGGAATAATTTATGGCAAAACGGTATTCCGGACCTGAGTATGCTTTAATCATCTCACCCGGTTTATATTCTTTGGTTTCGGATATGTTTTCAACGGTTAATTGATTTACAGGCTGGTAAAGGTTAACCGATCCGGGTCCGAATTGGTTGAAAAAACTATACCTGAGCCCTGCCTGCACAGTGAGATCCGACATCAGGCTAAATTCATCCGATATATATATGGCATATTCAAGCGCTGTTTCCCGGCCCGGGTAAAAGGGTGATCTGTTCGATTCATCTCCGTATGGCTTAATACTGCCACGGTCCAGATCATAATAAATACCACTTCCTCCCAATTCAAGTTTATGGCCAATATTTGTCAGCAATGAAAAGTCGGTTCTTACTTCGTAATGGTTAATTTCATATTCTTGCGTAAACGCAGTTGAATTGTTTGTTTTATTGGTATTCTCAAACGAGTATTTACTGTAAATTGCAGCAATATCAGCAGAAATTGAAGCATTAAAGATGTGCTTCCATGATAAGGATGAGCCCTTATTTGAATAATTGTAATCATTTATGGATGATAAGGAAAACCGATCTTCACTTGCATATCCGAATGCCTTAATAAGGTTTCTGTCATTTACAGCTAAGTTGGCAGAGATTGTCGCGTCATAAAAAAACGCATTGCTGTTTCTTATATCTCCGTCTTTGATTTTTTTCAGTATCCAGTCAGAATAGGAACTGCGAAAACTGGTAACTACAGATAATTTATCTCTGATAACCGGGGCTTCCAGAGAGAAATGGGCAGTTATAGGGCTTATCCCACCCTGGCCGAAGAATTTCTTCTTACTTCCCTGCCTTGTAGTAATGGTGAATATGGATGACAGCCTTCCTCCATAGGATGCCGGGATGTTGCTCTTGTATAAAGTGAAATCATTTACTATATCGGGGCTGAAGGAAGTAAAGAATCCAAACAGGTGGGAAGTATTATACACGGGTATTTTGTTTATGTAAAACATATTCTGATCCGCCGCGCCTCCCCTTACATTGAACCCCGATGAGCCTTCGCCCGCATTCACCACACCGGGCAACATCTGTGCTACTTTTAACAGGTCTTTTTCCCCGAAAATTACCGGTATTTCTTTAATGGTTTTTGATGTCACTCTTTCAAATCCCATTTGCATTCCTTTTACATGGTTATAACGATTGGCAGATACCCTGACTTCTCCGAGTTCAATAAGTTCCTTTTTCATTTCAACAACAAATGAACCTCCGGAATATACCTGAAGAATATATTCCTTCTGCTTCATGGATACATAGGTGCAAACTACATTATATTTTCCGGGATCAAGCATAAGTTTAAAATTGCCGTCAATATCAGCAACTGCACCATTGCTCAGCTCTTTAATAAAAATTGTAGCTCCGGTCAGGGGTTCTGAATTTACAGCATCTATGACCTTTCCGTTGATAATACATTTTGTTTTTCCGGCAATCCCATTCTTACTGCCTACTTCAATCACTTCGACGGGAGAAATCATTTTGCCTTTGAGGTATTTTCTTTCTGTTTCAGTAATCCCTGGCAAGGTATCAGGTTTGTCAGGCCGGCTGTTTGACTTTTGGAAAGAGGGTAGTTCAGTTAATATCGGAGCGCCTTGAAAAATGTAAACCCGGTTACCGTCAATATAATATTCGAGGCCCGATGCCTTAATATGATCATCCAACAATTGTGCAAGCCTTATGCTATCTCCGGCAGCCGTAATATAGATTTCCGCTGTATTATCAATTTCATAGTAAAACCTGAGGGGCGTGCTGTTTTCAATATCGTTAACAAAATGATCAAATGAAATATGGTTAAAATTTCCTGGTATGATGATTTCAGGCTGCGCCGATAACTTTCCGGATAGCAGAAATCCCGGAATAATAATAATAAAATATTTCAGCGCCCTGCACATATTCATTGTCAATTATTAGCGGCAGATAACAAGGAGTCAGCATAGGTTAAAAGTTCATACAGGGTATTATTATCACTGCTGTTAACTTTTATTCTATTTGAATTCATGTAACTTTTGAGTTCGTGTTTTATTTGCTTCGGGAATGCATTGATAAAGGAATTGTTTTTCCTGTATTGTAGCAACTGCCCGTCCAGAATCAGGTAATTTTTTCTCAGGTTGTATTTGAACTCCACGGTATTTGATAAATCCTTCCGGCCGGCATCAAATCGTGATTTCGACCAGAAATACAAGCACTTTATTTTACCTGCATCATAAATTGCCTCGTAAAACGCCGGTTCATCGTGTAATATGCATCTGATAAAGTGTTTCCCATTCAGTGTGAAGGCTGATATAAAATCATTTGGTAGAATTACCCAATTAACCGTATTGTCATTTTTTAGATAAACTATTAGCCGCTGCTCATAAATATCATATTTTACGTCGATATCGCTGTACTTTTTCCCCTTGAATGTAATTGTTTCACGATAAAATTGGTCTTCGAACAGGAACGGATGACCAATTTTGGCCTGATACACGTCCTGATAAAAAACACCATTACATAAAACCTGATCTGTCCCATACACTTCCTGTACAGAACTATACAGCTGATTGAAATATGCGGTGAGCGTGTCGATTTTTTGAAATTGGGCAAGGGATGACAAATTTCCAAAAAGCAGGCCACTGAAAAAGAGAAACAGGAATCTCATGAGATTCTTTGCATAGAGCAAGATTAGTAAGAAAGTAAAGTTACTTTTTTCTTTCAGAAATATGCTATAGATAGTGTTAAAATATTATGTCTTAGGACTTTTTCAAAAATTTCTGGTCCCATGCAACGCTTGTATTTTTTTGTTGTCATTTGGATTGTTACTGATTACTCCGAAAACCAGTTATCAGAAACCTATAGTATTAACCCAAAACGACTGACGATTAAATGAAAACGTTTTTGAAATTGATGTTTGTATTGGTGATATTTTCACCTTCCATGGTTAACAGCCAGACAATAACCCAAACCGTTCGTGGCACAATTAAAGATGAAGACGGCAAGTTTCCGCTTCCGGGAGCAACGGTTGTTATAATCGGTTCGAACCCTGTTAAGGGTGCCGTAACCAACGAGCATGGTGAATTCCGGCTAAGCAATGTTGCTGTAGGACGGATTGGCCTTGAAATAAAATTTATTGGTTATGAAGACCTGATCATCCCCAATATCCTGGTTGGCTCAGGTAAGGAAATTGTCCTTGAACTGGAACTGCGCGAGTCGTTCATTAAAATGGATGAAATAGTGGTAACTGCACAAAAAAAGGGCGAGGTACTAAATGAAATGGCCGTAATTAGCTCAAGGGCATTTTCAGTTGAGGAAACCAACCGTTATGCCGGTTCTCTGCAGGATCCGTCGAGAATGGTTTCTGCATTTGCCGGAGTTACCGGAAATCCTGACGGGAGCAATGATATTATTGTTCGGGGTAACTCTCCACGTGGCGTATTATGGCGGCTTGAGGGGATTGAAATACCCAACCCAAATCATTTTGCCAATGAAGGTGCCACAGGGGGGCCAATCAATGCCATTAACAGTGAAATACTGGCGAACTCCGATTTTTATACCGGTGCCTTTGCTCCGGAATATGGCGATGCCTTGTCAGGAGTTTTTGATATGCACATGCGCTCAGGGAATAATGAAAAGCACGAGTATTCGGTTGGTTTAGGCGTTATCGGAACCGATATTATGGCCGAAGGCCCTTTCAGCCACCAGTACAATGGCTCTTATTTGGTCAATTACCGCTATTCTTCACTGGCCATCCTCGACAATGCCGGTATAGTGGATTTTGACGGTGTACCCAAATACCAGGATATAGGTTTTAAATTTTTGCTACCGGCAGGTAAACTTGGTACTTTCTCCATATTTGGTTTGGGGGGTAAAAGCAGTATCATTTCCACGGAAGAAGATATGGAGGGTGAACTTACCGGAGAAGGTGATTATGATGCTTATTTAGGAGTCGTAGGGTTAAATTACACCTATTCATTTAGCGACAGAACCTCTATGAAAGCCACCTTTTCAGCATCGGGAAACGGGAGTCGTTATGAATGGAACGAACCGGATACCGAAAACCAAATGCAGCTCGATAGCCGCGCTGACTGGGACAAAAGCAGCCTGCGGTCATCGTTTATTTTCAATACAAAACTAAACCATCGCAATCGCGTTGTAACCGGGTTAAAATTCACCCGCCACTTTTATGATATGGTTGAATATTACTGGGATGACGATTTAAACCGTTATGTTTATGGAATTGATATAAATATGAATGCCGATCATTGGCAGGGCTTTGCCAGCTGGAAGTGGCGAATCACTGATAATATAACGGCAGTAAGTGGTTTTCACGGTAGTTTTTTCTCTGTTAATGATGACTTCACTATTGAACCCAGGTTAGGAATTACCTGGCAACTCAACCCCAAACAATCACTTAACGTCGGCTATGGATCACACAGTAAAATAGAAAACATATATACATACTATCGGATAAAAAATTCAGAAGCAGGTGAATCCGTTTCACCCAACACAAACCTGGGTGTGTCCAAAGCGCATCATTATATTTTGGGCTATGGATACCGATTCTCAAAGAACCTGAATGCCAAAATCGAACTGTATTACCAGGATTTATACAATATTCCGGTTGAGAATAACGATACCAGCATTTATACCATGCTCAACAGTGATGAAGGATATATTGATGATGAATTGGTAAATAAAGGCAAAGGCTACAACTATGGTGTGGAGCTTACGCTTGAACGCTATTTTGCCAACCGGTATTATTTTCTGCTTACTTCATCGGTGTACAACTCCAAATACAAATCCCTTGAAGACAAATGGCGAAATACCAAATTCAATGGTAATTATTCAGTTAATTTTCTTGCCGGCAAGGAATTCAACATTGGCAACCAGGCAGGTAAAAAGGTGTTAGGGGTGAATGCCAAATTCTTTTATAACGGGGGTCTCAGGTATGTGCCCGTTGACCTTGAAAAATCGCGCGAAGAAATGGATACAGAATACTACTTATCAAAAGCCTGGGATAAAAGACTGGATGATATTTTCCAGATGAATCTTTGTATTACGTATCGTATAAACAGGCCAAAGGCAGGGCATGAGTTTATTATTGACGTTTACAACCTTACCAACGCCAGAGGGAAGATTGAGGAATATTATAATGAATACACCGATCAGATTGATTATGACCGGCAGATGAACATATTGCCCAACAT
>CAZYDI010000047.1:0-20717 GCA_964646255.1 uncultured Bacteroidales bacterium
GCCAACGTCGGGAGGTAAGCAGAAGCAGGCCGTATACTTATGGATCTTCCTAAATAATAACTGAATCGAATATTTGTAAATTTGACAATTATTTTTAATTTTATTTTTCAAGAAAGGTTGTGGCGTTTTTGGTATTCTTAATCTTTATCTGCATTTCATGAGACTGCTTACTATCCTGCTTCTGCTCCTTCTCCTTTGCTATTCCTGTTCAAAGGAAGAAAGCGGCGACTATGAGCCTTATATAAAGGGAAGCATTGTTGGCTATGCCATGCTGTTTGATGAATATCTCTATATGATGGAGGATCATAGCGGAATAGCCGTTTATACCGAACCCGGCAGGCAATACAGTGGTACCACTGATATTACAGGGAAGTATGAAATTAAAGGCGTTCCTACGGGCACGTATAACCTGAGCTTTGAAAAGGATGGCTTTAATACCATGAAGTATTTGGAAGTAACGCACCTGGGCGGAGCGGCCACCGTCATTTCGCCATGGAGCAGGGTGGTGATTTACCCTGATATTACCAACAGCATTATAAATATGACATTCCAGGGCGACGAGGTGAGTGTTGAAGTGGATTATTCGGGCGGCAATTATATGGATTATTTGTCTGCCAGGTTGTTTTTTTCCACTTCTGATGGATTTGCCATTGATGAGGCGGACTATGCTACCAACATCCGGGTGTACGGGGCAGGGGTTTCTTTTGCCGAATTATCTGATTTACCCTTTGAGTCTGGTGCAACAGTTTACTGTAAAGGATGTCTATTCTCCAAGAATGAGGTAGCAATCCTTTTTGGTAACTATCATTATGCTGATTGCATTGACTTTTATTATGATGATGCCCTCGGCCGGACTATTTATCCAAATATAACCGAAGAATCTGATCAATATGCGTTTACTATGCCGTAAGTTCCTTTTACTGATGTTAACAGGAATAATTCTGTTACTTACAGCCTGCGAAAAGGATAATCCTGAGCCCACTTACAGTGATGGCGTTATCAAGGGGACAATTGAATATTACCAGCAGTGGCCGCAGTCCCCTGAGGGCTATTTACCACTGGAAAATGTAACCGTTAAGGCAAGCGGTCCTTATGGCTCCATAACCGCAGTCACTAATGCCAATGGGGAATATGAAATAAATAATGTGGGCAATGGAACCTATGAAATTGAGTTTTTAAAAAAGGGTTGGGGAGCATCTAAGGCGTATTCTGTGCAAATTTTTGGCAATGACATCATTACGGTCAACCGGCGTATGTGGAAATACACTGACTTTGCCATGCCTGCCTTAACAAATGCGCGCTCTTACGATGGCCGGTTGGAATTTCGTTCCGATCTGCCCGCAAGTACCCAGGAATACCCCTACCTTAGAGTGTTTTATGGAAAAAACAGCAATGTCAGTTGTTTTAATTATGAATACTCGGCATTCTCGTATGGATGGTCCTCTACAGATTATATCTATTATAGTTTCCCATTACCCCCGACTGGACAGGCAATGTATGTTGTTGCTTATATCTGCGATGTTAATGACAACGGAGAATTTGACCCTATCCGTGGTGTTGATGTGTACCCAAGTGTTGATCCCGGGAAACATTCACCGGTAATTGAATATTAAATACCCAAAACATCATGATGCGCAATTTTTCATACCTTTTATTAACCGCTATTCTGTTGATGGTTGCATGTGAAAGTGAATCGGAAGCGCCCATTATTACAGGCACAGTGAAGGGCAGTATTCAGATTACCGATGGTTATGGTTATAATTTGGAAGACCGGTCGGGTGTAGAAATTGTCATTTCATCCGATGCTTATTCGGCTGATACCACAACCGATTACGCAGGAAATTTTCGCTTTGAAAATGTACCTTTTGGCAAATATCAACTTACCTGCACCAAGGAAAATTATGTGCAGGAAACAGGTCATGCCGATTTCGGGCATGCAGGAGGTGAAGTTGCCACCACGGTCAGCGAACGGCTGCTTGGAATTCCGGATTTCGGATACACTGTTGAATTTATTGAAAAAAATGGCTGCTACCTGAATATTTATGTCACACTAAACGAGGCATCGAAAAGCCATGCCGGGGATTATTATTCAGCAGCCGTCTTTTATGCTGAAAATCCTGATGTGGATAGGGACAATTACGACGACTACACTATTGAATATGGCTATTACCCGGCAGGCGATGCATGGAATTTGGCGTTTTGGTGTTGCCGGTCATATGATGAGGTCTTTTCCGATTTTGACAGTGACTCGGTATATTGCCGTGTTTACCCCATTGCATATTACCATAATTACAGCGAGGAGGAGCTATTGCTCCAACCTATGGGCAAGCCATCGAACGTGTTTTCTTTTGAAAACCCCTTCAACAGGTAGATAATTAAGCAGAATGCATCAGCCGGGCTAATTGCAATGGCATGAAGGATAGCTATTCCTTCGTTTCATCGGTAAATTTGCGTGATCCAAGTTTCTTATCCAGGTAAAGAACCCCTCCGCTTTTTTCACCGGTAATTTTCAACATATCAATAATTTCCAGGGCATTGCTTTCTTCTTCAACCTGTTCATCAATAAACCATTGCAACATGGTTGAGGTCGCATAGTCTTTTTCAGCAAGCGCAGTCTCGTAACATCCGTTAATCAGCGAGGTTACTTTGCATTCATGCTCATACGTTTCTTCGAACATCTGCAGCAAATTATCCCAGTTTGCTTTAACCGCAGCAATAGGTTCCAGTTTCACTTCACCGGCACGTTCCAGAACAAAGTCATAAATTTTCAATGCATGCGTGGTTTCTTCCTGGAATTGAATCCGCATCCAGTTGGCAAAGCCCTTAAAACCTTTACTTTCGCACCAGGCTGCCATAGAAAGATATAAGTAAGCAGACCAGAATTCTGCATTCACTTGTTTGTTCAGAACTTCTTCTACTCTTTTATTGATTTTCATAGTTTTAGCTGTTGGTGATGTAGATGTAAAGGTAGTGCATTTCTGAAATCAACGCAATAACAATGCTTTTATAATTCTGCAGGGCATGCAGGATTTTCGGGTTTATTCTGCTAAGGGTAGCGTAAATGAAAATACCGATCCTTTGTTGAGTTCACTATGAATGGCAAGTTCTCCGTGATTCAGTTTAATGAACTCGGCACTCAGAATCAATCCCAGGCCTGTACCAGTTTCATTCTCAGTTCCGGGAGTGGATTGGTTTTTATCAAGATGCAGCAGGGATGCCAATTTCTCTTCAGGAATTCCAATACCGGTATCCTCTATCCATATCCTCAAGAGTTTTCCTTCTGCCGTGGTTTTAATGGTTACTTTCCCGTTTTTTCGGGTGAATTTTATGGCATTCGAAAGCAGGTTTCTCACAATGGTCATTGTCATGTCCCTGTCGGCATTTACCATAGCAGAAGTATAACGTTGAATGAGGGTAATGTTTTTAAGTTTTGCCTGCCCCAGAATAAGCCCGTAACATTCATCCAGCAATTCAGCGATATCAAAAATAACCACATTCACGGAAAGGGTATTGGTTTGGGATCTCGACAATGACAACAGATTTTCAAGAAGCCGGTATGTTTCTTCGGAGGTTTCATACACGGTTCTGATTATCTTTTTTCTTTCATCAACTTGCAGGGTATCATGGTTGTCAAGAAGATAATCGGTGTATCCGAGAAGCACTGTGAACGGGTTTTTCAGGTCGTGAGCAAGAATAGAAAAGAAGCGGTTTTTGGTTGCTATTTGCTTTTCGAGTTCAATGTTGTACTCTTTGATTTTTTCTTCGCTGATTTTCAGATCGCGAAAGAAAGTTTCAATCGGTTTATTAAATCCGCTTTGTACATTGGCCTTGAAGATCATGTAAAACGAGAGAATTTTGAAGACATGCCCGATTTTATTGATGTAATCGTAATTCTCAACATAGAGTGTGAAACAGAATTCACTTATAATGGCAAAAACGATGGACAAGAAAATGAGGTGAAGAATATCTTTCTCGAAATGCGATCTGTGTCTGCGCAGCACAAAGAGCGAAGTAATAAGGATGGCTATGATTACATATTCGCTATATATTTTAAAGGGCGTTTGGCCAACACCATCTGTGTAGCAGGCAGGAAAATTTTCAAATACCAGGATAGAAAGGATTATGGCTGTCGTAATCACACTGTATATTACCAAAATCAGATTTACCCGGATAAAATCCCTCCGTACTACAAATAAAAAGCCGGAGAGAAGTATAATGCTTTCAAAGAAACGTGTTGCTACCCAAAATTGATTGGCATAGTAAATGGGTGAAGGAATAATATTCATTCCTTTATATGTAATGGTGTGCAACAGGTCGAGAATTCCTATAAACAGGCCTCCTATACCTATAAACAGCAAGTACCCGCTGCCAATGTATTTTTTGGCATTCCAGGTGATGGTAAAGAGGGTAAAAAGAATGAAAATGGAGAAAAATTCCGCAAAAATGTGGAACAGAAGGTAGTTGTCAACAATAAGGTCAAAAAGCAGAACAAGGGTAGTGATCAGAAAAATGGAAAGAACGTTTTTCAGCGTCATCGCACTAACCAGTTTTGGTTGCTGCAAATGTAATTGAAATTGCCAAACTATTGAAGTGTGCTGTTTATTAATTCTGATGATCGCTAAAGGCGTCCAATGCTACGGACGGTTTACCGTCTGTACCGAAAGCTCCAAGCTGGTATCCTTTCCAGCCATTGTATGCCTGGGGCTCCCAGTAGAATACTCCTTTGCATTGATCGTTTTCAATTACCCGTGCTCTTGTAATAAGGTCGGTAAGGAATAATTTGGCGGTGACCGCTTCATCCCATGGCATGCCCACTTCACATATCATTACACCGGTGCCATACCTGCTTATCATGTCGTTAATGTTGTTGATACAATTGATGTTATACTGCTGCCATTCACCCACAGGCGGGTAAAGTGACATTCCAACCAGGTCCCATTTTCCGCCGTTGTTATTTAAGCCGTCGAAGATCCACCGGTAAAGTCCGTTATCAAATCCATTGTGAAGATGCACAATAACCTGGGCGTCGGGGAATACGGATTTAACCGCATCATAACCGGCATTATTGAGTGCGGTATATTGGGCCATGTTTACGGAGGCCTTGCCGTCTTCCCAGAGCATTCCGTTACCGGTTTCATTGCCAACCTGCACCCACTCGGGATATATATTCCAGTTCTTTAAGGCCGTGAGGACTTCTACAGTATGGTCGGTAACGGCATCACAAAGCGCTTCGAAATTGAGGCCGTCCCATGCCCGGGGTTTTGTCTGATGGCCGGGATCAGCCCAAACATCGCTGTAGTGAAAATTGATCATGATGCGCATTCCCAGGTCCTTGGCTCGCTTGGCCTTGATCAGCAGGTCGGTTTTGTTGCACCAGCCATCAGCAGGGTTTACCCATACGCGAAGTCGTATTGAATTCATACCGACGCTTTTCAGCAGTGCCATGCATTCCATTTCCCTGCCTTGCTGGTCGTGGAAAAGTACGCCGGCATCTTCCATTTCGGTAAGCCAGCTTACGTCTGCACCTTTGGCAAAGGTTTCCGGGTCGGGGGGTGGGGGATTGCCGTTGCTATGGTTGTCATCATCACCGCAGGCAATGCCGATTGCACAAAACACACAAAAAAGCAGGAAGGGTAATATGTTTTTCATTATTTGCATTTTGCCGCATTCTTATAATGCTAAATTAATATTATTTGAATGTTTGTTATATGATATCCATCCTTTGAAAGCCTTTGTGACTTCTTCTGGCAGCGCTACCATCACCATAATGCCGCTCCTATGGAGCTTATGAGACGCAATCCCCAATCATTTTCTACCATAATGCCCTTTGGTCCTTGCCGTTACCAGCCCCGTCAGGGGCGACATTATGGTAGAAAAATACCGGGAGGTTTGTGTTCATCACATAAACCATCCCGGATATAATTAACCTACAAGGACTCAAAAGTACAGGTATTATTGATAAAGTCCACCGTTACGGTATACGTTCCGGCAGCAAGGCCATCATCTTCAATATTCGCACCCAGGTAACTCAATGAATCTAATGATCCGCCAAAGAAACGTTCCCACGATTGGTCAAGGTGAATCTGAAATCCCCATTCGGAAGCATGGTCGATGGTCACTGATCCTGTATAAACACCCGTGGACGACCTGGTGAGTATGCCATGTGAAAGGTCCCAATCGTCATTCAGTCCGCCAAGGTAAATCTCGTTGCCCAGCAATACATAACTGTTTCCGCGCAGATTGGCAATAAGGTCATACGTACCGGCATCCAGTGCCGCATCATCGGTGATGCCATCGCCGCCAAATACCAGCGAGCCTTCACTGCCACCGTAAAAGTCATCCCATCCGCCGTTCAGGTAAAGCTTAAAGCCCCATTCCGAAGCAGCAGTAATGGCAACGGAAGAAGAATAAACCCCTTCAACTGCGGTTTCATCCATTTCAATCATGTTCCAGTCATCATTGAGTCCGGCATAGCTGAGACTGGTAATTGAAGTGTGGCTGTAGGTAAGGTTTTTAAGGTCTGCTTTTATCAGGTAAAGTCCTGCATCAGGAGCGGCAATATTGCTTGCCCCTTTGAATTCAAGTGTTCCTTCCGTGCTTCCCATTTTATAAACCTCGTTCCATTCGTCTTTTATCAGGCTCATGGTGTAGCCCCAAAGGGAATTAACCAGCACTGTTCCCGCAAAGGTTGAATCATCCTCACTCAACAACTTCAGGTAATTATCAAAAGTCCAGTCACCGGATATTCCATCATCGATGCCCGGCAGGTACAGGAACTCACTTATAGGCTCAACGATTACGGTTGCGCCACTGGTAATTTGGAAAGTCCACTTTTTGGGATCAGCCAGGTAGAATGAAACGGTATATTCCCCTGCCTGAGGAATGGTAATTTCTCCGGCTGATGCACTGTTCCACTCAATGGTCAGGCTGCTGTCGGTTTGCGGAACGAATCCGATGGTGCCGGCGATGGCCGCGGCATCGTCGGTGCTGGTGGAGATATTATAGCGTTTTGTATTGCCGCTTATCTTGAATTTGGCATTATCCGATGTGGTGGTGAATGAAGCAAACCATTTAACAGCAGTGCGTTCAAATGTCATTGCCATGTTCACGTCACCGCTCAGTGTAAGTTCAGGAATATGCGTGGCTGTCCATTCTTCGTCATCCACACTTAGTGTGGTATAATAGCATCCGCCTATACCGGGATACCAGAAGTTCCAGTGCGAGCTTTCATCATTGGATATAACAAAGGCGTTTCCGTCGACACCCAGGTTGCCCCAGGTGGTTCCGTCGCCTTCGAGCAGGAACCAGTTATACCAAGCAGTAACACCTGTAAATCCTGCATATTCTCCATTGCTTATGGGAGAATACAACATAAATCCGGTGTCTTCACCATCGGCATTCAGAATAAAGCCGATCGACATATCAATGGAAAAGGCGGTAACTGCCACCTGCAACGTGTTGCTGTAATGAGGTTCCGTATTCGGGCCGAGTGCGGTGCGTATGCGGAAATACATGGGAGTGCTTACACCCGCTGCAAAATGCAGGTTTTTGGCTATGGTATTGAGCGCTGCTCCCGAAAAACCATAGGTGTTGGTTTGAGGATTCACCGTGATAATGGTGTCAAAGGCCGACGAGGAAGATATTTCAATAACCTCCTGCGGAATCGATCCCGGAATGCGTGCGGACTCATCATTTAATTGAAGATCACTTTCGCTCCAGGTAAGGGCCAGAACAGAAACGGTGGAATTATCTTCCGAAAGAACAACGGCGGTTTCACTGGACAACAGTTCAGCAGAATCAATGCCGGATATTCTGAAAAGGTCACCGTCTTTCTCGCACGACAATATTATGGTCATGCAGCATAAGATAGATGCTAATATTTTTGTTTTCATAATGCTGTTTTTTCAATAGTTCAGGGGCATTTAGTAATTCTCATTGGAGAGGTTCGGATTGGCAGAAATTTCTGTGGCCGGTATGGGGTATACGTTATACCTGGAATCAACAGCCACGCCATCTTTCACTCCACCCTTCCATTGCCACAGGTAGTTATTGCCGGTAAAACAGTCAAAGCGAATGAGGTCGGTACGGCGCACACATTCCCAATATAGCTCACGGGCCCGTTCGTCGAGGAAAAATTTAAACGGAATGTTATTGATGGTCGCCGTAAGGTCTTCCTCCGTTACCGTTGCTGCATTCCTGTTTGTGCGCAGTTCATTTACCAGATCAACAGCGGTGGCAATGTCGGTATTTGCACGAACTGCAGCTTCCGCATACATTAGGTATGCATCTGCCAGGCGGAACATTGGAAAGTCGGTGTCGACGCCGTCAACCGAGGTATTTGATGCAGTAACGCCTTCGTCGGTAAGGTTGCTCCATTTAAGTACAAAGAATCCGCCGGTGCGATCGGTTACCCCGTTATTCATATACTGCGACTGGCCATCGGTGTAGAACATGGCACGATCGTCGTTATCCATATCGAACAAGGCAGGTATTTCACCCCTTATGCGGAACATGCTCCAGGCACTGGCACATCCTACAGAATCAGCCGGAGGTCCGTTATCGGTGTCCACTTCACCACATACCAGGTAAGTGGTAGCACCCCACGACATAACATTAACGCTGCTTACCACCAGCGGATAAATAATTTCTTCACCTACTCCGGTGCGTAAATGGTTGTCGGCATTAAACAATAAGGCATATTCAGGTTCCAGTTCATACCCTTCATCCATTACATACTGGCAGTATGTCATGCAATCGGTATAATGGGGGCCTGCTTCATAAACTTCGGCATTCAGGTATAGCCGGGCCAAAAGCATCCATGCGGCTGCCCTTGGAGCGCGTCCATATTCGCAGGTAGCAGCATCATTCATATCTTCGCTGCATTCTAAAAGTTCTGTTTCGATGAATTCGAAAATTTCCTGTGATTCCCATTTTTCAGGCAATTGTGAACTTCCAATGGTGTTTTCATCGGCAAAGGGTATATCATGGAATAAATCAAGGGCATGATAATAGGCCAACGCCCTCAGAAAACGGGCTTCTGCCCTGAAAGTTGCAATGGCATCCTGCTGTGCCTGTGTAAATCCTGAAATGGCTTCACCTTCGCAGTGTTTTAAAAACTCGTTGCACAGCGAAATGGTATAATAGCAACGGTAGTACATATCGGCAACCCACGGGTCGTTTTCATCCCATGTAAGAAAGGTGAGGTTTGCGATGTTGTCGCCTTCAATCCAGGTTGAGCCTATTTCTTCGGTACCGGCTTCCTGCATGTTAAAATAGCAGCGCATGTAATCATAGCCGTTATTGCTGCTCAAATCAGCATCGCCGCCGCCTTTTTCCTGACCTGCAGTTACCAGTGATGCATAACATTTGGCAAGCGCGCGGATATAATTGTCGGCATCGGAATATACCGAAACAGAGGTTTCTTCAATCACGGGATATTGATTCAGGTCGTCCGTACAGGAGGCAAAAACCAATAAAGCCGTACCAATAAGTGTATATAGATTCTTTTTCATTTTCTTCGCTGTTAAGATTAAAATTCCATACCAATACTTAAGGAAAATATGCGTGGCCGCGGATAAAATGAATTGTCCATACCGTTCGGCACTTCAGGATCGACACCGGTATATTTTGTAACGGTGAATACATTTTGAATCATGAACATGGCATTCAGGTTCACTTTTTTAACCAGGTTTCCAAAGTTGTATCCCAGCGTTATATTGTCCATTTTCAGGAATGATGCGTTCTCCACGTAGTAATCCGACAGGTACTGACGGCTTGCAAAACCGGTTTCGAGGTAACTCTTATTCAGGTTATTCAACTGGTAGGAATTGTACGACATGGTACCCAACGCACCGGTATTCATCGACATTCCGTTGTATACATAGTTACCGACATTCGACCGGAGGCTGGTACTCATATTCCAGTTCTTATAACGCAACGATGTGCTGAACCCGAAAATATAGTCGGGCGAAGGAGAGTGATACCTGTAAAGATCCTGTGTATTGACCTCTTCACTTCCGGCAATGTCGGCGTAAGCACCTTCGATAGGCTTGCCGGTTTCATCATACAGCTGATGATATACATAAAACATGTTGGGAGCATAGCCCTCTGTCAATACCTGGAAGTAGTAACTGTCAATGGTAGGGCCAACAGAAGTGCTTGTTATCGCTGCACCTTTAATGATGGATAGATTTTTGATTTTCTGTTCCTGCCATGAAGCATTCAGGCTGACGTTCCAGGTGAGGTCAGTTGTTGCCACAGGGGTGATGTTCAAGGCAACTTCATATCCTTTGCTGTCCACGTTCCCTACATTCGTAAGAATGGTTTTCTCAAAATTGGTACCCGCGGGTGAAGGAACCCTGGCAAGAAGGTCTTCAGTTTTTCGGGTGTAGTATTCAAATGAACCGGAAATACGGTCTTTTAGGAAGCCAAAGTCGATACCAAAATTGTAGGCTTTGGTAGTTTCCCATTTAAGATCGGCAACGTAGGCTTCCGGGCGGTATGTGTTGATGATATCGGAACCAAAAATGTATTGGGCGCCGGTTTGACTAAGTGTATAAACAGGGAGATAATTGTAGTTGCCTATTCCTTCCTGCTGGCCGGTAACGCCATAACTTGCACGAAGCTTCAGGTTGCTGAGGGCATAGATACTTTTAAGGAACGACTCTTCTGAAATCCTCCATGCCAGTGCCACCGAGGGGAAGGTGCCCCAACGGTTATCCTCACTGAACCGTGATGTTCCATCACTTCGGATGGTTGCAGTGATCATATAGCGTGAAGCCAGCGTATAATTTAACCTTCCGTAATAGGAAATGAGCGCATGACGCTGATCATTTGCGGCCGCAGAATTCTGTATTTCACCGTTTAAATTCAACTCTTCAAAGAAAGGCGTTTTGCTTTTCCAGAATTGATAATCGTACCCGGCTGTTATATCCAAAACGCTGTTAATAGCATCGATGTTTCTGTTATAATTGAAATAGGTGGTAAGCAATTTATTTTCCAGCTTCTGTGGGCCATACGCATAATTTCTTCCACCCGACAGGTAAAACTGGGCAGCTGTTTCAGGAACGCTGATCCTTCCTTCGCCTTCAGCATAGTCATATGCCAATCCTCCGTGGAACTTGAGACCTTTAACAAAAGGAAGCATATAATCAACATCTAAATTTCCTACCAGACGGGTAACATCACTGGTTGATTTGTATTGATTAAGCAGGCCAACCGGGTTCAGTACTGCTGAGGTCACCGGATTTCCCAATCCGTCAATGGCTTCGGTATAACCGCCAAAAAGCGAAGAGCCCGAACGTACCGGAATGGTGGGGTTAAACGTTGCGCCACCCCAGATTGCGCCTGTATTCGCGAAAGTATTGTTGTTAAAAGAACTTTTAATAACAATATTTACTTTCAGCTGATCATCCAGGAACGAAGGCGACAGCGATAGATTGCCCGTAATTCTGCGCGATTTATCGGTATCTACAATTCCATTTTGATTATAATAGCCCACCGACACCCTGTAAGGTAATTTCATGAAAATTCCCGTCATGCTGAGGTTATTGTCGGTACCAAATGCAGGGCGATATACTTCATCATTCCAATCGGTTGTGGTATTTCCCAGCAATGCCTGTTGAGCTGCCGTTCCTTTTGTTTCAACTACCTCGCGGAATTCTTCAGGCGAAAGCATATCGGCAAGCTTTGTTCTGAATTGCAATGAATTGGTGGTGCTGAAGTTTATTTTCAGTTTTTCGCGCGCAGCTTTTTTGGTGGTGATGAGGATAACACCATTGGAAGCCCTTGATCCGTATATGGCCGTAGAGGATGCATCTTTAAGCACTGTGATACTCTCGATGTCATTTGGGTTGATCAGGTTGAGGAAGTTATTGCTGTTACCGCTGATACCTCCCTGTTCAAGCGGTATGCCATCCAATACAATCAACGGATCATTGCTTGCATTTAACGAGGCTCCCCCGCGAATTCGGATTGTGCTTCCTGCTGTGGGCGATCCGCTGTTCGACATGATCTGGACACCCGACACCTTACCGTTGATGAGTTGGGCAGGAGAACTGACTATACCTTTGTTGAAATCTTTGGTGGATACATTTGCAATGGCTCCGGTGAGATCTCCCTTTCGCTGCGTTCCGTAGCCTATGACAACGATTTCATCGAGCTCTTCTGCCTGTGGAATCATCTGGTAATTCACCAGGTTGTTGGCAGGTATTTCAACAACAGCCTGCTCATAGCCGATAAACGAAAAGCGCAGTGAATTTTTGCCGGCAGGAACGTTAACGGTAAACCCGCCTTCGTTATTGGTCATCGTGGAGATGTTGGTTTCCATAACCAGTACGCCAACGCCTATCATTGGCTCGTTGTTTTCGTCGGTTATTCTTCCGGAAACCTCCCGATTACCAGCTTGTTGCGCGTATACCGGATTGGGCCGGTAACACAACATGATGCACAATACCGCACATATTGTGATCAATCGGATGTTAAGATTCATTGGTTTCATAATTTTTCATAGATATAATTTGATATTAGGGTATGCTTGTTTATTCCAGCCATATTTTTTCAATCTCCAGGTGCACCTTGTTTCCCTTCGGCACTTTAATAACCAACTGAATCATTTCGGCAGCGGATATGTCGAAATCCTTTGCTGATCGCTCTGCTTTCAGCGGCAGAAATTCAGGGTAAGGCCTGGGTACGATAAGAAAATCTCCTGTTGTAAGTGCCTCAAGGGGAATTTTATACATATTTTCCTTATTGTTTACCAAAACCTCCGATGCAGCAACAACAGCATTCTGGTCGACAAGCCCGGCTTCAATGGCTTGCTCATGTTCCGTGAAATTTTTCAATTTAATTACAAGGAAGCGCTTTTTTTTCAGTTCGCTGTAGCGACCTTTGATTTTGCCGGCAAAATAATATTTAAGCACATAGCATTGCTCATTATTGCTGTATTCAATGGGCAGCGAATTGCTTTCCATCACCAGGGATACATTTCCTTCGTTACCGGGCAATGGGCGTACTCCGGGGTCCCATGCGGCGTATGAATGTTCCCAGTCGCTTGCTGCATCCCATAAAATGAGTTGTGACTGCCCGGGGACTACCCTTACCTGGTAGTAGCTACGGTGGCGATTCTCCCAGCCAAAGGGATTTCCTTCAAGCGCACCGGGAAAGGTGATCATCCTGTGATGACTGTTAACAACAACGGTATACGACAGAAACCCACGCTTTATCAAATCGGACGGAACCTCGCATTCATATTTACCGGGAGCGGTGTTAACGGCCCCGATCTTATTCATCCTGCCGGTACCTGAAAGCAGCACTTCAACTGAGCTTATGTTTTCCGGTGAAACAACCTCAAAACTGATTATTAACGGGCTGCCTTCACTCACCTCAACGGGTGTATAATTGTGTACTATGGTGATCGCCAGGTTTGATTCAGGGGCTGTGTATTCGCCCAACCTGATGTTTTTAAAACTGTCGGTAGCCCGGTAATCACCCTGGGCCTTGTTGCTTTTAAGCAGGTAAACACCGGGGATTACCTGTATTTTTCCGTCTTCAGCCAATGCCTGGTGATTGTTGCCTGCATTCAGCGGGCTTGCCTTGAAATCGGCACCCAAGTCGGGCAGCAAAACCTTCATGTTTCGTATATTGTGCATTACGGCCGCTTTTTGCTTTGCCGGATTAACCGGTCCGTAAGGATCATCAATCCAGTAAGCATCGGGCATAACTTCGAGGCGCCAAACGCCTTCGCTTACCTTATCCAGGAAATAAGCCCCGCTGCCATCATAGGAAATCACCGGTGAGGAACCATAGCCTGCAATTTCTTTTATGCCAATAATTCCCTTTGGCGGCTTACCTGTGCTGTTTGAATAAAAATACTGAGTGTCATTGTTCCAAACCGCCAGGTTATCACTATAGCTTATGGTTAACGGTTCTGCTTCCGTTTTACCTTTCATTTGCTCCAGCGGCAAATGGTGGAAAACTGCGGAGGCTATTTTCAGGCTTATGGCTTTTTGGGGCGCATATGCGAGGTTCATAAAGTGGGTGCCATAGTTGGTATTGAATGGCGCCTGGCACATTGCATCATAGGCGAAGTGTGCAGCCAGTTGCATGCCTGTTCTGCGGAATGTTAAGGCCATAGCAGGGTACATATAATTTCCCGAGGCATCGGCAGGATCGAATTCGTAAACGATTTTTGCCATTTTACCGAATGCAGGGTCATCACCAAAAGGAATGGCGTAGTCGGAAACATGGGGTAAAAAGTTTCCGTTGATTTGGTGGCTTGCAACCAGGCCGGTAGGGTACCATTGAAATGTACCACCCTGAATATTGGCTTTCATGTATGCACCGGCAAGGTGAATGCTGTGGCTCATGTTGTAAAAAACGGGCTTGCCGCAACCGGTTTTGCGCATAGCCTTTACCATGGTGTTGATGTATGCGGTTACTTTTTCAGAGGTCTCATTATGGTGAGGCTCATTACTGATTTCGAAAGCAATTACCGATGGGTCATTTTTGTATGACAAGCCTGTGTAGGGGTTTACATGGTTTAAAAACTGTTCCAGGTAGTTGGCCTGCGCTGCAATGGCAGCAGGGTTCGTGAGGCAGGCCGCTTTTCCATAGAGATGAGAAAAGCCCGGTGTTTTCTCATCCTCTTCGGGCCATCCGTTTCCCCAAAAAGCTATTGGGGTAATGACAAATCTGATTCCCCTCTGTTTCATCTCGTTGATGGCAAAGTCAAAAAGCCTCAGGTGTTCATTTTCAATTAAATTACCGAGCGTATCGCTGATTTCAGTATCCCATACATGAACACGGTATAAATCAAGGTCAAGACGGGCCATGTGGTATACATCCTCCCTGATAAAATTTTCGGGCGATTGCCCCGTTTTAATCGCCATGCGGTATTCATGGGCAAACGGGAGGGTGTAGTTAACTCCAAAACCATATATTTCAGCGTTGTCTGATCGCGAGCGGATAATGCCCTTTTTGTCAACATAAGCATCATCGTTACGGCTTTGCCCCTTAATAAGAGAGGTTTGCACCGAAAGAAGAAGAACTGGGAGTAAAAACCTCAGCATGGAAAAATAGCGTTTCATTTATAATAGCATAAACCGGAAATGAAATTATTATTTACCATTATAATGTTCGGGTTTAAATTACCCCTTCATTAACATATACCGGACATCATTAACACATTTTGGACGATTATAAACACAAATCAGACGTCAAAACCGATAATGGAACTTTGGGGTTTCAGAAGAAATCAAAACACATACATTTGTATAAGGTAAAAAATCCTTTTATGTCTTTTACCAATCCCAAGGATATTATAAAAGCCCTGTTGGTGTTGATTTCCGTCATGGTGTGGATTCCTCTTCAGCCGCTGGTTGCACATGGAATAAAGTACCATGAGTTCAGCACCATAGATCACCGGAACGGGCTGAATGCATCGGCAGTAAATTGCATTGTGCAGGATGGTACCGGATTGATATGGTTTGGAACCGACAGGGGCCTGTTTAGTTATGATGGTTATCAGGCCAGGCAATACGTTGGCAAAGAGGGTAACGGACATGCCAATATTGGCGTTATTTACTGCGCCGTGATGGTTGATTCAGTACATTTATGGCTGGGATCCGACAACGGTCTGCTTATTTTCAATACCTATACAGACAGCTATGAGAAATCACCGGATGGGCTGCCCGACAATATACGCTCCATATCGCGGATAAACAACCATACATTCTGGATAGGAAGCCTTGACGGATTATACAGGTATGACACCCGAAACGGCAAGCCGGACAGGATAAGCAACGGACTTATTCCCCACCATTCAATTTATACCATCCTCAGGTATGATGAGAACACCCATTATTTTGGTACCTATAACGGATTGTGCAGGTATGATAACAAAACAGGTACTTTTGAAACATTGATGCCGGCAAGCAGACAAACAACAACCAATCAGCTGGTATTATCATTGCTTGCCGACTATAACAGAAATTGCATTTGGGTAGGGTATGAAGGGGGACTGCTCACATTCAATACGGTAACGGAGACATTCTCGGAAATAAAACCACTGCAAGGCAATTCGGTTAAATCGCTGTTGCTGGATAACCTGAATTGCTTATGGGCAGGAACCGACAACGGACTTATCATTTATAGTCCCGGGGCAGGGAATCACAGGTTAATCAGGCATGATGCACTAAACGACAAATCCCTTATCAACAATATTGTATGGACTGTTTTTACTGACAGGGAACAGAACATTTGGATAGGGACCGATGCCGGAACTTCGCTGTACACATATGATAAGCGCTTTACAGCACAATCGGTAAGCGAGCTTACCGGTTCCAACGAAGGCAATTACCTGCTTTCCATTTTAAAGGACAGCAAGGACCGGCTGTGGCTGGCAGGTACAAATGGCCTTATCATGATTGATCAGCAACGGGGGAAAACAGTGTGGTATCAGCAAAACAATCCCAATAACCCGCTGCCTCACAATAAAGTAAGGTATGTTTTTGAAGATGCAGAAGGTGAGCTGTGGATTGCGACCGATGGCAGCATTTGCCGATATGAGGAAAAATCGGGCCAGTTCATCCGTTATGTTGTCAACGATGAAAGCCATATGCGCAATGCCAACTGGTCCTACGCAATAAGGCAGGATGAAACACGCAAATTATGGATAGCAACATGTTTGGGGGGGCTTTTTGTGCTTGACAAAGCGAAATTGAAAGCCTCTGGTAAAACGTATTATACCGCCGAACGGAACTATTATGCCGACGATGGCAAAATGGGGTTATCGGGTAATATGCTTCAGTTCCTGGCTATGGACAATGACCGCAATATTTGGGCGGGTACCTACCGGGCAGGGATTTGCAAAATCGACCGCTACAATAACCAGGTAATCCGGTTCACATCCGCTTCCATTCAGCATCCCTTGCCATCGGATGATGTTACTGCCATGACAGCAGGTCCCGACCAGTATGTATGGGCAGCATTAAGGAACAAGATTGTAAGAATCGATACCCGGAACAACACCATCAAAATTCTCACCGATCCCAGGTTAAATGATACGTATATCAATGGACTGGCCGATGATGGCCGGAGGATTTGGATGACCAGCACGTCGGGCTTATTCTTTACCGAAAAATCATCATTGCAGATTTATCAATTGTCGGTAGGCAGACAATTTACGGCAATATATTATCATTCGGGAACGGGAAGCATCATTGCAGGCGGCACCAATGAATACCTTGAGTTTGACCCGGAATCCATGCAATTGGATGACCCACCCAACCATACCTATTTAACAGGTCTTTGGATAAATAATACTTCCATACAGGACAGGGAGATTCCCGGAACAAAAGCGGAAAACGGCAGAAGTATCCGTTTTACTTCAGCCGTTGAATTGCCGCATAAAGCCAATAACCTTTCCTTTACCTTTTCGGAACTAAGTTACAGCCACCAGCATAACGCACAATATGCCCATATGCTCGAGGGTATGGAGCATGAGTGGAGATTCATGGGCAGGGGCAATAACCGCATAACCTACAACAATCTTGCATCAGGGGATTATATACTGAACATTTCAAGGGTTGGCAACGACGGTAACATCATGCCCAATCCCTTAAGGATGGCAATAACCATAAACCGCCCATGGTATTTAACCGGGCTTGCGAAGAGTATGTACACCCTGGCTTTGATTATGCTGGTTATTGCATTTATTAATTATTACCAGGTGTGGAACCGGTTACGGTTTGAACGGATAGACAAAGCAAAAACACAGGAGCTTACCGCCCATAAAATTGATTTCCTTACCAATATTTCGCACGAGTTAAAAACACCGCTAAGCCTGGTGATTGCGCCGCTGGGCAAAATTGCCGATAAGGTTAAGGCTCCGGTAAAGGAGGAAATTATGCAGGTTCGCCACAATGCACTAAAGGTGGCTTCACTTATCCATCAGATGATGGAAGCAAGCCGGCAGGAATTTGACGGCTTTGGACTTATTGTTTCTAAAACCGATGTGGTGGCTTTTATCAAAAGCGTGGCAACGGTATTTGAGAAAATGCTTGAGGAAAGGGATGTTCAAATTGTTGTAGAGAGCAACACACCCTCATTCGACATAGAGGCCGATATTTTCAAGCTTGAGATTATTTTTAACAATATACTCTCCAATGCTGCCAAATTTGCCCCTGATGCATCCGAAATACAGGTTAAAATAGTCGCATTAACGGATAAGGTGAAAATTACCCTTCACGATGATGGCCCCGGGATAGATGCAACCGACATGCCGCATATATTTGAGCGTTTTTATCAGTCACGGCATGCCTTGCCACAAAACAAGGATGGCTCAGGCGTCGGACTTTCCATCGTAAGGGATTATGTGAAGCTGCACAACGGAACGGTACAGGTAACTTCCGATGGTATAAAGGGAACTACGGTTGTGATTGAATTGCCGGCCCTTCAGTCAGCAAACGCTGAAGGTAAAAAAGCAGGCAGAAGTATGCTTCAATCTGTTCCTGTATTCGAAAACAAGCCCATACTCCTTATTGTTGAGGACAATGCCGAAATACTCGCCTTCATCTCAAAAAACCTTGCTGATGAATTCCATTGCATAGGTGCACAAAACGGTAAGCAGGGGCTTGAGATGGCTATATCGCGGCAACCCGATGCCATTGTTACCGATATCATGATGCCGGTGATGGATGGCATTGAGATGTGCCGGCGACTAAGGGAGAATATCAGTACATCGCGCATTCCTGTTATAATGCTTACGGCCAGGGATGATAAGACAACTGAATTATCCGGTTACAGTACCGGTGCTGATGCCTTCATTGCCAAGCCTTTCGAAATGGATTATTTAACGGACAGGGTAAGGCACCTGCTAAAGGGGCGCGATTTAATTATTCAAAAGGCCAGGCAGGAAGCAATTATTGCACCTAAGGAGAAGGAGGTACAATCGGCTGATGAACGGTTTTTATCTACCATAACCACCATTATTGAAAATGAGTTAACCAACCCTGATTTAAGTGTACGTGTTTTAAGCGAAAAATCGGGATACAGCCTTAAGCAAATTTACAGGCGGATAAAATCTCTGACGGGACAGACAGCAGTGGATTATATCCGCACGCTGCGACTCAAGAAGGCTGCCTTACTGCTCAGCCGCAAAACATTTACCGTGTCGGAGGTAATGTATATGGTTGGGTTTACCAACCACTCCTATTTTTCGAAGCGGTTCCAGGAAAAATTCGGAAAGACGCCGCGGCAATATGCTGATGGCTGAAAATAGGGGATTTGTTTTGTAAGGAGTCATAATTTCATTACACCAATACTAAAAAAATGAAAACAAAGAATTTTCTCATGCTCTTGTTAAGCGGGATGCTGTTGACAGCAACGACCAATGTTTTTTCACAGGAAGCCAGCCGGGACAGCCTGGTTAAAGCCGCACTCGAACTTATCCATGAAAGCCATTATTGCGCATTGGTAACGGTGGATGGTGACGGGCAACCGCAGATAAGAACAATGAATCCTTTTCCGATGCAGGACGAGATTGTCATTTGGTTTGCTACCGCCAGGGATAGCAGAAAGGTGAAGGAAATCAGGAATAATCCAAGGGTGAATGTTTACTGGTCTGATCACACCAATGCCAAAGGTTACGTAAACATTACCGGTGTTGCCGAGGTAATAGATGATAAGGAACTGCTGATGAAAATGAAAAGGGATTACTGGGAAGGAATAAAAGACTGGAAAGAAATATTTGTACTTATTAAAGTTGTTCCCAAAACGCTGGAAGTGATCAATTACAAGCACAATTTGCACAATGAAGCGGTAACATTCCGCGCGCCGGTGGTAAAACTATAGGGTTTACATAAATGAAAATGCACCTGGCCATGCAGCCAGGAGCATTCAAGCTGCACAATGGTTATTTTTGTTTTGCGTTGAATTCTTTCAGCAGGTTTTCGACTGCATTATAGTCTTTTATATCCACGGTGCTTTTAAGTGTTGCCAGGGGTATACCCTCAACCACCAGTATTTTAAATGCCCATTGGTTTTCAGGGGCAAAGGTATCGGGGTATCCTTCAAATATTTCCTGGAAAAAGAGCCGTACACTTCCAATGTAAATATCACAGGCCAAAACTGTTGTTAGGCCTTCGCCATCCATGTATGAATAAGGCAATGGGGTGAAGTTAACCGGAGGTTCTTCATTGAGCCAGTATACCAATACAGCACCGTTATTATAAATATCATTGGTAATTTCAGGCATGGTAAGAGAAGCAAAGTAGCCGTTGGCATCACCACTCCAGCTATTTACCGGTACGTTATATATGGCAGAATATGCGTATACATCGCCGTCGATACCATCAACTCCGTCACGGCCTCTTGGTCCCATAGGTCCCTCACAGCGGGTGAACAATACGATGGCAGCGAATAATGTAATAAGGCGAATAACGCGGTTTGTTGAGAATAAAGTTGTTTTCATATTGAGAGGTTTTACTGTTTGTTTAATCAAGAATCGTGCCTTTTCATATTTAATACGCCGAATCCCTTATTTGGTTATCCTGAAATTACGATCAGGAGGGTAAATGGCCATGTTCTGTATTAAAGACAAACGAAGGGTCATTTGGTTGCATTAACATTTCTATTCCGGTCATTCTTCGACTCCGGGCTTTCCTGTCAGGCTATTATATAGAATACAATTGTTTACTATTCCATTGTTGAAGATTGTC
>CAZYDI010000048.1:0-16285 GCA_964646255.1 uncultured Bacteroidales bacterium
ACCTCTTCCTTACCAAGGAAACGCTCTACCAACTGAGCTACATCGGCCTATTTATTTGTTGATCGGTTGATCGGTTGATTGGTTGATTGGTTGATTTTGTTAATTGACTGATTGGAAACTCATCCAACCACCGATTCACTAAATCTTCAAATCTTCAGATCATCAAATAACTTGAGCGGGAGACGAGACTCGAACCCGCGGCCCTAACCTTGGAAGGGTTATGCTCTACCAACTGAGCTACTCCCGCATTTGAAATTTGTTGATTTGCTGAATTGTTGATTTGGTGATTGTGAGATCCGAGGGCAACTAAAATTTTCAACCAAAAAATCAATAAATCAATAAACCAAAAAATTCCGCCTGTGGGGAGAGCAGGATTCGAACCTACGAAGGCATCAGCCAGCAGATTTACAGTCTGCCCCAGTTGGCCACTTTGGTATCTCCCCTTCAAAAACAAACCGGACAAACCGGTTTATTAAAAACCTCAAATAAAAGAACAAATCAATTTTTTGCGAGCCGATGGAGGGATTCGAACCCCCGACCAGCTGATTACAAATCAGCTGCTCTGGCCAACTGAGCTACATCGGCAATACCCTCCAAAATCGGTTCGCAAATGTATAACAATTTATTTATTTCTCAAAATTATTTTTCTTTTTATAAACCACGCAGTTTGTCCTTGTGTTTTAGTATTTGCTGTTTTAAAGCATCAACTGCTTCATCGGTAGATTCCTCAAAGGTTTTGCTTTGCTTCTGAGCAAATAAATCACTGCCAGGTATATCCAGTTTTATTTCCACTACCTTGTTTTCCAATTCAGAGGTATTTTCCAGCTTTAAATACACCTCTGCATTAATAATATCATCGAAGTAACGTTCTAATTTTCCGACCTTTTTGTTAATAAAATCCACAAGTTTTGTGTCGACATCAAATTTTACGGCGTTAATTCTGATATTCATAATCTTTTCCTCCTAAAAATTTACGCTCTTGGATGAGCTTGTTTATATACTGATTTTAATTTTTCGAATGTATTGTGGGTATATACTTCAGTAGCTGATAAATTGGCGTGTCCAAGCAATTCCTTGATGGCATTTAAATCAGCTCCTTTATTAAGCATGGCTGTGGCAAACGTATGTCTCAGTACATGAGGGCTCTTTTTATCGAGTGTGGTAACAAGGCCCAGGTAACTGTTCACAATGCGGTACACAAAGCGCTGATACAACTGCTGACCTTTGTCGGTAACAAAGAACCAGGGCGACTGCGGAAATGCTTCATTCCTGGCACTGGCATAATGCTCCAGTGTAGCGGCAAATTCCTGGCTAACAGGAATTATTCGCTCCTTGTTGCGTTTGCCCAGGACCTTTATGGTCTGCTTCCCGAAATCAACATCTCCACACGCAATATGAATGAGTTCGGCGATCCGTATACCGGTATTGTAAAAAGTGTCGATGATAATCCTGTTTCGCAATCCCCTGAAATCATCACCAAAATCAACTTCATCCAGCAATTGATCCATCTGATTCTCTTTAACAAATGCCGGAAGCTTCCGTTGTGGTTTGAGAGCCAATACTTTTAGCAAGGGATTGTACGAAACAATACCTTCTTTAAGAAGGTACCTGAAGTAATTCTTTAGTGCCGATAATTTGCGGTTAACGCTGCGGGCTGTATTGCCAGCCTCCATATTTTGCATAATCCAGGCTCGGATCTGGTGATGACTGATGGTTGATTCATCAGCATCAACCCCTGAAGCAATAAATTCAAAAAATTGCTCCAGGTCCTTTTGGTAAGCACGTATAGTATGGGGAGAATATTGCTTTACAAACTTAATATACTGCAGAAAATCAGCAAAATGCCTCATGATCAGGGATAATTTTATGCATAGGCTGATACGTAATCCTGGATTATCCCCCTTTGAAATACTATTCTTCTGCCTGCTGTAAATGCTGAACGTAAATCGCTTTCTTTACCATTTCGCGTTTACGCATGGATGGTTTAACAAATGCCTGCCGTGATCTCAATTCCTTTACTACACCAGTTTTTTCAAACTTCCGCTTAAATTTCTTAAGCGCCCTTTCAATGTTTTCACCTTCCTTAATAGGTACAATAATCATTTGTCTAATTTTTTTTAATGAGCCGCAAATTTATTATTTTGACTCATAACTACCAAATTATCACCAAAAAAAATTAAGTGGCAGAAATCCAAAAAGATAATCCTATCAGCCGTATGCTTTTCTATAAATTTAGTCAAAATTACGCTAAATATCCAGTAGAAACCTATTAAAAATAGTTAAATAACAAGGTAATTTTCCAACCTTTCTGCGGCTTCTTTTGTGAGTATGCCATTGTCAATCAGTTCCTTCAGTTTCTGAATATACTTAACCTGTTTGCGGTAATTCACTATACCTTTTGCAGTATGCCTTCCTATATATGGATGACGCGACAATTCAGCTTCAGTTGCTTCATTAATGTTAATTTTGCGGATATTGAGCGTGTCAATATACAGGTAATCCCTTATTTCATGTAAGGTGCTATCCGGAATTCCATACACCTCTGAAAGTTGGCTTAACGCGCAATAACCTCCCAGCAGACTCCTGTAACGTACAATCCTTTTCGCGAACACCGGTCCGATGCCCGGTAAGGACTCAAACGCCGCAGAATCAGCCATGTTGATGCCGAACTTGCGTGGATAGACAGTTGAAGATGATTCCGGTATTTCAGCTTTTCTTTCTTCTGCTGCAATGATAATGTACGGTGACAAACGCATAAACCGGGTCTGGTCCATCCCGTATATCCTGAGAAGATCCTCTTTCTTTCGGAATATTCCACCTTTTAGCCTGTATCGGTAAAGGTTTCTGATTACATTATTGCTTAAACCCAGCCTTTTCATTTCGGCCACGCTAACCTTATTTGGATCAAAGGGGAAAAGTTCTGCGGCTGAAACTTCAACTTCGCCGGCATAACTGCCCGAATCGGCAAAACTGGTTAATTCATTTCCAAACGTAAGGATGTCCCGGGAAATTATTGCTGAATCTTTATCAAATACAGTGGCAGGCTCAGTGAATTTCAGGTAAACCTGAATCACGGCAAGAAACATGACAAGGATAATTAACAGCAAAACTCCCTTTCGTTCAGCCGAAGTAAAAGAGAAAAAATTCCTGAAACGATGTATCATATTAAAACGGATAACCTATACCAAATTTCAGGTGCAAATCATTAAAGCCAAAATCCCTCAATACAGGTATCCACCTGTCACCATCGGGCAGGGTAGGATCCCTGAACCTGATACCAACATCAACACGCAACAGAAAAAATGAAAAATCAAACCGGAAACCAAAGCCCCCTGCAACGGCAAGTTCCTTATGAAAGCGCTTAAAATCAAATTCCGCATTGATTTTAGTGGAATCATACCGCATATTCCAAACATTGCCTACATCGGCAAACAAAGCGGCTTCAATTTTCCATACCAGCTTAAACCGGTACTCAACGTTGGCTTCCAGCTTGATATCGCCATTCTTGTTCGGGAAAAAGAACACCGAGTCGCTTGCTTCGACATACGACCCTGGCCCTATGTCCCTTGTATTCCATGCCCTTAAACTATTCGGGCCACCTGCAAAGTATTTCTTTTCATAGGGTAAGGCATCTGAATTTCCATATGGATACCCGGCGCCAATAAAGAGCCTGTATACAAACCTGTTTTGCTTGTCAATTACATTATAATAGCGAAAATCAATATCCCCCAACAGGTACTGAAAATAAGGAACATTAAGCAGTGTATGGCCACCTGCAGTTTCAGGCTGATTCGACCACCGGTTGAACGTATTCAGCAAAAAGGCAGCTGATTCCACATTTAACCGTGCAAAGACAAAATTCTGGCTTTTCCCTATTGTCTGGTTATTCAGTTCAAGTGAATAATGTATGTCATTGATCATATGGTCCTCAAAACTGTATCCCAGCCGTGTCATCCTTATATCCTCCAGCCAGCGCTGGTTTGAATGCTGTTCATATATTTTTATATAGTTTATTTCAAAGGGCCAGAATGAATGGGTAATATATTTCCCCGAATTCCATTTATAGGAAAACGAGCTGTTGGCAATGGAACGTGTATAGTCGGGCCTTGACTGATAGTTAAAGGAAGCAGAAATGGTCGTCTTTGGGGCATACTTTTTAACGAAGTCCTGCATTTTGAAAGGAACAAAGAACTTCGGAAAAATAATGCTGGCATCCACCCCAATTTCCTTCATGCTCTTATAGGTATTGTTGGTTTGGTTTTTCAGCGACTCAATTGCCCCGGTTAAGCGCATATTAAAGACCTCTGCTCCCCTGAAGAGGTTGAAATTCGAATAGGTGAGATTTACTCTTGTACCCAGGTCGCCAGAAGAATTGGTGCCGGCAATTTCGGCCTGCAATGCCTGTAAATCTCTTTGGTTAAGCTCAATTCGTGCATCAAGATACCTCTGTTGGCCAAATGTAACCAGGGTATCGGATTCTTTAAAGGTAATATTGGTAAACCTTATGATGTTCAGTGCAGAAAGATTCCGGTAAGTTTGGTTTACATTGCTTAGCTTGTAATATTCACCCGGTATAATATAGTTCCGGTTTACAATAGCATTCGGCTTGAGGTTCATTTCACCCAACGTAAGGAAATTCAGGTTTTTGAAACGGAGGGTATCAAAAACGGCATGCTGCAAGCCTGTCTCTGCATAATTGGGAAAAATAAACACATGGTTGATTTTGTACTTGGGATGGAATTTCACCTTTGTATACGGATTGGGAATACCCTGCCCATATTCATCAATATGCATGCTCAGGTGTACTGCATAAGCATCCGGATCAACTGTGGCATTGTAATAAATGTATTCCTTTGAAAAACTGAAGTAACCTTCCTCTTTTAACCTTGTCTCGATCCTGGCTCTTTCTTGTTGCAGCAAATCCTTGTCAAACCGGATGCCTCTTTTCAAAAGCGAATTTACCGTATCGGGCAAAACATACGAAACGATGCCGGTGTCTTCAAAATGGTACGAAATGCTTTTAACACGGTAAGGATCATTGAAAACTATATCATAGGTAACGGTGGCATTTCGCCTGTTAAAGGTAACGGTATCTTCCACTTCGGCGTGATAATATCCTTTATTTTCGAGGAACTGTTTTATCTGGTCTTTGCTGTTTTTTGTAAGCACAGGGTTGTAAACAACCGGCTCTTCACCTATTTCCCTTAGCCAGCCATGGGGCCATTTTTCTTTTTTCAGGTTTGAAAGGTTATACAGGAACAGATGAAACCGGAGGCCAAGGATACGCTTATTGGGGGATTGAATGATATAGCTTTTAAGCTGTTCTTTTGAAATCTTATTATCATCAGCCTGTACCTTGTTTCGGCTCAGCAGGTACTCGCCTTCAGGCAAATACCTGGAAGGCGAACAGGAAATTGCAGTGAAAAATAGTACTGCCAAAATTCCCGGCCGAACAGGTTTTATGATATTTAGGCGAATCAGCAATCGTTCGTCGATTTATGAAATACCGGGAAAACCGGTAAAATCGCAATTAATACTACCGTTTGACAAATATAACTTTAATCAATATAAAGTGTTCAACAAATTATCAGCCTTCCATTGAAATTGATAACTTTAAACCGGAATAACTCCTGAACTTCTAACATCGATGCTTCCCGGTAAAAACAAAATAAAATACCTTTCATCATTAAAAATCAAAAAGTTTAGGGACACCAACAGGCAATTTATTGTTGAAGGCGATAAAATTGTAAAGGAGGTCCTTAGGTATCATGCCCATCGCATAGTACAACTATACGCCACAACGGATTGGCTTAATCTGAACCGGTCTTTACTGCCACCGGATCAGGAGGTTTTTGAAACATCGCTGAATGATCTTTCCAGGATATCAACGTTTGAAACACCCCCGCAAACTATGGCGTTGCTTAATATGGAGGAAAAGGTACCGGATCCTGAAACAGTGTTTGATTCGCTTTGTATCGCATTGGACAATGTTCAGGACCCCGGTAATATGGGAACAATCATCAGAACAGCTGACTGGTTTGGGATCGGGCATGTGTTTTGCAGCGAGGGGTGTGCTGATCCTTACAATCCCAAGGTAATTCAGTCATCAATGGGAGCCGTACTGAATGTTAATGTATATTTCACCGACCTTACAGCACTGCTGCAAAAGGCAGCTATACCTGATGATTATTACGTGGGCGGCACGTTTATGGACGGAACATCGGTGTATGAAATGCCTGCAATTAGGAAAGGCCTTATCATGTTTGGGAATGAATCAAGGGGAATTTCCGGTACTTTTTTACCCCTGCTAAAGAACCACATAACCATCCCTGCGGCCAGCAACAATACTGAGCATGTTGAATCACTCAATGTTGCATCGGCTGTTGCAATAGTACTGTCGCACGTGAAAAGCAAACGATGACCAAACAAATAGAGAAACATATTATGAAAAAAGCATGTTTTATTTTAGGTGCTGCATTGCTGTTGTTCGGGTGCGGCAAAAAGGTTGATAAAACAAATGGAAACAAAACCTACATTATGGAATCTTTAATACAACAAACAATTGATTCGCTTGTAGCAACTCATGGAGAGGCTTTAAAAGACCGGATAGACAGGGGTGTGAGAAATACCGCTTTTTTCTGGACTCAGAATGACGGGAGTGATGCTGAATTCGTGCAGTTCTGCAAAGCCCGTTTCGTTGCCGATGATGCTGCAAGAGACAAGTTGTTCATGAGGATTTCAGAAAACATGGAGGCTATTTCAGGAGGATTCAATGCGATTACCGTAACACTTCAGCGACCCATGCACCTTGATATAGGGGAGATGTTACCGGTGGATGAATTATTCGGTACATACAGTCCTGGCACCCATTTCGCCGATGATTTCTTCAACAACAAGATTGCATTTATCATTACCCTTAATTTCCCTTATTATTCCCTTGATGAAAAAACCGCTGCAGCCGAAGGGTGGAATCGTAAAGATTGGGCGTATGCCAGGCTGGGTGATGCCTTTGATTCACGCGTGCCTTCTTCGGTAATTCAATCGGTTGTTAATGCCTACACTCGTTCGGAAATTTACATCGGCGATTACAATATTTATGCAGGCAAGCTGCTTAACAACGAAGGAAAATCGTTGTTCCCTGCAGATATGAAATTATTGAGCCACTGGAATATTCGCGATGAAATAAAAACCAATTATGGCGATGTACAGGGTTTAGAAAAACAGCGAATGCTGTATGAAGTAATGAAACGAATCATTACACAGGAGATCCCGCAAAAGGTTATCAATTCTGCCGAATATAACTGGAATCCGTATACCAATAAAGTTACCGGCAATGGAAATGAAATTGACGCACCTGCAGAACCTTCAACCCGTTTTGATGTGCTGTTGGGATTTTTTCATGCACAGCAGGAGGTAGATAAATATTATTCAAAACTCAATACTTATATCCTTCGGAATTTTGAGTCGGATTTGGAAATTCCCCTTGCGGATGTGGAAGCGCTTTTTACGGCTTACCTTTCATCACCCGAGGTTGGGAAAGTGGCCGGTGTCATTAAGCAGCGCCTGGGCAGGGAACTTGAGCCTTTTGATATATGGTATGATGGTTTCAAAACAAGAACATCGATACCTGCTGAAACACTCGATAAAACAACAAGAGCAAAATATCCGACACGGATGGCCGTGCAAGATGATTTGAAAAATATCCTGGTCAAACTTGGGTTTACCAATACCCGCGCGCAGGAAATTGCCTCTAAGATCCAGGTTGATCCTGCCCGTGGTTCTGGTCATGCATGGGGTGCAGAATCGCGTGATCAGAAGTCATTGTTGAGGACCAGAATTTTCGAAAACGGAATGGACTATAAAGGGTATAATATAGCGGTGCATGAATTCGGCCATAATGTTGAGCAAACCATATCACTGCAGGATGTCGACTATTATATGCTCAAGGGAGTTCCCAATACCGCTTTCACGGAAGCACTCGCCTTTATGTTCCAGAAGAATGATTTGAAATTGTTGGGTATGAAGGATAATAATGCTATGCAGAAACATTATGATGCATTGGATAACTTCTGGTCGCTTTATGAAATTGCCGGAGTATCGATGGTTGATATTGCAACATGGAAATGGTTGTATGACAATCCCGGTACATCTGCTGTTGAACTAAAAGACGCCGTTAACAGAATTGCCATTGAAATCTGGAATAAGTATTATGCCCCGGTATTTGGCGTGAAGGATCAACCTGTTCTGGCCATTTATTCGCACATGATAAACACTCCGCTTTACCTGCCCAATTATGCATATGGCCACATTATTGAGTTTCAATTGGCCGAATATATTAAGGACAAGAATTTCGCCACCGAAATAGAGCGAATTTTCAGCCTGGGTAGGTTAACTCCCCAGCAGTGGATGAAGGAAGCCGTTGGCAGTAAAATTTCTGTAGAGCCCGTTTTAAATGCCACCAATGAGGCATTGGGAAATTTATAAAAAAACAGGGACAAGTTGCAGCCAGTCCCTGTTATAAAAGATTAAAATGCACCCCGAGGTGGACCGCCACCTGGTCTGAAACCACCCGGAGGCATTCCTCCCGGAGGTCCGTACCTGCGTTGTTCATCCTGTTTTTCAACAGGAGCGTCTTTGCTGCGGGATGCCCTTAAATTATAGGTAAACAACACCAGAAAATATCTTCTGTAAGCATTGGTACGATTGTCAATTATCGAAGTTGGGGAAACCGACCGTGTAATGCTGTTGTTCTGATCGAAAATATCATACGCACCTATTTTTATTTCGGCAGCCTGGTTTTTAAGGAATTTCTTGCCAAGACTTGCATTCCATACATAATACTTTTGGCTGTAATCGTCCGACAAATCGGTTCCCTGGTTATACTGTCCCACAATATCCGTACTGAATGTAATTCCTTTCCACATCACCAGATTTAATCGGGCACTGGCACTTTGATACCATTGCCATCTCTTGTCCATACCGGACAGGCTGTATTTGTTTATTCCATAACTCGAGGTATAGGAAAGGGTAAAGTCGACCTTTTCGCTGATGTTGCTGGTGACAATAAGGCTATTTAATATGGAATAGCTGTTTTGCCGGTTAAGGATCATTTTGGCGAATTCCGGATTTTGCGAATAGTTAAAGCCGGTAACAAGGCTCACATTGCTTTTAATGGGCTTAAAAAAGTAGCTTACATTAACCATGGAATTGAAAGCATAGCTATGATCAAGGTTTACCGGGTAACTGAGCTGGCTTCCCGGATACAGCAATACGTCAATGCCATCAGGCCGGATGAGGGTATCTCCTTCCGCATATATTGTTTTTCTTGTGATTACATCGTTTGCGTAAGCGCCCCTCATAAACATAAAGGCATTGAAACCCGACGTCGGATTGGCGTATGAAAAGCGCGCAATCAGCATATGTTCATATTCCTGCTTTAACCCGGGATTACCGGTACTTAGCCTCCTTCTGTCGGAGTTATTGATGGCATTTTGCAATTCAGTTATCGAAGGAGCATCAGTGTCGGTACGATAGAAAATACGCAAGTTTGTTATATCAGAAAACTTATAATTGATCATAAAATTAGGCAGAACGCTCTGGAAAGTCTCTTTTACTGATTCCCGGATGGGAAAATCCTGTGAACCGGACAAATCAGCCCTTTCATAGGTAAGTCCAACGGAGAGATTAAGTTTTTTTGTGTTGTAAAGGTAGGATAAGCCACCCCTGTTGGTCATATAGTCACTGTCATAAATATTTGAGAGTGAATCCAAGCGGTTATCTGTTCTGAAAAAACCTGTTGAATCCTCACCTGACATCTCAAACACCTCACGGTTGTTGTCGCCCCGCCTGAAACGATTGTCGTAATTCAATTGTATTTGACTTCTTTTACCAACCGGCTCGGTATAGTTCAGGTTCGTTCTCAGATCAAACGTTTTGGTCACACCGTCGATATACTGGTTGTCATCAACAAGATCGATTGTTGCAAGATCAGTTGTTTCGTTGTTGCGCCGGTCGAATGAGAAAGACGATCTTACGGATAATGTTCTTCCTTTTTTGTTAAACTTATGTCTCCAGGTCAAATCGTTGCCCGCATTGTATCCCAGATTGTCCGAAAGGCTTCGTTCATCACTCGTTGAGAGAATCGTTCCACCCCATATATTACCCAGTGACGATGATTCGTTCAGATTGTCCTGTAAAGAGAACCGGGGAACGATGATCATTGAATTCATTGAATCTATGGTATATTCAATGCGCATATTGATACGGTGGTTCTGGTTTTTTGAATAAGAATACGAAGAGTCGGCTTCAAAACGTCCGTCGTTAATCAGCAGGTACTCGGTATTGCTATTGGTAATCCTTGTAGTAGAAGTAGTATTGTAAAAGTAGCTTCCCGACACCGATATTTTTTTGCCCCAGTTATCGATATAGTTGAATCCCAGGGAACTGTTTTTGCTTATTCCGCCCCATCCGCCGAAGTTTCTGCCACCCCATCCGCCACGCTGCTGACTTCCGCCCGATGATCCAATCAGGTCCTGCATGGCAAAATTGGCCTGGTTTATGTTGTTCGTCATTCCGGTAAAGGTAAACCTGCGGGGACCGCTAAAAAGGTTAAGCGTTCCGCCAGCCAGGTACTTAGCGTCGAAATCAGTTCCTCCGGTTACTTTTCCAAACGAACTGTACTTGGCGCCCCTTTTGGTAATAATGTTTATTGTGCGTGAAGAATTTCCATCATCAAAGCCTGTTAATTCAGCCTGGTCGCTCAGCCGGTTATATACCTGAACCCTGTCGATTACTTCAGCGGGAAGATTACGGAGGGCTACAGAAGGATCATCACCAAAAAACGGCTTGCCATCTACAAGAACCTGGTTTACATCTTCCCCCCTTGCCTTCACGGTGCCGTTTTCGATGGTTATTCCCGGCATTTTCTTCACAAGGTCTTCAGCATTGGCATCCTGGGTTACTTTAAAAGCATCGGCCGTCATTACGGTGGTGTCACCTTTTTGAACTGCGGTACCCTGGCCAACTACCACCACTTCTTTCAGCACTTTGCTTTCCATGGACAATAATATGGTACCGAGGTCGGTATTGGCTTTTGAAAGACTTATATTCCTGGTATACAAAGCATAATTAATGCTTTGAATGGTAAGGTTGTAATTTTTTCGCTTTAATCCCGAAAAACTGAACTTACCGTTTATATCGGTGGTTACGGCAACCCTTTCAGTTGAATCGTTTACATAGTGCAAAAAAACATATGCACCTATAACAGGTTGCTGGTCGGTATTATCAATAACCGTTCCTGTTATTTTATAGGATTGTCCAAAGGTTGTGAATGCACTGCAAATGGTCAGAATGATTAATAGGGAGAATTTATGTGTCAGGGAGAAAACCTTCTGTTTTAATTGCATATTTATTTTTTTCAGATTTATACGGTAAAATTACTTCCACGCCGTTTAACCGGCAAAGCTAATATACCAACACAGAGAATTTATAGACATAAACCACTAATTCATTGCTGAATACCAATTAATATTGTAACAAGGAATTTTGGTCTTTACAGGTTGTCAATATACCTGGTACACAGAACTGCAATATTCTCGCCATCAACGGCCGATGATACAATGCCGCCCGCAAATCCTGCACCTTCACCGGCAGTAAACAGGTTTTCAATGCGGGGGTGGTTCCCTTTTTCAGTGTCTCTTGGAATACGAACCGGTGACGAGGTGCGGGATTCCACACCAACAATGATGGCATCACGGGTAATAAATCCATTCATTTTGCTGTCAAACTTCTTAAATCCATCGCGCAGGTTATGCTTGATGAAATCGGGCATCCATTCGTGCATAGGCGATTCCATGGTGCCGGGCAAATAAGAATTGACAGGGAGGTTTTGTGAACTGCGGTTAGCAATAAAATCGGTTAATCTCTGGGCAGGTGCACTTTGTCCTTTATGCGCCTGCTTGTATGCCTTTTGCTCGAATAATTCCTGCAGCTTCAATCCCGCTAATCCCTGTAAATTCTGATATGACCTGAAATCTTCCGGCATTATCTGCACAACAATTCCTGAGTTGGCAAAGGGGGAATCTCTCCTGGAAACCGACATGCCGTTTACCACAATTTCATAGTTGGCTGTTGAGGAGGGCACAATCTGGCCGCCGGGACACATGCAAAAAGAATACACGCCCCGGTTGTTTACCTGTTCCACAAGATTATAGGCTGCTGAAGGCAGGTATTTATCTTTTCGCCCGTGATACTGAATGTTGTCTATCAGTTGCTGCGGATGTTCAACCCTGATGCCCATGGCAAAAGGTTTTGATTCTATCAGAATACCACGGGAATTAAACAGGTAATACACATCACGGGCTGAGTGCCCTGTTGCAAAAATGAAGGCTTTACCGGTTATTTTCTCGTTTTTTTCGGTCATTAAATGGGAAATGTGCCCATCGTTTACTACTATATCGGTAATCCGGCTATTGAAAAAGATTTCGCCACCGCAATCCTGAATGGTTCTCCGAATGTTTGAAATAATAACAGGAAGCCGGTCGGAACCGATATGCGGATGGGCTTCATACAATACACTTTCATCTGCTCCATGCAAAAAGAAGATTTCCAGAATCCGGCTGATGTCACCCCTTTTCTTTGACCGGGTGTATAGTTTACCATCGGAGAAAGTTCCGGCTCCCCCTTCACCAAAGCAATAATTCGAATCCGGATTAAGCAAATGATTGCTTTCGAGCAAGTCAATGTCTTTCTTTCTTTCTGAAGTTGTTTTGCCTCTTTCATGAATAACCGGACGGTATCCAAGTTCAATTAACCGCAATGCGGCAAATAGTCCTGCAGGCCCTGCGCCAACCACAATAACCTCCGGACGGTTCTTTACATTGGCATAATGGAAAATGTTCTCCAGAGGGGCTGCAGGTTGCTCGTCAATAAAAACATCAAAAGAAATATTTACTTTAATATCCCTGCTGCGGGCATCAATCGATTTCCTGACAATGCGTACCGAGATACCGGCGTTTTCAGGCAAGTTTAAAGCCGTTAAAACAGCCTGCCGGCGTGACTCTTCGCTATAAGCCTGTGCAGGTGATAAGATTAAGGTAAGTTCTTTTTTCAAGGCATGATAAATAATCCCTGCAAAATTACTCAAAATGCAGCGTTATCATAAACATCCTTGAATAAAGCTTATCGATAGCATTGGTAAAAACGGCATCATTCTCAATGTTGCCTGGAACATCGCTTGGTATTGGTTTTAAAACATTGGTCATCCCTACCGAATACTTAAATTCAATGGCAAACTTCAATTTATACTGGAGATAAAAATCAAATCCCGTACCTATTTCATAATACAGGTCGAAAGGTTTTACCAGAACCAGGTTGTTCTCCTTTCGTGACCGGCCCCATGTTTTTTTTGTAGCAGCGAGATCAACGCGCAGGTTTGTGCCGCCAATAAGGTATGGCCTGAAGTTGTTCAGGCGCTTTGATTTATATTTTATCAGCAGTGGGAACTCAAGAAAATTTGATTCTACCTTAACCGGATTATCTTCTGGGTCGATAAGGGTGCTGTAAGGATTGTTATTTCTATAGTTAATTTCACGCACTCCGCCAAAAGCAATACCAGGAGTAAAGCGCAAGTCAAAATTCTTTGCCAGCCTTAAATTTGCCAGGGCATGTACATGAAATCCGGGACTGATTTTGGAAACTTCAGCATACAGGCCTGAATCAACTGCCATTTGCGTCTGCTTTATCTTGAAATCCATGGTATTAACGCCAAGCGAAAAGCCAAAGTGAAGCCAGGCATCATCATGTGTAGGATCACGCTGTACTTTAACTTTTTGGGCATTCAGCATGAGGGGCGAAAGAGCCAGGAGAAATATGAGCAGATGTTTCAATTCTTCAATTAATGGTTTCCGACTTATTAACGCAGGGTCAGCAAAATTAGTATTTAATAGATAAACCACAATTCATGAACAGGTTTTTCATTAATTTAGCCGCTTACCTTTCAAATTAAGACAAATGTATTCTTACAGGACACTTCACGACTTTACCAGGGATGTTTTCATTAAAATGGGTTGTAATGAAACCGATGCTGAAAAAACCGCAGATGTTTTTATGGCTGCAGAGCTCAGGGGTTTGCCCTCACATGGGATGATCAGGATTAAAGATTATTTCCAGCTTTGGAAGGCCAACAGGATTAATGTAAGGCCAACCGTTAGGGTTGTGCATGAAACCCCCTCCACCGCAGTGGTTGATGGCGACGGTGCTATCGGGATGATTGCAGCCACCCGGTCAATGGAAATAGCGATTGAGAAAGCCGCCAAAGTTGGTACAGGATGGGTGTCAACCCGCAATTCGAATCATTACGGTATTGCCGGTTTTTATGCCATGATGGCGTTAAAACACGATATGATCGGATTATCGATGACCAATGCAAACCCGCTTGTGGCGCCCACGTTTTCGGTAAGCCCGATGCTCGGAACAAATCCGATCGCAGTGGCTATCCCGGCGGACAAGCAGCCTCCTTTTGTCGCCGATTTTGCCACTACGCCCATTGCCAGGGGTAAACTGGCTGTAGCAGAGAAGAAAGGTGAGAAGGTGCCGTTGGGCTTTGTACAGGATAAGTACGGTGTGCCATCTGATGACCCTGCAATCCTTAAAGAGGGAGGCTCGATGCTCACCCTGGGTGGTGATTATGTTCACGGCAGCCATAAGGGATTTTGCCTGAGTGCCATTGTCGATATATTTTCGGCCGTATTTTCAGGTGCCAATTTTGGCCCATTTGTTCCTCCTTCAGTTGCCTATCTTCCTGTTTTGGAAGAAAAAACAGGGGAGGGAACAGGTCACTTTTTTGGTGCCATGCGGATTGATGCCTTTCAGGAAGCATCTGTATTTAAATCAAAAATGGATGAATGGATTATGACTTTCCGGAATGCCCGGCCTGCTGAAGGAAAACCCGCTGTAATCATTCCGGGTGATCCGGAGCGGGAAAAGGAAAAAAAGTTAATGGAGGAAGGTATGTGTATTTTGCCGGCTATTGCTGCTGATTTAAAGGAAATTGCTTCATCGCTCGGCCTCTCATTTGAAATTAAATAGAGATTTTTTGCAGTTATTCTAATTTAAAGAAATGATCAATACAATATTCAATCACCGCAGCATCAGGAAATTCACGCCAAAAGCAGTGGATGAGCATGTGTTGCATGATATATTAAAGGCGGGTACAAGGGCATCAACCACCGGCAATATGCAGGTATACAGCATTATTGTTACCCGGTCACAAGAGGTTAAGGATAAATTGTGGGAAGCTCATTTTAAACAAAATATGGTAAAGGAGGCTCCATTGGTACTGACATTCTGCGCTGACTTTAACCGCTTTAATAAATGGTGCATGCAGCGCAAAGCCGAACCCGGATATGACAATTTCTTGTCGTTTATGACAGCCGCCATCGATGCCCTGCTCGTTGCGCAAAATTGTGCATTGGAAGCAGAAGCGCATGGACTGGGGATATGTTACCTGGGAACTACAACCTACAATGCCGATAAGATAATCAACATCCTGAATATGCCTGCAAGCGTAGTTCCGGTAACCACCCTGGTTATCGGACATCCTGCAGATATACCTGAATTAACCGACAGGTTACCTGTGGAGGCAGTGGTACATAATGATACTTACAAGGATTACAGCGGTGACGATATCGACAGGTTATACGAAGAAAAAGAAAACCTGCCGCTCACTGCCAGGCTTCTTGATGAGAATAAGCTTGAAACACTCGCGCAGATTTTCACGCAGAAGCGCTATCCCAGGAATGACAATGCTGCATTTTCGAAAAAGTATCTCGATGTAATTACCGGGCAGGGATTTATGAATCAGTAGGTTCCAGGAGCCAGTAGCCAGGATCCGGGAGGTAAGATCGAATGAAGACTGGATGGAGCGAGGGAGCGTTGGAGCGAGGGAGTGAGAGAACGAGGGAGCGGGAGAGCGATGAAGAAAAGAGGCAGAGAGGAGAAATTCAGAGCGTAAAGCGTAGATCCGGGAGGTAGAGCATCCCGGAGACCGGATACAAAAAAGCTAAACAGCTAAACAGCTAAAATGCTAAACTGCTAAACTGCTAAAAAGCTAAAAAGCTAAAAAGCCAAACACCTAAACCGCTAATCAGAAAATTGTTTATAATTATTCATATCGCATTCAACGATGCAAAATTTTTATCTTAATTTTATTTTTTTCACGCTGTTACCATTTAAATGTTCAACACCGCTTCAATAGAGAACCTGAAGGTTTCTTTTGCATCGATCA
>CAZYDI010000048.1:16385-20704 GCA_964646255.1 uncultured Bacteroidales bacterium
TAAATGTTCAACACCGCTTCAATAGAGAACCTGAAGGTTTCTTTTGCATCGATCAGGACGAATCTGCTGAGATCTATCCTTACTGTGCTTATTATTGCCTTTGGTATTATGGCATTGGTGGGTATACTTACCTCCATTGATTCAATAAAGAACACCATTACCAAAGAGTTTGCCACAATGGGTGCCAATACATTCACCATCGAAAGCAGGGGTTTTACTGTTCAAATTGGCAAAAGTCGTTATCGGAAAAAGAATTATCCTTATATAACCTACCGGCAGGCTCGTAATTTCAAGGAACGTTTCGATTATCCGGCCCGCGTTTCAATTTATACCGAAGCCTCTTTTATGTCCACTGTAAAATACAGGTCCGAAAAAACACATCCCAATGTATCAGTAATTGGCGCAGACGAAGATTATTTGTATACCGCCGGCTTTAGTGTTGAGCAGGGCAGGGATATATCATTTCAGGATGTGCATATGAACAGGAGTGTTGTATTGATAGGGCAGGATATAGCCGGAAAGCTTTTTAAGAATGATGTAAGCCCGCTGAATAAGAAAATCTCAATAGGTAAAGGGAAATACCAGGTAATTGGGATTTTAAAAAAGAAAGGCTCTTCAGTCAACAGCAGTGATAATATTTGTATCATACCGTATACCAATGTCCGGCAATATTTTTCGAGCCCGCGGCAGAATTTTTCTATTAATATATCACCCGACTATCCAAGTGTGTCAGAGGCTGCTGAAGGATATTCCGAAGCCTTGTTCAGGTCGGTCAGGAAGTTAAATGTCATTGATGAAACCGACTTTAATATTGTCAAGAGTGATTTTCTTTCGAACATATTCAAGGACCTTATTGGCATAGTGCTGTTTGCAGCTACCATTATTGGTGTTGTTACCCTCATTGGAGCGGCTATTGGACTGATGAATATTATGCTTGTTTCGGTAACCGAAAGAACTACAGAAATAGGAATCAGAAAAGCTATCGGTGCACGGAGCAATGTAATAAAACAGCAATTCCTTTTTGAAGCTATTCTGATCTGTCAATTGGGGGGCATTTTGGGTATCATACTTGGAATTCTGATCGGAAATATTGTATCTTTAGTGATGAAATCTGACTTTTTGGTACCGTGGGTGTGGATGATAGCGGGTATAGCTTTGTGTTTTATTGTAGGGTTAATCTCCGGGTATTATCCTGCACAAAAGGCGTCAAAGCTCGATCCTATCGTTGCATTACGGTATGAATAATTTATAATTTTCATTGTATTATGAAAGAATTAATTATTAAAAAAACACCCAATACACCGAGCGTCAATTTTAATCCTGAAAGTGGTGTAATGAAAATTGAAGGCAGGTCGATACCTGAAAATCCGGGTGATTTCTTTGATCCGATTATTGATTGGCTCGAAGACTACTTTCAGCATCCGGTAGAAACCACCAATTTTGAAATGAGCCTGGAGTATGTTAACAGTGGTTCATCCAAGTATTTGCTGGGCATCTTCAGAATTCTCAAAAAGAAGCATGACGAAGGTAAGTTATGTTCGATAAACTGGTATTATGAAGAAGATGATGAGGCCATCTTCAGTTTGGGAGAACATTACCGGAATACCGTCAAAGTCCCGTTCAAACTCATTGAGTACATTTAAGTAACCTGATTGTATTATTGCCGGCCGCTCAATCAACCAGATAACACCTATTCATAACCACATCAATAAGATAACCGGTACATATTCCTTTAATATTCACAACACTTCCTTTTTCCAATGATTTGACGTTAGTGGTTTTGTCAAATCCGCAAATAACACCGGACATATCATTGGAGCCTTTCAGATAAACCGAAATTCCGACTTCATCTTCTGAAACCGATTCAACAGTTCCGGTTACCAATAATACCTTATCAAGGTATAATTCATTTGCTGCATTTTCATCCGATTCATAGGCAAGGATCAGATCCCGGGCATCAATGTGAACGTCGGCTTTACGCGCTGAAACGTTCAGGTCGGTTTCCCGGAAAGTATATTTCCATGCCAGGTACCCGCCGGCAAGGGCTACAATCAGCAGCAATATGGTGACAGCAATACTTTTTCTCATGATGGATCGTTTGGTTTATAGATTCCATTAACGGTAACCTTCACGTCTTTGGCTATTTTATTTTCAACAATTGCAGGTATGGAAATGTTGTAGTCGGCCGGCTTAACAATAAATTCCGACCGCACGGTCACTACATCTCCTTTTACCTCAATACTCCCTGTAGCCTGAATTTTGCGGGTGACATTGTGTATGGTCAGGTCACCTTCCACTTGTGCTTTGTACATGCCATCATTATTGTAATTGATCTCACTGTTATTCGATATTTTTCCATTAAATGATGATTTGGGGTATTTGTCTGATTCCATGTAGTTCTCGTTAAAATGTTCCTGCATAAGGGCAATCCTGAATTCAAATGATTTAACAAGGAGGTTGAAGGCAATTGTTCCGGCTTTCGGGTCAATTATACTAACAGCCTGCCGGTTATGCGCTACGATATCCTCGAGAGGCGTAGTCGCGTTGAACGAAACAACGGCATTCCGCGCTACGAGTTTTTGTGCTTCAAGCACCAGGCTCAGCGCCAGAAAAAGCATTATTACAGGTATTGTTTTCATTGTTCAGTATTTATGATTGAATAATAGTATAGTCTTCTTCTCATTTTGCATTGGCACTGAAATGCCGGAGGCTCCGCTTAGGTTTACTATCAGGCTGAGGCCGGAGTTGAAGCCTGATTGTGCTAACTTAACTACATTGATAAGGTGTCAATCTATCGCTTCAAATTAAACACGCGGGAAATATTAAAACCAAGGTGTATTCCTCCATCACGCCAGTCTCCGGTGGTTTCAGCTATGAATGCTTTTTCGATCATAGCCAGGGAATTGGTAAGTGTAATGGTAAATACATGCCCGCCTGTTTCAATATCAACCCCAATGGAAAGCGGGTTGTAAGTATTGTTGCTTTGGAAATCATTCCTTGGCTGGAATACATAATAATACTCGGCGTTCAGTGAAAATCTTTTGGTAAGCTTAAATCGCGATCCAAAACCTACAGCCCAGATATCATTAGGGTCAAGTTCAGTTTCTACCAAATTGCGGTGCACAAATGAAGGGTTGACTGCCAATGAAAATCTTTCGTTGAATTTTCTGGCAATCAGCAACTGGTGCACATAACTTGCCCGATACCAGAAATCAAGTTTCTTTGATTCTTCACGTTTTAAAGAATTTATGGCCATACTGCTGAACCATGATACAGAAACCGGCATTACCTGTTTTCCTTTGGATTGCCTGAGGATGGAGAACTTCAGGAAGCCGTCATACGTTTTCTGATATGTTCCCCGGCCTACACCCGCCATCATCCAATTGGTGATGCCATATTCCAGGCTAAAATGAATATTGGCCTGATCGAGGCCCCATAGATTATACGCACCAGTATTCAGTTGTCCGAATCGGTGCAGAATTCTGAAATCGAGTTGCCCTTCCGGCATTCTTTCAATGGATTGTCCATTGATGATTCGGGTAGATTTGAAGGTGGCTGTTGCATAATCAGTCTGGCCTCCGGAGGTTTCTTCCAGTAATTCATCAATGTCCTGTGCGGTAACATTCACAAAACTAACCGCAATTATGAGTGAACAGATAATTTTCATGCTTGTGCTGCATTAGTTGTTCAGTGCCCCCGCTTCAATCCATTTCCTCACCGTTGATATAGTACATTCATCCAGCTTATCTGCGCCCTGCGGCATGGTTACAAAGCCCGGAGAATGGCTTATGGTTCCCAGCAATTTTCCATTGTCAGCAACAGTTTTTACATCAGCATAGTTTTCGAGTTTTACATTACCTCCCAGGGCAGTTGCCGAAGTGTTGTCATGACAAACCAGGCAATTGTTATCCAGAATTACTGCCACTGACGCCGCATAGGTAACATTCAGTGTATCACAATCGCTGCCTGAATCTGGTAACAAGTCTTCTTCACTGTCATAATAGCATCCGTAAAATGAAGCTGCCAAAAAGATGATTATCAACATCAATGATGTTTTCATTGGTAATGCATGGTTCAGTTGTTTAATGCGTCGCGTTGCATTATGGTGAATAAATTCAACTTCGCAATCTCATTTGAAAATGTAAGCCGTATTACTACAATAGCCTGAAACAATCAAAAACAGATACAGTTCAATGCCGAAATCACTGTACAAAAAAAACCCGGCATGGGGATGCCGGGTTTTTCATTAATATAAACCAGGGTAATTATTTCACTGTATTCATGTGGGCTATCATGCTAAGGAGTTTGCAGGAATATCC
>CAZYDI010000049.1:0-20639 GCA_964646255.1 uncultured Bacteroidales bacterium
AATAGGTTCACGCAAAGGGCGCAAAGGGTTTACGCAAAGAACCGCAAAGCACGGCGGGCGCTAACTTACGTTAATGAATTTTCAACTGATAGCGTGAAATTAAAGCCTCTTTCTGTGTGTCGTCCAATGATTTCATATACTGCTTCCAGCCGGGACAAAAGTTAATATGCCAGCGCCAGAAGCGACCCAGCAATGATTTTGGCTTTTTATCATACCTGGCCCTTAAGGTGCAATTTGCACAGTTCTGTTGCTTTTCCATAGGACGAATGTATTGGGTTTAATTATTATGCAATGTATAACTATTCTTCGAATCAGAAATACACGCGGATTGAATTTTAATCTGCATGAAAATCATGATTTTCAGAATATCGCGATCCTGCCCCGACAATTATGCAATCGATTTCAAACTATCAGTATAAAGTGCCAGATTACTGTATGAAAACCAAAAAAGGAAATAAACGTAAAACCCACATTTAATAATATTGTTGGTTATGTGATTTATAATTTTTAGTTTTGCAATCGATTTCAGCATTTTGACAGATATGGCTTTGGCGGTAGAAAGCGGTATCGGAAAATTTAAGCCCTGCCATTTACTTTTACCTGCCCTTGCTTAAAATGTAACCCCTATTTAACAACACTGTTTAGTCAATTAAAATTAACTGTAGAAATGGCAAACGCTTACGAAATTAAGAACCCGGATTTTGACCTGAGCCCCTACACCGGGATGACCAGGAAGCATTACATCGAATGTGCTAAATATATTTTGGGCAGAGCATTCAAACATATTGATTCCATTGAAACCCCCATGGATTTTCCCATTGTACCGGGAAAAACTTATCCTCAGCCAAATGCGCCCGACTGGCGTTACCGGTCAGCCGAATTTGAGGCACTGGAGCGAACATTCACCCTTGCAGGCCCATTGATTCATAATGATCCTGAAGTTGAGATCAATGGAATAAAACTGCGCGATTACTACAGCCTGCAGTTTTACAACACCTTTACACCCGGACATGCCAATTCTTTGCCGCTGCCCGAAGAACTTCCCGATTCTACTTACCAGTTTACCTGTGAGTTCGGGGGATTGTTCAAAACCTTGTTGCTCATGCCCGATACCATATGGTCGACGTATACACAGAAGCAAAAGGATGAAATGGCTGTATGCATCTCCAGGTGGGGTCATCACAGGACTACGCAAAACAACTGGCGGATTTTCAACATCGTTACTCTGTCTTTCCTTAAAAAGCACGGTTATCCCATCGATGATGAACTCCTGAAAAGCCATCTGCTTTGGGTAGCTTCATACCATTCCGGCAATGGCTGGTATCTCGAACAAACGTATAATTACTACACCATCAGTTTATTCATTGTTTATTTAACCATTTGGAACAGAACGTTTGGTGATGAATTCTATCCCCAAATTGCTGAAACCATTGAACGGTCGGCGCAGGAACTAATGAAAACCTACATGAACTTCTTTGCCCGTGACGGTTATGTTACCATGTGGGCAAGGAGCATCATCTACCGTACATGGATTTCGGGCGGATTTCCGGTTTCCTTCCTGATGAAGGACAAATCTCCCCTCGATCCGGGTTGGGCCAGGAGATTGTGCTCGGGTTCATTGCTTCAGTTTGTTACGCGGGAATCATTTTATCACAACGATGTGCCATGCCTTGGGTTCTACAGGCCTGCGGAATATATGGTGCAAAATTACAGTTGTGCCGGAAGTCCTTTTATCATGTTCATTCCATTCATTTGCCTGGCCTTGCCCGAGGATTCTCCGTTCTGGACAGCAAAAGAAAACGAAGGCATATGGGAAACACTGGGCGATAAAACCAATACCGAGGTGTTGAATAACCCCGGACTTGTTTTGGCAAATCATGGAAAGACGGGCACTACAGAAATCATTCCCGGGAAGGTTTACTATGACGATCACAATTATTCCAAGCTTACTTACAACAGTCATTTTCCATGGGAAGACCATAATCCTGCAGGCGGAACATCTATGGAATACAGTTTCCGCAGCCTGGATCCGCGTGATGTACGGGGTGATGATATCAATTTTTACCTTACCGGACTTACGATGGATAACAGTGCCACCAGAAATGCGGTGTATACTACCTCCCAAAGTATGTTATACAACGGCGTGCGTGATAATGTTATTTACAGGCAGGCCATTATGCGCAAGCCACCCAACAATGGTGTGGGTTATATTATCGACCTGGCTGAAATCATCATACCGGGAGGTGTAATCCGGATTGACAGGACAAGGATGGCATTTGAACATGAATTAACGCTGGGACACTTTGGATTGCCCCATATAAATGGCGTTAAGGCTGATGTTCAAACGAGGGAAATAGATGGAAGAAAAGTTATCACCGCTTCAATACCCGGAAGAAGGCTGGCCTTGCTTACATATAATGCCTGGGACGAAGTGGACAGTGTAATTCATAGCGGACGCAATGCCGAAGCTGATGAAAGTACTGTAATATATGCCCATATGAAGCGGCTGCAGCAAAACCCTTCCATGGAACTGCTGATTTCTGTTTTCCTGCATAAAACCGACGATGGAGAGTGGACAGAAGAAGAACTGTCACCAATAAAAAACATCAGGATACTTGATATCACGCCTGCCTATTCAGCCCTGGGGGCAGAAATTACGCTGGCCAACAACGAAAAATACACGGTAGATTTTAAGGATATTGACGGGTACCGCTCCTGTTAGCGCTTTATTACCGGATAAAATCCTCCCTGACCGGGTTGAAACTATCAATAAGTCTAACCTGTTCGGTGAGGATTTTTACTGTATGCTTTTTGCCCGACGGCACAGCATATACATCACCTTCTTTAAGGTGCTGATCCTCCCTGTCTTCGCAGTAAAAAATAATTTCACCCTTTGCCACATACGAAACCTGCTCATGAGGGTGTGAATGATACGGTTCAGGCTCTTCCCAGGGACCATTGGTGAAATCAATAATGGCCAGCATCAGGTTTTCGGTATTTACATAACTCCTGTAAACACCTTCCTTTACTTGTGTTGTTGGGGACAACGATAGATTTGTATGTGACATTTCAAAAGAAATAAGGGTTTCGGCAAAGATAATCAATTAGCAATTTTCAGTTAGCAATTAACAATATAATAGAGTGGAGAGAGTTTGGTTTCAAGGGTTTCAGATGGTTTCAAGAGTTTCAGGCGGGTTTCTGGCCGGATGCTGGGATGAAGTCCAGTCTTTTTAATTTCATCAGCCGGAGGCTGTGAATGAAAATACTCAAAATACAAAAGGCTGTCCTTTTACAGACAGCCTCTTGGCGGTGTTTAATTACACGTAACATTCTAACTTTCCTACAACTTTACTTAACTTGTAATCATAATATTTAATAAGAAGGCTGAAAACATACGGGAAAGGATTCATTCATCTGGCCTAGTTGTTTTTCACCTGTTCCTTTAAGTTTTCAGCCTGTTTAAGATGTTCTTTCAGGACCGGAAGTGTGCTTGAAATGAATTGTTTGAGTTCAGTATCGGTAACTTCGTCAACAGCTTTCTCATATTTTTCAATATCAGCTTTATGAGCGGTTACAATCTGGTCAATATATTCTTTATCAAATTCACTCCCGGTTTTTTCTGAAAGACTCTTTATTTTATCCTGATGTTTTGAAGGCAATGATGGTGGTACAGGAACACCTATATTATTTGCCAGGTTTTTGAGCTTTTGAGTGGATTCTGAATGGTGTTTTTCCATCTTTCTGCCAAATTCCTTAACTGAAGCGGAAGCTGCTTTGTCCTGGGCGATTTTTCCCAATTCAACTTCCAACATTCCACTACCGGCTGCTTCATTTATAAATACCAAATCATTCCCCCTGTCTACATTAACTGCTTCATCCCTGGTATCAACTGCCCCGGGTGTCTGGGCAATTACGGCCGGAAAAGCCATGAACAGGGTAGCGCACAACATCAGTATTTTCTTTTTCATGGTGTTATTAATTAATCGTTTCCATCTTACGTCCGAAAAATTGTGCCACTTCATGAACACCGCACCTAAATAAAAGAATGTAAGTAACTTGAATATTATTTACAGGCTGATGCCAGATAAAAACTGAGTAACTTTAGCCCCACATCGTGCCACAATTCTACACTTTTTTATCTTTGCCGTTAAAATGTAAGCATGACCGGGACAGCAAACATAGAAACGACTTTATGTTTAATCAGGCATGGGGAGACCGACTGGAATTCATCGGGCCGTTTGCAGGGACGTGAAGATACACCGCTTAATGAACTGGGAAGAAAGCAGGGTGAGCAGGTTGCCGGATATTTAAAGAATTTCAGGTGGGACATCATGGTAAGTAGTCCGCTAAAGCGGGCCAGTGATACCGCCGGTATTATAGCACGACACCTGGGCATTAATGAGGTAATTGGCAATGATTGTTTGTTGGAACGGGATTACGGCAAAGCCTCAGGTATGCTGCCTGATGAAAGGAGGCAACGTTATCCTGACGGAATTTTCCCTGATCAGGAGTCGTTTGATAATTTAAAGGAACGGGCTTTTAATGCTGTTAATTCAATTGCGCAAACATATCCGGGTAAGCGCATCATTGTGGTTTCGCACGGAGCCTTTATCAATTCAATATTATATACCATTTCGGGCGGAGCGTTTGGAAGTTTTAAAACGCGCCTTAAAAACGGCTGCCTTAATCTGTTGCATTACAGCAACGGGCAATGGAGCGTGGAGTATTACAATAAGACTCCGGAAGATTTGGTAAATATACTTTGACCACAAATCTGGATAACGCTTCGTAATCCTCCCCCAACCCCCTCCAAGAGGGAGATAGCGCAATTTCAGAGCTTATCTCAAATTGATAAAGTTAGTGTGTTAATTTCTGTTGTTTGCGTAATTAAATTCATACGTAAACCGGTTTCCGTCTTTTTCAAGGATTACCATATCGGTACAATTGTCACCTTCATAGCTGATTGACATTTGGCCCCTTTCGCTATTTGTTAATTCTATTTTCCCTTCAACCGGAGTCCATTTATACTGATAATCACTGCACCTTACCAATACGACAGGATCAATAATTTCTCTTTCATAATCCTCACCAAGAATATTGATTCCTTCAGCCGTTCCTGTTATCCACAGTGTATCATTCAACGGATTTAAATGAAAAGCATATATGCTTTGGTGATCGGCATCACGGGTGATAAATCGCTGATCAGGGAAGGTAATTTTGCCATTTTCCAGCACAATATCCACCGTCAACCGAAACCTGTTGTCAAGGCCCAGGTTGGTTATGGTCCTGGTACCCTCGATCTTTGCTCCGTTAAAGAAGAAATTGCTGAACGTTAGTATATGCTGTGCTCCGGGTATCCACCACCTGTTGGTAAGCGTTACGGTTACTATGCCCGAACGGGTAATGGTCATTCCATTGTACGTAACAACGCATTCCTCCCCGAAATCAATGGTGATGACTTTTGGAAAGGTGGTTGTGTCGGGATGATTCACCTCAACAGCATAGCAAATGTTTGTATTGGTTGTTTTCAGAATAAGCTCCTGGTAATCATTATCGTCCAGGGCCTTTACTTCTGCCAGCACCATATTATCCAAATCATCAAACACGGCATCTATAAATGCATCATCCTGTGCAAGGGCACCTTTTTACATGATGACACTGAAAATACTATAACACTGAGCAATACCAGTGCTGCGAAAATTTTTTTCATTTCCATAATGGTGTGATTTGTGTTTGTTGTTTATACGAATTTTCCTTTTTTGTTGTTTTAACCAAAATGTTAAAAGAGCTTTATACAATAAACGTAACTTTGGCAAAATAAATTGCAGGTGTTTATATAGGGCAGCCTGGGGCGTTCATTAAAAAGTAATTATTTTCTTAAATCGGGGGTAGATTAATATCCATGCTGGTTAAACAATTGGTGATTATTGGAATTCTGATTCCTTTCATTGAGTACTACAATTATATTGCTGTAAGAAAAGCGTCAAAAAACCGGAGCGCGCAACAGCGTAAGATGATCCTGGTCTTTTATGCCATATTTTCTGTTCTGGTTCTGGCCGGATTGATTATATATCCGAGGCTGGCAACAACGCATTGGCCGTCGCAGATTCTTAAGGTATTTGTAAGCATACTGATTGCTGCCTTTTTTGGAAAATTGCTTATAAGCATTTTAATGCTGATTTGGGATATTCTGCTTGCCCTCAGGTGGGTGGCTGTTACCCTGCACCAAAAACTACGCCAGGTTATATCACCCCTGCCTAAGCCAAAGCAGGGCATGATGCAGCAAACTCAAAATACAGAATCACGGCAGAACTTAATGACCCGTTCTGAATTTGTTTCAAAAGGCGCGCTGTTATGTGGGGCAGCACTGACCATGGGATTAAGTTACGGCATGACCAACAAATACCGTTTCCGGTTGCGTTATGTTCCCCTTACCATACCCGGTTTACCTGAGGACTTAAGGGGATTCAGAATGGTTCAGATTTCTGATGTTCATTCAGGTAGTTTTGATAACAGGGATGCAGTATACCATGGGATAAGGATGGTTCTTAATGCCAGTCCGCATATTGTATTGTTCACCGGCGATCTTGTCAATTACCGTGCAGATGAGATCGTTCCGTATATGGATATGTTCAGTAAAATTACGGCTCCTCTTGGCGTATACTCAATATTAGGAAACCACGATTACAGCGACTATATCCAATGGGATGATGAAGAGGATAAAAAGGCGGATTTTGAACAATTGCTGGCCTTCCAAAAGGAAATGGGCTGGAACCTGATGATGAACAGTCATGTAATACTCCCATGGAAGGGAAAGAATTTCGCGCTTATTGGCTCAGAAAACTGGAGCATAAAGAGCCGCTTTCCCAAATACGGCAATATGGAAAATGCCGTTGCCGGCCTCGACACGGCAAAGGTATCGCTTAAAATCCTCATGAGTCACGACCCGTCGCATTGGGATGCAGAAATAAGGCCGAAATACCCGGATATCGATTTAACATTGAGCGGGCATACCCATGGTATGCAACTGGGGGTTGAAACAGCAGGGTTGAAATGGAGTCCGTCACAATACCTCTACAGGCAATGGGCGGGGCTGTACAAAGAAGGACAACAATACTTATACGTCAACAGGGGTTTTGGCTTTATCGGTTATAACGGACGGCTGGGCATCATGCCTGAAATTACACTGCTTGAACTGGTATGATTACGGCTGAACTGGAATAAGCCCCCTGCTATTACCGGAGATTACGGTTATTGAGATAGTCTCCAAGTCTACTTGTCCCAAGTCTACTTGTCTCCTGAGGAGAACGCTTCGCGACAGGCTGCAGGGATGGGAGTTGCAGTGTCAGGCAACCCTTTGACATAAATCTCCATCATAAACTGAAAAGCAATAACCAGAATGAAAAAAATCACACTTCTTCTAACATTGGTATTGATTTCCGTTTTCGGATATGCTCAAGCAGATTATCAACTAAAAATTGAAACGGGCTATATGTTTTATCAATACAATACAGTACAGGTAGAGGCCGGCCCGAATTGGAAAGGATATCATCTGGATGGAGAAAATGGAATTGATTTGAATGTAATTAATGGATTATCGTTTAAGAAACATATTTTTATGGGAATCGGATTGGGATATTTGAATTTTGAAGGAATACATGGTTTCTCGTTTTTTACGGATTTTGAATACTTGCCTTTTAAAACAAGACTGAGTTCTTTTATCTATATGAAACTTGGATACAATCATATTTGGAACCAATATGAAAATGGAACAGGAAGTGCTTTGGGAGAATTGGGACTGGGATTAAATTATAGACTCTCTGAGAAATTGGATATTTATCTGCAATCAGGAGCTCTTATGACACAGCAATCGTTATTAATTCCAATCAGGATAGGATTTCGATTTTAAATCTCACCGGCTGGATGCGTAACTGAGTTTTATACTGCCACTGCTCCTGTTCCTTCCCCTTGTCCCTTGTCACTCGTCCTTTGTCACTATACTACCACCAACCCCTTGCTATGTCCTGTAATACATTCTCCTCCCTGCGGAGTTACAATAAATGTGTTTTCAATGCCTACCATACCTTTACCCGCTATTCCTTTTTTTGGCTCAAGGGCAAGTACCATGTTTTCAACCAGGGGTTCATTGAATCCCTTGGCTATAACAGGGTATTCGTCAATAACCAGACCGATGCCATGTCCGAGAAATTTTACCTGCCGGTTACCAAATCCCATAAAGTTCTGTATGAAATCGGGTGACAGGCCTGATAAGGTTTCTTCATAAATCTGTGCGGGTATTTTACCCGGTAACAACTGTCTTGCAAGCTTTTCCTGAATATCAAGACATTTGTTATGTTCGTGGAGCATTTCGCCTTCAGGTTTATCGCCAAATATGTAGTTGAGGGTTTTATCGGTGTGATAGCCATCAACGCCAAATCCAATATCGATAAAAACCAGGTCGCCTTTTTTAAGTTTGCGGGTTCGGCTGCCAACAAGAGGCACGGCTGCAGACATTCCATAATTGCCACCGGGTCCGTTAAAACTGGTAGGGTAAAGGCTGCTTTCACCAAAAGCAATGTGACCAATGGCCATTTCGGTATCAAACATTCCAAAGCGCGCTACGCCATGGTGGCCAAGTTGAAGCATCTGCTCATAAAGCCTGCCGGCAAGGTCGACTTCACTCATACCTTCGCAAAGAAGCTGCGGGACTATTTCTTCGAGCAAACGGCGATGAAGTTCACCCGATTTAATCATGATCTGCAATTCATAGTCGCTTTTAACCGATCTTATCATTGATACTACAGGCTCAAGGGAACATACATTATCAATAGGAAAGTACTTTTGAAACCGCTTCAGAAAGGCAATCGGAATAAACTCGGTTTCAAGGTATATTTCCCCCGGCAACACCGGAACCGACGACGCCGCATCACGAAACCCGTCCATGGGCATAATCTGTTCAAACAGTGATTCATCCTTAGCCCTTTCATAACTCCTCCTCACCCATAGAACTGCCTCACTATTCCTGGGAATCAGAAGCATGCCTTCCTGCATGGTTCCAGTAAAATAATAAAGGTTGATTTTGCTGAATATCGCGGCCAGTTTCCATTCGGGATTCGCTTTGTCCATTTGGGTCCTGAACTTCGTCATCCGCGATTTCAGTTCTGTCAGGGGTACTTTAAAGCTCATGAGGGATGCAATTTTTTGTAAATGTACTCAAAGTTGCGCGGAGAGCATAAATGTTAATAATTTTCATTGTAAGGAATTCTCCCTTGCACGAGAACAACAAAAATATATCTTTGCCGTTCACTGTACTGAATTAACGCTTATTGTATGTATCGCTTTTTTGTTTTCCTGTTCGCCTCCTCCCTGTCCTTCTTGTTGCAGTTCAACTCCGGCCTTTCGGCACAAACGATGAAAATTCCACCCGAAAAGCCAAAACTTATTGTAGGTATTGTGGTTAGCCAAATGCGCTACGACTATATCCAGCGCTTTTGGGACAAACTGGATGAGAATGGCATCAAGCTTCTTTCGAACCGCGGGACGGTATGCCGGAATACCAGCTTCAATTACCTGTTTTCGGAACAGGGCGTTGGTCATGCCAGCATTTCAACAGGCACTACACCTGCCGATCATGGCATAGTTGGTAAAGAGTGGTATTTATATCTTCAGGACAAAATAGAGGGCAGCATAGAAGACCAACAACATAAAGCCGTTGGCGGTGATGTGGATAACGGGCATTTTAGTCCCCGAAACCTCATGTGCACAACCTTTTCCGATGAGCTAAGGCTTTCAAACAATTTCAGGTCAAAGGTTTTTTCGGTGTCCATTGATCCGGCACCGGGAATATTTTCAGCAGGCCACACGGCAAATGGTTCATATTGGTTTGATCCGCGCACCGGAAACTGGATTACCAGTACCTATTATACCGATAGCATCCCGCGTTGGGTAAGCGATTTTAATGCCAAGCAATTTCCTTCAATTTATCTTAAAGAAACCTGGAATACCTTGCTGCCGATCAATCAGTACACGGAAAGCCTTCCGGATAAAAACAAATATGAAACAGGTTTAAAAGGGCAGACTACCTTTCCGTATGTGCTTGAGGAAATAGCTGAAATAAAAAAGAAAAAGCTTGATTACAGCCTGCTCAACAAAACTCCTTTCGGAAATACTTATACGCGCGATTTTGCCGTCAATCTCATTGTCAACGAGCAATTAGGGGCTGATGAAATTACGGACGTATTAACCATTTGCTTTACATCGCTTGAAAACATTGGAAGTTTATTCGGTCCGAATTCGGTTGAGGTTGAAGATGCCTTTTTAAGGCTCGATAAGGAGCTGGCACACTTTCTCCGCTTTATTGATGAACAGGTGGGTAAAGAGAATACACTGATTTACCTTACATCGGATCACGGCGTGGCTCAGGTTCCATCGTACCTGAGCGACAATAAAATTCCTGCCGGCTATTTCAACCAGAACGGTGCAATCTCATTGCTTATGAGCGCTCTAAACAACCAATACGGCAGGGGTGAATGGATAAGGGCATACCATGCTCAGCAGATTTATCTGAACCATACCCTGATTGAGGACTCCAAATTATCACTTGGCCAGATGCAGGAATATATTGCGCAGTTTATGCTTCAGTTTTCGGGCGTTGCCAATACAGTGACCTCGCATACCATGCAAACCGCCAATTTCACTGAAGGTGTTTACCGCAAAATTCAGAACAGCTACAACCAAAAGCGGTCGGGTGATATCATCATCAATCTGAAGGCCGGATGGGTAGAAAAATCCGAAGGTTCTACGGGCGGAACATCATCATACTCTTATGATTCGAGAATTCCGCTCATATGGTACGGATGGAAAGTTGGCCGTGGAAGTATTTCACGTGAAATTGATATTATTGATATAGCACCTACCATTTCTACTTTTCTTAATATCACCTATCCCAATTCATGCACCGGCAAGCCGGTATTTGAAATGATGGAAGGGCGTTAACGATCAGAATGATAATTGCATTGTTCCCCTTATGCCAAAGGGGCTTACATTAGGATGGTCAAGATACGAGAATCGCCAGATAGCATCCACCCTGAATAGTTTGAATATGTTCTCTATACCCAAACCTGCTTCATAGTATGGCTCGCTTAAGCCGGACAAGCCTTCGGGAAAAGCCATAACATTTTTATTCCGCTCCGAAAGCTCTCCGAACAGGATGTTGCAACTTGCCACTTCACGCCAGTTAAGCTTCCTGATTAATGGAATACGGTTCAGGAAGAAGCCCTGGAAATGGTGTTCTGCAAAAATGCTGGCGTATTTATCGCTTACAAATTCATAGTAATTCATCATATTAAATGAAAGCGGGTCATACGCGTAAGTTTCATTTCCTTCATGTAACTTAAGCAAGGGATAGGGAAGCGTTCCGAAAACCTTTCCGAAGGTGAGGCGGTATTTGATGTAACCGAAGGGATTGGTTTCAAGTTTGTCTGAAATTTTCAACCGTACCTTTGCATATTCATAGTTGCTGCCGTAAACACCCTTTGGCCCGTAGGTGAGATCAAGGTCGATCATGGGATATTCAGACCCCAGGCTTTTTCGCTCGAATTTTCCCCACAAGAATTTCTCCCGGTAGGCAAAATGCGTTGATAGTGTTATTTCAGCCGAGGTAATGTTTCCCTGCGCTATGGTATCGGGCATCAGGCTTATATCATTAAAGGGAATATGGATGGTTGAGTATATTGTCTGGTAGTTTATCTTTACCGTATTTGAAAATCCAAGGGCCCATTCGTGCTCATAAAACGCATTAAACTGGTCGACCATCGTTAGCTTATAATTGGGATTCCGGCGCATGATGGATGTAAGGTAATTGTCATCAAGAAAAGCATTTTCACTCTTTCCCAATTGCCTGATATCATGGAAAAAGGATACCGTTCCCGTTCTTCTTGGATTGGTATTGAACATGTAGGTCACATAAAGGCCGTATTTAATGCGCTTATCGTCAAAGCCGTAAGCAATATGTCCGCCGGGCATTATTTTGGTGCTGAATTTATTGCTGGTTCGTCCTCCCAGCCTTAAACGCGGCCCTTCAATAACATTCGAACTAAAGGTGGTATAATAAGGCCCTAATTCTATGGGACCCATGACTATATAATAGTTTGTGAGCATGGTAAAAACTGTGTTCAGGGTTTTAAAGAACGGCACCTGTTTTACAGAATCTACCATAACATACACCTTGCTGTCCTCACCGGTTAGTTCGGTTTTTCTGTTTTGCTGCCAGAATTCGTCATCACGGTCAAGATCGTTTTCCAGCAGGTACGTATCGGTTGTTAACTTTACAATAGGTTCAGGCACCCTTTCATTCAGTACGATGCTATCATAAATGGCTGTTTTTCGTCCGAAAAAGCCATAGGTTTTCTCAGCCAGGTTAAAATCGATGATTAGATCTTCACTTTTCAAAAACCATACGGAGTCGTTCAGCCTGTCATATTCATAGGTGGCAATCATGTCTTTAAGCAGGTTCAGGTTTACATCTGCCGAAACCCTTAACTGAACCTGTTTTATTGCATAACTTGTATCGGCAACCCAAAAGAATCCGTGAAACGTTCGCTCCTGCTTCCTTTTCGGCCTGAAGGCAATTTTTCGGCACCAAACCCCATCGATATATGCGCTGTCCTCGAGCAGATATCTATAGTACATGCGACCTACTCCGGCGATGGGGCTAACAAAACCGGGGTCGAAAAACACAATAAAATCATCGTAAATATTGAGTTGCTGATACATTTTACCTGTAAACTGAGAAACGGTTTTGTTCTCTATTCCGCTTATTTTAAAGGCCTCAATAACTTCCCTGTTTACGGGCGGGTTTTTTGAACGGTATATTTTTGAGACCGTTTCGGTAATCAATATAGGCAGGTAATTTTTATTGAATACTTCAGATGAATCCATGTAATCAAATACAAAGCTGAAGTCTTTGAGGAGCCGCGCATCCTTAAAGTTCTGATCGATGTTGTTCATGTCGAGCCTTAACTTAGTATAGGCTTTGTACTGGTATTCAGGAAGTTTTTCCGGATTGTTCCTGTCCTTGTTTTCATTTATTTTCTTCAGTATTTTAAAGGCGGGATTTTCACCAGGCTTTACCACAACCGCATCAAGGGCTATACTCTTGGGAACCAGCATAATTTCAAATGTGTTGGTTTTGCCCTTATGAATGTATAGCCGCTTCACTTCGTAGCCCAGGCTTGATACAAGAAGTGTATCGGTAGCACGTGGGGTTGAAAGGTAAAAGGACCCGTCGGTTTCACTGATTGTACCAACGAGACTATGCCTGAAACCAATATTAACATAGGGGATGGGCTCGCCTGTTTCGGAGTCCGTCACCCTTCCTGAAATTATGGTATTCTGTGCACTGATAAAACTATTGCTTCCAAAGGTGAAAACAACGGCCAAAAGCATGTATCGGACAAGGTGGGTAGGGTAATGCATGGGATTAGTTGGCTGTTTTTTGAAACTTTGTTATCAGAATTCCCATTTGACCGCTAAAGTAGGACTGAACCCCCATTCATTGGGGCCAACCGGGAAATTTTTATTGATCTCGATTTCCCCGCCAATGGAAATTTTTGGGGTGAGGGTATACCATAGCTGGGGTTCGGTTTGAAAAATAAGTTCTTTTTTATCGTTGTCCATTACCTTATCCTGTGAAAAAAGATCAGCGTAACCGGTAAAAATAAGTTTCCCTTTAAACAAGGGTTGTAACCAAACCAGCGTAAACTGAAAGTCAGGTCCATTTGTATTTCTGGGCACCCGGCAAAGCCATTGTGTTGCTATGGTGAAATTGCCAATCTTTACCGGATGGGCAAAGCCGGCCAGAAAAGCGCTGTTATAGCTTACTCCACCAAGGGTGTCAATGGACGTTTCAAAAGCCGCAAACCCGTCATTATACTCAATATGGAACGTTAATTCATCAAAGAAAGGTTTGTTCCGTAAGCCGGGTATGTAAAATTCACGGGCAATTTCCCAGTAAGCCGACGACATGCTTCGGGGGCTGCCGGGTAAATTGAAGTCGAAATCAACAAACCAAAAGGTCGATCCAAGCGTATCGGGCCTGAACATTTCAAGCGTGGTGGTTATAAACCTGCGGTCCTCAGCAAAATCATAATGCACTTGTAAATTTTGGGCATAACCAATAATTGGTGAGAATACCAGTACCAGGACAATGATTTTTTTCATTTTTCGTTTTAAAGAATGCAAAAATAATCAATATTAAATACACTATTTTTACCAAAACATTTATTGCAATGAGTTACCGGCATACATTGGAAGCTACAGTAGAAAATCTGCATGAGATAGAAGATATTATCAGAAGATTTCCTGATGAGGGCGTGATCCCTTCCATAGAGATAGATTTGGTTTTGCAGAAACTGAGAAACATATATGAATTGATGCTCATTATGCAATCCCGGCCTGTAGCTTCGCCGGACAACAATGAACCTGCAGGAAAACAGGTAGTAGAGACTGTAAAGGAGACAACGGTAACCGTATCCGTTGAAAAGGCTCCTGAAAATAATGTAGTTTCCTCCACGGTAACACAGGTTGAAGAAAAATCAACGGCTATTTCAGCCGAATCAGGGAAAGTAGAAAGCATTAAAACAAAAAAAACAAAATCAGAGAAAGCGGTTCAAACGCTTGCCGATCAGTTCACGGGCAGGCCTACCTTACTCGAAAGCCTTCATGAAACCTATAATAAGGAATCAAGGACCCTTACCCACAATAAACCTGTTAACGATCTGATGAGTGCAATAGGAATAAATGACCGGTTTACCTTCATCAGGGAGTTGTTTAACAACGATAACAAAGCATTTGAAAGTGCCATTGTAAAGCTGAACAGTGCTCCGGACTATAAAAATGCTTATGCGTATATGGAGAACAACTATGAATGGGATATGGATAGTGAGCCTGTTTTGCTGCTGCTTGATATTGTAAAGCGGAAATATTTATAATCCTTAATGAGTAAGCTTTATATTGTTCCAACTCCCATCGGTAACCTTGAAGATATAACCTTCAGGGCAATCCGTATATTAAAGGAAGTTGACCTTGTTCTGGCTGAAGACACCCGTACAACACATAAGTTATTTGCCCATTATGGCATTCAAACGCCGTTGAAATCGTATCATATTTTCAATGAACACCAGAAAACCGATGAAATTGCCGGACGGATTGCTTCGGGTGAACAAACAGCGCTGGTAAGTGATGCCGGAACACCGTCAATTTCTGACCCTGGTTTTATGCTGATCAGGGAATGCCTCAACAGGGGAATCCCTGTAGAATGCCTTCCCGGTGCTACTGCTCTTATTCCTGCGCTGGTTGCCTCGGGCTTTCCAAGCGATAAATTCTGCTTCGAAGGATTTCTTCCCCACAAGAAAGGCCGGAAAACGAGGATGAATGAACTCGCCGGAGAACATCGCACCATAATTTTATATGAATCACCCCATCGTATTCTGAAAACATTACAGGAGTTGCTTCAGGTGATGGGTGATGAACGAAGGTGTTCAGTGTCAAGGGAGCTCTCCAAACTGCATGAAGAAACCATCCGCGGAAGCTTCGGTGAACTCATCGGACATTTCACCAAAAACCCGCCCCGCGGGGAGATGGTGGTGGTAATCTCAGCTTTGTAGTTTTTTGCCTTTATTTCCGCCTCAGAAATACTGGCTCTTCTATAATTTAACCAGCCGTATGTTTCTGAATTCAATGTCTTTACCTTCACTCTGAAGGCAAATGTGCCCGCCTGTTAGCGTTGTTCCGGTAGCCTTGTTTTGCAAAACACCGTTAATGTATACTTCAATGGTATTTCCTTTGCAAATCACTTCCATAATATTCCATTCACCCACAGCCACTTCATTGGACGGGTTGAATTTGGGTATTACCCTTTTCTCCTGTTCGGTTCTTTCGTTCATGGTGGCACCCCCTACGCAGATAAAATCACCGGCGTTACCTGCCATCAATTGAACTTCGAAACATGGAGGCCATATTGCATCGGGTTTCTGAGTGTGAATGAACACACCGCTGTTGGTGGCTTCATTTGGCCAGCGCCATTCAAGATGCAATTTGTATTCGCTGAATTCCTCTTTTGTGCGCATGTAACCAAAGGGGGTTCCCGACACATGAATGGCCGCGTCTTTTACAAAGAAAACTGTTGCCGGGTCAACGCTTTGATCTTTAAGAAAAAACTCCCAATTGCCAAGGTCTTTTCCGTTAAACAGGCCTGGATTGTCTTCAGGAGCACATTCGTTGCTTTGCTGTGCGGTTATTGAAAGGCTGTTAAGCATAAGCATGGAAACGGTTATAACTAAAAGCGTCTTCATAGGTATGATTTTTTTATGATCAAAGATAGGCAATAATCGAAAATTGTTTAGCTTTACAAACCGACCGTCGGTTTGTAATATCTTTTTAATGCGCGAAAGAAGTGATCAACGGGTGAATTCAATCATTGATGCAGCCATTAATGAATTTGTCGAGAAAGGATATGCCGCTGCATCCATGGAAAGCATAGCCGGCCGGGCCGGCTTAAGCAAAGGAGGATTATATCATCATTTCAGGAGTAAGGCTGAAATACTCTTTTCGGTTAACCAGAGAATAATGGAACCGTTAATTGAACTGGCCGCGCAAATTGAATCGAATCCTTCATTGGTGGATGGGCTTAAGCAATATATCCATGACTATCTTGACTACTGGATTGCTCGCCAGCGGGAGTTAAACCTTTATTTTATCACCATGAATGAGGCTTTCAGCAATCCGCAAATTATGGCGCTATACAGGGAATTGGCTAAAGCTTCCTTAACCTATTTCGGAGGATTGTTTCAAAAAGGCATTGATAAAGGTATATTTGATCACTGCGACGTACATGCCCGTGCAGTGGCCTTTATTTCATGCCTCGACGGATATCTTGGTTACCTTCTGATTGATCCTCTTCTCGATACCGGCAGCGTTAAGAAAGAGATTCAACGGGCATTCATTCTTGATTTAATGAAAAGACCCATACAATAAATATGATTCATAATGGACACGGTTATTGAATTGACAAACCTTACCCGGAAGTTCGGAGACCTCATTGCGGTGAATGATCTGAACCTCGGTATCAGGCGCAATGAAATACTTGGATTGCTGGGGCCCAACGGAGCGGGGAAAACAACTACCATCAGCATGATCTGCGGTATGCTTGAGCCTACTTCCGGAGAAATACAGTTTAAAGGCTTTGGTAATTGTGATCCAAAATCACTCATTGGTTATTGTCCACAGGAAAACATTTTTTATCCTAAGCTAACCTGTTTTGAACAGCTTGTGTTTACAGGGCAAATGTTCGGTGAGAACAAAGCAACCTGCAAAAAACGCGCTGGGGAATTGATGTCGCTCCTGGGTCTGTCTGATAAGGCAGGTGAAAGGGCTTCAAAGCTGTCGGGTGGTATGAAGCGGCGGCTTAATATTTGTCTGGCCCTGATCCACGATCCGGAGATTTTGGTGCTCGATGAGCCGGAAGCAGGCCTCGACCCCCAAAGTCGCGTTATGGTCAGGGATTTTGTCAGCAGATTAGGCCGGAACAAAACTGTGATCCTTACTACCCATAATATGGATGAGGCCGACAGGCTGTCGCACCGTATTGCCATTATTGATTATGGCAAATTACTGTTGCTTGACACTCCTGTTAACCTGAAAAGAACCATTGGTGAAGGTGATATTCTGGAAATATTTCCTGAAAATGGCAGTGAAAACAGCATCAAGGCTTTCGTTTCGAAGATGACATCATTGATGCCACAGGTAAACGTTAACAATGGTTCACACAGTTTATTGCTGAAGCATCATGATGTATTGGAAATTTTACCGGCAATCAGGCGAATTGCCGATGAAACCGGCCTCAAAACAGCCGAAATCAAAATGCGTCAGAATACACTCGAAGATGTATTTATTCATTTAACCGGCAGAAACCTCAGGCAATGAAACTATTTGCAGTTATTATCAAGAGTCTGAAAGAACAATTGCGCAGTTACTGGGTTCTTTTACTTACCCTTTTCATGGGCCCTTTTTTCATCTTTGTATATTTCCTTATTGTGGAGTCTTCAAAGCCGCAGTACAACCTTCTTTTTATGAATAATGACAAAGGTATCATGGCGGGTGATACCTCGCTTAATCATGGAGACAGCCTCATTACCTACTTTAAGCATACGCTGAACGATTCTGCATCAGTACCTTTTCACATAGATGAAACAGGCAGCAGAAGCCAGGGCATACAAAGCCTTATGGAAAAGCATTCAGATGCGCTCCTTGTTATTTCAGCCACCTTTTCAGAAGATATTGCCGGGAGGAAATACAGCGACAGCGCCCAATCACAACCGATAGAGTTTGTTGGTGATCTTACCAGCATGAAATACCTTATAAGTGCTGTATGGGCCGGTGAAATGCTGAATGAATACATGTATTCAGCCACCGGAACGAGCAGAATTGTAAACATAACCGAAACGCCGCTTGGCGCTTCGGGAAACATAGATGATTTCAATATGGTTGTTCCCGGAATCCTCGTGCTTTCATTAATCATGCTTATGTTTACCTCCAGTATCGCGTTTGTTTCAGAGGTGGAAAACAAAACCATTATGCGGCTGAAACTTTCCAGGGTTAACACCATTGAGTTCCTTGGTGGAATTGGTGTTGTTCAGGTTATGGTTGGCATTGCCGCACTGTTGTTAACCTTAGTAACCGCCATTTTCCTTGGTTTCAGCTATGAGGGATCATTGCTTATACTGATATTGGTAACTGCCCTCACCAGTGTTTCCATCATTGCCTTTAGCCTCATCATTGCAGCCATTACCAAATCAGCCAATGAAGTGCTTATTGTGGGCAATTTTCCCATGTTCCTGTTCATGTTCTTCACGGGAGCAGCTTTCCCCCTGAAAAGCGAAGTGCTGTTCACTATTGCCGGATATCCCGTAAATATTCAGGGATTGATGACTCCTGTTCATGCTATCTCGGCTTTGAACAAAGCGCTGGTGATGAATATGAGCCTCCTTAGCATACTGCCTGAGATTATTGCTATTCTTCTGCTAACCCTATTATACTTTATTATTGGAGCCACGATTTTTAAGCAAAGACATCTGAAACTGGCATGATCAGGTAACATATATTCTGTTACCGCATGGGTTGTAATTTTCTTTGTTTCAGATTACTTGTGATTTGAAAAGGAAGAAGGTAAATTTGATATATCAAACCGATCATATGAAAAAACTGATTTTGTATTTTATTGGAATAACCGGTATTAAGATTTTGGTATTGTTGCTTTTCATTTTGATGCCGGTTTTTGCAGCAGGCCAGATAGCAAGGTGTTACGAAGCCGAATATGCTGAAATTTCTGACAGTACAAAAATCATTGAAGATATAACGGCATCCGGAAACAGGTATCTGAGTTCTAACCGGCACAGTTTCATTAAATGGAATATCAACAGCCCGTCCTCCGGCTGGTATAAAATTTCTATACGGTACCGGGCACCTGAAGGAGATGCCGCGAAAGTGCTGGATGTGAACGGGAAATTATATGGCATGGGTTTTTCCATGAGCAACAATTGGAGCGATTCATATTTTTTATCTTACCTGAAGAAGGGGGCTAATATAATCATCTTGAACCCCGACTATGGTAACATCCAGGTTGATTATCTCACCCTGCCGGGAGATTCTCTGTTCCTGCCTCCTGCGATCAGTCCGATCCGCAATACTTTTTATAAGGAACATCCTTCAACAATTACCATTCTTGCTGATGCCAGAGGCAGAAAATTGCAGGCTGTTATGTGTCGGGGCAAGCAACTTGACTTCTTCATAAAAGTATTTCCCCATATTGATGGCGCATTTCATGTAGTTCTAACTTCGGAGGTGCTCATGTCGCTCCCGGTAGGTGATAACCAACTTCTGTTTGAATTCAGTGACGGCTCATCGGCAATTTTTTGTCTGGATGTTAAAGAAAGTATTCATCCGGCAGGTTTTACTCTTATTATGCCGGATGTAGAGCATGGTAATGCTGTTCTCATTATTTTGCCGGGCGGGAAAAAACTGTTGATCGATTCGGGAAAGGATGACTATGCCCGTAAAGTATTGATGCCGCTTATGAATCAGCTTGGGGTGGATACGCTTGATTATTATGTGATTACTCATTATCACGATGATCATATTGGTGCCCTCGATGAAATCAGGCGAAAATACCATGTACGTCATTTTTACGATTATAAATCATTTGAAAGAGGTGATACCACCCATTGGGGCAGGGCAGTAGTAACCATCCTGAATGCTTATGATAACGGAACATCCGAAAATGAGCGTTCTCTGTCGTTTCTACTCAGTTGGAATGGATTCACCTATTCGCACGGGGCTGACAATTATGCTCATAACCAGGAGGAAATTCTGGATAAATTTGGCAATGCCCTGGCTGCCGATGTATTTTATGCCAACCATCATTTTCATGGTTCGGTGAACCCTGATTTCATTATCAGAACCAATCCTGCCCTGGTTGTGGTGTCGGCACAACAGGCAGTTTATGCAAGGGGAGCCTTTGCAGATGTGTATAGAGAAAAAACCGAGAAGGTTTTGTATGCTGCCCATGCCCGCCTGATCGAAAC
>CAZYDI010000050.1:0-20411 GCA_964646255.1 uncultured Bacteroidales bacterium
TCATCATGGCCGACGATAATGTAATTGGCCCAGAAATAGGGATGTGCCTTTACAGGATCAGCACTGTTGATAAAATCAAGTTTTGCAGATTGCATAGCAATGTCCAGGCTCTGGTTTCCTCTTATGCCTGTATAAAAACCGGTTGAAATATCCGACCCGGCCTGGTCAGCTGCCGGCCATAAAGTAAAAGCGATTGTCCTTACGCCTGTATAAAAGAAGCTTCGTGCTAAACTGATGAGGCCTTCATTCTTTTTCATAACGCCATATCCTGAATTGCAGCCACTAAGCATAACCAATTGTGCATTCAGTTTCAGCTGGGCAATTTCCCATGAATACAACTGGCCGTTTTGTAATGAGTCCTCCGGATTTAATAAAATGCAGGAGGTAAATGGATTACTCTCGTCCATCAATGTATGCGATGCTATGTGTAATACCCTGAATCGCCCTGCTTTACTGATAAACTGTTTTTCGGTTGCGCTTTTACCTGTGAATACTTTAGCACGGGTTAGTTTTCTCAGTGTATGTGCTTCGGATCGTGCCCCTTTTAGTTCGGGAAAATCAACGGTATCATTTTGAACCATAATGGTGTTTACATCGGACTGAAATATCCCTGCCGCTTTTCCCTGTTTTCTGTTTCTGTTTTCCTTATCCAGTAAAAGATTTCCCGAATAGGCATATATGATGGAAAATTCCCTGATAAGGTAATTGATATTCCTGAACCCTTGTGGATTTTCTCCGGAAACCTTTCCGGCAAGAATTTCAAAAGGTATCATGGTTAACGCATTATGAGGAATGATGATGAGCCTTTTGTTCCTGATTTTATCATAAACAGGTGAAATCAACAGGTTATACAGAAATTCTGAAGAGCTTGTAAACTCAGACAATGCATGCGCGGAATTTTTTGTAAGGGGATTGACAGTGATCATTTCGCGCATTTTTTGAATTTCAGCCATTACTTTTTCATTAACAGGTTGAAGATGAATATGAAAATCATTCCTGGAAATGACAAACGTTATGAGGTCTGTTGTTAGTAACTGGTATTCCAGTATCACCTGATCATCCTTTAGAATTCCCTGTATTTCTTTAATTCCCGCAACATCATAATTGTATTTGGCCTGATAGTAAGCCGGGTAATTCTCTTTTAATTGTTGGATTAATATCTCCCTCTGATTATATAGCTGCAATATTTCCTCATTGGCCGACGCATTTGAAGATGGATCAATAAGCATACTTTTAGAAAGAGACAGGGCGTTTTGTGCTTCGATAATTAAATGATTGAGTTTTTCTTCCTGCTCTATCAGGTTGACAGGCAAACCAGCCTTTTGCATATGATATTGCTTCCTTGATTTAATCAGCAGCAACTGCATTTTGCTTTTTTCAGCAAATTGGAATGCTTTTTCGGCATAGGCCGTGTCATTGGTTGCCAGGTAAAGCGATGTTGCATACCACACCGCATTGTTCAATGCAATACTCTTCCTGTCTGCCAGGTTCAAGCCTTCATTTTCTTCCGTAATCTCCAGGAGTTTTCTTTCATATAGTTTTATTGCTATTTCCTGGCATTCAAGGGATGTTTTTAAACCGGTATACATATTGCTCTCCCGGTAAAGCATATACAACAGGTAAGCTTTCAACATAAAGGGCTCAATCAGATCGTATGTATACAGGATTTCATCAAATTCAGGATTTGACAAATAATCCATATCGGGAAAATTATTACACCCATGCACAATTGCCAGCTGAACATATTCCAATGCTTTATGAATATCGTTAAATTCGAAGAAATAAAGCGCTGAACACTCATAATACAGGTTAGTAATTATTACGCCGGATTTGGATTTATTATCATAGTAATTCAATCCCTTCTCAAGATAATTCAAGGCGCTTTTCATGTTCTTTTCGACTTTTGCCAATCTGGCCAATTCAATATAACTATACCCGCAAAAGTTTATATCAATAGGTTCTTTATAAGAAAATGACCGGTCAGCAATTTTTTGGAAATACATTTTGGCATCACCGGGTTTTCCCAGTTTTTTTGATGCAAGTCCAAGAATATAGTAATAGTACAAATGCGACCCTGTTGCTGTTTGAATGGCATGGTGACAATAATCGATCGCCTGAGGATATTTTTTCTTATAAATAAGGGTTCCCAGAATGGTTATAGAATTATTATACTTGTATTTGCTCAGTATAACAGGGTTTTCCAGCGCAATTTTATCAAACTGTACTGCGAATTTATAAGCCTGTTCAAAATCATACAGTGCATAGGAGAAACTCCCGTTATATAAATTATAATACCCATAATAATAGTGGTAATGCGGGTATTTTTCCTGCAATACCATAAGCGCCTTTGATAAAAAGGTCTTTCCCAGTGCACTGTCTTTATTAGACTGGTAGCAATAATTTGCCAGAATAAAGCATGTTTCCACTGCATCAGGATCGGTACTTGCAACATTTTCAAGTAATAACCGTGCTTTTTCAAATGCCTTGATGGAACTGTCCTTTTGATGGAAACTCAAATGCGCGTTTGCAAGGTTTGCATAGTACTTTGCCTGTTTTGCTCTATTACCGGACGACAGGAGGGCTAAAGCCTTGTTAAAACAGGTTATTGAAGAACCGAATTCCCTGATGGCAGAATAATGCTTTCCTAACGCGCAGTAAAGTTCTGACATTTCAACAGGATACTTTTCTTCATTGATTTTCCATTGATTTCTGTTTTTCCATATAATATAAAAGGAGCTGTCGGATTTTTGCTGCAGGTCATACGATTTACATTGCAGCAAAATATACCTTAAGTTCAGCAGTTTATCTGAAGCTGTCCTGTTTTTTATGTCATTCAGTATATGTCCGGCTTCACTGATTTTCCCCAGGGCCAGCATGATTTCTGCTTCATATAAAACATGGCTGATTGGTTCTTCGCCACTTATTTTTTTTTGCTTTTGTATTATTTGCAGTGCTTTAAAATAATCAGCCTGACCAATATAGTATGAAATGGAATCGGATCCACTCCCCGCTATACTGTTAATAGCCAGGCAGAAGAAAAAAAATGTCAGATAAAGCCTGTGTCGAAATACCATTATCATATCCATATTTGCGAAACTAAAAATAAGTACGCAAATGATTGACATTTAACGGCAAATATTGTAAATTTCATGAAATCATATCATGATCATGATAAAAGCTTTTCGGAAACAGGAAAGAAAGGTTTACCTGAATAGTCCGGAGCCTCCCAAGCCTCCTGATGATGGAGGAGAGGATCCGCCCCCGCCTCCAAAACAGTCAGGCCTGTTCCCTGTTGTTTAAGTATGATCTCCACTTCTCTATTACGGAGCTCATATCCCGGGGTAATTCGGATGTAAAAGTCATTTGACTGCCGTTTACCGGATGGGTAAAACCTAATGTTTGCGCATGCAAGGCATGTCGGGGGAGTATATCAAAGCAGTTTTGCACGAATTGTTTGTATTTGGCAAACACCGTGCCGCGTAATATTTTATTGCCTCCGTAGCGTTCGTCATTAAAAATGGGATGCTTTAAGTATTCCATATGTGCCCTGATCTGGTGGGTTCTGCCGGTTTCGAGGCGGCATTCCAGGACACTTACATACCCAAGCTTTTCTATTACTTTGTAATGTGTAATGGCTGGTTTACCTGTATCTCCATCTTCAAAAACCTGCATTTTAAGCCTGTCGCGCACGCTTCTGCCTATATTACCGGTTATGGTTCCTTCCGGCGGATCGGGTATTCCCCAAACAATGGCCAGGTATGTGCGGTGTGTTGTATGATCGAAAAACTGCTTTGCAAGCCTGTTTAATGCCAGTTCGGTTTTGGCAGCAACCAGAATGCCGGACGTATCCTTATCAATTCTGTGCACCAACCCCGGCCGGATTTCTCCTGTTTGAAAAAGCGGAAGATCTTTAAAATGCCAGCATAACGCATTAACCAGGGTTCCTGTATAATTGCCGTGGCCCGGATGAACCACCATGCCGGCAGCTTTATTCACCACTAAAAGATGATCATCTTCATACAAGATGTCAATGGGAATGTTTTCGGGCAATACTTCATATTCCTGGTGAGGGTAGGGAAGAACAACTGAAATAACATCATTGGGTTTTATCCGGTAATTGGGTTTTACCGTGGTGTTGTTTACCAATACATTACCTGCCCTGATGGCCATCTGTATTTTGTTCCTGGAAACTTTTTCAAGCCGGCTGAACAGAAACTTATCAACGCGCAATAATCCCTGCCCTTTGTCGGCAACAATGCGGTGATGCTCATAAAGTTCTGATTGTTCAATCAATTCCTCCTGCATTGCAAAGAAATTACTGCCTTATAATAATTTTCCGGCTTACCGGTAAAGTCTTTCCGGTATTGAGCAGTACCTGGTAAACACCCGGTGATAAAGCGGAGACATCTACACTGGAATGATTACCATTTTGCTGAAGAACAAGCCTTCCCGACATATCAAATATGCGGATGCCCTGAATTTTTTCCGTACCCGCGTCGATGTTCAGGATAGTTGAAGCAGGGTTGGGAAAGAGGGTTATTTCATCACCGGTTAATTCAGGTACCTCATCTGAACCGGTAATCACATCAGAACTGCCAAATACTGCCCTTAGCATAATAGTCCCCGGAATTATGCTGCTGCCAGGGTTTATCCAGGTTCCTGATGTGTTGAGGTAGGTACGTTGCAGGTTGTTCCGGTTCACATCATATCCAATGTTAAGAAATTCGTCGGTAAGTTGCTTCCAACCTACAAATATCACGGTGTCGGTTACAAAAATACCTCCCGAATTTGTCAGGGGATAACGCACAAATTCAAGATATTCATCGCTGAATTGAGGAAATACTTCTTCCGACATGTATAACAGATCACCGGGAATCCCTTTGTTATTAGCCCATACGCAAATTTTAAAACCGAGTGTGCTGTTAAAATTCTCCCTCGATTTATTGAAAAACATATCCAGTGCCTGCAGGGTGTCATTCCTGAAAATCCTGAATTTTATGGCCATCAGCGCACCTGTCATACCGAGCCCTTCCATGCCAAAGCCACGCTCGGGACTTCCATCATCATAAACATATGCATCCTTAAAATTAAGCAATACCCTGGTTGTGTCATTTCCTTTGAATTGCTCAGCCGGCATATTCATAAGGAAACTGGTTACTTCAATTAAGCCTTCATCTGAATCGTCTTTCCTGGTAAATGGTGCACCAAAGGGTTCATTAATCCTGATCAGGGTATCCAGTGGCATGGTAATTCTTAATTCTTCGAAATTTTCGGTGTAATTGGTATTTAAATCCCTTAGCAGATATGAATAGCCTGTATTGATAACATCACCTGCGATCAATAAATTTCTGATGTCGAAATTAATGGTATTTAATGTTATGTTTTGTGCGTTTTGCAAATGAAGCCATGGGATTACTTCATAAAAATCGAGTAAACGCCTCGGTTCGTCAACCAGGACAATATCGTTGATGTTCTGGTGTGAAAAAACCGGCTGTGTGTTCATCATAATGTAATCGATGTTCCAGCAATCAGAATTGGTGACTGCACCTTTTCCGTCAGTTACATCATTAATCGAAACTGAGGTATAATTTCTGAACCTGAACCTGAAACCATCCTGGTACAAACTGTCATCTACCTGCAGGATAACCTGTTGAAAGGGAGAGGGTTCATTCATTGATGCATACCACCGGCGATACCATGTATTGCTTTTGGGCGCATAGAATTCAAGCAGCAATGAATCGGCCATTTCCGGTGTCTCACCCTTGCCGCCGCATTGATAAAAAAAGCTGAGATTTATGTTTTCACCTGATACAGCATAAGGAGATAAATCAAACGCAAGGGAAGTAAGTGTGTCGGATGAGGCCGGGTTATTTGACATCGAATGCAAATCGCCATATTCATTAATGGCATCTAACGTGGCCACACCCACCGAAACCGGATCGAGTGCATAGGAATTATTAATGAAAACACTCCTGTTTGCCCACTTAACGGGATCAGGGAATACAGATATGTTCGAAAAATCTTCAAGAAAAGGCAGCGTAAGCGTAGTTGCAGCCTGTGATTTAAGGCTTATCTGTTTGGGCCGCGATGAAAGGTGACTCTTTATAATATTGTTTTCATTTAAACCTTTCAAACTTTGGGCATTCAATGCTGTTGGCCATGCAAAAGCCAGGATCAATATATAACGAACCAATTTCATTCTGACACCTGCACTGTATCTGATTTTACAAAACCAGGAACTTTGGTCGAATCAACCGTTATCCATACATCAATAGCCGAACCCATCGGAAGGGTTATTCCCTGTCCGCTTTCGGGCCTTTGCCTGTAAACCAATGCCTTTAATTCGTCTTCGGCGGAAATAACCGATTGGTCTTTAACTGCAGCCCCGATACTTAGAAACCTGTCGGATGCTGAAATGTTTGCAGCCTCAAGCGATAATCCAACGAGGTCAGGAACAGCAGTTTCTTCATCACTCAGTCCTTTGCCCAGCACCAGGTCAATTTTTGCGCCTTTAACTACGGAATCGCCCGGCACTAATTTTCTTCCATCTTGTTTTTGTGCAAGCACCAGATTTATGCCCATATCGGGTTCATAGGATATTTTGCCAACCTTCAATCCGAATGATTCCAGTTTGGCCCGGGCCTGAATAAAAGTTAGATCAACCAGGTTTGGCATGGCCACCATATCCGGACTCATGGCATTCATGGTAAGAAATATTTTGCGGTTCTTTTTTACCATGAATCCGGCCCTGGGATGTTGTTCCACAACGGTACCCCTTTCAAAATCGGAAAGAAAAACCGAGTCAAAAACCTCAATCCTCAGGTTGCGGTTGCCGGCTGAAAGTGTTGCTTCATCCAGCGTCATTCCAGCAAAATCGGGAACACTAAGATTATGGTTATGGCGTGTGGTAATTTTCAGAATCTGCATGATGATCGTTGTTCCAAAAATCAAAATTAGAAAGGCAAGTATGAGGTTTCTCAGCAGAATCCTTTCCTCAATATATTGCAGAACGCTCCTGAATTTCTGATTTATATTCATGGTATAGGTGGAATATGTAATAACGTGGAGACAAAGATAAAATTATCTGTAATATGTGTCCGGTAAATCTTTTTTATATCAGGTGCTTGAGTATGAAAAAAATCGCCAGGATAAACATTACAGCACTTACCTGTTTCCATTTGCCTGTTAATACTTTAATAAAAACAAAGCTCAGCATTCCAAAGGCAATGCCTTCGGAGATACTATAGGTAAGCGGCATCATGATAATGGTGAGAAAAACCGGGATTGACTCTGCATAGTCATCAAGGTTGATTTTTTGAATGGGACTTATCATGAACAAACCAACCAATACCAGGGCAGGTGCGGTTGCTGCGCCTGGAATCATAGTGAACAACGGGGCAAAGAAAAGCGATATCAGAAAAAGAATACCCGTGGTTAAGGCAGTAAGGCCTGTCCGGCCTCCCGCCTGTACACCTGTTGCACTTTCTACATATGAAGTAACCGTTGAGGTTCCAAGAACGGCACCGGCGGTTGTGCCGATGGCATCGGCCAGGAGGGCCTGTGTTACCCTGGGTATCCTTCCCCTGCTGTCCATCAGTTTTGCTTTGGAGCACACGCCTACCAGGGTTCCAACGGTATCAAACAGGTCGACGAAAAGAAAAGTAAATACTACAAGGGCCATTTCCCAGGTGAAAACCCTGCTGAAATCAAACTTTGCGAAAACCGGACTCAAAGAAGGCGGCAGGCTTACCAAACCGCCCTCAGGCAAGCGGGTTAAGTTTAAAGGAATGGCTATAACGGTGGTAATAATGATTCCTATAATCAACGCTCCTTTTACTTTAAATATAAGCAGTACACTCATGATAACAATTCCTCCCAGTGCCAGGAGCACACTTTTATCCGACATGTCGCCCAAAGAAACCAGCGTTGCACTGTTCTGAACAATGATGCCCGCGTTGCTGAATCCTATCAGCGCTATAAAAAATCCAATGCCAACCGAAATGGCATGTTTGATGTTCACCGGGATACTGTCGATGATGGCTTCCCGTACTTTTAACACCGACAGGATAATAAAAATTATTCCCTCTAAAAAAACTGCAGTTATAGCCATTTCCCAGGAATATCCCATTTGCAGTACAACGGTATACGCAAAAAACGCGTTCAGTCCCATGCCGGGAGCCAGTGCGACCGGCAGGTTGGCAAAAACAGCCATAATAACAATGGCAACAAACGAAGACAACGCGGTAGCCGTAAATACTGCATCACGGTCCATACCTGTACTGCTAAGTATAAGCGGATTTACGGCCAGTATATATGCCATAGTCATAAATATGGTTATACCGCCCAGCAACTCCGTTCTTACATTGGTATTGTGTTTTTTCAGTTGAAAGAGTTGTTCTAACATGCGTCGTTTATTTTGGGTTAATGTATATTTACACCATCATAAAGGTATAAACACATTTTAACATGATTGATCAATGGCATAAAGAACATGTTGACAATGCCAAATTTTCATTGCTGATACCATCCTGGAATAACCTGCCATTTCTGAAACTATGCGTTGACAGTATTCATAAAAACTCAGTCTATGCCCATCAGGTCATCATTCATGTTAATGAAGGGAATGACGGAACGCTCGATTGGGTAAAGGAGAATTCATTTTCCTATACCTACAGTGCAAAAAACATAGGTGTATGCTGGTCGATGAATGCTATGCGCAAGCTGGTTGATACGGAATACATGGTTTTCATCAACGATGATATGTATGTTTGTCCCGGCTGGGATGCTGCCCTTCTTGACGAAATTGCATCCCTGGGTCATAACCTGTTTTACCTGTCATCGACCCTCCTTCAGCCAAGGAAGTTCTGGTGCAAAGGAGTCATTGGAGGAGCTGATTTCGGTGAAACCATTGACACCTTTCGTGAAAATGATCTTTTATCGCATTACCTCGATATTCCCCATAATGATTGGAAAGGGGCAACATGGCCACCATCTGTCGTTCATAAAGACATTTGGGACCTTGTTGGCGGATACAGCATTGAATATACGCCGGGCCTGTATTCCGACCCTGATTTCTCTGCCAAGCTATATGCTGCTGGTGTAAGGTATTTTAAGGGAGTTAATAAAAGCAGGGTTTATCACTTCGAAGCGCGATCGACCGGAAGGGTTAAAAAGAATCAGGGAAGCAGGCAGTTTCTGAATAAGTGGGGAATTGCATCGTCCGTATTTATGTCGCAGGTTCTTCAGAGAGGACGGCCTTTTTCAGATAGCAGCACCGGAAAAATAAGCAAACTGGAAATCTTACGATGCCGGATGAAGAGAATCTGTGCATCTTTCCTGGGTACAGGGGGTACGACGGACATCACTAAAACAAAATCAACCTAATTCACATTTGCTGTTTATGAACATAGGGGCTATTTTACCTCATACCCGATTATACGGTGGTGTTAAGCGTTTTATTGAGCTGGGCCGGGTGTTCCGGCAATACGGACATAACTTTACCATTTACACTCCTGCCGGAGAACCTCCGACATGGACACACAACGACTTGCGGTATGCCACTTTCGATGATTTGCAAGCCGATCATAATCAACTTCTTTTTACCACCGACCGGAAAAGCAAATCCGTCATTCTTAATGCTCACGCCGATTATAAAATATTCTACCATGTAGGATTACGGCATAAGGCGAGAATCATGATGAGGGATAAACGTTTTCATGTTTTTGCCTGTTCTTCGAATGTTTACCGGCACGACCGCATATGGTTCCAACGAACCCCATTTTTGGCTGTGGGCGGCATTAACTGCCAGTTGTTTTGGCAAAAGCCAGTCAAAGAAAGGAAGGATGATGATCCGTTCATAATTATGCTTTATGGCAGATTATCCGAAGGTGTTAAAGGAACAGGGCTCATTGTAAAAGCATGCGAACAGCTGTATAAGAAATATCCGTTTATAAGGCTGCTGCTGTTTGATACACCAGTGGATCAAAAAATGCTCGACCTTGATCATGCTTTCACTTCAGTGGTGCCCTTTGATTTCGTAATGAACCACCCGGTGGAGAAAAATGCAGAACTGTTTCACCGTGCCGATATTTTTGTGTCGGCTGAGAAGCAGACAGGTTGGGCCAATACGGTTGCCGAAGCAATGGCTTCGGGCATCCCGGTAGTAGCCACCCGGGGAGGAACAATGGACATAGTGCTGGACAATGAAACCGGCATCCTTGTTAAAAGGAATGTACGAAGCATTCGTAAAGGAATTGAGAAGCTTATTCTTTCGGAAGAATTGAGGAAAAGGTTAGCGGGTAATGGCTATACTTTTATCCGGCAATTCGATTGGAAGAACCTGGCAGCCAGAATCCTTGACTGGTATGAAAAACAGGAAGGCCATAAGAAAATCATGGCTGACCGTTAGAAGATCATTCGTAAATATATACCCTTTTCACGCGTTCTGAAACGCCCGTAAGCACTTCATAAGGAATTGTATTAAGCCTGCGGGCAACATCAGCAATAGGGACTCCTTCGCCGAAAATCTCCACTTCATCGCCCTCATGTATTTCAATCCCGGTAACGTTTATCATGGTCATGTCCATGCAAATATTCCCGATAATGGGAGCCGGTTTATTGTTTACCATAAAAAATCCATTTCCGTTGCCAAGTCCCCTGTTTAATCCATCGGCATAACCTACGGGAACGATAGCAATAGTGGAGGGTTGGCCGGGTTTTCCTTTACGGCTGTATCCTACGGTGTCACCCGGCATCACGGGTTTTATCTGTAATATGGTACTTTTTAAGGTACTAACATTTCTTAGTTTACTTTGGGCAATACTGCTTACACCATATAATCCGATCCCCAACCTTACCATATCAAACTGGGCATCCGGGAACCTTTCTATTCCTGATGTATTCAGTATATGCCTGATTACCGGGTATCCCAGCGATTGCGTAATCATGGCTGATGATTCCTTAAACACAGCTATTTGTTCCTGGGTAAAATCATCAAACACTTCCTCATCGCTACCGGCAAGGTGAGAAAAGACGGAGCAAATACGAAGGCTTTTATACTGGTGAAGCATATCACATAAAACGGGAATTTCCTGCTTTAAAAAACCCAGCCTGTGCATTCCCGTATCAATTTTTAAATGTACCGGGTAATTCATTTCCTGGTTGCGGATAAGCGCTTTGTGGAATGCATCAAGAATGGCAAAACTATATATTTCCGGTTCAAGTTTATAACGGATGATGGTTTCAAATGAATCGGCCTCAGGATTCATTACCATGATGGGGATAGTTATTCCTGCCTTTCTTAAACTCACTCCTTCATCAGCTATGGCAACGCCCAAATAATCGGTACGCTGAAACTGCAGTACACCGGCTATTTCGTGTCGGCCGCTGCCATACGACAAGGCCTTAACCATGACCATGGTTTTTACGCCCGGTTTAAGTTGCGAACGGAAAAAGTTCAGGTTATGTGCAAGTGCGTTAAGGTTAATTTCAATGCGGGTGGTATGCTTTTTTAATTCGAGCAGGGCCGCGATCCGTTCAAATTCAAAGCTCCTGGAACCCTTTAACAGGATCGCTTCATCACGAAAGTTGTCAGTTCTGAAATCAACGATAAACGCTTCTGTTGATGGGTAATAATCGCCTTTTATTTCAAAAATTCCTGAAAACCGCCCTATAGTCTCACCGATTCCTATCAGGCGTGAAATGCCTTTGGCCCTCAATAAACCGGCAACATTTTGATAGAGTTCCTGTTCCTGTTTCCCCGTCTGGTAGATATCCGAGAGTATAAGGGTCTTCTTCCTGTGCTGAAATTGCTGCCCTAGCACATCGAGGGCAATGGACAGCGAAATGAGATCGGAATTGTAGCTGTCATTGATTACCGTGCAATTGTTTATGCCGCTGATCTGCTCCAGGCGCATAGCCACAGGCGGCAAACTGCCAATTCTCTGAATGATCAGTGAATGGTCGATGGAGTACAAAAGCATCAGGGCTATACAATGCAACGCGTTTTCGACTGAAGCATGATCAGTGAAAGGAATTTTTACTTCAAAAGACTGCCCTGCATATTCAATCGTGACCATGGAAGCAATGGCCGTGGCCCTTACAGGGCTTACTTTTATGTCGCTTTTGCCCGTGCGTGACCAGGTAAATAACCGTACATTATTGAGGGGCAATTTCCTTCGGATACCAGCATCAATGAATTCATGATCGGCGCAATATATCAGGTTTTTGCAATGGACAAACAACTTGAGCTTTTCAGCAACCTTTTCCTCCATGCTTGTAAAGTTCTCCTGGTGCGCTTCGCCAATATTCGTAAAAATACCCGTGTCCGGTAAGATCATTTCTTCAAGCTTTTCCATTTCCGCACTAAGGGATATGCCCGCTTCGAAAATTCCCAGTTCACTCGATTCATCAAGAAGCATTAAGGAAAGGGGAACACCCAATTGAGAGTTGTAACTCTTGGGACTGCGAACGATTGAATATTTGTTGCACAAACAGTGGTATAACCATTCCTTTACAATGGTTTTTCCATTTGAGCCGGTAATGGCAATGATTTTGGCATTGAATTGACGGCGATGCCATGCAGCCAATTGTTGCAGGGCATCAAGGGTGTTGTTCACCACAACAAATCCGGCATCAGGGTGCTTTTTCAAACCGTCGCTGTAATCTGATACCAAAAAGCTACGAACGCCGCGATTATACAGGTCGTCAATGAATAAATGCCCGTTGTGGTTTTTCCCGGTTACGGCAATAAACAGGGAACCATGGGTTACCGATGCCAGCCGACTGTCGGTAATTAAATGATCGATTTGAATGTTGGGGTCACCAAACAGCTTACCTCCGGTGACATGGGCAATTTTGCCAAGCGAATAAACAAGCATTTATTTAGGGGATTAACCTTACTATTATAACTTAGCACCTGCAAATATATAAGCAATATATCAGAATCCATTGAAGACATATAAACACCTGTTTTTCGATCTCGACAATACCCTCTGGGATTTTAATGCCAATGTAAAGGCTTCGTTTTACGCTATTTTCACCCAACTGGGATTACACCAGCGCATAAACGATTTCGATTCCTTTTTAAGCGCTTATGAAAAAAACAATGAACTGTTGTGGACAGCATACCGGAATGGAAAAATTAAGAAGGATGCCATGCGTATTGAAAGATTGGCATTGACTTTCAGCGAATTTGGCATCGAAGATCCTGATTTATGCAACCGGGTACAGGAACTATACCTGAAGGAAACCCCGGTTCAAAAAAATCTTTTTCCCGGAGTGCAGGATACATTATCCTATCTGGGCAGTAAGTATAAATTGTATATCCTCACCAACGGCTTTTCTGAAATACAAATACAAAAGATAAGCCATAGCGGATTAGAAGCTTATTTTACGAAGCTTTTCATGGCCGAAATGGTAGGCTATCAGAAACCCGATAAGCGCTTTTTTGAATATGCCATAAAATCGGTTCACGCCCGTAAAGCAGATTGTGTAATTATCGGAGATGATGCCGAAACGGATATTCGCGGAGGCTGGAATGCCGGAATAGACCAGGTGTTTTTCAACCCGCGGAAAAGGCCATGTAAAATCACTCCAACCTGGGAGATCACCGATATTACAGAACTAAAAAATATTTTTTAGCCCTTATTTTTTCGGACCTTCTGATTTGGAAATGGAGTCCCTCATCTGCGTATCAGCATCGATGTTCTTTAATTTGTAATAGTCCATGATGCCGAGATTTCCTGAGCGGAATGCTTCGGCCATTGCCAACGGAATTTGTACCTCGGCTTCAATAACCTTTGCACGGGCTTCCTGAGCTTTGGCTTTCATTTCCTGTTCAACAGCCACAGCCATGGCACGCTTTTCTTCGGCTTTGGCCTGTGCTATATTTTTATCGGCGTTGGCCTGGTCCATTTGCAGCACGGCACCAATGTTTTTTCCAATGTCAATGTCGGCAATATCAATGGAAAGTATTTCAAAAGCAGTTCCTGCGTCAAGGCCTTTATTTAAAACAACCTTGGAGATGTTGTCAGGGTTTTCCAGCACGCTTTTATGCGATATTGCAGAACCAATCGACGATACGATACCTTCACCAACCCTTGCCAGAACAGTTTCTTCACCGGCTCCGCCAACAAGCTGCCTGATATTTGCCCTCACGGTAACACGGGCTTTGCAGATAAGCTGAATTCCGTCTTTGGCAACAGCCGTAACAGGAGGAGTATTAATAACCTTAGGATTAACTGACATTTGAACGGCTTCAAAAACATTTCTGCCGGCCAGATCGATGGCGGTACCAGCCTTAAAATCCAGGGGAATATTGGCTTTATCTGCTGAAATAAGCGCATTAACAACCTGTTTAACATTTCCACCGGCCAGGTAGTGCGCTTCAAGATCATCGGCATTCAGCTTCAATCCGGCTTTTGTAGCACTTACCAGGTTGTTCAGGATTATGGAAGGAGGAACCTTTCTAATGCGCATCCCGATTAGCTGCCATATGGGAACATAAACCCTGGCGAAAACGGCACTGAACCATAGTCCCAGTGGTACAAAGTAGAAAAATAGCCATATTACAAGAATGACGCCAACTGCAACTACTAGATAAATGCCTATTCCGGTATCCATGATGATTTAGTTTTTAGGTTTAACAATAATCTGTGTATTAAGTACTTTTAAAACTTCAATTTCGGTATTCTCGTTTATGAAACCGCTGTTTGACTTTGCCTCGCAAATGATTCCGTTAACCTGAGCTTTGCCAATTGGAGCAAGTCGGGTTATCGTAGTACCGGAATCGCCCGGATTAATCTTATCAACACTGAAGGGCTCATGTTTGCTGTCGATGTTTGCCTTCAGGCCCAGGTTTTGCCAGGTTTTTCGCTTAAAAACCGTGTATATGGTTATCAATGAAGCCACAATGGTGCTGATCAGTGTTATATGACCGGTTGTGACGCCTTGAAAATAATATGCCGAACCAACCCCAAGGAAGAGGAAAGCAAAGCCGAAAATGCCAAAAATGGTAAATCCCGGTATTACCAGAAATTCAATCAGCAACAGAAAGATTCCAAGCAGGATAATGATAATGATGGCAAGTAGTGACATTTATTATGGTTTTTCAGTCGATGGTTGCATTCAGCTCACGTTCAATTAAGCCTTGTTTATAAGGTTTGAGTATTTCGTACGCACCACTTTTTACATCACACTGACCTTTATAATGAACAAGGTATGTGCATTGCTCAGCCTGCACAGGCTCCATATCACATACTTCTATCAGCGTGTTGATTACATAATCAAAACTGTGAACATCATCATTATGAAGGATAAGGTGGCGGCCATCACTTACCCCTGTCTCTGCAATCTCTTCAAAATCGGGCCTGTTGCTCTTATATTCATCGGATCTCATAGCGAATGACTGCTGTTTTACTGTTCAAAATTACATAAAGATAATGCTAATTCCATAATGATACCAAATTTTCGCATCCTCTGTCATTGATCAGGAATCAGGGCTGCAGGCCGGAAAATTCTATCTCTCTTGCTTTCTCAGTGGTTATTGGCTTTCCGTCCATAAAGGCAACAATAAAAGCATCGGAGAAACCTTTCGACCGGATCATGTCCAACGCTTTTGATACACTGCTGATACTGTAAAACACCCCGGCATAATACTTTACCACTGAGGTTCCTGCAGGTATTTCGGAGGCTATAGGTGTTATTCCTCCGAATTCATTATGGGGCTTTGGTTTGCTGAACACACCCAGTTGAATTCTGTACACCAGGCCGGGTATTTCTTTTAATCCCTGTGGAATAGGATTTGCATCGTGGTATGGTGAAACATCAAGTATGGAGAACGCGTCATTTCGTTTCGCAACTTCCTTAACTTTTTGCTTTTGTGGCTTTGCCGTATCAGCGCCTGTGGGAATATTCCCTGAAACCTGCATGGCATTACCCGGATTGTTGTATTTATACAGGGTTATCCCGTTTATTTCACTGTGTGCAACCACTGCCGAAATGCTGGTGTCATTGGCGGGCAAGGAAATGTTCCTGAGCTTCCGTGCTTCGGCAAATTTCTGATCGGCTTCACGCTGGAGCGACTTTGCCAGCTTATCGTTTTTCAATATGTCTGAAATCAATTGTTTTTTGGTGCTGTCGTTTGGACTTTCCCTGGCTATTATTCTTAAGTCGCGTGTTATCCGTGCGGCGGAGTCAGCCTTTATTTGCAGGAACATTGCCTCTGCAAGAATTCTTTTATAGTTGCCGGTTTCTATTGCAGGTTTTGCAATGGAATCCGTTTTTATCTTTTGGGGTAACATGCTTTCAACCAAAACCTGTTGCACGGGTTCAGGTCTTTCCACTTCCAGTTCCGAGGCTTTTCTGATGTCATCTACCGATAAAAAGCGCACGCCCAGGGTATCTTTTTGCAGGCGTATTTTGTACAGGAATAGAAGCCCTGATTGTGCATTCCGCGAAGAAACGAATGAAGCCGAATGACTGAATTGGTCTGTAATGTATAAGAAATCATCATAGGGAGAATTGATGGGAAAGCCCAGGTTTTCAGGCCGCGACCAGGTTTTTAGGTTCCAGTCATAAACGGATTTAAATATATCGTACCCACCCATGCTTGAATGTCCGTTTGAACTGAAATATAATGTTGAGGTTGCAGCATCAAAGTAAGGAAATTCTTCATCGTAATTTGTGTTGATAACCTCATTCAGAGGTTCCGGAATACCCCAGGTTTGGTGATTCAGGTTTTTTATCCGGAAAAGCTGCTTATTGTTTTTTTTCTGCCTTTCATATCCTGTGGTAAAAATATACTCATTAACTTCCGTGTATGATGGCAGGAACATCCATGGCCGGTAACCATTCCTCACATCCGTTTTGCTGCAAAATTCAATTGGCTTTGGCATTATTTTGCCTGAACCATTAATTTCCGAAGCATTCTGCAATTCTTCGGGTTTGATTTCCCGGGCAAGTTGAACATGCACAGGTTGTCCGCTTCGCGTGAATTCGATGCCATTACGCGCCATTTCGATACATCTTTCAACTTTAAAGGCCTTAATATCGGAACGTTTTCCTTTGATGATAAATTTTGAATATGCTTTAATGGCATCATCAAACGAATAAAACAAATGATACGCCCGTCCTAAATAGAACAGTGACCTTGGGTTGTAATCAGCAACGGCCGTGGCTCGCAACAACCTGATGGCCTCTTCCATATCCCCATTCATGTGTATAATGCAAACACCGGCACCATATAAGTATTCCGGTTCGGCCGGATAAGCATTAAGCAATCCACGGTAAAGGTTAAGTGCTTCAGCATAATTCCTGTTCGAAAAGTATAGTGTTGCTTCAGACTTCATCCTTGCTTTTGCCGTATCCGTCGTTTGAGCAACAACAAAAATTGCCGGAATATTCAGCAGCACAACCAACAGAACCCGACACAGTAAATTTTTCATGAATATAAAGGGAGTTTAGAAAGCGGAAAATTAACAATTACTGTAACAACAAAATAAAAGATTTCAAACATTTTACTCACAGTGAAGCATAATTCTTTATATTCGCTGCTTAAAATTATAAAACCTCTTACAATGAAAAAATTCATCAATATTTTGTTCCTGTCGATTATTGGAATCTCTTTTATGATATCATGCGGATCCGATATTAACATGGGTTCAGCCAAGCTAAAAAACGAGAATGATTCGGTAAGCTACTATTTGGGCTTATCGTATGGAGCAGGACTCAAACAAGCTGAAATTGACAGTTTATTTAACTACACGCTTTTTGCAAAAGGTGTGAAAGAAGCAGGTACCGGTGACACATTACCAGTATCACAAATGGAAATCGAAAGCTTTCTCCGCACTTACTTTGCCAAGTTGCAGGATGAGAAGACAAAAGCCCAGTTTAAGGATTACATGAATGAAAACGAGGCATTCCTTTCAAACAATGCAAAAAAAGACAGCGTTGTTACCCTTTCAAGCGGATTACAGTATGTTATACTTAAGGAAGGCAAAGGTCAAAAGCCTACGATGAATGACAAGGTAAAAGTACACTATACCGGAAAACTGATCGACGGCACTGTATTCGACAGTTCATATGAAAGGAAAGAACCCTATGAATTTAATGTAGGAGAGGTTATTCCGGGATGGATAGAAATATTGCAGTTAATGCCTGTTGGTTCAAAATGGAGGGTGTTTATTCCCCAGGAATTGGCTTATGGCAGCCGTGGTCGCGGTGGTGTTATTAAACCTTACTCCGCGCTGATTTTTGACATGGAACTCATGGAAATCACCTCAGGAAAATAACCTGTTTGATACTATAAAGAAAGCCGGGATTTTTGATCCCGGCTTTTTTATTGAATCAGATTGCCTTTTTCCCCCTTTCACCCGTACGTATACGGATGCAATCTTCAAGCGGTGTGATAAATATTTTACCATCACCAACTTCGCCTTTTGAGTTGGTACGTGCCGATGAAATAATGGTATCCACGGTTATATCAACAAATTCGTCATTCACGGCAATTTCAATCCTGACCTTAGGAATCAGGTTGGGTATGACCTTGGCTCCGCGATAAATTTCTTCACGCAATTGTTGGCCATGACCCGATACCCGGTTCACTGTTATGCGGGTTATTTCTGCTGTAACCAGGGCTTCACGCACCTGATCGAGCATATTTTCACGTATGATAGCGGTAATGAGTTTCATAGCTTTATCATTTAAATATTAATAAATTATCTCGGGTTTAGCATGCCATAACCTTGTTCGCCGTGATAGGAGTGGTCGAGTCCTTGCATCTCAGCTTCTTTGGATGCCTTGAAACCAACAAGTTTACTTACAACAAACACGATAAGCAGGGTAAGAATAGCTGAATAAGCTACCGCTATTAAAACAGCCACGGCCTGAACTCCCAACTGCTGCATTACGGACCATGATCCTCCGGCTGCCTCAGCAGCACTGCTCATCCAGCTATCACGGATAAAGAATACAAGAAGAAGTGAGCCTACTATTCCACCTACGCCATGAATGCCAAATGCATCAAGACTATCATCATAACCCAGTTTATTCTTAATGATGATTGCACTGTAACAAATGATGCCGGCTGCCAGTCCGAGCGCTAATGCTCCGGCAGGTTGAACAACGCCAGCTGCAGGTGTTACTGCAACCAAACCGGCCAGAATTCCACTGGCAAATCCCAAAGCTGTTGCTTTTCCCTGGTGAATTGTTTCAATAATTATCCATGCCATAGCACCGGCAGCTGCAGCAACCTGTGTAGCAGTCAAAGCCTGGGCGGTGAGCAAACCACTGCTTACACTGCTTCCTGCGTTAAAACCAAACCAGCCTACCCACAATAAACCTGCTCCCAACATAGTCATCACTAAGTTACTGGGGGCAAATGCCGTTTTTGGATGACCCCGGCGTGCTCCAATGTAAAGTGCAGCAACAAGTCCGCTAACACCCGATGCGATATGTACAACAGTTCCTCCGGCAAAATCTATTGCTCCGGCTGCACCCATATTAAACAGGAAGCCGTCACCCGCCCATACCCAGTGACACAATGGGTTATACACAAAAATTCCCCACAGTGCTATAAAAGTAACATAACCTTTAAACGATATACGTTCAGCAAATGCTCCCGCAATAAGGGCAGGGGTTAAAATAGCAAACTTGCCCTGAAACATGGTGAAAACGTATTCGGGAATCCCGGAAGGGCTGATGGTTTCATCGATTCCTTTTAACATAAAATAGTCGGAATTCCATCCAAACCATCCACCCAATACATTTGAACCAAAAGCCATTGAATATCCTACAGCCACCCATAAGATAGCCATAATTCCCATGGCAACAAAACTGTGCATCATTGTTCCCAGTACGTTTTTGGTTCTTACAAGGCCGCCATAAAACAAGGCGAGCCCGGGAACCATTAACAATACCAATGCCGTTGAGGTAAGCATCCAGGCTGTTGTTCCTGTATCAATAGGTACAGCTTCAGCCGCCAAAACGGATCCGCCTGCAAACAGCAGCAAAACCGCTCCAGCCATTGTACTACGCATCATTAACTTATTCATAGGTACAGTTTATTAAATTAATACTCGTTTTCTGATGCAAATGTAAATAATAAATGGGGTATAAACACAAAAAAATATAAAAAAAATTATTAGTACCCCTAAAAATGAATAGTAAAAGGAAATAAAATAGTAAAAAAAGGCAATATATATAAATTTATAGGGGGTGTTGACGGAATATTTTAATAAGGAATGATGGATTCGGGATTGAGATCGCGTGAGCGGGAGTGCGAGGTAGCGATGATGGACGGCTAAAAAGCTACAAGGCTAGATGGCTATAATGCTAAACCGCTAAAGGTTGAATGATGTATTGTCTGCTGGTCTTCCCTCCTTCGCCGCAGGCTTCGGCGGGTGAGACTGGTC
>CAZYDI010000051.1:0-17341 GCA_964646255.1 uncultured Bacteroidales bacterium
TACCCCCTCCAAAGGGGGACAACGTTTCTATTGAACAACCAGCTAAACAAGAAACACATAAAATATCCTTTATTATTCATTTCTTTATGTATGAAGCCAACTTACAATCCGGCAACTCCATAATTCCCTGTTTCACGCACAGGGCATTTATACGGGCACCAATATCATTGGTATGGGTGTGATCCAAAGGGAAAAACAGTTTTGTTATTTCTGGTCCAAGACCATCGTACTTATCAGCAATCAGCTGGTTTAGCGGAATAAAAGCAGTATTCGTTTCATGGGCCACCCGGGCAGCCCAAAGGCCATAATCTTCATCGGCCCGATCGGTTTTTCCGTCGTTAAAACGGCATCTGGGAACCGGTGAACAAAGGATGCATACGGCGCCTTTTCCGTTAATGTCTTTAACATATTGTCGCAGGTAATGGCCGTAGGTATACACTGTTTCCTGCTTTTTTAGGACAGGGTTATAAACATCCTTACTTTCATTGCCAATTCCCCTGATGGTGCCGCGTGCCCTGGCTGTATCATCGAGGGGACCACCATCGTTGTGACCAAACTGGATAATAACAAAATCACCAGGTTTAATCTTATTCAGAACCCTTTCCTGCCATAATCCCCGAGTGATAAAGGTTCTGCTACTTGTTCCGCCCAGGGCGCAATTGTAAACAGCAATTCTGGATGTATCCATATATTGAACCAAAAAATCACCCCAGCCCCAGAGATTGTTTTCACCTTTTCCTGAGCCGTTTTTCACTGTAGAATCGCCAACAAGATAAAGGCATGGCTTCACGGGCGGTTGACAGATAACGAACGCCATGAGGCCAAATGCGATAATCAGCAATGGTAAATAAATTCGGTTATGCCAATGCATAGGAATAATTGGTCATGTTTACAAAAGAAGTAAAAGAAAGCTGTCCCTTTTTGGAGACAGCTTTCCATGCTTATTAACCCAAAACGATAGTCAGTCTCCTAGTACCCTGTATTTTGCATTGCCTGTTTTTCATCTGCTGTAAGGGCGCGACCTTCAGCATTATAGATGTTATCAAGAAATGTTTGTGGTATTGGGCGCACGAGATGTTTTTCTGCGAGATTGGTTGCTGAGCCGGCATTATAAGTTCTGGCACGGTTAACCAACGTTTTTGTTCTGGCCAAGTCTTCCCAGCGGTGCAGTTCGCCGTAAAGCTCACGTGAACGCTCATTGAGCAGGAAGCACATCATCCGGTCAAACTCGGTGGTATATCCCAGTGTAGCAATAATGGCCTCATCAACAGCCGGAAGGTTATCAGGGGTAATCCCGGTAGTTATGTCAGATGCAGCGGTGGTAACTGGAATATCGAGCGATTCGTAATAGGAATTTTCCGGACGATAGGAATTAATCAAAACGCCCTGGTTATTCTTAGGTGCATTGGTATTGGTAAGCACGGCGGCACCACCATCCCTGTAAGCAGCCCTGTCTTCGCCATCTTTAAATTCGGCGCGGTCGCGTACAATATTCATCACATCGATGGCTTCCTGGTAGCTCCCCTGGCGAATAAGCGCTTCGGCTTTAATCAGGTAAGTTTCGGCAACCCTGGCATAAACACCATCACGGCGACCTGCGGTAGCAGCAACAGCCGGACGTGATCCGTCAAGATACTTGCTCAGCGCCGGATACCTGCTAACCAATGATGCCTGACTCAGGAATTCGGTTCCATCGGAAAGGTACCGGACAAATACATGGGGTGTTGGCTTTCCGGTAATAGGGTTATTGAAATAGACTCCGTTATGTGTACTGGCAACTTTTGGTGTAGCTGTAGAAAATCTGGTATCGGTTGGCTTATTGATAATATAAATCAGTCCCAGATCTCCCTGAGCGTAGGTAACAGCTTCACTCGTATTCGGGTCAGTTCCATTGAGATTACCAATAGTACCAATATTATTAAGATTGGCTTTGGTTTTAAAACTCTTCCAGAAGCGTGAATCGCTCTCCAGATCGAACACACTATATGCATACTCATTGGTACGGCACCTCTGGTACTCACGACCGCCGGCTATATCGCGGACAAAGCCGGGAAGCGTTTGGTATACCGAGAGATACAAAAGATGAAGATAATTTCCATTCCCATCATTGGCTACCGTAGTCGTCGGCGAGAATTGTGCAGCAAAGATGATCTCAGGATTTGTTTCATTGGCTCCATCCGGACCTGTATAGGCAAAAAGGTCGGAAAAATTGGCTGCCAGCGGGTGGTTTGCAATTACATCATCAGTGAGATCAATTATTTCCGCAAGGTCTGCCGTTTTATATGAACTGTTCCAGTCGCTATTAATTTCAGAACACCTGTAAAGCAGTGCTTTGGCGAGATAATGACGCGCCACATCCTTGTAAAGTTTACCTTCTTTGGATTCGGTATCGGGCAAACCGGCCAGGGCTGTTCTGAAATCCAGAATAATCTGGTTTACACAATCTTCCCTGGATGCGCGAACAAAATATCTATCAACACCAATGGAAGGCGTCAGTTTGAGCGGAACACCGCCATATTGCTGTACCAGCCTGAAATATGAAAATGCCCTCAGGAATGATCCTTCGGCTTTATAAAGGCTGTTTAAATCAGCGTCTGTTATCGCCACATCAACGTTGGCCAGCAGGAAGTTTGCATCGGCAATAGCCTTATACATCATATCCCATATTTCATATGTTTTGGTAACGTTTGCCGTTGGCACGTTCGGAACGATTGATCCGAGGTTGGAGTTATAATCATTCCAGGTTTGCTGAGCCTGGTCGCCACCCACAATGAATTCATCAGTACCCACATTGGTGGTCGATAGTGCCTGCTCTCTGCCGGCGAAAAAGAGCCTGTAATGGTTGTATAAACCATCAGCAAGGTCAATTATCCCTTCAGTGGTTTCAAAATAGCCGGTACTTCTCTGAGTTGTGAGCTCTTCATCAAGAAAATCCTTACTGCATGAGCTAATACCTGATATAAACAGGATTGTTGCCCAAAGCACTAATATGGTTTTTATATACTTTTTCATATCGTGTAATTTCTTTTATGGTTAAAATTTCATTCAGCACATCAAAATCCAACGTTAATGCCAAATACAAGTCCGCGATTATAATACAATGTATTATATTCAGCGTCCTTCCATTCATTTTTCGACCAAAGCATTCCGGCGTTTTGTATTTGCGCATATACTTTAAGACTGCTGATCTTGGCCTTACTCAGTAAACTTACAGGCACATTGTATCCAAGGGATATATTCCTGATTTTTATCCACGAATCATCTTTATAATAGGTACCGGCATAAGTATCACCACCTGCCTCACTCATGAAAGGGCGCTGGTATTCTGCACCGGTGTTCAAAGGAGTCCAGTATTCCAGTTCACGCTGATCACCATACATACCGGTAAGACCCTCACCGACACCTCTTATGTATTTTAAACGACCAGTAAGTAGAATGGAAAGATCAATGCCTTTATATGTAAAGGTATTGGTTAACCCAACAATCCAGCGGGGGAGCTCGTTGCCAATTACCTTCCTGTCATAGTTGCCTTCGATGCGGTAATCGTCATTCTGGTCTTTGATCCTGATCTTACCAGGTGCAAAATTTGAACCATTGGCATTAAAAAGTGCAATCTCTGCAAGGTCTTCCGGTGTGTCCTGCCATATCCCTATCTTTTCATAGTCATAAATGACACCAATAGATTCACCTATAAACCACTCATTTCCAACCATATCTTCCTTGCCATTCATCAGTGATTCAATCTTGTCTTTTTGCCAGGAGGAAGTAAAACTAACATCCCATGTAAAATCACTAACTTTCACAGGGGTTGCATTGATGGTAATATCTATACCTTTATTGCTTGTTTCGCCAACATTGGCAATTGTGGTGGAATAACCTGAAACACTAGGAAGAGCAACCGTTAGCAATAAATCTTTGGTATGTGATGTATAACCTTCAATTGTACCATTAAGGCGACCACGTATTACAGAGAAATCCAGGGCCAGGTTATACTGGGTTGTTCTCTCCCAGCCGAGTTCAGGATTTGGCACTTCATTTGTAAGTACATATCCACCTTCGGTTCCGTTCCCAAAAGGTAATGTTAATTGTGTAATACCTCCCTTTGTAGAGTAAAGTTTAACGGCAGAATTACCCACTGTACCAACTCCCAAACGAAGTTTTAAATTATCGAGCCATGTGAAGCCATCCATAAAGCTTTCTTCACTTATACGCCATGCAATGGCAGCACTCGGGAAGAATGACCACTTATTGCCGTCAGCCAATTGTGAAGCTCCGTCCCAACGTCCTGACAATGTTAATAAATATCTTTCTCTAAAATTATAATTTAACCGACCCATATAAGAAACAAGTTGACGTTCGGTAAAATCCGAGCTCCATGCGGTAAGCTGATCTTTGGAAAGATTATCAAGAGAATTCCATAACTGGCTTTGTACTTCTACACCTTGTCCGGCGATAGATGATGACTCCGTGGTCCATTTCGAAGCTGTTTGCAGTAAGGTTACACCAAAAGTATGTTCGCCAAATGTGTTGTCGTAATAAAGCAGGTTATCCAGTGTCCAGGAAAAGTCCTTGGAATTTGAAATCCTCGCATTGGAAGCACTAAGTTCCCTGACTATTGATTTGGAGTCATTGTAATAGCCATTTCTGTAAAACCTGAAATCGGGTCCGAAATTCACACGATACTTCAGTCCTTTTATCGGGAGCTTAATCTCCGTAAATAAAGAACCTAAAATACGGAGCGTTTCACGCTGGTTGGTCGAATATTTCCATTCATCTATAACATTCCATACACGTGCTTTACCACCCGGGTGAACAATCCGATTGCCATTTTCGTCATATGGGAGTGAATAAGGTTCAATTCTGGCAGCTGCAGCGATAAGGTCCTGGGTTACATTGGAACTTCCTCCTTCGCGGCTCTGGCCATAGTCCTGATACTGCCATGATCCGTTGATACCGGCCCCGAAGGTCATCCATTCCCTTGGTACAACCTCTACATTTGTTCTTAAAGTGTAGCGCTGGTACTCCTGGCCTTTGGTAGTTCCCTGGTTGTCCAGATAACCCAATGATCCATAAGCACGCATGGTTTTTGTTCCGCCACTGGCACTGATAGTATGCTCATGGGTGTATGTGGGCTGTGTTACAACACCAAGCCAATCGAAGGTTTCTACCCTTGATGGATCCCATGTCCCGCCTTCCCAGCCGCGCTGGATATTTGCCCAGGCAACAGGATCGGCTGTAAAATAGTTTATCGTTGCATCGTTAGCCAAAGAAGGTTCATTGCCGGGAGTTCTGCCATAAGTACCTGTACCGGCATTGTACGACTGATAATATGCACCCCAGCGGGAGAATTCTATAAATTCGGCCACATCCATGTATTCCGAACGCCAGATCATCTTTTCACTGGTATATGAGCCATTGTAATTAAGCTGAAATTTGCCATCAGTACCCCGCTTGGTAGTAATAAGAATAACTCCGTTAGCACCCATCGAACCATAAATAGCGGTAGCTGAAGCATCTTTTAAAATTTCTAAAGATTCTATGTCCTTTTCATTCAGTGTTTCAATACCGGAGCCCGACATCAGCGGAACGCCATCAACAACATACAGTGGTTTATTGGCGAGGGGTGTGTTGTCATCAGTGGTCAATGAACGAACTCCCCGGATATTTATTGAGCCCAATTCACCGGGACGAAGTGACGTGGTAATGTCAACGCCGGCAGCTTTACCCTGGATGGCCTGGAATACGTTGGTTACAGGACGCGAGGTCAATTGTTCATTGGTTACAGAGACCACCGAACCGGTAATATCGCTCTTTTTCTGTGTACCATATCCTACTACCACCACTTCTTCCAGTTCCTGGATATCAGGTACCAATTGTACATCAACAACCGTCTGCGAAGAAACAGTAATCTTTTCGGTCAGGTATCCGATATAGGAAAACACAAGCACCGCTTCCGGCCTTGCTTCAATTGCATATTTACCTGCCATATCGGTTATGGTACCGCCCTGGGCACCCTCAATGGAAACATTCACCCCTATAAGCGGTTCACCGGTACCGCCATCAGTGACCGTTCCGGTGATTCTTGTCTGCTGCAATACATCATTCGAGGCAATGATCACCAGGTTATTGTCCAGTATACGGTAATGATTGTCGGTATTTGCCAGGAGTTCGTCCAATATGGCAACGATGGCCATATCCTTAGCATTGAGGGAAACAGTCGTGTTTTCAACATCGCTCTCCCGGTAAACGAACTTAAAATTGCTCTGATTTTCAATCGCCGATAAAGCCTCTTTTAAGGGTATTTGATCAAAGGCAATATCAAAGCGACTATCCTGAGCATAGCCAATTGCTGCCACTTGTAACAAGTTTAGGGTTAGCAGCAGAGTAGTTAATTTCATAATTAGGAAAGTTTTAGATTTCCAAATGGATGGGCAATATGAAAGTATTTTCATACATTTGTAATGTTTAATAAGTTAAGGTTATAATTTGTTAAACGATCTGATAAGTGGGTTAATGCTGCAACATTATGCCCACTTTTTTAATGTCTTTTTTTTCATACCATCATAGGCAATTAGTTTTTAGTTTTTCTGGTCAGGATTTTTATTTTATTCTTATTGATCTCATAATAAAAGGGTTGGGCCATACTTAATGCTTCCAATACTTCTGAAATGGATTCACCCTTGAACCGGGCCGAAAACCTGATGTGCGCCAGTTCTTCACTGTTCATGGCAATTTCAACATTATACCAGCGCTCCAGTTTGTGAACAATTTCAAAGAAGGGCTCATTACTAAGGATAAGGATATCATTCTTCCAGGCAATGTCGGTTTGTGTTTTATCTTCCTTTTGTGTGGTTATGGTAGCAGTAAGTGTTGTGTTTTCAATAGATTTCTTTATTGATTCACGCACCCCCGAAGTAGTAATACCGTGTTGGGTTAAAACGGCCTTTTCATTTGGCTTTAACAGTATCCGTGTATATTCCTGTTTGGTATCATTGATCACTTGCTTGTTCGGCACTATTTCAACAGAACCTGAAACCAGGGTGGTTTCCATTATTTTTTCCTCAGGGTAGGCCTTAACATTGAATTGTGTGCCCAACACCTTAATGGTAGCATCTTCGGTTTTTACAAAGAAAGGCTTTTTCTTGTTGCGCTGAACATCAAAATAGGCTTCACCATGAAGGAAAACCGTGCGGTCATTTTCTTCAAACCTGTCGGGATATTTCAATGTACTTCCTGAATTGAGTATTACTTTTGAATGATCGGGAAGTTCAATGGTTGTCTTTGATCCGTAAGGTACCGTGATATTAAAAAACGCGGGCGGCTCGACAGATGCAACGGGCTGACTTTCAGGAAATGATTTTAATAACCAGGAAAGCCCAAAAGCAAGGATAAATACAGCGGCATACTGCAATATCTTTCTTATCCGGATAACACCCTGCCTGGCAGGTTCATGCATTCCAGCCTTGATATGGATTTCTTTCAGCAGGTCTTCCGATCTGTCATATACATCACCTTCTTTCATTGCATCCCACTCCTCATCAATCATTGCCATCAATCCGGGATGGCGGCCATTCTTTATCAATACATAAAGCGATTGCAATTCTTCCGGGCTGGCTTCTCCGCGATGAAATTTCTCCAATAATTCCTGAAAGCTCAACTTATTTTAGGATTTGTTTATACTGTTAATTACCGCGAGCAATAAAAAACAATGATCCCTGAATGGATTTTTTTGTTCTTTTTTTTAAATAAACGCTTAATCCTTGTAAGCCAGCCGGATATTCTTCCGGATATAATCCGTAGCCTGGGTAAGCTGGGTATTAACGGTGCTGACGGTAATAGAAAGCCGTTCAGAGATTTCCTTGTACGAAAGCCCTTCGTCACGAAACAACCTGAAAATTTCACGCCTTTTGGGAGGCAAAGATTCTACACATTTATTCAACACCGAATCCAGTTCATTGTACAATACCACCTCTTCTGTAATGTATGAATGGTTGGCGGAGTGATTTACCATGTAATCGATAAATCCCTGGCGGTAAACCGCTTTTCGTAATGCATTGTAAATATGATGGCGCGCAATGGATAAAATGTAGGCACTAAAAGACCGGTTTTCGTCCACCGATTTCCGGTTATTCCATAGCGCAATGAACACAACTTGTAATATTTCTTCGGCGTCTTCCCTGCAAGGCAAAAAACGCATGGCCAACTGCAATACCCTGCTATGGTATTGTGTATACAGTTGATTAAATGCAGCAATTTTGCCACCCTTAAAATCTATTACAAGTTGCTTCTCGTCGGGGTTCATGGTATATGTAGCCAGAGCTTAACAAACTTAATGAAAAGAAAACAAAATTCAAAATACATTAACCTCAAAATCCCCTAAATCAAATCAAGAATTTTCAGCGGATGGTTAATGACCTTCTGTGCACCATTATCTATAAGCTCTTGAACACTTCTGAACCCCCACGAAACCCCAATGGCATACATGCCTGCCCTTGTTGCTGTCATCATGTCAACATCAGAATCACCCACATAAATTATACTTTCTACAGGGGCTTGCATACGCTTAGCTATCATTAAAACACCTGTAGTTTCAGGCTTTTTTGGAAAATCCGTACGGGCTCCCATTACGCTAAGAAAGTGTATATTGGACAATAAGTGCTTGACAATTTTTTGGGTTAGTGGTTCTGCCTTGTTAGAACATACCGATAATAGCAGGTTTCTTTCTGCCAGTTCCTTCAGCATTTCAGGAATACCTTCATACAGGCGTGTTTTATCGATGCAATGCACTTCATAATCCGCCATCATATGGGTAAGACAAGCCGATATGGTCCCGGGAAGACGAGCCTGCTGAGGTAATGCCTGACTAACCAGGTTATCCAGTCCCCTGCCTACCATTGATTTATACGATTCAACCGCATGAACCGGATAACCACGAGCCATAAGCACCCTGTTCATCGATCCGGCAATATCTGCAAGGGTATCTGCAAGGGTACCGTCAAGATCGAAAATAACACCTTTATAATGTGAAGCCATGTTTCAGAAGCATTTACATTTTTACCTGAACATCATTTGGTATAAGGCATTTTCCTTAACACTGGCTTTTGAAAAATGATCCCTGTGGTATTTTCCTTCTACATACATAAGTGTTTGATCGCAATAATGCCTGCTGGCCGGAATGCCCGAATTACCGGTGGGCAGAACAGAATATGAATTATCCCAGTTGCTCAAATCATATATATTCCTGTGAGAGGCACCGTGATTGACAGTAAAAGGATCATTACTACCGTAACTAAATGGAGAAATAGTATGAAAACTCCCGCCAACGGCAAAAGGTCCGCGACTTAACCTGAATGGTCCATCCAGTATTTTTTTATCGGAAAAGGGATGTTTTAACAAAAGGGTATGAACACTGCCCCACTTCCATGTATCAGGACTTCCGCCTGATTCGGCCTGCAGTTTCACAACACTGGAATGAAAAGCCCGATATACCATACTGTCAAAAGTTTCTGTCTGTTCAGTATTGATATCATCAAACCAAACTGATTTACGCAAATCAAACAGCTGATCAAAGGCGGTTCTACTTACAGAGCCAGTGCTGTTAAAGCTCTTGTAAAGCCCATCTTTGAGTTCATCGCCGAATATACGACGCTTTAATTCGAGGTACATGGTTTCAAAAATCGTGGCAGCTGCACTTGATGCCTTCATTTCATATTTCCATCCGGCCAGCAAATCCAGGGCCAGTTTTTCAGTATCATTCAATTGATTTTTGTCCTGTAAAGCTTTCAAAATAGCTGGCATATATTTTTCTGCCAGTTTTGAATACTGATCCAATTGAATATCCTTAAAATCGCTAACCGAAAGTTTTTCAGTTGTGCTTAGCAGTTCGGTTATCCTTTCGTAACGATTGGGCAATGCAAACCATGTGCCTATGTGATGGGGATAATCCAGGGGGGCGGTGCGGTTGTTGGCAGAAGCTACAAAACCGGTAATGGGATTGAACATATGCGGCAGCTCATCAAAGGGGACATACCCTTTCCAGTCATATTCCGCCGTATGCCCCGGAAGAATTCCTATGGCAATATCGCGCTTCCTTACCGGAACTCCGGCGGCACAATAAAGACCGATATTTCCCTTAACATCGGCGTAAGCAATATTCTGACTAATGGAGGTAAATGTTGTGAGGGCATCCCTGAATTCATTCCAGTTGTTTGCCCGGTTTAACATCGAAACTGTCCTTAATTCATTACTGGGCTCGTCACCCACCCAATGCATAGTGATTACCCTGCCATTAATGTTTTTAAACGCAGAAACAACAGGCCCTCTATGCGAAAACACAAGGGTTTTGTTATGAACGTTGCCGTCACTGGAATTGATTTCAATATCTAAAAATTCAAATTTCCTCCATTCACCGTTGTATTCATATAATGAAGAATCATCAGGATTTATCTTCTCTTCATAGAAATCAAGATTATCAACATACGTATTCGTCATTCCCCAGGCAATACTGTCATTGTGTCCGCATATAACAAACGGTGCTCCGGGCATCACAAGTCCGGTAACATTCAATTTTCCGGGTACTACCTGGTGCATCTGATACCATATTCCGGGAATACTTAAGCTTAGGTGCATATCGTTTGCCAATAAAGGTTTTCCGGTGACACTTTTAGAAGGTGCCACAGCCCAGTTATTGCTTCCGTCGAATACATCGGCGCCTATCTCAGCAAGGCCGGCGGCATACAACAATTTGCCCGGTAACAGGGATGAAAAAGTTCCTGCCTTATCCATGGGATAAACGGTTGGCTGGTGCCTGATTAAGTCCGGCAAAATTTGCCGGTAACGCAATGAATCTATTGCCTCCCGTATGCTAAGCAGCATCATTTCGCTCCATCCCGATTTTAAATCCCATGCCATATACCCCAACATATTCAGGGTGTGCCAGGGCTCCCACTTTTCAGGCTTATAACCTAAAACGGCAAATTCCGGAGGCAGGGAACGTTTATTGTTCTCAATAAACCGGTTGATTCCCTCTGCATAGGCCTTTAATATTGACAAATCTGCAGAATCTATCTGTGCAAGAATTTTTTCCGATTTATCCCTGAACCTGAGTGCCCTAAGCAGCAAATCGGTTTCTACATAACCGCTGCCGAAAATTTCTGAAAGCCGGCCCTCAGTTACGTGCCTTAACATATCCATTTGCCATAACCTGTCCTGCGCCTGCAGGTATCCTACTGCCATATATAAATCATGCTCATTTGACGCATATACATGTGGAATGGCAAAACTATCCCTGAAAACCTCCACAGGTGATAACAGTTCGCTGAGGTTAACATCTTTGTTGTAATCCGGTATGGCCTTATGTGTATGGTACCTGAGGAAAGTAAACCCAATAATTACCAACAGCAGTATAATAACCACCAGGGCGATCAGTGTGCGTTTCAATATCTTTTTCATATCAATTGAGTTCAATACTTAAGTACACCGGATTATGATCGGAATGCTCAAAATGCAGGTCTATGGCTTCAACCATCAATGGTTTTACATTTGGAGAGAGCAGGAAAAAATCGATCAGCGTTGTGCTGGTCCTGCCTTTTTCATATACCTGATCAACCCTTCTGTTGGTAGGAATCACGGCATCGTAAACCCATTGCCAATCCTTTGTCAGATAATCAACCGGGATGGTTTTGTTATTCTCACTGTCGAAAATCTCACCCGAAAATTGCGGTACAAAACCCGGCGGGCATTGATTCCAGTCGCCTCCCACAACCACATAGTTTCCTTTATCAAATTCTGCAATTACATAGTCACGCAAAAATCCCATTTGCGCGTCACGAATATTTCCTTTGTCATATGCTTCATTGTGCGTATTGATTACCAAAAGCTCTTTTCCGTTGGCTACCGGAATATGGGTTACCACAAAGCACCGGTCGAGCATGAACAATTGTTTGGGAAAGGGATATTTCCCGGGAAAGGAATAGCGTACCACCAATGAAGGCTTTAACTTTGAAAGTGTGAAGATGCCCGAATGTACACTGCCCATTGGTGCTTTAAGCGGTACCGGAACAAAAAACACATCATAATTTTTACCAAAGGCGGCTTCAAAACCATTCATTTCAGTCCTAACCGCATCAACTTCATTAACATGATAGCTGCGCTTGCTCTTTACATCAATTTCCTGCAACAATATCAGATCCACAGTGTCAAAGCCAACAATGGTTTCCTTAATTCTTTTAAAGTTTTCACCAAAGCGTTCCTTTGGAGGACGAACCTGCAATCCTCCATCATAAAAAAAATCCATTTCTTTATCAAGACCAGCATAACCCAAATTCCAGATGATTATATCCACAACGGATGAGTCATGAAGGTCAGGGGTAATTGTGGAATCCGAAACAAGAATTTCTTTGTCCCGTGGTTTGTAATCGCTAACCATCGCATAGATTATAATGGCTGCGAATGCCAGCATAAACAGGGCAATGATGCCGGCAACAATTTTAACAAGCCGTGCCATAAAAGTTGGTTTTTAAGTACAGTCGGGTATTATATGAATAAGGGTTTGGATGAGAAATCCGCTACATCACATCCTTACCAAAAGTAATATTTTTTTCACAGCAGCAGCAAGCGTGCTTAAAAATGTTAATTTAGTATATTACAATTACCAATAACTTAATGTATGAATACCGGAAAAATACTTTTTATTATATTTTTCAGTGCCTTTTCTGTAATGGCAGTGGCACAAACCGATACTGTTCAAAGCCAGGTAAAAACCGACAAGATTAAAACAGGGTGGAATTTTGGCGCGTTACCAGCCATTGCCTATGACACGGATATCGGATTTAAGTATGGCGCCCTTGTGAATCTTTTTTATTATGGCGATGGGAAACAATATCCGAAATATTTGCATTCCTTGTATTTCGAGTGGAATCATACCACCAAAGGTAGTGGAACAAGTCAGTTTACCTATGATTCCGAATACCTGATCCCTGGAATCAGGGTATCAGCTGAAGTCAGTTATTTGACAGAACAGTCGCTTGACTTTTACGGGTTCAACGGATATGAAGCGTATTATAACGCCGACTTTGAGGATGAGGATCATGACCAGTATATTTCCCGTATGTATTACAATATGGAAAGAAAGCTTTTGCGTGTCAAGGCAGATTTTCAGGGAAAGATAACCGGACCTGAGTTCCGTTGGTTTGCAGGACTTGAATTCAACAACGCCAAAATGGGTACGGTGGATATTGACAAGTTGAATAAGGGCAAAGATGATGACGATATATTGCCTGATGCTGATTTGTTATATGATAAGTATGTTGAATGGGGACTGATTCCTGAAGATGAAGCCGAAGGCGGGCAAAGCACATTAATCAAGGCTGGCTTGGTTTATGATACAAGAGACATAGAGGCAAATCCAATGAAAGGAATATGGACGGATATGCAAATCCTCATGGCGCCTGGTTTTTTAGGCACTGATCATCCTTACAGCCGGCTTGCCATAACACACAGACAGTACTTTACGCTTGCCCCGCAGGTTTTGTCGTTTGCCTACCGGCTAAGTTACCAGACCTCCATTGGCGGATCGATGCCATACTATATGTTACCCTTTGTATACAATACCGCACCATCCCTAACGCGTGACGGTGTTGGCGGAGCAAAAACGGTGCGCGGCATCATGCGAAACAGGGTGGTTGGTGATGGATTTGTTTATGGTAACCTTGAAATGCGTTGGAAATTTTTAAGGACAATGGTATTTAACCAGAATGTTTACCTGGCCCTGAGCGCCTTTTTGGATGGAGGTATGGTTACCGATAAGTATGATATGGAAACAACCAACCTTGAAGCAAATGATTATCTTGAAGAGGGATCATCAGAGAAATTACATATGGGTGCCGGCGCCGGTTTGCATATTGTAATGAATCAGAATTTCGTTATTGCCGTTGATTATGGCCGGGCACTCGACCCACAGGATGGAATAAGCGGGTTCTACATAGGGCTGAACTTCTTGTACTAGAAATTGGGTGAGCTGGTAATCGGATGCCTCAAATCAATGCTCAACTTACCAGGTATATTACCATAATGCCACTCATTGGAGTTCCGGAATAGATAGAATTTCTCAATATATGCTACCCTAATGACGCCCCTATGGGCCTTGTAGCAGCAAACTGCAATTTCCGCAGGGACTGAAATAGGGTGGGAATATTTTAATGAGTTTATCAAAAGCCCGGTAGGGCTGGTGATCTGTTATTATAATGACAGGTATGGCAAAAGAAGCGAACCGTTCATTTATGGAAATTATCCTTTCCTTTCATCAATATAGAAACCAAAAATTACCTGTATGAAACGAATACCTTATTTAACCGGGCTGCTGTTTGCTGTGCTATTGGTGCCGGCCTGCAAAAACAACAGTAACGCAAACTTTGAAGGAGGTGGTGCAATGAAGGATATGGCTATGGAAATCATGGATGCAAGTGTTCCTCCTCCCCCGCCTCCACCAGCATCTGCAAGGTACGAGTCAGATGTAAGGGAGTTAAGTGAACCGGCATTGGAGAACCCTGGGAGCCCTGTGTCCCGCAAAATAATCAAGGACGGGAACATGGAAATTCGGGTGAGCGATCTGCAGCAGGGAAAAAAACAGGTGGATACATTGGTGCATACCTTTAACGCTTTCTATTCAAATGAAAACTTCAACAATACAGAATATTCACGAGGATACTCATTAAGTATAAGAATTCCTGCCGCCAATTTCGATGCCTTCATCGCTTCCATTGAAAAAGGAAGTGCCGAAGTGGCGTATAAAAACATTTCCATGCGTGATGTTACCGAGGAATACATAGATCTCGATACACGGCTTACCAATAAAAAGAATTACCTGGGCCGGTACAACGAATTGCTTAAACAGGCAAAAACGGTGAAAGATATGCTTGAAATCCAGGAGAACATGAGAACGATTGAGGAAGAACTGGAGAGTGTACAGGGCCGGTTAAAATATCTGAACAATCAAATAGATTACAGTACGCTGATCCTGCAAATCACTAAAAAGAATGATTTCAATATATACAACAGGAATACCGGAAAATTTATTGATCGGTTAAAGCTTTCCCTGGTTAAAGGTTGGTTCGGACTGGTGGGATTTGTCCTGTTTATAATAAAAATATGGCCGTTCTGGCTCATCCTTGCCCTTGTGGTATATGTGATCCGGAAATTCTGGAAAGGAAGAAAAAGAAAAGATAAGACAGCAAAGGGTTAAAATAAAACCCAAAAAATGATCACATCTCATAAATTCCTTTATTTTTGTATTGATAATCTAATTATTTCTTATTTTTTATTTTATGAACATTTACGTAGGTAATCTTCATTTCAATGTCAATGAAGATGAATTAAGAAAAGCTTTTGAAGAATTTGGTGAAGTTTCTTCTGTAAAAATTATCACCGACAAGTATTCAGGAAGAAGCAAAGGTTTTGGTTTTGTTGAAATGTCCAACGACAATGAAGCAAAGAGCGCCATTGATAGCCTTAATGGTGCAGAAATCAAAGGTCGCGCAGTAAACGTTAATCAGGCCAGAGAAAAAGAAAACAATCCCGGCGAAAGAAGAAGTTTCAGACCAAGATCCTGATCGGTTTATGCTCTATCCCGGTGGTTAACCGGGAATTTCTTTGAAAAAGACCCGTCAGTTCCCAAAGGAATGCCGGCGTTTTGTAATCTGTAACTCCGCTATTGTTGCGGTGATTCGGGATCTGCTTTATAAATATCAAGGTAAAACCCGGCATATTGAGGCCGGGTTTTTCTTTTGTCAGATCTTATACTCCTTTTTAATTATTGATTTTATAAAATCCTCGATTTCCACACCTTCAACATTATAAAAGGGTTTTAAAAGGTTAAAATTTCTTTTCTTTTTATAATATTTACTATTGGATAAAAAGTTCAAAGCATCCCTGGTCTTAAGCCTGTGGTTTGAATACCTGGAAGCGCCGTCAATCATCGGTTTTAATGACTTTCCTTCCTTTAGTAAACAATAAATATCATAATAATCACGCCATTCAGTTCTTCTCAATAATAATTCCACCTTCATAATACCTAAAGAATCAAGATCGGCAGCGCTTATATTATTTAAGATCTGAACAGATTCCTTAACAGGACTTAAGTTTTCCTGTTTGGCTATGAATGAGATTTTTACCCCACTTACAACAAAATTAACCTGGTCAAAACCTAATATATTCCTTGATTCAATATTCCCTACAGCTTTTAATTCTCTTTCAATAACCGGCCAGTCAACCGTGGGCTTATCCTTTTTCAGATGCAATGACCATTTACAGAAATCCAAATCCTCGCTTAACCTTTTTTCTAACTGTAATGAAAGTGCGGTTCCTCCTATCAGGGTATAATCCTTAATACAGTTTAACCTGGAAACAGCATCAAATATCCGGTTTGTTCTTTCTGTTAAACCTTGCATATTATCCTTTTATAACGCTTATTTCTGAATTCACGGATATACCTGTCAGGGTTTTTAATATTAAAAAGGAGGAAGGAATAAAGCCTGTTTAACCCATGATATAAAGGTTCCTGTGATAACATCGTATCCTTCCACACTCTCTGTATTCTGATTTTCGGATATAATTTAAAAAGCTTTTTAATATCCTCAATATCAAGATGCAATAATACCCCGGATATAAGAACGTCATCAGAAATTTGCATGATATCTGATTGGTCATACGACCAAAAAGCCTTTTCCCGCTGAAGCTTTTTCACTAAAGAATGATATAATCGTTCTTTATTCAAGATTTTTCCCATTGCATTTGTTGAACCAGCTTGAAACCGCAAGCATTTAATATTTTTATTTGCGTTTTAATATCCAGCCTGCCATCCAAAAATCTTTTCTTGCATGACCTGGCATATGATTCGTTTATGCCTGAATTTTTCCACCAGGCTCTTTCTTTAAAAAGCTTATTAAGCGCTTGCTCAGTTGTCATATTCATGCAAATATAATATAACCGTTGCAATTATGCAACGATATTCGTTTCTATTTTTGGCTGGGTTTAAAGACAAAAAAAGAGGTATCCCTTATTAAGATACCTCCTTTGTATAAACCAGGCGTTAATCAGAAGCTGAAATCAAGTCCGATTCCCACAATCAAATTGCTCTTGAAGAAAGTATTGGTATATCCGCCAAAAGTCTTGTCTTCTTCAGAATATTTGGTATATGAAACGCCAAGGTTGGCCATAACCTTTTCAGTGAACTTATATCCAAAACCACCGCCAAGAGTACTTGAGGGAAGTGCATAACTGAGTTCACTCTGGTAATCCTTTGACACACCAGGTTTAGCATATAAATAACCAACACTGAAAAGGA
>CAZYDI010000051.1:17441-20147 GCA_964646255.1 uncultured Bacteroidales bacterium
TCAACTTTGGTTTTGAATTCGTATTTCAAACCAATGTTCAGTTGATCGCTTGGTGAAATGTTGAATCCAAGTATCGGTGCAAAACCATTTCCCTGTTCTTCTGCATCTACTTCAACATCGGCTGTGGCAACATCCAGAACAGCAGCAGTTCCCTGTAAAACTGCAGCGGTCATTACCGGTACTCCAGTGGCTTCTGAAACGCCCCTTAAATACTCACCGGGTGCATAGCTACTGGCAGGGAGATCATACAATCCGGCAAGATTGCCTGCTTCAGCAGGAGCTGCGCTTATGCTTACATCCCTGATATGTCCTTCATACGTATTTTTGGCCATAACCAACCTGCCTCCTATATATGCGCTGAAGATATCGGTAATTTCGTAGGTAACACCCAATTGATACCCCAGGTATTTTGATGAACCTTTAAAGTAAATATCTGCATTGTATCCGGTAATATTTCGGAACATTGGATCGAAAGTATAAGGACCGGATAATCCGTTATCGAGATCGGTAAGCGAAGTGGAAATCATAGGTACAAGCCCCGCAATTTGTGTTTCAAACATGGGAAGTCCCTTTTTATATTCGGCTCCGCCACCTCCGCCAATGGGATTAAATCCAAAAGAAATACCGATTTTGCCTTTCTTCCATGTAGCATAAAGGCTGGGGAAAACCGGAACATTGATTTCGCCCTCGTACTTTTTTGGAGAACCTGCCAAAAGACCAGTAGTGGCTGTAACATCCTTGCTCTGAAATATAGTCTGAGAATTCAATGAGAAATGGAATCCATCATCCAATAAGGAAAGACCTGCAGGATTAAAATAAACGGCATCAGGACCGGTAGAAGCATCCCTAACCAACGTGCGCACCCAATAAGCACTTTGGTTGGAGTTGGTCACTATTCCACCTCCAAACGCAATGGTGGCGATGAAAACTAAACTAGTGATCAATAACAATTGCTTTTTCATAGATTTTCTTATTTGGTTTATGAACGAAATATAGAAAATATTAGAACATAACGGTTGTTACTTATTAACAATTTCAGGATTTTAGATCATTTCACTGCACAATTTCTTCATGCCATACACGATAGGATACGCCATGAAGCAGGATTATTGCCAATTAATTTCAAACTTCCTCATGAAATTGCTTACTTTGTAAAATAACAATACAACCAATGGCTATACAAAAACCCGGCGTACCCAAAGGGACCCGCGATTTCGGATCGATAGAAATGTCACGGCGAAATCATATCTTCAACACCATAAAAAAAGTATTCCGTCAGCACGGATATGCCCAGATTGAAACACCGGCAATGGAAAACCTCGACACACTGCTGGGAAAATATGGTGAAGAAGGTGACAAGCTGTTGTTTAAAATTCTTAATTCAGGAGATTTTTTAAATGGTATTGACCCTTCAAAACTTGCCGCAGAAGGACCCAATGCGGCTTCACTCAAAATCTGTGAAAAGGGATTACGCTACGACCTTACCGTGCCTTTCGCCCGCTTTGTTGTCCAACATCAGCACGAAATAGATTTTCCCTTTAAGCGTTACCAGATTCAACCCGTATGGCGTGCCGACAGGCCTCAAAAAGGCAGGTACCGCGAATTTTACCAGTGCGATGCCGATGTCATAGGGAGTAATTCGTTGCTCAATGAAGCGGACCTCATATCCATAGTGGATAAGGTGTTTATGGAACTTAATATGGGTATTAAAATTAAGATCAACAACCGGAAAATCCTTGCCGGAATAGCTGATTACATTGGGGCTCCCGATAAGATAACAGATATTACCGTTGCTATTGATAAACTTGAGAAAATCGGGTATGAAGCGGTTGAGCAGGAATTGCAGCAAAAAGGAATCAGTGTTCAATCGATTTACAAGCTTGAACCCTTGTTTGCCATTAAGGGTAACAACAATGAAAAACTATTGCAACTCAAAAGTCTGCTACATTCAACTGCCGTTGGCTTAAAGGGGATTGAGGAAGCGGAAAACCTGCTACTGTTGCTTGATACCCTGAAACTGAACTCAGCTGTTGAAGTTGACCTTTCGCTTGCCCGAGGATTACATTACTATACCGGAACCATCATTGAGGTAAAAGCACTGGATGTTGAAATTGGGAGTATCTGCGGAGGCGGAAGGTATGACGATCTTACCGGAATTTTTGGTCTGAAAGATATTTCGGGTGTTGGCATATCCTTTGGAGCCGATCGTATTTACGATGTTATGGAACAGTTGAAACTGTTTCCGGATGAAAGCGAAAGATCAACCGACATTCTTTTTATCAATTTCGGAGAGAAGGAAGCATTGTTTTGCCTGCCCATCATTTCGGCGTTGCATGCTAAAGGAATCGCGGCAGAAATATACCCGGATGCAGCCAAACTTAAAAAGCAAATGGCCTATGCCGATGCAAAACACATACGGTTCGTGGTGCTTGTCGGTGAAAACGAAATGAATGAAGGAAAGCTTGCCGTTAAAAATATGAAAACCGGTGAGCAGTTTAAAGTGTCAGCGGATGAGCTGGCGGGAATTTTGTAGGACACAGCTTTTAAGCATATAAAAAATGCAGCCAGGCAGGCGTAGTCAGGAGACCATAGCCGTCAACTTAAGAAACTATTCTTTAGAAATAGGCACTGGCTTTATTATTTTGAGATGGGTTTAGAAAGTGTGCTATCCCCCTCTGGAGGGGGCGCAATGTCGTTAAGTTAAGG
>CAZYDI010000052.1:0-19961 GCA_964646255.1 uncultured Bacteroidales bacterium
CGCCCCTAACGGGGCTTGCGGCTATAAGGCCCATAGGGCCGACATTATGGTAGCTATCTGCAAGACTTTATGACTGAATGACTGACTGCAAGACTTTATGACTGCAAGACTTCTTCATTGACCAGAAGACCAGTTTCACCCGCCGAAGCCTATGGCGAAGGAGGGAAGACAAGCAGACCAGCAGACAGATTTTGGCAGGATCAGCAGGAAAAGGGTGAAAATTTCATCGATTGCTTTTATTGAAAATGATTTTTATTATTTTTGCACGCCTTTGGTTCCGTAGCTCAGTTGGATAGAGCAACAGCCTTCTAAGCTGTGGGTCGCGCGTTCGAATCGCGCCGGAATCACCAAAAAAAGCCATTCATATGAATGGCTTTTTTTAGTGATCACGAGCGGGAGGCGGGATGGACCTGTGGGAGCCGAGTAATCACTTATAATGCGCCATTTTCTGAAAATTGTGATCACGAGTAGCCCTCGCGTGAAGGTTTGTGGGTGGCGAGTAATCACTTATAATGTGCCATTTTCTGAAAATTGTGATCACAAGCGGGAGGCGGAATGGACCTGTGGGAGACGAGTAATCACTAAAATACAATCACATACACGGAAAGAAAAGTAAGTGATTTTTATTTTCACACAATTTTCACGCAGAATGTTTTGAGGTTGCTTTCGTTTTAGTAACATGGAAAGCACCCTTGATTGAATTATGGTAGTTTGGGAAGAGTGGGGGAAAATTCGCGTTTTATTTATTCTTCAGGTTCACTTTCGTTTTCATTCCTCATTTCATCCGGTCGTAGACCAGGTTGATCGTCATATTGGAAAGGATAGTGCCATTCCTCTTTTTCCTCGTCCGGCTCTGTCGGATCTTTATCAAGTTGGTTGGAGAAACGAGCGTCCCAAAATTTTTCGGATATGAGATTCCCCTCTTCATTGTACCACACCAAATACTTTCGAGTTTTCATCGGGTGATTATTGCTTTTGATCGCTTCATATAGCGCATTTTTTGTACGGTAGAGTTCGACAAACCATATAATCTCCAACCCACTATTCTCAAAATGTTCGAGGAACTCCTGCTTAGGAATAAGTTTCATTTCCTAATTATCATGGTTTGAATGAGTAAGAATATGATTGAATGCTTTAATTTTTCCATCTTTATCAAGAAAGAGTTGCTGATTCATTTCGTTGATACCTAATATCGTCCTCATTATTTTTGAAGGAATATATCTCCTCCCTCACCTTCGATCGTATTTTTTGACACGCTTGTTACCGTGAATTGCATCTGTTTTTCCTGTCGGGGTCACAAAGGTTTCAGAAAATTCAGAGACCTTTTTTTATTGCCTGGTTCAAGGATAGTTTAAGCTTTACTGCAACTATCGGAAATCCGATAGAATAAAAACGGACTTCGTTGATTATCAGCCGTTGTGCGAATTCCTGTTTCGATTCCCCCATGTTGCGTTTCACGGCGCCGTCTGATTTACAATGTATTACGATAGGGTGTCGATTTGAAACTCAATAAACGCCAAAATTTCGACTTTTACCGTAAAACGGACTCCACGATATTCTGTTTATTCTTTGTGACAATTCTGCCTGCATTAAATCTATTCAGGAAGAAGGTTTCAAAAATATTACAATTCATAAAGAGCATAAAATATAAGTACCTACTGATGTCTTCACTAATTAGGTTAATGAGGAAGAAATGGAGTCGTAAAAAAGGATGATTTCGGAATTTATAGTGTAACGGTAAGTGCTGCAAAAGAATAAATTCTAACAAAAAAGTTCAATAGGTGGCCTTTGGCATTGGCTCAATCGACGTCTGCATCTGAAATTCGTATTCTCATCAAAATCCTCTTGACTTCATAATTTTGGTTCACTAAATTATATAGCAAATTCAGGGTTATGTGGAAAATTTGCTTCATTTCAATAATGGTACTTCTGTCATGCAATAACAACCTATATGCTCAGATAGAAAACGGAGATTTCGAAAATGGTGATGGTGGAAAACCCTTTTATTGGTCAACATCGGCCTATCAGAATGAAGGAGTAAATTTTACCTGGGAAGCCGGATGTGGCATTGCCGGTTCAAGATGTATAAGCATCACGAATTCTGGTCCCAATGACTCCCGATGGGTGCAATATTTGGTGCTTAAACCCCTTACCAACTATATATTAACCGGTTACATTAAAGGTGAAAACATTGTACACCATCAGGGTGGAAGCATATTTGCAAATTTTTCCATAATGAATACATGGGATTTTGCGCAGGTTAGTGCAGCCACATTTGCATGGCGGCAATTAACTTTCTGCTTTACAACTGATAAAACCGGGAATACAGCCATAGCCCTAAGGTTGGGGCATTATGGGAATGTTGTAACCGGTAAGGTTTGGTTTGATAATATTTCAATTGAAGAAACCGAAGATTTCTGTGGCCAGATAAAAAATGAAGGTAGTTACATCACAACACTCTTAGAAGAAGATGATTTAACAGTAATATCAGAAGCCAATATGGATCGCTGGTTACAGCATCTGGATTCTGCGTATCTTAAATATGAGGAACTGGTTGGTTTCAGACCTTATGATGGAAATAAAATCGAAGTTCGCTCAGTGCCAAGTTATCCGGGGGGTTGGGCAGTTGCCGGAAATCCGATAAAATGGTATCAGATATATATTAAGGAAGAACTAACGAGAATCAATAATGACGACGATTGGTCTTTTGGAATCTTGCATGAGATAAGCCATGATTTTGACCATCACTCATGGAACTTTTATGGTGAACATTTTGCAAACTTCAATATGGTTTATGTTCTGGAAGAATTAAATGGAAAAGTAAGACAATGGAACAGGTATTTTATCGGAGCCGAAGCAAAAGACATTCAAAAAATAATATATGATAGCCGAGTTGAAGAGTATAATTCAGCCGGAAATGATGAAAATTACAGGGACGGAATTACATACAGGCTAATCGATATTAAAGATAGCATTGGCTGGCTCCCGTTTAAGAAAACCTTTCGCAATTTTGTTGAAACCGGTTTTGAAGGCACAATTCCTGAAAAGTACGAGGCTTTTCTTGATTTTCTGTCAAGATTCTCAGGGAAGGACGTTCGAAAGTATTTACCAAAAAAGGACAGAGACTTATTCCTTCAAAGTTTATCCCGTACAAATGTTCCCAATTCACCAGACAATTATCATATAGCAGAAAGAAATTGTAATACAGTTAAACTAAAATGGGACTACACATCGTCTGATATTATTTCATTGGTAGTTGAACGGAGAACAGCAAACACATGGTTCACACCTGTTGATACCATTTACTATTTGCCTTATACTTGCCCAGGTAGTTGTATCTGGCAAGATACAACGATTTGTTTAGATTCAACTTACTTTTACCGTTTAAGAGCCAGAAACAGTTATGGTGTATCGGCATATACAATTGAAAAAATGATTGTCCCACTTGTAAAGTCCGAAACCCCAATAATCAGTCCGCAAAAATATAGCCTTTGTCAGGGTGAATCGCTAAATATGATCTGGAAAGGAGACACCACTCATGATGGAAAAATGAACTTATATTTCTTATCGAATAATTCTTTAGACGACGTTGGTGCCGATACTTTATTCATTATAAAAAATCTCGAAAAGTTTAATAGAAAACTATTAATCGAAACGAATATTAAGAATGAGGCAGATTCTTCCAATATCTATTTACGGTTAAATGTAGATCTAAAACCTGGGCAATGGACCATTTCGTTAGATTCATTATATTCATCTCGTTATCCAAATGATTCAATTTTCCAATTCTCGTTTATCGATTCTACCTTTCCAATTCAATCATGGATTTGCAGTGTAAAAGGTATTGGTACCCTTGAAAGAGTTGACAAGCAGATAAACCTGAGTTTGGATGACGACTTTTATGGTGAAATTCTAACGATCTATAGATCAACCAAAACCTGCAGTTATATTCCAGTATCTGATACTTTTACTTTGAATGTTAAAAGGAAACTGACATGGGGCGGTCCAATTATGGGATCTCCAATTGCCTGTCAGGGAGAGACAAATTATTACTCTCTTCCTAATGTAACGAATGATCAACATGTAAATTGGAGCTTTTTTCCTAATGAAGCGGGTTTTGGAAGTACAAGAAATGATACATTATTTTTAGAACTTGATACTAAATTTCATGGAAGCCTCAGGATACATTCATATGCTGATGCCAATTGTGGCAATGAATTGTTTCACGACTCACTAATGGTAAATGTTACAGAAAAACCCCTATTAGATCTTAATTTAACTCATGATCGTACCCAATGTTATGAAGATTCCTTAATTTTATATTCCATGTATCCGGATAGTCTTTGTACATGGTGGATCTCTCCGGAAAATGAGGTATTTGGATCGAATGATACGGTCTTAGCCCCTATAACAGACAATACCCAGTTTAGATATTTTTTAAAAAACAAACTTAATTGCCAATCAGATACCGGACATATAAATTTTGAAGTTATTAAAGTAACAGCTGATTTTACCGCGGTTCATACAGAAGCATTTGTGGATGAAATGATCAGTTTTCTAAACTTATCTGAAAATGCGGATACTTTCACCTGGTATTTAGGCGATGGATCTATCTCATCTGAAAAGAACCCTGAACATTTCTATACACTTGCGAAAAATTATAGTATAAGTCTAGTAGGCATTAATACATCCGGAAATTGTGTTGATTCTATAAATAAAGTTGATTATATAAATATATTGGATATTCCGGATGAAGTTGAGAAGCCCCATTCTGATAATGTTAGGGTTCATTTATATCCTATTCCGGCCGAAAATTTTATTACATTAGTATTTGATGATCGGTATAATGATATCATAAGTGTAGATCTTTATACTATTTCAGGCAAGAAACTCTATTCTGTAAACGGCGGAAAGAGAGTCTTAACTCTAAACCTGGGAGGTTACCCTTCAGGTCAATACCTTATAAAGGTGGAATTTGAAAATAAAACTTTCACGAAGAAATTTGTCATACGATAAGTCCCTAATTAGAAACATCTAAACCGACGGAATATCGTCAGCAGAGAGCTTTTATGGCTTGAACAGGCTTATAATGTCGTCTTAATGGGGCCAAGTGGCACAGGAAAGACATATATTGCTACAGGACTTGTTTATGAAGCTGTATTAAAAGGGTACAGGGCATAACACTCGCTATAATTATAGCGATAAATAAAGGTTTCATAACTTTAGTTTTAAGGGTTTAATATATTGAAGCAGACTTAATTACAACTTGGTTATTCTCGATTTGATAAAAAAAGTCACTGAGATTTATGTTATGGCTGCATAAATAAAAAACTAATTCATCTTGACTAGACTTTTGATAAGTAACCTTTATCTTATAGTCATAGCGAGTTGATGCTGGAAAATATGCTGAGAAGGGGTAATTTTGAAAATGTGATTGTGGAATCGTATATAGTGTGTCCTTTCCGCAGATTATAGAGGCAGGCATCGTAAAGCTTTCATCAGATAAATTGTAAGTAACCAAAGTGTCATTTAAATTTTCCGATACTATAACATATCCTATTCTGTATTCATTGTTAATAGTGCATGGGTCAAATCCTACAATATATCCTTCAGTTTCCAAAAAAATATCATCGTTATTTTCACATTCCATGATAATTGGACTAATAATAAAAAGTCCTGATAAAATAATCGTGATCTTGTTCATGTTATATGAGTTTAAGTAAATTAACCACAAAGAAATTTGGCCTCCTTAAAAGATCAACATCAATTTTTTACAACATCAAAAACTTGAATTATAACTCTCACAACCTTAAACTCTTCCTCTAACAATTATTCCTTATATGCTATATTATGAAATAATAAATCAAATCAAAGCAACAACCACGAATTTTTCCAACATTTTTAGCGTAATGATAATAAATCTTTTTAGTGTAGCAACATTCAATGAATACCTTTCCCGAGAGCCTAGCTATCCCCTTCTTTCGCCTACCTGTTGGCGCCACATGGCGAAATATAAACCCTTTTTTGCCAGGAGATCTTCGTGGGATCCGGTTTCGATAATCTTTCCCTTTTCAAGCACATAAATCTTGTCTGCATGCATAATGGTAGACAACCTGTGTGCAATAATCAGGGTGATCTGTTCCCGGATACCGGACAGTTTTCTTATTGTATTGGTAACCTCCATTTCGGTTATCGAATCCAGCGCTGAAGTTGCTTCATCAAATATCAACAGCCTTGGTCGCCGCAATATCGCCCTGGCTATTGAAATACGCTGCTTTTCACCACCTGACAATTTCATACCTCCTTCGCCCAATATTGTTTCTATGCCTTTTGAAGAATTGCGGATCAGCTTATCGCATGAGGCTTCGTTTAATGCATCCATGATCTCGTCATCCGTGGCATCCGATTTTACATAAAGCAGGTTATCCTTAATGGTGCCGGCAAACAGCTGCGTGTCCTGTGAAACAAAACCCATCTGCCTTCGCAATTCATTATACCTTATTTTGGCAGATGAAATTCCGTTAAAAAGAATTTCACCCTGTTTGGGCTTGTACAATCCTACCAGCAACTTCATCAGGGTTGACTTTCCTGAACCTGATGGTCCCACAAAAGCAATTGTTTCGCCTGTCCGGACATCAAAGCTTATTTCATCAATGGCATTGCTTGTGGCCGTTTTATGGCGAAAAACAACATGGCTGAACCTGATATCATTCAGGTCACCCAATTCAATTGGATTTTCAGGCCTTCTGTCGATTGGCTTGTGCATGAGCTGATCAAAGCTTGCAACGGATGCTTCCACTTCTCGATAACTGAGAATGATGTTGCCCAGGTCCTGCAGCGGACCAAATATTGAAGTGGAAATGAACTGCATGGCAATAAGCTCCCCTGTTGACAACACATTCCTGAAAATAAGCCAAAGAAGTATGAATAAAATCGATTGTTTGAGGATGCTTAACACAGTGCCCTGGAGGAAGGAGAGTGTTCGCACTTTTCTTACTTTCGACATCTCGAGTTCATATATCTTAAGGGTTTGATCCCTTAAGCGCTTTATTTCAGGGAAAGTAAGGCCCAGGCTTTTTACCAGTTCAATATTCCTTAATGATTCAGTAATAACGCCTGACATTTTGTTGGTTTCACGGTTAATGGAGCGCTGAGTTGTTTTGATTTTTTTGCTAAGCAAACCGGTTAACGAGCCGAGTACCAGGATGCCTATGACGAAAACCGGTATAAGCATCCAGTTTTTTGTAATGGAATAGTATATAAGAAAACCAATTCCTACAACAGAAGAAAACAACACATTAATAAATGCGTTGATAAATTGCTGTACATCGGACCGTACTTTCTGCAGTACGGATAATGTCTCACCACTGCGCTGTTCCTCAAATTCCTGAAACGACAAACGAAGGGTTTGTTTTATGCCGTCATTGAATATCTGCATCCCGAATTTCTGAACAGCCATTCGGGTAAAATAATCCTGAAAAGATTTTGCTATCCTTGCCAATAATGCAATAGCAATAGCAACACCAAGCCAGAACAGCACTCCGTTAACCAGTTCTTTTTCGGAACGGCTGCCTGGATGAATGGCGTAGTCATCAATTATTTTCCCAAAAATGACAGGATCGATAAGCATCAGCAACTGGCTGATTCCTGCTAATAAAAGTGAGAAAACAATCAGCCATTGCTGCGGTTTAAGGTATTTCCAAAGAATTTTCATACGCTGGTTTTTGTATAACCATGATTCTGCAAGGTTATCATCGCCCTGCCTTCCCGTGTATCTGTTCTATTCTGAGTTTTATAATTTCCATTTTAGCATAGAAATTCTCCGACTTCAATAGTTTTTCTTTCACTATGTCATCTTCTCCTTCCAGCTGACGCAACAATACCGTCATGCCATGCTTTTTTTCATCAATATTGTCCACAATTTTCATGGTACCCCAAAAAACTACTGTTCTGTAATTGTGTGCACATTCACCGTAGTCGTAACCACCATCTTCAATCACCGTAGCACAAACCAAAGGATTTGCCCGGATAAAATCAAGTTTTAACCCAAAGGGCGAACAGTGGGAATACAGTGAATCTGTTGCTGAATCATACCCATAGCTCAGGGTAACAATATAGGGTTCATTGTTCCTGCACATGGAAACTGACATGTATTTTCCCTTCTTCAGTATTGAAGTGATCTCTGACTCTTCCTTTATTTCGCGGTCGGGACGATTGCTGAGATGATGATGTTGCATGTTGTTGCTACAGAAATTTTATTTGCTTTCTTTTAATACCATGTCAATTTTGCTGCTTTTGTGAATTGATTAAAACTGCCTGTCACCAAGGATTGCTTTTTCTTCATCCGCATTTGGTTTTAGATCCCTGATTGCGCGTTCACGGCTTGGTTTTATGGTGAGGAAAATAAAAATAATGAAGGCTGCAAGAAGGATGAAAACAATGTATCCGGTAACCAGATAAGTTACAATGCAAAACAGCGAAGGTCCTTCCAGTAAAGCATATCGTACTATCAAAGCCGATCGGTATTCTGTCAGTTTCAGGGTCAGACCGCATCCCGGATCAATTGCTTTAAGCCGGTTGCTGAAAACAAGATAACTTGCAATCACTCCGCCCACAACGAAGAATGGAACAATATACAGGAATACATCCTTCAGGTCATTCCCTTCCGGGCTGATCTGAATATAGTTTATCAAATACACTGTAAGTAATCCAAAAATTACTTGTCCGATAAGCAAGCCATAATAAACCACGATAATCGCCCTGAAAAATTCATCTGCTGTTTGCTTCATTTTTTCCATTGGTTGTTGTTTTATAGGAGTGAATAATATTTTTCAAATCTAAAGTGCCTTTTTGACTGTACTTTCCAAATTTTATCCTGTTCTTTTATCATACCTGCAACGGCACCGTTCGTCGTCAGATAGTTTGTTGTTGTCGATTTCTCCGTTCTTAATTGGTAATTGATGCCGGCCATATGTTAACATCTTGAATAGGGGTAATATACTCTCCGGGTTCACGGAACATTTTGATGCATCCCCTGTTACTGTTTTGAACCGATAAAAGATACACGGATACTTAAGCAGAGGGCTGAGGTTGCTTTAAACAACAGAGACTTTTTTAATGCCTTTCTTCAATTAGTTCCTATAGGTATTTCACGGTAAAGTTGTTCACTATTTAGGTGTACACATGGAATAACCCATCAGGGTTAACATCTGTTTGGCATAGCGCTTTCCTATTATTCGGTATCCTTCACTGGTGAAATGAGCATAATCAAGTCCCTCGCATCCTTCAGATGATATAATATAAGCATTGGGCATTACTTGTGGCAGCTTATTAATGATGGGATTCATTTTCTCACAACAATTGTTGCCTGTTTGTAAAACCTCACCGGCCAATAAGGGAACCGATTCGCGCGACAAAGAAAGATCATTTACCATATCGTTATAAATCTTCATTACATAGGAAGGCCACGCTTCATCACCTGTATTGCTTTCACCCTGGTGCAGCAATATTCCCTTTATAACCCCGTCTTTTTGTGCCATTTTGGCCAGATTAATAAGATACTGGTATGGATTGCCCTCATAATACGCTACTTTATCGGTGAACCATTTTTCCTTATAGGTTGAATCATAATCAGTATAAATGTCTTTATCGAATATGCGAATATCGCAACCACCGATAGCCACATTAATAATGCCTATGGAAATGCTGTCGGGTAGTGTTTCAACCATCGTTCTTCCAAAATAATCGGCCGGAGACAATTTTGAATAACATTGGCAGGTAGGAGGCTCAGCAGGGTACCACTTGCCTTTCACCCTGTTCAGATCGGGGCAGTCTATTGCCTGTAGGGTTTTAAACCGCTCATTCACAATTTGATCCTGCGGTTCAATAGGGCCAACGCCTTCCATATTCGATTGTCCGAAGCACACATAAATATAAAAATTGGGGTTCTGGGCCTGCATGTTTAGTGTTGCAAGCAATAACACTGCGATGAATAAAATTCCACGGGTTTTCATTGTTGTTTTATTTTGCTTTTGATGAATTGCTTCAAGCCAACATGTTCGTTGTCTCTGCAATGCACATGAGAAAACGAGGCTTGTCAGCGAGCGCTTATACATTTTAAAAGTACAAAATTTATCCTAATCCACAATTTTCTGTTTCCGGTGTTAATTGCACCAAACCAAATCTTTCCCTGATGGTTAATAGGGTATGAAAGCAATTATTCTTAGAGAAAACGGTGGTGTCGAAAAACTTATCTACCAGGATATTGCGATGCCTGATATCAAGCCCGATGAAGTTCTTGTTAAAGTTAATGCTATCAGTATAAACCCTGTTGATGCGGCAGTGCGGCAGTATATGCAGGTTATGGAAAAAATAATGCAGTTACAGGAGGAACAGGATTATTATGTTCCGGGCTGGGATATTTCGGGCACAGTGGTAAGCACCGGAGCGAAAGTTACGGAGTTGCAAAACAGGGATGTTTTTGGCATGGTTAATTTTCCCGGGCAGGGCAAGGCATATGCCGAGTATGTAGCAGCTCCGGCAGCACACCTTGCATTTAAACCCCCGCATATTTCACATGCTGAAGCAGCGGGGGCAACACTTGCAGCCCTCACTGCATTTCAGGCGCTGGTTACTTATGGAAAAATTAAAGAAGGCGAACACGTTGTTATTCATGGCGCTTCAGGCGGAGTGGGTCATTTTGCTGTTCAAATTGCCAGGGCTTATGGAGCGCATGTTACCGGAATAGCTTCCGGAAGAAACAAGGACTTTGTTTTGTCGCTGGGCGCCGGTAAGTTTATTGATTATACCCATGATGGATCATTGGAAGAGTTAAATGATGCCGATGTCGTGCTTGATTCAATTAACAGCGGCGAAAGTCTTAAGCGTTCCATACAAATCTTAAAAAGAGGCGGGAGGCTCGTCAGCATTAAGGCTTATTTTGATGAAGAAACAGCAACACTGGCCAGGGCAAAAGATCTCTATTTCGAAAGGATTCTTGTATCATCCAATGGCAAGGATATGGGGCATATTGCACAAATGTTGGAAGATGGAAGGGTTAAAACGCATGTTTCCAAAGTCTTTCCTTTTGAGAAGATGGCCCAGGCGCATACCGAAATCGAATCAGGCCGGACAAGGGGTAAAATCGTGGTGGAAATGGGTGGTAAATAATGAAGAAGACATATGCCTGAACCCACGGCCTGAAGGCCGTGGTAAAAAAACAGAAATCATGTTCTACATTTTCACATCTACATAGGCTTTTTCGTAGTAATTATAGAGATTGCCTTCATACAGGCTCTCAAGCACACCCGAACCATCATAGTCAGGTGCATTACGGATGATTTCCGTGTTCAGGCTTACATCAATTTCTTTCCTTTCGTTGCTTATGTTATCCAGTTGGTTGATGGAAAGCAAAACCTTCTTGCTCCATGGCAGCCAGTTGTTGGTATCGATGACCATGTACAAAATCTGCCATGATGAATTGTCAACAAACAAATCAACCGGTCCGCCCAACGTATCATCCTGGGCCCGGATTACATAATCCTTTATATCATTGAAACTCTGTAAATGATAATCATATTGCTCATCCTCGCGATCAGGAACCTTTAAGCGAATTATATTATCACCAATTCCATATTCCGGTACCATATGCGGGTATGTCCAGTAGCCTGAGAGCCTGTAATAGGCGTTCAATTCCTCTTCGTATTTACGCGAAATTGGCTTATTGTCTTCCGGCCTTGGGCACATATCAATTGTATCCTTTGATACACCAAGCTGAATATCACCATCATTCAGGGATATTTCCGCATCCTTTAGCATACGCCAGGGAATCAGAATCCGATCGTAATTGAATACATTGCCAAAATCCACTTCCATATATCGCATTATCCAGGTACGATCATCAAAAAGAAAGTCTTTTACTTTCCCTTTGGTGCCCTCAATGGTATACACTGAGCGGCCTATTATGTCATTAACTGCCCTTTTCATGATTTTTCAGTATTTAATTTTCCTTCTTTTCTCCTTTCAAAGCACGAAAATACTTTGCCAAAATATAACCCATAGTGTATTGGCCAACAAATCAGCAGGCTAGGGCATTTGCGCCCAAGTCATGAGTGGTAATTTTTACCCAATGTGTGAAATTTCATCACCGCGATTACCATGGGAAGATTCTTTATTCAAAGTTTTATACAGGCTCTATTAAAATATTCATCCTATTTAATAGCTAAAAATCAGGCATTCCAGGCTGCAATGGTAAATCATAGGTCTTACGTTTACCCATTCTGGCATGTCTTTTTCATTACCGGGAATTAAAATAAAAGCTATGGAAACCAGACAAATGATTAATAAACTCAAAAAGCCATTTAACGTGATCCCCGAAGAAAGAAATGTAGGTAAGAGGGAGAGATGGATATCCGCCGCCGCCGGATTGTTGCTTGGATACATCGGTATAAACAACTTCAGGAAGGGCGGTGCCGCACTGATAGCACCATCCGGATATTTACTGTACAGAGGTGCAACCGGATATTGTCATGTGAACGCCCTTACCGGCAGGAATACGGTTAGCGGCTCGAAACCTTTTGAATTTCAGAAAGCCATCTTTATTGCACGTAATAGGTCGGATGTATACAACTACTGGCGGAACCTTGAAAACCTTCCGAATATTATGAAGCACGTGCAGAAGGTAAAAAAGATCAATGACCAGCAATACCGATGGGTAGCAATATTTGACGGTGAAAAGTTTAAATGGAATGCGCAGATAACCCAGGATATTCCCAATACGAAAATATCATGGACATCACTGGAATCTGCCGATGTTGAAAACAGCGGATCTGTTGAGTTTGATGATGCCGGTGAAAACAGTACACGACTCGTGGTGACCATCAGGTATACCCCTGCACAAACCGAGCTGGGGAAAATCCTCGCAGGATTCCTTAATCCGTTGTTCAAGCAAATAATTAAATCAGATTTACGTGAATTCAAACAAAAGATGGAATCAGGTGAAATTCCTGCAGATATGCCTGTAGTGCATGCCTGAGTATGGCTCAGCGCATTTTCAGCCACTGATCGTATTTAACCAGCACAAAGCAAATGTCTTTCAATTTGGTTTCAGGAGGTAATTCACGTATGAATTCTTCCTGAAATCCATGATTTTCAAGAATTTCCGAAAGAGATTGCTCATCAGTGCCCTCTAATTTTTTCAACCCTGAGTCAGTCTGATAAAGATAATAATCCAGAAACAGGTTGGACAAATTGTTCATTAACCCGTTTGCGGTGTTGTTTGTCCTTACTACATCCCTGTACAACGAGTATGTGCCTTTATATTCCAGGCTTAGAAAGCGATACACCTTGTTTCCTTCCTTGCTGAATATGTTTTTTGATTCAAGGATAAACCTTTGATACGTGTAATTTCTACCCTGGTAAGAAAAGCCAAAGCTAACAATGTCTTCCGGCTTGTATGTGCTGAATGATTTATCATTTTTCGCCTTAAATACTACATCCTGATGGTAACATTCCATATCAATTCCGTTGACGATTAAAACGCCGGTTTTCCTGTCGAACTTAAAAACTTTAATATAACCGGTTAATGTATCACCATTGGAATTGACGATATAGCCATCCACTTTTTTTGCCAATACCGGCAAGCTTATTACTAATAATAAGAGTATGGCATAACAGCGGTTTGCATTGATTCCTTTCATATTGGTGCAATGGTTGTGCATATGTGTAGTTAATAACTCGTACACTGTAAATATATTATGATTCCTGCGTAATTCACATGATTTATTACTTTTGTTACATGTAAACAGATCATTTCTTTCATAATGGAATCAACTAAGGTTTATTGTTATGAATACCCTCGTCCTGCAGTTTCTGCCGATTGCCTGGTAATGGGAGAAATACAGGGTAAAACATGTATTTTGTTAATTCAACGCGGTAATGAGCCTTTTAAGGGTAAATGGGCTTTACCGGGCGGATTCATGAACATGGATGAAAACGCTGAACAATGCGCCAAAAGAGAACTGTTTGAGGAAACCGGACTGTTGGTTTCCGGCGTTGAGCAATTGTACACGGCCTCCGATGTGGATCGTGATCCCAGGGGAAGGGTGGTAACAGTGGTATATATGGCAGTGATAAACCCGGAATTACATACAATAAAAGCCGGTGATGATGCCAGTGAAGCCAAATGGTTCAGGATAGATGAAATACCTCCCACGGCTTTTGATCACCAGATGATCATAGAACTGGCTTTGAAACGGTATGAAAACATGACAAAATAATCGACAATGAGAAATTCATTTTTAAGGGTGATAATAATAGTTGGATGTATAATTTCCACACAAGAAGCATATTCCCAGTTTATCGATCATTTTGATAAAGACAGTATTGAAGGCTGGTTTTTCTTTACTGGTGACGGTGATGCAACAATGGACTTTGTTCAGCGCAATGCTTATGCCCGGATGATTGTTGACGGCAGAAGGGACAAATACAATGTTTACTGGGCGCTGATTAAGCGTGACGTAACCAAAAGTCTTGATCTGTCCAAACTCAATGATCCTGTATATGAGCTTAGGGTTGAAGCCAGGGTCCGTGTTCACAATGCCCCACGCCGGCTGAATTTTATGGTAAACACCCAACGAACAACAGATTATCATAAGGATCTTATGGAATTTGATATTCCCGATACAGTTAACTGGCATGTTATTAGCATGACAACCCGCGATTTGGACGCGATACCCGGTGATACGCTTTATGTGCAGCTGGCAGCAACTGATTTCGGACATGAAAAGTATTATATTGATATTGATTATTATAAAGCAGACATCGTAAACATTAATACAGCTGGTCCAGATAAAGGTGTTCAGGTTCCATATCATCCCCCTGTTCCCGATGTCCATACTTTTTCTGATCATCTCACGGTTGACCATGATTGCATGATTAATTTGGATTTTCCTGATGTGAATTTCCATAACTGGTTTGCGCAGGAAGCAGGGAAATCAGTTCGGTTGCTCACGGTAAATGCAAACCAATGGATAATTCTGAGATGGGATTTTGAGCAACACAAAGGTAATACGGCTAATGGTGCCGGGGTATTCGAAATTACTACACATTCAGTTTTTAAAGGGGGAGATTATGATCGTTTTTATGGAAACGAGTTAGGGATGGAATTTGGAAAAATAAGGATCATTGAAATCTTAGGCGGTGATCCGGTATGGAATCAAACCGGTGTTACCTATAACAGCCTCCTGAATGGGGGTGGTTATAATGATGTTTTTAACACCCAGATGGTTTATGATACTGAAATAGTAATGGAAAAAGGCGGAAAAAATTACATTACCATTTCGCAACCTGTTTTGCAACGCCTTATTAACGGAACCACGAAAGGATTGCTCATTCGCCCGCTTGGCGCTGTGGATGCAACATTTTATGATTCCGAAAACTCAACGGAATCCGCGCCAAAGTTGCATTTCAATTTAAAGAAATGATGTTTACGCTTCAATAGCCGATGCTGTTTTTTTGTCTTCTGAAGGTGTAACTAAGGCCGATTGAAAATTTAACAAGGCCGACCCCTAACCAGGAATCCGGATTTGCAAGAAAATAGGAATCTGCATTGATGGCTGGTATAGTGAGGCCGAATTGCATCATGCCTTTCAGGTTACCCTTTCCCATCCTCATGGTTATCGTTGGTTCCAGATTCACAAAATTAAGCGATGTGTCTGAATGGAATTCAAAATCATTGTTCCACCAGTCGAATTCTTCATATTGATTGGCAAATATGTCGTGCATGTGAACATAGTTGATGCGCAGATCGAATGCCATATCAAAATATTTACCGGTAAGCGCAAATCCGGGCTGAGAAAAAACATTGAAAAACTTAGCCCTGACAATGGGATCCGGCTCATTCGCATAATCGATTCCGTCTTTCGATTTGCCGAAACCAAAACCATTGTAACATTGAAACATCCATTTCTGGCTATTGCCCATCATGGAGTAATATCCGGCTCCCAAAGAAAAGGAGTAGATTCTCAGTTTATCGATGCTGGAATCGTCATTTTCCCGCTGCCTGAAATGGTACATGCCATCGGCCATTAATCCCAAGTGCTTTACAGGAGAAGCCGAAAGTTGCATATTCATGAAGCCGCAACCAACGGTGCCAGCAGCGGTTGTTACGCTGAATTCTCCCTGATCTTTCAGCATCGGTGAATTAATTGCATTGGGTTTGTATAGTGTGGCACAGCCTGTTAGAACCAGTAAGGCCACAAAACACAGGAACAGTGAAAATGATCTGGAAAAATAGGTCTTCATAAGTTTTTGTAAGTTTAATTATGAGATCTAAGCTAGAGGCTTTTTTTGAAATGACAACTATTCTTCTTCAAGGTTGCAAAATATCAGGTTTTATTCATGGGTTATACCTGTTTCCAAGGATCAGTTTGTCGCCCGAATCATCCACCTCATACAGTTGGGGTTTCCGGGGGCCTTTATCTTCGGCATGATGTACAATAAACAAGCGCTTTCCTTCAAATGTTGTGAACAACATTCCATGCCCCGAATTATCTCCCTTAAAGGCTTCTTTTTCCTGAATCCAGGGACCTTTAATTGTACCGGATTCGGAATAGGCAATACCCTGGGCATATCTGTTAACGCCCCAGCTTGACCACAACATTCCCAGTTTGCCGGTTTTTGTCCTGAAAAGTTGTGGACCGTCTGTAACCCATCCTGGCATTTTCATGCCAAATGTGGCTTCTCCTATACTGTTCATCTCTTTGGACCAGGGTGCTTCACTGGCGCGGAAGATGGTAGTTGGTTCGGCGGTACGATGTGTCAGGTCTTTTGAAAGTGGCATGTAATCCATGGTCCCGTCAATCAATTGAGTCCATTCATGAACAAATACCAAATAGGTGGTGTCATTTTCCTCGTAGAGTGTTCCATCAATGATGTCCCAGTCCTCCGGGCCCAGACAGAAATCATGTTCAGCAACCAAAGGTTTATAGGGTCCTTCAGGTGAGTCAGATACCAACAGTTGAGTTTGGTTAAGCGGCACGTTATACCTGCGGGGAACAGCCTGGATAACGACACTATGGTCATTCCAGGTTCCGGCATAATAATATTTATCACCAATATAGTGGATTTCAGCAGCTGCCACAAAATTCCCGTCCATCCAGGTGCCTGTAAGATCGATAATCGGGTATGGTCCTGTCCACATTTTCAGGTCTTTGCTTTTATATAAACGGCCGCCCGTACCTGTCATGAAGTAGGTATTGCTTTTTGGGTCAGGATAGATGAAAGGATCACTCAAGGAAATATCATCCAAGGAAACGGTCTGAATTTTTGGTTCGGGGAATCGTGGCCGGGGTGGTACCTGTTGTCCCTGTGTACCTGGTGGAGGAATCATTCCACCGAAATTCCTTTGACCCGGATCGGCCAGAGGGGCCTGTTCTCCACGCACGATATTTTTCTTCTCTGAGGTTTGTGCCTGGCTTATGGATGTATGTGTAAGGCAAATCGTCAGCAGAATTCCTGTAATTGCTGATAAATATTGTGATGATCTCTTCATATTACAATGCGATTTGGTTAATACTGTGCACTTATCAGGAAAATGAGGTTCAATATGGTATTTCGCGGTTGAAGTTAAGAAAAAACCGCGTTTTATATTGCCATGCAATTGGGGATGATCAATGAGTACGCTGATTTTTGATTCATCTGTATATGAGCCATCTGGGATTTGACTGCTTCTGCTCATGGGTGTGGCTTATTTCCCGCTTAAAGCATATCTTCTGACAACTGAAATTAACTGGTCCTTGCTAAAGGGTTTTGTTATGAAATCGACACACCCTTTCGCAAAGGCTGTGTTACGGTCGCTTACATAACCATAGGCAGTTTGTGCTATAATGGGCAGGTTAGGTCTGAACCGCATGATTTCTTCCATTGATTCGTAACCGTCTTTTAAGGGCATCCGGATGTCCATCAGCACCAGGTCTATATCAGGTTGTTTGCTGCATATTTCAACAGCTTCTTTACCGTTGGCAGCCCTGATAATCTTATAATGAAGCGGGTTCAGGACAGCCTGAATAAAAGCATAGCTTGAATCTTCATCTTCTGCTACCAGAATTGTTTTTTTTCCGGCCAGATTCCCTGGTTCAGATTTCATGGTTGGCTGGAGCGTACTATTATTACCGGATTTTACATAAGGTATGGTAAAAGCAAACCGACTTCCTTTACCTGGTGAGGAGTTGAGTGAAAATTGCCCGCCCAACAACCTGACATAAGCATAGGCAATGGCCAGCCCGAGACCCATGCCTCCATATAGTTTTTCCGGGGTGTTTTCTACCTGGTAAAACCTTTCAAATATCCGTTGGTGCTCTGACTCGGGTATCCCCGGTCCGGTATCCTTTACATAAAACTCAAGTTGGTCGCTGCTATGTAAGCAGCCTAACTCAATGGTTCCTTTGCTGGTGAATTTGAATGCATTGTTCAACAAATTGGTCAGAATGCTGATTATCTTGCTTTCGTCGGTAATCATCCGTGTTTTATTTTCAGCACAACTGACATTAATGTTGAATTCGATTCCGGTTTTTTTGGATAGGGGTAAGTATTGATGATACAGATTGGACAGGATTAATCCAAAGTCGGTCTCATCTGCCGAAATCTTCATTTGTCCGGCTTCGACATGCGAAATATTTATGATATCGTCGATAATGGATAGCAATTGGTTGTTACTCTGGGTAATAATGCTGACATACTCATCTTTTTTGTCCTGTTCCAGTTGGGGACTGCCCAGGAGTCCCGAGAAACCAATGATGGCATTCAGCGGGGTTCTGATCTCGTGCGATATGTTATGCAGAAAAGATGTTTTCAGGCGGTTGCTTTCCTCAGCCCTTTCTTTGGTGAGCGTCAGGTTTTCGAAAAGAAAGGCATTTTCCAGGGCCAGGCTGGTGATATTGGAAAAGGTAGTGAAAAGATCAATTTCGTGTTTGGTAAATGAATGAACTCGACCAATAGTGCCTAAAATGATGACACCTTTGGTTACTTTTTCAATTATCAATGGAATATATACCAACGAACGCATATCTCGCGTTTTGGTCACCAGTTTCTCCTGCGGTGTGAGAGATGCTTTTGATGTGTCCTCCAATATTTGTACAACCTGTGTTTCTGCCGCCCTTTTTATATAAGGGTGATGATCAAGCCTGGCGTGTTTGAATTCTTCGGGGTAATCAGCAGGAAGTGGCGGGTAGGTCACTTCGATACGTAGTTCCTCACCCTGTACCATGTATATGGCGCTGGTATCACTTCCAGCCAATCTGGAAGCATTTTCCACAATAGAGGTAAGCACTTTCTTTTTATCTACGGATTCGAGTAGTTTAAGTGTAATATCAAAGAGTTGTGAAAGATCCTTATTTTTATTCATCAATTCTTCATCGGTACGGTAGCGGGCAGTTATGTCACTTACTTTTACAGTAATTATACCGGATTGGAGGTGGATGTGCGCATCCAATTCAAATTGCTTGTTGTTGTAATGGAACCGGAAGGGTTCAATAGCGTTGCCGGAAACAATACTTTTAAGTAAAGGAATAACCGATTGATATTCCCTGGTGTCCAGCATTTCAATGGCCAGTGAAAATATATCCCGGCCTTTTAGGTATTCCGCTGGTTTTTCCAGCATTTGTAAAATCCGTTGGTTAACCCAAAGCACTTCACCGGTTAAACTGGTATACGCAATGCCTTCGCCAACAGTATTGAGAATGCCTTTCCACACGGCTTCCTGTTTAAGCAAAGCAGCTTCTTTTTTCTCTAATGCAGTTATTCTTTTCCTGAGCTTTTTTTCGCTCTCATGCATGGATGCATTGTGCCCATCTCCGTTAATAGCCATAACCGAAAAACCAGGTTCAGTGAATTGTGTATGATAAGCAATATAACCAAATTTTTAATGATATACAAAAGATATCGCTCTCACCATTACTTTTTTA
>CAZYDI010000053.1:0-19424 GCA_964646255.1 uncultured Bacteroidales bacterium
GTTTATGGCATAAACGCATACTGGCGCACAGGGTTTTAGAAAGTTAAGCAAGAGCGATATTTAGTTGATCAACTGCAAAAAATGAGGGACAAAAAAAGCCGGTGGTTAACCGGCTTTTGTTCGTCTTTTTTTATCCTACTTCTTGCTGAGGATCTCTTCAACTTTATTTACAAGATATTGAATATCGATTGGCTTTCGTAAAAAATCAACTGCTTCCAGATTATTTATCCGTTTTGTATTTTCGTCATCTGTATTGATGGCCGAAATTACAATTACGGGAGTTTTTCTGGTGGTTTCGTCTTTACGTAGCTGTTCCAGAAAATCAAATCCACTTACTTTTGGCATTAAAAGGTCAAGCAGAATTAAATCCGGAATCTGTTTTTCGATCCTTGAAAAAGCCTCTTTGGCATTTAATGCTGTTTCTATCTGGTATCCTTTTTCAGTAAGGATGGCCTCCAGAAGAACAATATTGGTTGTGGAATCGTCAATGACCAATATTTTCGACTGTTTCATAATACGTATTTCAGTTTTTAATTTTTTTCTAAGATACTACAATTCTATTTACCCATCTACCCTGTACTATGAATAATTTTCAGCTTAATCTTCAAGACCGGACAGATCAACGAATGAATATTCAATCAATAAAAAAAATGGCCTAACTTCGGTCATCAAAAAAAAAGCATATGAATAAACAATGGTTCAATGCCCTCCTCGTGTTGCCGCTTTTGATGTTTTCATGCTCAAGCGGGATAAAACCGGGAGATAAAGTACTTTTTACCCCAGAAAACTTCAACGAGCATTGGAAGTCAGTCAATATTTTGCCGGGCGATACCCTTGTGTTAAGAGAAAACGGCTCAGCCATCGGGTCAACTTTTGAAATCAGGAATTTCAGGCTGTCAGTTGATCTGTATACCACCAATGGTGCTGAGGGTTTTGTTGATTTTCATACAAAACCCGGGCTTTCTGATAATATTCAGGGCTATTCGGTAAAAATCAACAATTCCGATTACAGGTCAGGCAGCAACCAAAAAACAGGCAGTCTTTCCCTTATCAGGAATAATTTTGTGAGGACTGCACAAAATAATAAATGGTTTAACCTGGTAATCGAAGTGCGGGAAAACAATATTAAAACCTTTGTCAACGGCCAGCTTATTACTGATTACACACAGGCTGCAAATCCAGAGAGAATTGACGGCCTTCACAATGTAAAAACAGGATCCGGCATCATTCGGATCCGAAAAACCACCGATGGAGGCGCACTTGTCATCGGGCCTTTGGAAATAGAATATTATAATGATGAGCTGGCAGTGGAAAACGTTCCGGAATTTGCCGATGATAGCCTTTCCCGAAAATTATCTCTGCTCAACCAGCAGGAATTCCCTTTGATAGATTTCCACGGTCATTTGAAAGGAGGACTGACAGCCGAACAGGTAAGCACCCATGGCAGACTTTTCGGGTATAATTTTGGATTATCCCCAAATTGCGGGCTCAATTTCCCGGTTACCAATGATTCTTCACTGGTTGCCTGGTATGATGAAATGTCTCCGATGCCGGTATTTAAAGCAATGCAATGCGAGGGCAGAGAATGGGTAACCTTGTTTTCACCGGAAGCCATAGCTTTATACGACTATATTTTTACCGACGCGATGACCTGGACCGACCACAAGGGCAGAAGACTCCGCCTTTGGATTCCTGAAGAGACTTTTATTGATGATGAGCAGCAGTTTATGGATTTGCTGGTGTCGAAAATTATCGCCATTCTCAGTAGTGAACCGGTTGACATATATGTGAATCCTACCTACCTTCCCGATGAGATTGCCGGTCAATATAATGAATTGTGGACCGGGGAAAGAATGGATAAGGTAATACAAGTGCTTAAGCAACATGACATCGCCGTTGAAATAAATGCACGATTCAAAATTCCCGGTGTAGAATTTGTAAAACGGGCAAAGCGTGCCGGTGTAAAATTCACACTCGGTACCAACAACGCCGGTAACGCTGATTTAGGCATGCTGGAATATTGTGTGCATATTATAGAGGAAGCAGAACTTACCCCGGATGATATGTTTATTCCGCCACCTGCAGGAAACAAAAAGGTAATGAAAATGGGACTTCCATCCAAAATCACCGGTTAAACCTCATTTTTATTTTTAATCGTTTGAATTATTTGCATTTTTGCAGTTTTAAATTTTAAAATACTTACAACAGCAATGAGAAAATGGCGCATAGAAGACTCCGCAGAATTGTATAACATTCAAGGGTGGGGAGTGAACTATTTTTCGATTAACGATAAAGGGAACGTTACCGTTTCTCCGTCAAAAAATGGGAATGAGATCGATTTAAGAGAACTGATAGACGAACTGTTGTTACGTGATGTTTCTGCCCCAATGCTTATTCGTTTTCCGGATATTCTCGATAACAGAATAGAAAAAATGGCCAAGTGTTTTGAGGTGGCCGCTAAAGAATATAATTATAACGCCCAGAATTTCATCATCTATCCGATTAAGGTGAATCAAATGCGCCCGGTTGTTGAAGAAATTGTAAGTCATGGTAAAAAATTCAATATCGGCCTCGAAGCCGGATCAAAGCCCGAATTGCATGCTGTGATTGCCATTAATGCCGACAGTGATTCCCTGATCATTTGCAATGGCTATAAAGATGAAGACTATATTGAGCTTGCCTTATTGGCCCAAAAAATGGGGAAAAGGATTTTTCTGGTAATTGAAAAACTCAATGAACTCAAACTCATTGCCAATGTTGCCAAACGGTTAAAAATAAAGCCCAACCTTGGAATACGCATTAAGCTTGCCAGTACGGGTAGCGGAAAGTGGGAAGACTCAGGCGGAGATGTGAGCAAGTTTGGCCTTACATCAAGCGAAGTTCTGGAGGCTATGGATTTCCTTGAAAGGAACAGGATGACTGAATGCCTCCGTCTTGTGCATTTTCATATCGGCAGCCAGGTAACCAAAATCAGGCGCATAAAGATTGCACTTAGAGAGGCATCGGAGTTTTATGTACAATTGCACAAAAACGGATACAATATTGAATTTGTTGATATTGGCGGAGGATTGGGGGTTGATTACGACGGAACCCGTTCCCCGAATAGTGAAAGTAGCGTGAATTACAGCCTCCAGGAATATGTAAATGATTCCATCGCCACTATAGTGGATGCCAGCGACAGAAATAAGATTCCGCATCCAAATATCATAACCGAATCAGGGAGGTCGCTTACTGCGCATCATTCTGTACTGGTGTTTGAAGTTCTTGAAACAACCACCCTTCCGGAATGGGATGAAGATGAAGAAATAAAAAATGACGACCATGAATTGGTGCGGGAATTGTACTCGCTGTGGGACAGGTTAAATCAGCCGGGAATGCTTGAAACCTGGCATGATGCACAACAGATAAGGGAAGAAGCACTCGACAGGTTTAGCCTGGGACTGCTCGACCTGAAGACCAGGGCCCAAATCGAACGCCTTTTCTGGTCGGTTGCACGTGAACTTTACCAAATGACTGCTCAAACCAAGCACGTACCTGAGGAGTTGAGGCATTTGCCTAAAATCCTTTCGGATAAATATTTCTGTAATTTCTCATTGTTCCAGTCCATGCCCGATTCCTGGGCCATTGATCAGATATTTCCCATAGTGCCACTTCAGAGGCTTGATGAAAAACCCACAAGGGCTGCTACATTGCAGGATATAACATGTGATTCGGACGGGAAAATTGATAACTTCATTTCTACCCGGAATTTCTCCTATTACCTTCCGGTGCATACCATTAAACAAAAAGAATCGTATTATCTGGGTGTATTTCTTGTGGGCGCTTACCAGGAAATTTTGGGTGATCTCCACAATCTGTTTGGGGATACCAATGCCGTTCATGTTTCGGTGAACGAAAAGGGTTACGAAATTGAACAGATCATTGATGGTGAAACCGTTGCCGAAGTACTGGATTATGTTCAGTATAATGCTAAAAAACTGGTGAGAACGGTGGAAACCTGGGTAACATCGGCGGTAAAATCAGGTATTATTACGCCTGAAGAAGGTAAGGAATTTCTTTCCACATACCGGTCGGGCTTATACGGGTATACTTATTTAGAGTAGCTTACAATTAACAATGAACAATTATCAATTAACAATAATATTAAAGAAATTGTTGATTGGTTTTCATATATTGTTATTTGTTCATCGCTAATTACTAATTGAACATTACTCACCAATAATCTTCACCAGCACCCTTTTATTTCTCTTGCCGTCGAATTCGCCATAGAATATCTGTTCCCATGGGCCAAAATCCATTTTGCCTCCTGTAATGGCAACCACTACTTCGCGCCCCATTATCGTGCGCTTTAAATGAGCATCGGCGTTGTCTTCAAAACCATTGTGCTTGTATTGATCATATGGTTTTTCGGGAGCCAGTTTTTCAAGCCATACCTCAAAATCATGATGCAAGCCTGATTCATCATCATTGATGAAAACACTGCTGCTGATGTGCATTGAATTGCATAATAACAATCCCTCTTTTATTCCGCTTTCAGCAATGCATTTTTCCACTTCAGGCGTAATGTTGATTAGCTGACGCCGCTTGCTGATATTAAACCAGAGTTCCTTACGATACGATTTCATAGTTAAGAGCTTATTTTAAGGTCCCTGATAATGTTGTCAATTTTTTTGTCCAATGCTTCATTTGCTTTCTCAAAATCATCCGGATCGCCCAGTTTTTCCTTTACACCAAAATAGAACTTGATTTTGGGTTCAGTTCCCGATGGCCTGATGGATATTTTGCTGCTGTCTGCAGTAAAAAACTGTATCACATCCGACTTTGGAATCTCAATACCTCCATTCTTCCTGTTTGCTTTTTCGAGGCATTTAGGGTCGAGGTAGTCCATAACTTCAACCAATGCAGAATAATTGATGGCAGATGGGGGATTTTTTCTGAAATTCTGCATCATTTGCTGAATTTCTTCGGCGCCCGATTTGCCTTTTTTCACCACCGAAATGAGCTTCTCCTTGTACAGGCCGTATTCCTTGTAAATATCAAGCAATTGCTCATACATTGTTTTACCTTCATTTTTTGCGTAAGCTGCTGCTTCTGAAAGCAGGGCACAGGAAATAACGGCGTCCTTATCACGGACAAAATCACCTGCCAGGTAACCATAGCTCTCTTCACCACCTCCAATGAAGGTTTTCTTTCCTTCAAATTGTTTAATAACATCGGCAATGTATTTGAATCCGGTAAGTACATCATAACACTCAACATTGTATTTCCGGGCAATTTCTGTCAGCAGTTCCGTTGTAACAATCGTTTTTACTATGTATTCATTACCCCTGAGTTTATTGTTTTCACTCCATTTCAACAGCAGGTAGTTGATAAGCAAAGAAGCTGCCTGGTTGCCATTCAGCACTACAAATTTGCCTTTGTTATTTTTTACAACCATTCCAACCCTATCCGCGTCTGGATCTGTAGCCAGCACAATATCTGCATCTGTTTCCTCAGCTTTCTTTATAGCCATTTGCAAGGCTGAGCTTTCTTCCGGGTTTGGTGATAAAACGGTTGGGAAGTTTCCATCTGTAATATCCTGTTCCGGAACATTGATAATATTGGAAAAGCCAATTTTCTTCAGGATCATCGGCACCAGGTTTACGCCTGCACCATGCAATGGTGTATATACAATTTTAAGGTCACGCTGCTTTTTAATAATATCGCGCGACAGGGATAACCCGGTGATATGGCTCGTATAAACCTCATCAACTTCTTCACCGATAAGTTCGATGTTTTCAGGTTTAGCGTTGAAATTGACGTTGTCAATGGTCTGAATTGCTTGTACTTCTTTAATGATGAGCTTATCATGCGGAGCAATTATCTGTCCGCCATCATCCCAATAAGCCTTATATCCATTATATTCTTTAGGATTATGAGAGGCTGTTATAACAACGCCACTCTGACAATGAAAATACCTTATTGAAAAAGAAAGTTCCGGGGTAGGCCTGAGCGATTTAAACAGGTAAACCTTAAACCCATTGGCGGAAAATATATTGGCTGTAGTTTCGGCAAATAATTTGCTGTTGTTCCTTGAGTCGTATGCTATAGCAACTTTTATCTGCGGGATATTACTGAATTCTTTCTTTAGGTAATTACTCAAACCCTGTGTTGCCATGGCAACTGTATAGATATTCATCCGGTTGGTTCCCACGCCCATGATGCCCCTGAGACCGCCCGTGCCAAATTCCAGGTCACGGTAAAAGCACTCAATTAATTCATTTTCATTTCCATCGATCAGTTCCCTGACCTTTTTCCGTGTTTCTTCATCATATTTATCGCTTAGCCATAATTTGGCACGCTCCCTGACACCTAAGATCAACGCATTGTTTTCCATATTATACTTTCATTTAGGATGATATTTTTTTCAATTTGTGAATTGCCACAATAAGACTATCCCTCCAATAAGGTATGGTAATTCCAAAATTACGCTTTATTTTGCTTTTATCCAGTACGCCATAATCAGGTCGTTTGGCCGGTGACGGGTATTCACTGGTACGTATGGGTTTTATATTGCATGAACTGCCAGTTAATTCCTTTATGGCAGTGGCAAAATCATACCAACTGCAAACCCCCTCGTTTGAATAATTGTAAATTCCGGGCTTGAAACTATGATGAATGGAATATTCGGTCATGTGCAGCAATGTTGATGCCAGATCTGCGGCATATGTTGGAGTCCCGGTCTGATCAAAAACAACACCCAGTTCTTTCCTTTCATTCATAAGGCGAACCATGGTTTTAAGAAAATTGTTTCCTTTTTCACTATACAACCATGATGTTCGTATAACCATGGCATGGTTATTATCCCATAGTTTTTTCTCACCTTCCAGTTTACTCATGGCATACACCGAAAGGGGAAATGGTATTTCATCTTCAACATGCGGTACATTCCGGCGGCCATCATATACATAGTCAGTAGAAATATGAATGAGAAAGGTATTGCTGTGCGCACAAATTTTTCCCAGTATTTCAGGAATCCCTGCATTCACTTCAAAGGCTTCATCCTGTAATTCTTCCGCCTTATCTACAGCGGTAAAAGCAGCACAATTATATACAAAATCAAAATGGTTTTCATTGAAAAACTGATTGGTCAGTTCTTCATTGGTCAAATCCAAATCCTGGATATCAATATAAGTAAACTGAAGTTCAGTGTGGTTTATGGCAGCAGACCTGATGGCCGATCCTAACTGCCCGTTGGCACCAGTTACAAGGATACTTTTCATCCGTTAATAATTAGTTTTTTTAAATGTCGGATGTAACTCCATGGTTGCTATTTTTAAGGCAATTGAGTTTCTTCGCAAACATGTTCGTTCATCATTGAAAATTAGATTCAGCATCCCTAAACGAAGGGAATAATTTATCTCTGTCCGAAACCAATATATCAGCGGCGTTCACTTTCCAGTTGATATTAAGATCCGGGTCGTTGTATAGAATTCCCCGTTCGGATTCCTTATTGTAAAAGTCATCAGTTTTATATAGTACAATGGCCCTGTCGGACAGAACTGAAAATCCATGTGCAAAACCCTTTGGAATAACCAACTGAAGCTTGTTTTCCCCCGATAATTCAACCCCGTACCATTTACCAAATGTAGAAAATCCTTTCCGCAAGTCAACCGCAACATCATAAATTGAACCTTCGATAACCCTTACCAGCTTAGTTTGTGCATGTGGCAGGATCTGGTAATGCAATCCTCTGATAATGCCATAAGAAGACATAGACTGGTTGTCCTGAACAAAATGATAGTCAATGCCTTGTTTTTTCAGGGCTTGAGAATTATAGCTTTCGTAAAAGTAACCTCTCTGGTCTTCAAAAATCCTGGGCTTTATGATAAACAGACCCGAAAATGGAGTAGCAATCAATTCCATATTGTATCATCAATTTCAAAATTAAACCTTCTTTCATCTGCAATCTTTAGCAGGTATTTCCCGTATTGGTTTTTGCTGAGATCTGAAGCCAGGGCAACCAGTTGTTCCCTGTTAATGAATCCTTTCTTAAAGGCTATTTCTTCAATACAGGCGACTTTAAGTCCCTGCCTTTCTTCGATGGTTTGAATATATACCGAAGCCTGCAGTAAAGTTTCATGCGTGCCGGTATCGAGCCATGCCATTCCCCTTCCCATAATTCTTATGGTCAATTTGTTTTCCCCGAGGTAGAGTTTATTCAGGTCGGTAATCTCAAGTTCGCCCCTGGCCGAAGGCTTAAGGTTTTTAGCTTTCTGCACAACGTCGTTCCCATAAAAATACAAGCCGGTGACGGCATAATTTGACTTTGGTGATTTGGGTTTTTCTTCAAGGCTGATTACTTTTCCTTTGCTATCGAATTCAACAACCCCGTACCTTTCCGGATCATTAACATAGTATCCGAATACGATTGCGCCATCCTTTAATGCGGCCGTTTGAGTCAGAATCCTTCCGAATCCATGGCCATAGAATATATTATCACCAAGAATCATACATACGGTATCGTTACCTATGAATTCCTCACCAATAATAAAAGCTTGTGCAAGCCCGTCCGGTGAAGGCTGTACTGCATAAGTCAGTTTTATTCCAAATTGACTGCCGTTACCAAGCAGGTCTTCGTAAAGATGAATATCCTTGGGAGTTGAAATGATAAGGATATCCCTTATGCCTGCAAGCATCAGAACCGATAACGGATAGTAAATCATCGGCTTATCATAAATAGGGATAATTTGTTTTGAGATACTTTTGGTTATCGGGTATAACCTCGTGCCCGATCCGCCGGCCAGAATAATTCCTTTCATAATTGAAATCAAGTTTTGTTATCACTTTTGTTGTTCGAGAAGCTCCCTGAAATAGTTGATTGTTATTTTTAAGCCATCCTCCAGTGGCACTTTAGGGTACCAATTGTTTAGCTTCGATTTTGCCAGTGTAATGTCCGGTTTCCTGATCATCGGATCATTATCGGGGCGTGAAGCATTTACCAGGCGTGACTGTGAAGCGGTGAGGCTGATGATCTTCCTCGCCAATTCCAGTATGGTAATTTCCTCAGGATTCCCTATGTTAACGGGGCCGGTAAAATCATTGTCCGTATTCATGAGCCGGTAAAGTCCTTCAACCAAATCATCAACATATTGAAAACTCCTGGTTTGACTTCCGTCTCCATATATGGTTAAATCCTTATTCTGCAATGCCTGTACAATGAAGTTTGAAATCACCCTTCCGTCATCCATGTTCATATTTGGCCCAAAAGTGTTGAATATTCTGGCAATTTTAATCTTTACTTTATTTTGGTGGTGATAATCCATAAAAAGGGTTTCAGCACAACGCTTGCCTTCATCGTAATTTGACCGTAAACCGATCGGATTTACATTGCCCCAATAGCTTTCGGGCTGAGGATTAATCTGGGGATCACCGTACACTTCACTGGTTGATGCCTGTAGGATTTTGGCCTTTACCCTTTTTGCCAGTCCCAGCATATTGATAGCACCCATTACCGATGTTTTAACGGTTTTAATGGGATTAAACTGGTAATGTATTGGTGAAGCAGGGCACGCCAGGTTGTATATTTCATCAACCTCACAATAGTAAGGAATGATTACATCATGTCGCACCAACTCAAAATAAGGATTGTTTATAAGGTGTACGATATTTTTTTTCCGGCCTGTAAAATAATTATCCAGGCATATTACTTCATTCCCTTCCCTTAGCAACCGTTCACACAAGTGTGAACCAATAAAACCTGCACCTCCGGTAACCAGAATTCTTTTCATCGTTCCTATAGCTTTTTGCGGCCGATTCCATAATAAACAAACCCATTTTCCATTACATCCTCCGGATCGTAAATATTCCGGCCATCAAAAATTATTTTTTCCTTCATGATCCTGGATAATAAATGATAATTCAATATCCGGAATTCAGACCATTCTGTAGCCAGGATAAGACCATTCGCATCGATAAGCACGTCATACATATCCTGACCGTACTCAATCCTGTTTCCCAAAATCTTTTCAGCCTCCTTCATTGCTACGGGATCATATGCTTTAAGCTTAGCGCCATGTTGCAGCAATTGTTCAATTATTTTAAGCGAAGGAGATTCCCTTACATCATCGGTATTGGGCTTAAATGAAAGGCCCAGGATTCCGAAAACTTTATCCCTGAGGTTATTGTTAAAGTGTTTCAGAATTTTTTTAAGCAGCATGTCTTTCTGCCGGTTATTCACATTTTCGACAGCCTGAACCAGTTCGAGAGTGTAACCATAGTCTTTACCGGTTTTAATAAGGGCCTTCACATCTTTTGGAAAACATGATCCGCCAAAACCAATTCCCGGATATATGAATTTATTGCCGATTCGAGGATCACTGCCGATTCCCTTTCTTACTGCATTTATATCGGCACCCACCACATCACATAGATTGGCCAGATCATTCATAAAGCTGATTTTGGTAGCAAGCATGCAGTTTGCGGCATATTTTGTCAGTTCAGCCGAGGCAATATCCATAAAAATTATGGGATGTCCGTTGAGCAAAAAGGGATGATAAAGCTTGTTCAGGATTTTTACCGAACGATCCGATTCAACACCCAGGATAATACGGTCGGGTTTCAGAAAATCCTCAACCGCTGCCCCTTCTTTAAGAAATTCGGGGTTTGAAGCTACATCAAAGTCAATGTCAAGTTTTCGGTTTTTGAGTTCGCGCTGGACAACTTCCTTTACTTTCCTTGATGTTCCGATGGGTACAGTGCTTTTGGTAACAATAACTTTATAACCTGACATGGTTGAGCCTATATCCTTTGCAGCATTCAGCACATAGGTAAGATCGGCGCTGCCATCTTCACCCGGAGGTGTTCCTACAGCTATAATGATTATTTCAGCATCCGCAATATGTTCTTTAATGGATGTGTCAAAAATCAGCCTTTTCTTTTCGATATTTTTTTTCACCAGCGGCTCAAGTCCCGGCTCATAGATGGGAATAATGCCCTTTCTGAGGTTTTGAATTTTGTCATCATTAATATCAACGCAAACCACTTCAATTCCGGTTTCAGCCAAGCAAGTCCCTGTTACCAGGCCAACGTATCCAGTGCCAATGATGACTATTTTCATTTTCGATTGGTTTAAGTGGTTAAAAATAGTGTTTTATGCTTTGATTATTAAAGATTTTATAAGGTTAGTTATTTGAAATTCTTTTTACATCACTATCATAGCGCTTTACATGTAACAAGCTATTGTAAATCAGGGAGCATTTCAGTTTAGTATTTTTATTTTTTTTTGTATCTTTAGTTTTTTACGAGGGAAAATTATACTTTTGCTGCTCGTTTTAAATCAATATAATGTCTAATTTACTAATTTATAATTTATTAAATGGTTGAGAATTTAGAAAACAACCTGGAACAGCCGGTAAATGAGCAGGCCGTTGACCAGGTTCAGAATGAATCTGAAAAACCCAAAAAATCAGTAAAAGCTAAAGAAGAAAAGGTTTCAGCACTGGTGGATACCAATAGCGGTGTAGAATCAGATCCTGCATTTGATTGGGAAAAATACCAGGAAGGTGACTATCAGACTGAATTCCAAAAGTCTGATCTGGAGCGTATGTACAACGATACGCTGAATGCCATTAAAGTGAATGAAGTGGTTGATGGCACGGTTATATCCATGAACAAAAGGGAAGTGGTTGTCAACATTGGTTATAAATCCGAAGGTGTTGTCAGCCTAAACGAGTTCAGGTATGACCCCGATTTGAAAATCGGTGATAAGGTTGAAGTATACATCGAAAGCCAGGAAGATAAAAAGGGACAATTGGTGCTGTCGCATAAGAAAGCCAGGGCGCTTAAGTCATGGGACAGGGTTAATGAGTCGCTTGAAAAAGACGAAATTATCAAGGGCTATATCAAATGCCGCACTAAGGGCGGAATGATCGTTGACGTATTTGGTATAGAAGCATTCCTTCCTGGTTCTCAGATTGATGTTAAACCAATAAGGGATTACGATATTTATGTTGGCAAAACGATGGAATTCAAGGTGGTAAAAATCAACCATGAATTCAAGAATGTCGTTGTTTCGCATAAAGCCCTCATTGAAGCCGAACTTGAACAACAGAAGAAAGAAATCATTGCCAAACTCGAAAAGGGCCAGATTCTCGAAGGAACTGTTAAGAATATTACTTCTTATGGCGTATTTATCGATCTTGGCGGTGTTGACGGATTGATTCACATTACCGACCTTTCATGGGGAAGGATTAATCATCCCGAAGAAATTGTACAGCTTGATCAAAAATTGCAGGTTGTTATTCTTGATTTTGATGATGAAAAGAAGAGAATTGCGCTTGGCCTGAAGCAGCTTACACCGCACCCATGGGATTCACTTGATGCAAACCTTAAAGTGGGTGATCAGGTAAAAGGCAAGGTTGTAGTTATGGCCGATTACGGTGCATTTATCGAAATAGCTCCTGGTGTGGAAGGGCTTATCCATGTTTCTGAAATGTCATGGTCACAGCACCTTCGCAGCGCCCAGGAATTCCTGAAAGTGGGCGATGAAGTTGAGGCGGTAATCCTCACCCTTGATCGGGATGACAGGAAAATGTCGCTTGGCATGAAGCAGCTTAAGACTGATCCATGGGAAAAGATTGAAGAAAAGTATCCTTTGGGCAGCCGACATACCTCAAAAGTTCGTAACTTTACAAACTTCGGTGTATTTGTTGAAATTGAAGAAGGTGTTGATGGCCTGATCCATATTTCAGATCTTTCCTGGACGCGTAAAATCAAGCACCCTGCTGAATTTACAAGCATCGGAGAAAATATTGAAGTTGTTGTACTTGAAATAGACAAGGAAAACAGGAGACTAAGTCTGGGACATAAACAGCTGGAAGAAAATCCCTGGGATGTGTTCGAAACCGTATTCACTGTTGATTCTGTGCATGAAGGTACAATTGTTGAAATGACCGACAAAGGTGCTGTAATAGCCCTTCCTTATGGTGTTGAAGGATTTGTTACACCTAAACACCTGGTTAAGGAAGATGGCAAACCAGCAAAACTGGAGGAAAAATTACCCTTTAAGGTAATTGAGTTTTCCAAGGGGTCAAAGAAGATAATTGTCTCACACAGCAGGATACATGAAGATTCTAAGAGGGCTTCAAGCGAAGCAGAACGCAAATCTTCAGCGGAGGCAACTTCCAAGGCTACCAAGAAGTTAAAAACCAGCATGGAAAAAACCACTCTGGGTGACATAACTGATTTGGCTGCCATAAAGGATGAAATGGAAAAGAAGGAGTCAAAGAGAAAGAAATCGGAAAAAAAGGCTTCTGAAAAGGATGAAAACCAGGCTGAAAACGAATAAAAATATATAAATTAATTTTTTCATCATGGAATTCAAAATCGAAAAGCTCCAGAACTACACATTAATTCAAGTATTAGAGGAGAAACTTGATACCCATATTGCACCTACTCTAAAATCAGAACTGGTGTTGGTATCCGGTAACGGTGAGAAAAACATTATCCTTGACCTGGGTAAATGCCGTTATTGCGATTCATCGGGGCTGAGTGCGATTTTGGTGGCCAACAGACTGTGCAAAAATGCCAATGGCACTTTTGTACTCACTGGTTTGAATGATGCTGTTGAAAGACTCATTACCATTTCTCAACTCGACACCGTTCTTAATATAGCCGGTTCTGTGGATGAGGCTGTTAAAATGTTTGCTGAAACAGCAGGTTTGTAGCATCTGATGTCTTTTGAATTGACGATACTGGGAAGCAGCTCTGCTGTTCCCACATCCAAAAGATTTCCTACCGCTCATGTACTCAATGTACATGAGCGGTTTTTTTTGATTGATTGCGGAGAGGGTACACAAATTCAGCTTAAGCGGTTTTCGGTTGCCTTTTCCAGAATCAACCAAATTTTTATCAGCCATCTGCATGGAGATCATGTATTTGGAATATTCGGTTTGCTTTCGACCTATACCTTGCTTGGACGTAAGAATGATATACATATTTATGCCCACCGTGATTTTGAGCCGACATTAAACCATTATCAGCAATATTTTGGTACCGGGTTAACCTTTAAAATAATATTCCATCCCTTTATTGTTGTTGAACCCCAAATCATTTATGAAGACAAAAAAGTTACGGTTGAGATCATCCCTCTGAGGCATAGTGTACCGGTTGCAGGCTTTGTTTTCAGGGAAAAGGAAAGACCGCTGAATATCCGGAAGGAGGTTCTTCAGCAATTCCCTTTAAGCATTCGTGATATCAGGGAAATCAAAGAGGGGAAGGATTATGTTACCCAAGCCGGTGAACGTATACCCAATGAATCCCTCACATTGCCTCCCTATAAAGCCAGATCATATGCATTTTGCACTGATACACTCTGCTTTACCAAGTTAGCCACATATTTGAGGGGAATTGATTTGCTTTATTTTGAATCAACATTTGCCGGGGGTGATAAAAAACTGGCCAAAGCCACAGGGCATTCAACATCTGTTCAGGCTGCCACTCTGGCTAAAAAAGCGATGGTGGGGAAGCTGCTGATCGGGCATTTTTCTACCCGTTACAAAGATATTCAACGTCTCGAAAACGAAGCCAGGGAAATATTTGCCGAAACATTTGCTGTTGAAGATGGTCAGAAGTTCACCATCAAACAGCAGCGGGTGGACACACCATCCTAATTTGCGTATATTTGCATTGACATAAAAATTTCAGCAGTGAAGGAAAAAATTATCATACTTGATTTTGGATCGCAATATACACAGTTAATTGCCCGAAGAATCAGGGAACTCAATGTTTATTGCGAAATCAGGCCTTTCAATAAAATTGGTATTATCGATGAATCGGTTAAGGGAGTCATATTGTCGGGAAGCCCTTTTTCCGTAAGGGATAAAAATGCCCCGATACCGGACCTTAAGCAAATTAAAGGTCGCATCCCTGTTTTGGGCATCTGCTACGGGGCACAATATCTGTCACACTTTTTTGGCGGCGAAGTCGCTCCATCTGCCACCAGGGAATACGGAAGGGCGAACCTCATTATAAACGGCGCATCTTCAAAACTGTTTAAAGGGGTGTCAGGAAGTTCACAGGTTTGGATGTCACATGGCGATACCATTGTGAAGTTACCCCAGGGATATACCATCGCCGGAAGTACAGAGAATGTTAGTATCGGTGCGTTTGAAATTACAGGGGAGAATACCTACGGCATTCAGTTTCATCCCGAAGTTTACCATACAACTGAAGGTTTGCAGATACTGAAAAATTTTGTCACAGAAATATGCCTTTGCCAACAGGACTGGACACCTGAATCTTTCGTTACCCAAACCATCAGTGCATTGCGTGAGGAAATTGGTAACGACAGGGTGGTTTTGGGACTGTCAGGCGGGGTTGATTCTTCGGTAGCCGCTGTTTTGCTCCATCAGGCTATTGGAAAAAACTTAACCTGCATATTCGTCGACAACGGGCTCCTGCGCAAAAATGAATTTGAAAGCGTGCTCGTTTCCTATCAGCACATGGGATTAAACGTTTTGGGCATTGATGCAAAAAACCTCTTTCTTGATGATTTAAAAGGAATTGATGATCCCGAGGAGAAAAGAAAAAGCATCGGAAGGAACTTCATCAGGGTTTTTGAAAAGGAAGCCCATAAGATAGACAATGTTAAGTGGCTAGCCCAGGGAACCATATACCCTGATGTAATAGAGTCGGTTTCGGTTAACGGGCCGTCAGCAACCATTAAATCGCACCATAATGTTGGTGGATTGCCCGAAAAAATGCACCTGAAAGTGGTTGAGCCGCTCAAGCTTTTGTTTAAGGACGAGGTGAGGCGAGTGGGTGAAGCCCTTAATATTGATTCAGTAATCCTTCACCGGCATCCTTTCCCCGGACCAGGACTGGCGATCAGAATTATCAGTGACATAACCGCACAAAAGGTACAGATTTTGCAGGAAGTTGATGATATCTATATTAAGGGACTGCAAGAGCACGGCTTATATGAAAAAGTATGGCAGGCTGCAGCGATTCTGCTTCCTGTGCAATCAGTAGGGGTTATGGGGGATGAACGGACATATGAAAATGTAGTGGTTTTGAGGGCGGTAACATCAACCGATGGAATGACTGCTGATTGGGCTCACCTTCCATATGATTTTTTAGGTTATATCTCCAATCAGATCATAAATAAAGTGAAAGGAGTAAACAGGGTTGTTTATGATATCAGCTCAAAACCTCCTGCAACTATTGAATGGGAATAACGTATCATAATAGTTAATAAGGAAAGTAATTCAGCAATGGGAACAATGAAAGGTATTGTAAAGTTCGCAGGGATGTGTTGTCTGGCCCTTGCTTTTACCAATGTAAGATCTCAGGATCTCTCTGAACAGGCATTCAAATTTGGAAAGGTTCTGGAGTGGATTGAAAAATATTATGTTGATTCTGTCAACCAGGATGAACTTGTTGAGCGAGCCATTACAGAACTGCTCAAGGATCTTGATCCCCATTCATCATATCTGACCAGGGAAGAAGTTGCACAGTTAAATGAACCCCTTCAGGGAAATTTTGAAGGAATTGGTATTTCATTCAACATTTTAAATGACACAGTCTATATAATATCCCCAATCGCAGGCGGTCCGTCGGATAAAGCCGGAATTATGAGCGGCGACAGGGTTATTAAGGTAAATGGCAACAATGTAGCCGGCGTTGGTATCCGTTCAGAAGATGTATATACCATGTTAAGGGGCAAGAAAGGTTCCAAGGTTTACTTATCGGTGTTGAGAAGAGGCGACATTGATCTTATCGAGTATGAAATTGTACGGGATAAAATACCCATTTATAGCATCGATGCAAGCTATAAAGTAAACGATCATATTGGTTACATCAAAATCAACAGGTTTTCCATGACGACCCTTGATGAGTTTGCATCTGCTTTGGCTAAGCTTAAGGATGAAAATGTTAAAGACCTTATCCTCGACCTGACCGGTAATGGAGGAGGTTATCTTGAAGTGGCAACAAAATTGGCTGACCAATTCCTTGATCATGGTAAGATGATTCTGTATACCGAGGGAATCAATAATCCTAAAAAGCAATATGTTGCCACCCGTGAAGGAAATTTCGAAAAGGGACACCTGGTCATTATGATTGATGAGGGTTCAGCTTCGGCCAGTGAAATTCTTTCAGGGGCAGTTCAGGATTGGGACAGGGGCATAATTGTTGGTAGACGCTCATATGGTAAAGGGCTGGTGCAAAAACCCTTACTTTTACCTGATCAGTCGATGATCCGCCTTACTGTGGCAAAATATTACACTCCTACCGGCAGGCTTATTCAAAAGCCCTATAACATGAGCAGGGATGCATATGAAAAAGACCTGATTAACCGTTTTAATAATGGTGAATTTGCACACAAGGATAGCATTCACTTACCCGACTCCCTTAAATACTATACCCTAAAGAATACACGGCTGGTGTATGGAGGCGGCGGCATCATGCCCGACTATTTTGTGTCGATTGATACAAGCCACTATTCAAATTATTATCACCAGTTGCTAAGAAAAAGGCTTATCGATCAGTACATTCTTGAGTATGTTGATGTACACCGCAAAGAGCTCCTTATGAAGTATCCTGAGATGGAGATGTTTAAAAACAATTTTGAAATAAGTGAAGCCATCGTCAGTGATTTCATCAGTTATTCCGACAAAAAGGGTGTAACATTCAATGAAATTGATTTTGGACTATCAAGGAAGCATATTGAATCTTTGCTGAAAGCATACATAGCACGTGATTTATGGACTACAAGTGAATTCTTTGAAATCACCAATGATATGGATCCAAAATTTGCCACTGCTGTCACTATTCTTAAAAACTGGGACCGATACGAGGCCATGCTGTTAAATAAAAAATAATACATGCCTTCGTTTTCCTCTACGCTGAATTGGATTCTGCAGAATTACATTGAGATAATCGCCGTATTGGCAGGATTAACATATGTATATTATACCATTAAGGAGAAAAACATCCTTTGGCTTTATGGTATTATTTCTTCAGCCCTTTATGTATGGATATTTTTTAATTCAGGCATTTATGCCTACGGACTGCTCTATGTATATTATGTGATCATAGGTGTTTACGGCTGGTACAACTGGGCTAAACATCCCGGGGGAGAAAGTCTGAAAGTAAGGAAAGCAGGCAGGCATATGTTATTTTGGTGCATTGCAGCGACTTTTCTTATCGCCATGCCGCTTTATTTTATCCTGAATACATTTACAGATTCCGATATGGCTCTTGCTGATGCTTTGCTAACCGCAGGAGGAATGGTTGCAACCTGGATGCTAACCCAGAAAATATTGGATCAATGGTTATTCTGGATTGTCATTGATTTGTTGTCATTGAGTGTAATGCTATACAAAGGTCTTTATCCTAGTGCACTGTTATTTTTCATTTATACACTGATGGCCATAAAAGGGTTCTTTGAATGGAAAAAAGATTTGAAACAGCAATGAACAAACCCATCCTGATAGCCATTACCGGCCCCGAGTGTACCGGAAAAACCACACTTACGGAACAACTGGCCGCACACTATAAGGCAGCGTTTATTCCCGAATATGCACGTGACTACATTGGCTCACTTGATAAACCCTATGGTTATGATGATGTGGTTCATGTGGCGGAAAGCCAGTTGAAACAAGCCATTAATGCATCAAGGGGTTCTGATGGATATGTATTCTTTGATACCTATCTTGAAATTTCAAAAGTCTGGTTTAAGGTTGTATACGGGCATTACCCATCGTGGATTGATGATGAAATAATACATAATAAAATAGACCTTTACCTGTTGTGTGACACCAGTATTCCATGGACAGCTGATAATCTGAGAGAAAATGGTGGTGCAATGCGAGAGGTTTTGTATCAACAGTACAGGGACGAAATAGTCAGATCAGGCTGCAGGTTTGTTGAAATTACCGGATTGGGCGCGGAACGAATTGCCCGGGCGAAAGCAGCGATTGAACTTTTTTTTCCGGATATTTACCAAAAAATCTAACCCGGGTATGCCAGAATACATTGCAAAAACTTTATTTGGCCTTGAAAATGTTCTTTCCGATGAACTTAAGGAATTGGGTGCAGCCGACGTAAAGGTCTTGAACCGTGCCGTTAGTTTTACGGGTGATAAAAAAACCCTTTATTATGCAAACTACTATTTACGCACTGCCCTTAAGATACTGGTACCATTGGCCGATGGCGTTGTGGGCAATGAGCAGGATTTGTATGATTTTGTACGAACCGTAAGGTGGGATAAATATATCGGAGTAAATGACACACTGGCTGTTGATGTGGCCATGCACACCAACCTTTTCAGGCATACGCAGTATATCGCACAAAAAATAAAGGATGCCATAGTTGATCAATTCCGTGACAAGTTTGGGAGCCGTCCATCTGTTGATTTGGATCATCCTGTGTTGCGAATCAAC
>CAZYDI010000054.1:0-19268 GCA_964646255.1 uncultured Bacteroidales bacterium
GCAGTTTGGAAAAATCTTTGCCGTATGGTCGCTGCTGTTCAAAATGTATCAAGAATTCTTCATTATTTAGCGTTTGGTGTTCACCGCTGGTCTGCAAAGTCTGCAAAGTCTGGAAAGTCTTCAAAGGCTTAAGACCTGGAGACAATCAGACCTGTAGACCTGTAGACAATCAGACCAGGAGACCAGTTTCACCCGCCGAAGCCTATGGCGAAGGAGGGAAGACAATCAGACCAGAAGACCAGAAGACAATTCTTCAACCGTTTGATTGCATGGGTGGGTCACCCCACCCATATCAAAATAGTTGGTTCACTTTTCAACCGTTATGTTAGCTGTGCTTTTAACCAGGCCTTTGGCGGTTGCATTGATTTTCAGTATGCCGTTCTCAAATCCCGATCCGGCAATGATCAGGGCCTTGCCGTAAAACAGCTTTATTTTATTGTACTGGAAAGGTTCTACCGATTGCGGGTTGCCGTTACCCACACCGGCAATACGCCCCGGCCCTGAAATGTCAATGGTGATCTCATGATCAGCAAGGGGACAAAAATTTCCGTTTTTGTCAACAACTTCAACCAGCAAGTACGAAAGGTCGAGCCCGTCGGCCTTAATTATCGTACGGTCGGGTGTTAGTCTCAGCTGGTAGGGCTCACCAGCAGTTCTCATCACCTTTTCACCGATAACCTTCCCCTCTCTGTAGGCAATGGCTTTCAATTCGCCCGGTTGGTATTCAACATCGGTCCACATAAGCCTGAAACGTTCTACCGACCTGGAAGAATTGGGTTTCTTGCATTGTTTTCCAAGCGACTTGCCATTCAGGAACAGTTCGGCACAATCACCGTTGGTATATACAAAAACCGGAACCTTACCTGCGCCTGTAGGCCAGTTCCAGTGGGGAAGAATGTGCACGGTGTTCTCGGTTTGATTCCAATAACTTTTGTAAAGGTAATACCTGTCCTTGGGAATGCCGCATAGATCTACAATGCCAAAGTACGAGCTGCGCGACTCAAATGCATCGGCCATGCCCATGCTGCCCAGCATAAAGCTGACATAAGGTGTGGGTTCACCCAGATAATCAAAACCGGTCCATACAAATTCTCCGGCAATGTATTCTTCATCCTGTTGCCACATGAAATCGTCATCGGCAATTTCAGCCCAGTCGGGTGCATTCAGGTCGTATGAACTCACCTGCATCGACCGTGTAAAGCTGTCCTCCCTGGCGGGGAGGGGTAATTCGTAAAACCCGCGTGTACTTACAGTGGAAGCCGATTCACTGACGATAACGGACTTGTTGGGTTCAAGCTGACGCGCCAATTGATAGCGTCTGCCGTAATTCCAGCTGTGGACATCATAAAAATCGAAATGCCGTAAAGCGGCTTCGCCCATCATGTCACATGCCATGGTGACCGGCCTGGTATGATCGTATTTCCGAACGTAATTAATCATGGTGCGCATACGGTGCAAGCCGTTGTTTGCATTGGCCTGAACATCGCGCATTTCGTTGCCCACGCTCCAGATAAAAATACTGGGGTGGTTGCGGTCGCGTTCCACAAAATTGCGAATGTTCCGATGCGCAAATTCTTCAAAATGGGTGTCTTCAAAGATGTCCGCTTTCCTGTCGTATTTATCGAACGCCTCGTTATATACAAGGATGCCCATACGATCGCACAGGTCAAGCACTTCCGGCGCCGGAACATTGTGGCTGGTTCTTATGGCATTACAACCCATTGATTTCATTATCTGAAGCTGCCTTTCCATTGCCCTGGTGTAAAATGCTGCTCCCAGCGGCCCATGATCGTGATGAAGGTTAACTCCCTTTAATTGCACCCGTTTGTCGTTAAGGTAAAAACCATGATCGGCCGTAAAGCGCATGGTTCTGATTCCGAAGGTTGTTTCGTGGGTGTCGCAAACGTTATCACCGTCATAAACAATGGTTTTTACCGTATACAATGCAGGATTGTCAAGATCCCACCGCTGAGGGTTACTTAACCCTATTGTGGTTTCAATTTCCTTAGTGCCTCCAGCGTCAATCAGCGATGTTGCATCTTTCCTGGCAACCTCGATGCCTTCAGCGTTTACAATAACGGTTTCCAACCTGACTTTCTCAATTGATGACGCTGATTTATTATGAACAGTATTCATCACACGCACCTCGGCATAGTTTGGTTTTACCACAGGCGTGGTAACACCTGTTCCCCAAATACCCAAATGAAGCGGATCGGTAATCAGCATCTGAACCTTGCGGTATATTCCGGCACCGGGATACCACCTGCTGTCATGGTTACGGTTGTCGACAAATACAGCCAGCTGATTTTTGCCATTATACCGGACAAAATCGGTTATGTCAATGTAAAATGAATTGTACCCGTAATCCCATTTGCCGGCAAGCTTTCCATTTACATATACCCGAGGATTCGACATAATGCCATCGAAAATAAGATAGATGCGTTTTCCATTCCATTCCGGAGATAGTTCAAGGGTTCGCCTGTACCAGGCCCGATCGCGCCAGGGCAGCTTGCCGGTATTGCCATCGCCGTTAACCGTTACCGGACCTTCAATGGCCCAGTCGTGCGGTATGCTAACGGTTCTCCATTTTGAATCATCGAATTCGGGATTGGCTGCATCGGCTATTTCACCTTTGTTGAATTTCCATCCTGTTTGAAGGGTGATCACTTCACGGGCGAATATTGAAACCGGAAGCAGATGTACGGTGATAATTGCACTCAAATACAGGCAAATTGCATTTCTTTTCATGGCTGAAAGCTTTATTCTTTATTCATTGCAATGTACGGTAAAACTTTTAAATAAAATCTGCCGGAGGGCATGACCAGATGTTTTGGCGACTTCCTGCACCGGCATTAAAATTTATCTTTTCCGTTGCATAACCAACGCCATATTATTATATATTCGTTGATCAGATGTTGCTGAACTCACAGGGCATAAATTCTCAATTCTTTTCTCACAATATGGATGGCATAAACAAAGTTCAGGTGGACAATCAAAATAAGTTTTTTGATAAGTTAAAAGCAAAGCTGCAGGTACCTGAACATGATTTTAAAAACTTTGTAGAACAAGCTCCAATTGCCATAGCCATTATTGACCTGGAGGGAAATATTGAATATGTCAACGTTAGCGCTGAAAAACTTTTCGGCTACAGCATGAGTGAGATAGTTACCGTTGACAACTGGTGGCTCCATGCTTATCCTGATGATGAATACAGGCGCCAGGTTATATTCCAGTGGAATCAGGATGTTCTCAGGGCCATCACCGAAGGAAACGAGACAAGGAATTTCGATTACCATATTACCTGTAAAGACGGATCGGTGAAGGTTGTGAATATCAGCCTGGTAATTATTACCAACCGAATGCTGATTTTATTCGAAGATGTAACCGACAGGAAAAGAATCGAAAATGAGCTGTATGAAAGCAAGCAACATTATAAACTTGTTACGGAGCTTACCACCGACTATGTTTTCAGGCTTGTCATTGATGTCACCGGGAAAATCAACATGGATTTTGTCTCGGACAATTTCTTTACACTTACCGGACGAACAAAACAACAGTCCAATGTAGAATTCTGGAAAAATTTCATACATCCGGAGGACTTGCCTCAACTCCTTGACCTTCTTAAAGCCATGATGATGAAGCCAATGTCGGCAGAGTTTGATTGCCGGTCAAAAATACATGGTGATAATCAGCGTTGGGTGCACATTGTATGCCGGTCGGAATGGGACAATAATAAAAACCAGATCAGCAGTATCACGGGAGCAGTGACCGATATTACCAAACGCAAGAATGCGGAGATGGAAATCATCGAAAAGAATGCTGCCATTGAAGCAAAAAATGCAGAATACGCGCTTTTAAACGATCAGTTGCTGAAGATTAATAAAGAGTTAACCGAAGCAAAAGAAAAAGCGGAAGAAAGTGACAGGCTTAAAACCTCCTTTTTGCAAAACATGAGCCATGAAATCAGAACACCCATGAACGCAATTATGGGTTTTGCTTCTATCCTCAGGGACAATTTCAGCAACAAGGAAAAGCTTGAACAGTATTGTGATATTATCAATTCACGTTGTTATGACCTGCTCGAAATTATCAACGATTTACTGGATATTTCAAGGATAGAATCAGGTCATTCCGTGCTTAATATTGAAGAATGTAACCTTGTTGAACTTTTTTCGGAACTCAATTTATTTTTCAGGGAGCAGCAAATCCGCCTGAATAAAAGTCACATCGATTTCAATATGGTAATCAATTGTGGCCTGGCGCAAACTGTCATTCTTGCCGATTCCCTTAAGCTGAAACAGATTTTCATCAATCTTATCAGCAATGCTTTTAAATTCACGGAACATGGTCACATTTACGGTGGATGTAAGTCAACCGGGAACAACACCCTGCTTTTTTATGTAACCGATACCGGAATTGGAATTCCACCCGACAAGCATAAAATAATATTTGAGCGCTTCATACAATTGGGGGATCACCGCGTGAAATCATACAGCGGTACGGGACTTGGACTTGCCATTGTCAAAGGCCTGATTCAACTTATGGGAGGAAAAATATGGGTTGAATCGGAGCCGGAAGACATAGGGAAGAACAAACCGGGGAAAACCACCTTTTATTTTACCTTTCCTTACGAGGAAACAACGAGTAAAGCGATATACGGAACCGAATCAAAGCACAACTAGAAACTGAGCATCCATGATGAATATTCCCGTTATTATTGTAAGGGAAAAAACCCTTGCCATGTCTTTTGAAAGAGCACTTTTGGAACTTTATGATAAGGGTGTGAGGTTTAAAACGCAATACGATAAGCCGGGCGATCCGGAAAGTCTCGATTGTACACTTAACCTCACCATTGATGAGCCCGAGAGTGAACCTATGATACATATGGCGTTCCCTGCCGGTATTGAGCAACTTAAGGAATATGTGCTGGAACTGCAAGGCCTGAAAGATCACTGGGTTAAAAACATGAATGATCCTGCCGATACACGATGGGAGTATACATACCACGGCAGGCTTCAAAGATATGGCACCTGGATGGAGAGAAATCCGTCCGGTTCCGAAATAAAGGGTCATTTCAATATCAACCAGATCGAAGGGGTAATCGATAAGCTTTGCAGGCAACCATTCACGCGGCAGGCCCAAATGATTACCTGGATGCCAAACCTTGACCTGGATTGCTTTGATCCTCCATGTCTGCAATCACTTTGGTACAGAATCCTTGAAGATGACAATGGTATATACTGGCTCAACTGCAACATACGCTTTCGCAGCAACGATGCATGGGGCGCAAGCTTTATGAATATGTTCGGCTTTATTCAATTTAACAAGGAAATTGTAGCATCTGAAATATCGCGCCGTACCGGCAAGGAAGTCAGGTTAGGAAGATTAAACTGGCAGGCAGATTCTTATCATATCTACGGAAAGGATATTGCTGAGGCAAAGGCTATGTTGTTTGACAGAATTGACGGTTTGCAATTGGAAGAACGTACGTTTAACTTCTCTGATCCATATATCCGTGGCATGTATGATGCTGCAGAAGCAGGAATTCATGAAAAAGTAAGGCAATACGACCAGGAGCGCCAATAATTCTGAAATTTCTTAAATCACCGAACTTTTTGTATAAATCCTTGTTTTAAAGGAGATTCTGCTTTCCTGGCATCCTTCTTTAAACCATGAGATATTGCTTCATCTTATATGTTTGCATTCTTTATTATTCGCCTCTGCTTTGCTTTAAAAGTAAGGCAGCTACCGATATTCCCGTAATTTTCCTTAATGAAAATACCCGAGAATTGAATGCCTGTCAAAAGGCCCTTGTATTTAAGGACAAATCGGCAAGTCTCAGCTTAAGCCGGGTAATGCTATTGCCCGATTCCTTCAGCCTTAACAGGGAATCCGTAATTAATGCCGGAAGCACCTCAGCTTCAATGTGGGTAATGTTAAAGCTGCACAATGAAACCTCCCATGAATGGTTTATTGACATCGGCGAACCCTACATCGATTACATCGACTTGTACAGTTTAGATGCTGCAGGAAAAGTTGATCATATTAAGTCGGGCCTTCGCAGAAAATTCGACAGCAGTTCAATAAGGGTTAATCATTTTATTCTTCCCCTGAATATAAAACCGGATGAAGAAAAAACGTATTATATAAAGGCCCGGAGTTATACCGTTCTCAAGCTTCCTTTAGTAATAAGCACAATACAGGATCATTTCGAAATGAATCACCGTGAAGACATCATTAACGGCATCTATTTCGGTTTGGTTCTTTCACTGAGCCTGTATAACCTTTTTGTATTCCTGCTGCTGAGAGACAGGACATACCTGTTCTATGTCTTATACATCAATTTTCTTGGTGCGACAATTACATGGGTGCGCGGCTATTCACCCGAATTTATGAATGTGCTTCCGCCCAATATTAATCACGGCAATGTATATGCTGCCCTTACATTCATGTTTCTGACGCTGTTTACCCATTCATTTCTCAACCTGCAGAAATTTGCGCCCGGGCATACACGGCTCAGGGCAATTGCTTTTATGATCAGCGCTGCTACAATAATTACAACCATTACCGGACTTTATTATATAAGTTTCCTGCTTGTGGTTTTCATTGTATTGATAAACCTCCCATATATAACATTTTTCGGACTGAAAGCATACTTACGGCAATTTAAGCCTGCTGCTTATTATCTGCTGGGATTTGCCTGTTTTACCATTGGTGACATGTTTTTCATTCTCAGTGAAAATGCAATGATCCAATCATCGGTACTGGGTGATTATTCCCTGCAGATAGGATCTTCGCTTGAGGCTATTATTCTGTCTTTTGCACTGGCAAACAAGTTGAACATGTATAAAAAAGAAAAGGAAAAATCACAGGCCAGTGCACTGGCAATGGCGACGGAATTCTCAAAGGCTTTAATAAAAACACAGGAGGTTGAAAGAAAAAGGATAGCCGGTGAGCTTCACGACAGTGTGGGGCAGAGCCTGAGCCTGATTAAGAACAGGATCAACATAATCAAAAAAAGCAGGGCAGGAGAATCATCACTCGATGAACTCAATGATGTAGTGACCAATGCCATACAGGAAGTAAGAAGCATAACTTATGCGCTGCGACCATTTCAGCTTGATTTACTTGGCCTGACCCAATCGCTGAAAAGCCTGACTGAAGATGTTTCGGAATCGACAGAAATCAAATTCCAGGTAAAAATTGACAATATCGATGAATCATTTACAAAGGAAGATGAAATTAATGTATTCAGGATCGTTCAGGAATGCCTGAGCAATATTTGCAGGCATTCAGAAGCTACTGAAGCTAAGGTTGAGATCAGGAATCCATCAGGGAAAATTCTTATTCATATCGAAGACAACGGGGTGGGGTTGAGTGCCAGGGTGAACGGGCATGGGTATGGGTTAATTGGTATACGTGAAAGGGTAAGCATTCTGAAAGGAACCATGAATATATTGAGCAATCAGCCCAGTGGCACTTGTATTGAAATACAATTGTGACATTTTTTAAGCAGTATTGCCTATTAAATTGGGAACTACACACTATAGTCGCCGCGGCGAACAGGTGGTAATTTTGAAAATTTGCCGGCCAATGCTTTGACTGCCGGTTCATTCAAAATGGTTTTGACATGACAATAAATATCTTAATTGCAGATGATCATCCGATATTTCTTAAGGGATTAAAAGAGGTGATTGAAACGGACGAAGAGTTAAAGGTAGTATCTGTGGCTTCAAACGGTCAGAATGCGATAGATGCATTTAAAAGCAATAAATCAGTTGATGTTGTTGTATTGGACATTGATATGCCCCGTATGAACGGATTGGAAGCTGCAGAAAGCATCATAAGGACAAGGGAGGTGCCGGTAATTATTCTTACGATGCATAAGGATAAGGCACTGTTCTTAAAATCGCTTGAGATAGGAATTCAGGGATACTTGCTCAAAGAAAACGCCGTTTCGGATGTCATAAATGCAATACATAAAGTATACGAGGGCAATACCTATATAAGCCCTGAACTTTCCATACTTCTTTTCAAAAGAAAACTTCATGCTGATGAGGACACTCCTGATTACTTGTCAGTATTGACTCCATCCGAAAAGAGGATCCTTGGAATGATCGGGGAATACAAGTCGAGCAGGGATATAGCGGAGGAACTCTTTATCAGCGAAAAAACCGTTTTCAATCATCGCATGAACATTTGCAAAAAGCTCAATTTAACAGGCAAGAACAGCCTTCTGCGATTTGCCATAGAAAATTACCAGGGTTACGGCCAATAAAATCTTCTTTAAAAATTCTGGGCAGTACTACCTATAAAATTAAGCAATGGCCCTTATTTTCTGCAACTTCCACTGAATGTAATTTTGTTCTGTAAATAATAACATACAGAATATTCTCATTCGATAAACAATTAAAATTTTTAAAAATGGAATCCTTTAAACTAATGAAATCAATGAAGTATTTTCTCATCGCCTTTTTGGCCGTATTATCCATTACCTCATGCAAAAAAGATGATGACGATGATAACAAATCAGCATTTATTGGCACATGGTCAAGAATCGAAAGCATTGAAATCGAGGAAGATTTTTCAATTGATGTAAAAGACATTTTTACTTTTACCAAATCAAGTGTAACCAACCTGGGTCAGGTTTACAACCCTGACACCGAAGAATGGCTTAATCTTATGGGCATGAAGGCTGCCATTGATGTGAGCGGGGAAAAAATGGATGTAACGGTAATATCGGTAGGTTTGTCTGATGTAGATGATGATGGCATACCCACAGGTGTCTTGATTTATTTTGATGACAATGATGAAGAATTTGAAGCCGTGCTTGCAGAGGTTGAACTTGAGCAATACTTTGAAGCTGAGTATAGTGTTTCAGGCGATGAACTCACCCTGAAAACAGACGATAATGGCGATGGTGATTTTAATGATGACGGAGAAACACAGGTATACACCAGAGAATAAACCCGGAATTTAGTTTTGTTTATTTGGCCTGAGCCGCCCCGGAGTAGAAGACAGTACTTACGGGGCCGGCTTTTTTTGTTTTTAGACAGGCATGCAGGAATTCAAAAACTTTCACTAGTTATGATTGTTCTACACGAACATCGGTAAAGAACTGAAGAAATATTTTGATTTAACTAAAATTTAAACATCATGATAACTGCTGCGAAAACGAATATTGTTGTGCAAACCACTATTCATGCACCAGTGGAACGTGTATGGAATATGTTTACCAACCCGGAGCATATTGTACGGTGGAATCATGCTTCGAGCGACTGGCATTCACCTAAAGCAGAAAATGATTTGAAGGTTGGCGGAAAGTTCAAAATACGCATGGAAGCGCGTGACGGAAGCGACGGCTTTGACTTTGAAGGAGAATATGATAGTGTCATCCTGCTTAAGCAAATAAAATATACCATGAGTGACGGCAGGGCGGTACAAGTCACTTTTTCAACCGATGGAGATAATACCATCGTTACCGAGAATTTTGAAGCCGAAGCCACCAATGCGATTGATATTCAGCGCAACGGATGGAAGGCAATCCTCGAGAATTTTAAGAAATATGTGGAAGGGAACGGCACAATGACTACTTTGCAATTTGAAATTCTTATTGATGCCGCGATAGAGAAGGTTTACAATACAATGCTCGACCAGGAGCATTATAAGGAATGGACAAGCATATTTAATCCTAATTCACGCTTTGAAGGAACATGGCAGAAGGATTCCGATATAAGGTTTATTGGTGAGGATGAGGATGGCTCCCTGCATGGCATGATAAGCCGTATCAGGGAACATATGCCCGGGCAATTCGTCAGCATTGAGCATCGCGGACTAATTGTAAATGGTAAAGCAGTTCTTTGTGGACCAGAGGCTGAATTGTGGGCAGGGGCGCTTGAAAACTACACATTTACACGTAAGGATGATAAAACATTGGTTTCCGTGAGTTTGGACACCCCGGATGCCTATGCAACATTCTTTTCTGAATCGTGGCCGAAGGCACTGGAAAAGCTGAAACAAATCTGTGAAAAACATTAACAACCATGGCAACTGTAAGCACTTACTTAAACTTTTCGAGAGATACAGAAAGGGCATTTAATTTTTATAAAACAGTCTTTGGTGGTGAATTCGAAGGAGGAATTTCCCGTTTTGGCGAAGCACCTTCTGAAGGTATGCCTCCCTTAAGTGATAAGGAAAAAAACCTGGTGATGCATATTTCGCTGCCTATTCTAGGCGGCCACCGTCTTATGGGAACCGATGCTCCCGAATCGATGGGATTTAGCATTCAACCGGGTAACAATGTTTATATAACCCTTAATCCGGATACCAGGGAGGAAACCAAAAGGCTGTTTGATGCCCTTTCGGAAGGCGGAATTGTTGAAATGGAATTACAGGACATGTTTTGGGGTGATTATTACGGAAGTTGTTCCGATAAATTCGGCATTCACTGGATGTTTAATTGCAGTGCCAAAACATAATCACTTGCCTTGTTGTCGTTTCAGCTCAATGAACATGGAAATTGGACCGATGATAAATAAGGCATAAAATGGCGCATATATTAATTCATTCAGCCGCAAAAAGAATTCGGCAAAAGCAATGAGGAAAGCGACCAGGATTTGTCCCTTTCGACTTTTAACGGTAGTGGCGGGGTCAGTGATCATAAAAAATATGAATAACTGATACATGGGACCGGTTATAGGGGCAAGTTCCGCAAGAAAATTATCACCGGTAAGCAAACTCCTCAGCCATGAAAATAAGACAAATCCCGCCACATAGGTGAGGGTTATATGCAACCGTTTTACCCGCCATACAATCACCATGCCCAGTACCCATATTACCAGCATAGGCAGGATGTTGTTTCCCCATTGTACACTCAGGCCGGCTACGCTGAATGAAGCAAAAATAAGCATCCATGAAATTCCGAAATTCGAAGGATTCCAGAGATGCCGCCCATGGTATCGGAGTACATACTTGGACATTATGGATAAAAGGGAAGTAACAATAAAAGGCCAAAGCATTGTCGATCGGATAAGGATTCCAACGCTTATCCCCGTTATATAGGCACTCGACGGGTTTTTCCACTCACCATGGATAACACGGCCCAAAACCAGCTCGGTTAGGATACTTACCGATATAGCAGTGAGGATGGGAATAAATCCTTCAAGAATTCCAAAACTGAAATGTCCTGTGATTAAAATGATCGTTATAAAAACCGGTGCAAGATACCGGTTCAGTGGATTTGATCTTCGCTTCACCATTTGGGCTGAGGCTTGTAATTCAGCCATACTAAATATCCTCCTTTATTTGATGAAGCAGGTTAACTTCCGGATGCATCAAGACTTGCTTATTGCCCCCGGGCCACAAAATCACAACACTATCCGCAGAACCCGATTTTCCCAGGCCATACTGCAACCTGCGCTGATTTTGCGAACAGAAACCAATGCCCCCGGTCACAATCTGTATTTGCTCCTGGTTTTTCCAGTATAGTTTTACCATGGCATTAATTGCACTTTTGTTGGCTTCACTGCCTTTAAGATCAAAGGCGATCCATTGGTTTTCATTGGCACCATGATTTTTATAAATCAGTAATTTGCCGTTTTGATTGGCTACAATTACATCGAGCCTTCCCCTGTTCCAGAGATCTGCAAATGCTACCGCCCTGCTGTCGTGCAGTTCATTATCTCCGGTGACCTGCACCGAGGCATCCCTGAAAAAAAATGAGCCTTCGTTTATCCAGATTTTGTTTCGCTGATATCCGGAGTGGCTCCTTCCTTCCATTGCCGGCCAGTTTTTTATATCGGCAATGATGTTTTTATTGCCCCCTGTAACCTTAGCGTAATCATACCAGTAATTTGTTCCTTTTTTGCCCGATATGTACCCGTTGGCAACATATAAGTCGGTGAAGCCATCATTGTTTAAGTCGCCGAACTGGGCTCCATAGCTCCATCCGCCTGCCTCAATTCCAAACCGCCTCGCTTCGTTTTCATAAACCACCTTTCCATCGCGCGTTACAGGTACCCAAAAATTATTACCCTGTATCAAAATTCCCTCTTCTGTGATATTTGATATGTAAATTCCGGGATTTCCCTTGTTCCATACATCGCCAAAAGATACATTCATCCCGCTTTTAGGGGCAAATCCGATCATGGCCGAAGAACCCGCCTCCGTAAACCCTTTTCCCCCGTTATTGATGTAAAACTCATCAGTACCATAATCATTCGCAACAACCAGTTCGGGATATCCATCACCGTTGAGGTCGGCTGAACCGGCAGCCAGTGTCCAGCGGGTTGATGTTAAGCCTGCCTGTTCACTGACATCTGTAAATGTGCCATCACCGTTGTTTTTCATCAGGTAATTCCGTCCCCCGTTATGCGAATACTCGAAGCTCTCTGTCAACACCCTGGTGGTTTTCAAATTCCATAAATCAATATTTTCCGGAAAGTATCCGCCAATAAACAAATCCACAAGGCCGTCAACATTATAATCCAGCCATATTGCAGTATTGGCATTTATCCACTCTGGCAATCCGGTGTTTTCGGTTATTCGATCAAAATGATTTCCCTGCATATTTCTGAATAATTCAGGCCTGCCCCAGCGGTAAATAAATATATCTTCGTATCCGTCGTTGTCAAAGTCGGCCCAAACGGCTCCCATCGATACTCCCAGTCCTTTAACATTCAAATCTGCTATTCCCTTTTCCTGGGCAACATCAATAAACCGGCCGTTCCGCTGGTTATGGTATAGCCTGTTTTTGTATCCGAATTTGCTGTTGGTGACATATAAATCGTTCCATCCGTCATTATCAAAATCGCATACAGAAACAGCAGCACCCATCGATGCAACCTGGGGTAAAATCGGATCGAACAGGGGATCAAGTTCCGGCGACCTGTGAATGAAATCCACACCGGCCCGGGAAGATACCTCTTCAAAATAAAAGCCGTACCGGTTAAGGGCAGCCACGGTATCCAGTTCGAAATCCGAATCCGAAGGTGCTGAAAAATGTGCCATAATCCCGGGCAAGGCAAGAATAACCAGAAAGATCAGGGTGGTAATTATTTTAGCCGGGGTTCTGTTTGTAAGGGCTGCCATAGTAATAAAACGCTCACGTTGTGAATGGAATAAGGCAATTCATTAATAAATGTCCGGATAAAGAGAATACAGTCATATTGGTTAAAAGGGTTAAGGGTTACGGAGGATAAAACAAAAAAATCCCTGAAATTGTTTAAGGCGTCAATGCAGTATAAGGGTTGATTTGGGTAATCAGCCGATCACTTTTCATCCCGGAATACGTATACACATATATTGGCATATAAAAGCAATCATGAGCAGATTCTTCAGGGTTATCCGCAAAGTTTTTTTAACCATCACCGGAACCGGACTGATGGTACTGATATTGCTCTATTCCTATTATCGGGTGGAGGAAAATCGACTGGAGCAGCAGTATCTCCTGCTTGAGAAAAACAGTCAGGTAACGGTTATACAAGCAGATACGATTTTAACCGGAGTACCGGGCCGGATCATTCCGGTGCTGCCTTTGCCTCAACAATACAAGTTTACCGGTGGTTACTTCACACTTCCGACCCAAATAACTTTCACCGCAGATACGCTGGCCGATAGCATACAATATTACCTGACAAGAACAGCAGAATTTGAGGCAGCATACAATGCAAAAAAAGCCCAATTCCATTTCCGGTTTTCAGACAGTATTCCTGATGAGGGATATAGATTGACGATTGCGGACAATAATATTTCCATCGCCTTTGGCCATGTGACAGGCTTGCATTATGCACTTGTTACACTTAGAATTCTTTCACAAGCGTATAAGGGAAATATTCCCTGCCTGGAAATAAACGACTATCCTGACCTTGCGGTAAGGGGAATAATATTGAATTTAAGCCATGGTAAAGTTCCCAAACTGACTACCCTGATGGATATTGTTCAGAAAATGGCCGATTTAAAGTACAATCACCTGGAATTGTGTTTTAACGGACCAACATATGCCTATGCTTCTTTTCAGCGATTTTGGGAAGGCAGGGAAACTCCATTAACCGGGAATGAGATTAGTATTCTGGATACCTTTTGCCAGGCCAGGTTCATTCACCTGGTTCCTGCCATGTATGTACCCGAAAGCATATCAGATTGGTACATGCAGCAAAGGGATGATGCAACTGCGATCATCCCGGAGTGCTTTTTGATTCCCTTGCACAAAGAGGTTAACAGCAATATCGGCATAAACGATAGTACGGAAATTGAGCTGATTGACCGTTTGGCCGGTGATTTACTTCCTAACTTCAACGCTGACATGTATTCTGTTGCCAATGATCATCCGGAAACAAATATTGTTGACATGCGAAGGGTAGCAGGAAAGTTCAATAAGCAATTAAGCATCAATGCCGGTTTTCTTTTGGAAAATCCAGGCCAGGCAAAGCGCTTACCAAAAGAAATCATTTTAATGGATAAGGGGCATGAGCCGGATTATCCGTTTGAAAAAAACGCCAGGATACTAAAGTCAACAGGTAACAATTTTATACTGCTTCCTTCAACGGAGCAAGGAGCTTCAATACTGGAATATACGCCTGACATCATGGCAAATATTGTCTCTGCTGTATTAAATGCCATAAAATATGATGCTGAAGGCATTCTGCTCAATGACGAGCATTATGGACCGGGTAGGTATATTACACAAAATTATGCTGCTTATGCAACGGCTGCAGCAATTAGCTGGAACAGCAAAAGCATGAATACTTTTCCATTGCCGGCTTTTTTAAACAATGATATTTTTATGGATACCCGTTCCATCATGGCCGATTTGGCGCTTGATTTGGGGCGGTACCGGAAGTTTGAAGAGTTTCTGCTGCCGGATATGGGAACCACCGGTTTTGTACTCAGGACGGGTTTAACGGATAAATTGTTGTTTCATGCGTTAATGATGCAAACCAGGGAAGCCTGGACACAGGATATGAAAGTTATTGCCCCCGGAATGGTGGAAGTGTATCATGAACGATATGAAAACCGGTTGCCTTTCGACCATGTGGGGATGACGAATTTTCTTGATGAAAAGGAAGCCCAGATTAACAATACAAACCTATTAATTCCGGATGGGGAAACCATAACATCCGAATACCGGAATACTATTCTCTTAATCAGAACCAGTCATCAGCTTCAATATTTCAATGAATACCGCGATAATATGTCGATTGAAAACCAGTTAATTCAACTTGAAAACATTAAATCAGGCTTACTGCATTTTATAAAGCAGGACAGCGTATTATGGAATGTACGGAACAAACCGGGCGGGTATGAAAGAAATGTTGCCGTGCTGAAACGACTTTTACAGCAGGTTAACGGGGAGATAGCCCTGGCCGAAAAACCTGTCATCATTCAGCGTTTCACACAGTTTGGCGAAAAAATCACGTCTTCAGCAAAAGTGTTATACCTGAGGTTTTTCTGATTTCATTATTTCAAATCAATCCCATACAAATTTCCAGCTCCCATTGGCCTGACGTTTCCATACCGTATGGAAAACTCCTTTTCCCCGCCGAAGCCATGCCGGCTGGCCGGTCGAAGGGTGAGCGTACCGGAAAATTTTCTTTTGCATTTTTTACTGTTTTCCGCTTTTATGTACAAAATTGTTTGCGAAAAGTGCAAATCGACGTAGTATGTTTTGTGGTTTTTGCAGAAAGCCGGTATAACTACCTATGAATGATTTTGCGACTCCGTTGTTTTAAATCAATTTCTAAATCTTCAACACTGCCATGCCGTAAGGCTTAAAGAATACCATGGATTAATTTTGGTTCGTAAATAAAAACTTTAAGTCATGAAAAAGACGATGGTTTTACTCATTGCAAGTGTGTTGTTCACCAGTTGCAGCCACGTGTATTATGTGCAGCATACCCATAATGTTCCCCTGTTTAATGAAAGCAAAGAAGCAAGAATATCCGGCAACTGGAATGAAGGCTATGAATCCAGCTCGGTTGAGATACAAGGTGCTTATGCAGTAACTGATCACATTGGTATTGCACTGAATGCAATGACCTCCTGGGGAGGTTCGGTGGAGGACCACAATTACGGTCGTGGTAAATACATCGACGCCGCTGTAGGATATTACCAGCCTGTTTTGAAAAAGATTGTCCTGGAGACTTATGCCGGTGTAGGCAACGGTTACCAAAAACATGCATATTCAGATTATTACGATTATCAGAATGGCTGGGCCAGGCTGTCGTACAACAAAATATACCTTCAGCCTTCCGTTGGCATTTCGCTTGCTCATTGCTTTGACGCTGCTGTATCGGCCCGGCTGGCCCTGGTTAATTTTTATAATGTTTCGTATTACACCGAAGACCAATTTCACAGGGATGATCTGAATTACCTGGAGAACAATGCACACATTATGTTTGAGCCGGCTTTTACCTTGCGCTGTGGATGGAAATATTTCAAGATTCAAACACAACTATCATTGATAGAGCCTTTGAATGATGTTGATTATTCTTATGTTGAACAGTTTCAGGTAAGCGCGGGATTGTATATTTCTCTGGGCAAGCGATTCAGGCAATGACGGTCATGTGCCTTACCAAACAGGAAATAAGGGGTTACCGGTATGCGGGACAGCTGAAATCGTCCCTGCAAAGCCGGTAACTTATTCCGATACGGTGCGTGCCATAATGGTGGAACTGCGTTCCGTTGATATCAAAGTTGTAATCATATCCTACCCCCCAATTTCCCCGGGTGTAACCAATAAAAACCAGTATGTTTTGCCCTCCGGTTTGAAAAGCGCCAACATATTTGCGCAGGGTGATGCCCGTTCGGCAGCTGTTTGCAAAAAGAAGTGTATTGTTAATGTCTATTTGATATTCGCTTTTGCCAAAAAACGTCTGCATGGATGTTTGCAGTGTAAAAGCCTGCGGTTTAAATGCAAATTCTCTGCCTGCCTGCAACGAAACGAAAAAGGGATCGGAGCCATACCCGGCACCCAGTGCATTGTTAACGGGCAGCAGGTTGTAAACCGCAGCACCAGCGAAATATTTTTGGTTATATATGCTTATACCCGCTGCTGCATTCCAGGCCAGTTCTTTCTCCGCCCCTCCGGATACCAGCGGGTCAAAAACCGGTGAGAACTCGCTTTCAACCAGCCTGCGTTGTTCAATGAATCCCGATAGTCCAAAACTTAACCAGGTTTCACCGCTTCGTCCAACAATGGTATGAAAGGAATACAGCAATTCACTGCCCATAATTTTGGAGGGCCCGTTGCTGTCGCGTAACAGGTTAATACCTACGCCGTTATTTTTGGTTTTCGAAGAGGCAAAACCGCGTTGAAGACTTAGTGATTGCACATTAGGTGCATCCGCAATGCCTGCCCATTGATGCATATCGGTTCCTGAAACTTCGATGCAGCCATTTTTACCGGTTGCAGCCGGATTGGCAATGTTTGGGATGAAGGGATACAAGTTGTGCTTTGCCAGTGGTTGTGCTGCTATCCTGCCAAATATCAATACAAAAATAACAAAGAAGAGTACCCTCATAACTTAACGCTTGATAACAACCCATCCTTTATAGGGCTTTTTGGTGCCCGGAACTTCAATAATATACCAATAGGTGCCAGCGGGCATTTCCCTGTCGCCGCTGGTTCCATCCCAACCTCCTTCATCAGGCATGTAGCGGATAAGTAAATTGCCAAACCTGTCGAAAACGGATATTTCGGCTTCAGGTTCTATGGCAAGAAACGGTATTTCCCAGGTATCATTGAACCCATCGCCGTTGGGCGTGAAAAAATTGGGAATGCCAATATCCACAATTACTTCTATATCATCGGTAGTCTGGCATCCATATTGGTCTGTGACCGTAAGTGTATAAATTCCCGCTTCGTTTATGTCAAGGCTATGACCGCTGGTGCCGTCTGACCATATATAGGCCGAATAGGTACTGTCGGGTTCCAGGGTAATGGTTGTGCCGGCAACAATCACGGTATCGTTTCCCAGGCTCATGTTAACGCTGTCCAATACAACAATATTCCTGCACATGTTTTCCTGGTTTGGCTGCCCTTCGTCTATTACCAGGTTTATGTTGTAGATACCCGGAGTATCATACGAAACAGGAGGGGGATCCCGATCGGTTGACGAAGCTGGATGGGCATTGATGCAACCCGGGAAGTACAGCCGGGTTATGGTCGAATTGTCTATGTTGGCCACAAAGGCATACAATGTATCTCCAACCCTGAATACGTCGGAAATGCCCTGGGGATTATACAGGTTTCCGGTTTCACCCAATGAAGTGTACGTAGGAGGATTTCCCAATCCATCACTGAAGACCATGCGCACGATGTCGTTGAAACGGTTCAGCACAAAGCCATATGTATTTTCACAATCGCGGATAATGGTAAGGTCAAAGGGGTAATACAAAACGGTGTTATCACCAATAGATTCCGAAAAAGGAGTTGCCATGAGTGAATTTCCAAAGTCGAGGCGGGTAATTTCATGGCCACCATAATTGGAAACAAAAATATACCAGTTGCCATTTTCCATAACAGGATGGATTCCGCAGGGCTGGTTAAAGCCAAAGTTTCCCATATCTTCCATTGTTGGAATATTGGCCAGTGAACTGCCGAAATCAAAGCGCACGAGGTTGTTGGTATTGTAGTTCACCGTAAAACCAACCCAGTTGCCGGCATCGATGGTGATGTACAAATCTTCTGGATAATCCATCACGTCGCCTGCATTGCCCAAATCGGTTATAACCGGCGTATTGGCAAGTGATGTACCAAAGTCAAGCCTTAACAGCTTTGAGTCTTCGCGCTGTCCACCAACAATAAAGGCATGCCAGTTTCCGCCATCCTGCAATACCTGTATACCCTGTGCGTGTAATGGTATAATTCCGCCGAAATTCCCAAGGTTTGTTGATACAGGCGTGCCTAGAAAACTGCCACCATAAGCGTTTCTTACCAGGGTGCCATCCTGGTGGTTGGTAATAAAGGCGTAATAATTTCCGTTGTCTTCGGCGAAATCAATGAAAGCGGGGCGGTTAAGGGTTCCGGTGTTAGCCAGGTTTTCTCCACCGGGATCGTGAATAAGGTTTCCCGAGCAGAAATTCCAGTAATATGATTGTGCGTTGCGTGAGTGGTTTTGCACATCCACTGTTTGGTTGATGCAAATGGTATCGGGGATGGAGAAGTCGGCCTGGGCAAAAAGAACGGAAGATTGAGTGATGAGAATGATAAATAAGAGGCTGTTTAGAAAGTTATGAAAAGAGCGTAGTCCGGAGACTACGCTCAGCAT
>CAZYDI010000055.1:0-19114 GCA_964646255.1 uncultured Bacteroidales bacterium
GGAATTGAATTTTGCAAGCCGGATTGATTTTATTTCCTGAGACTATTGAATGAATTGAAAAGAATTCACTTTAATCCCAACTACCCATGAAAAGTTTTGTTTTCATTATCTTTTTACTGTTACAGTACTTTAATGCATACACGCAGGAAAGTGACGAAATGGTTACCATCACCACCCAATTTACACGGGTTGAACTGATCCGTATGAGTCCGGGGACAGACATGCTGGAAGGACTGAAAAAAGCCATAAATGAGAAGGCCATCCGCAACGGGGTCATCCTTTCAGGTATCGGTTCTGTGACCGATTATCATTTTCATGTGGTGAGTGATAAGAACCTGCCTCCGGGCCAGGAAAATCCAAAAGCATCCATGCCCAAAGACCTGATCGCCGTTCAGGGCTATATCCTGGACGGTGATGTTCATGCACACATCACATTGTCAGATGAAAACAGCGTGATTGGCGGCCACCTGGAACCGGGTACCAGGGCTTTGACATTCTTTATCATTACCATAGGTGTACTGCCGGACACACTTGAAATTGGTGATTTTGACTACTATGGAAAGCAATAGCGCTGTCTGGGCAAAATTCTCAAAATTACTCATTGATTTCTACTGTGGCAATTCTAAACTTTAGGTGTTACCTTTGTCCTTTGCTTGCCAATATTGGTCCTTATAAAAAAATAAGGAAATGTATCAAAGACTCGTTATTGTTGCCTATCGTTTACCCTTCAAATTTGTAAAATCAAAGGACACTTACAAAGCAGTACAAAACTCAGGGGGACTGGTTTCAGCTATTTTGGCACTTTCTGAGAAATTCAGGAAGAACAAATCGTTTGACAATGAGAAAATTCTTTGGATAGGAACAGGTGACAACTTACCCAATAATGTATCAGGGAGCAACTTCGACAATGAAAACTTTGAAATTGTCCCCGTAAAACTGCCCCCCAAGCTGAATGATCAATATTATGGCGGATTCTGCAATGACTTCATCTGGCCTATGTTTCACTATTTTTCTTCGTATGCCGTTATAAAGGATTCCTATTTTGATGCATATATTGAGGCGAACAGGCAATTTTGCGATGAGATAATAAAACATATTAAACCCGGCGATTTCATTTGGATCCACGATTATCAACTGTTGTTGCTTCCTGAGTTGCTTAGAGAAAAAATTCCGGATGCATTGCTTGGTTTCTTCCTGCATATACCCTTCCCCTCTTCGGAGATATTCAGATTGTTGCCACGCCCCTGGCGCATTGCAATAATAAACGGAATGCTTGGCTCCGATTTAATAGGATTTCAAACACATGACTATTCACAGCATTTCATTAAGTCAGTTAAACGGGTTACAGGATATGAATGTCGGCAAAACATCGTTTTCACGCCGAACAAAGCAGTTAAGGCAGATGCTTTCCCAATAGGAATTGATTATCAAAAATTTCATGAATCCGGCATGTTCAAACCGGCATTAAACGAAAAGCAAAAAATATTTAAAAGTCTGGGTAGTAAACTTCTGGTCTTTTCAGTCGACAGGCTTGATTATACCAAAGGGCTGACTTCAAGATTACGGGGTTTTGAGAAATTTCTTGAAAAGTATCCCGAATGGAAACAAAAAGTAGTATTTAACATGGTAGTTGTCCCTTCACGCGACTCCATTGATAAATACAAGGAAATGAAAATGGAAATTGAAGCGCTGGTGGGAAATATCAACGGTAAATACAGCACGCTTGACTGGCGCCCGATTATTTACCAGTATAAATCTTTATCCTTTAATGAGCTTATTGCATTGTATGATGCCAGTAAGGTAGGCCTGATTACGCCATTACGTGATGGGATGAACCTTGTTGCCAAAGAGTACATTGCATGTCAGCGCGATAAAACGGGTGTTCTGATTTTAAGTGAAATGGCTGGTGCTGCTGCTGAACTGAATGAAGCGCTGATCATTAATCCGGCTGATGCCAATGAAATGGCAGATGCCATTAACACTGCCCTAACCATGAGTCCGGAAGAAAAAGAGAGCCGGATCATAAGAATGCAAAACAGAATTGCAGAGTATGATGTATTTGCCTGGGCACATGACTTCTTTAACCGGACATTCGGGATGAAAAAACAGCAAAACATTATGAAAGTCAAGTTTGTCAATGATGAAATCGCAAGCAGTATACGGATTCATTATCACAAAAGCGATAAAAGGATCCTCTTTCTGGACTATGACGGAACCCTTGTGGCCTTTCATAAATATCCCGAAATGGCAGTAATCGACAATGCCACGAGGGAAATAGTTGGCAGGCTTGCCGATAATCCAAAGAACCATGTAGTAATTATCAGCGGCAGAGCAAAAGATTTTCTTGAAAAACAATTTGCAGGAATACGGGTAACACTGCTTGCCGAACATGGTTATTTTATCAGGAAACCAGGCAACGATTGGGTGTCTACCGTTAACGTGGATGTGCAATGGAAAGAATCAGTTATGCCGATTTTACAGGAATACGTTAACCGATGCAATGGAACTTTTATCGAGGAGAAAACCGGTAGCCTTGCATGGCATTATAGAAATGCCGATTCCGATTTTGCTTTGTTAAGGTTGAATGAACTCAGGGATGACCTGGCAGAAATAATCCGCTACAAAACCGATTTCGAAATTCTCGAAGGCAATAAAGTTTTAGAAGTAAAAAGCGGAAAATACGACAAGGGAACGGCAGCATCAGGACTCATTAACGATGATGACTATGATTTCATTCTTGCCGCCGGTGATGACAATACCGATGAGTTTTTGTTTGAAGCACTTCCTGCTTCTGCATACAGCATAAGGGTAGGATTACGCCCTTCTTTTGCCAAATACAACATCAGGGATACCCAAAGTATTTTAAAATTTCTTGATTATCTGCCAAAATAGGATTGGCAGTCATGGAACTATAATAACGCAGGGCTATTATGATGAAGGCAGTCTATGGTTTTTCATAAATCGCTCCCAGGCAGGCCTGCCTGCCACAGCGAAGCCCTTGAAAGGTTACTATCAATCCCATCAAACACTTTCAGTCCTTTTGTGTTGTTATTCTCAAAACCAATCTCCTCAATGAAAAGAGTTTTGATACCTGTGCTGTTTTTTATTTCCACATTAAGCGGACTTGCACAAAATGACACCAATTGCGAACCATGTACCCCCGAAGAAAACAACAAAAAAATGGTAATGGATTTTTACCAGCAATTGTTCGGTGATAAAAATCCCGAGGCCATTCTTACCTATCTCAGGGAAGACTACATTCAACACAATCCTATTTTACCCGACGGCAGGGATACATTGTATAAATCGGTTAAGGTATGGTTCAAAAATGCCCCCAGGGAAAAAGTAGATTTTCAGCGTGTAGTTGCTGAAGGCGATCTTGTGGTTTTGCACATACGAAGCAAAATGGGCAACAAAACCAGGGCTGTGGTAGATATTTTCAGAATTGAGGACGGAAAAATAGCAGAGCATTGGGACGTCATACAAGAGGTTCCGGAAAAATCCGCCAATGACCACCCGATGTTTTAGGTATTTTCAGGCTGCTTTATGTAAAATTCGTACCCTTCTTTTCACCATCAGCTGTTAAAAATGCTTGCAGATAATGCGAGGTGACGTTGGTCCTGCTTCTGATTATTTTCATTCCACGGAAAATCAGCAGTCATGTCCAAAAGATGCGGCGATCAACTTTATGTGTTATCTTTGAAATACCAGACTTCAAAAAATGAAAAAAATATTTCTCCTTTTGCTCACAGCAGGTTTCATTACATCGGTTTTAGCCCAGAAATTGAATACCGGCAGTGAAAGCTATCCTCAGCCTGTAACCTTTACCACACAACAGGATCATGAAGACATGATGAAACAGTTGGGCATAAAATCCCTGCGACCTGGAAAGAGCGGCAATGAAAACGACCCAAATCATGCCAATTATGACGAATCGTTTGCCAATCCCTGTCCCCAATTGCCTGACTTACTCACCCTGAAAAACGGCAAAAAGGTTGCCTCGCCTGAGATGTGGTGGAATCAGCGCAGGCCGGAAATCATCGAAGATTTTGAACGGGAAGTATACGGACGAATACCTGCAAAAACACCAAAAGTAAACTGGGAGGTTAAGATTTCCGACCGGGAATTTGTTGGACGTATTCCCGTGCTTGCCAAACAACTGATCGGACATGTTGACAACAGCGAATATCCGCAAATCAAGGTTGATATCAATATGGTTGTGGTGATTCCGTTGAATGTTAAAGGTCCTGTACCCGTGCTCATGATGTTTGGCCGTCCTTCGCTGCCCTCTCCTGCACAGCCCATGCCTGAAGATATGGAGAAAATAAACAATGCTTTCAGGGAAATGATGATAAAGGAAAATCCTGAAATGAAGGCTATTTTTGAGAAGTATCCGGCTTATACACCCATCACCCGCTTGCCGGGCCCCAATTTTTTTGCCCCTCCTCCAAACGGGGAATCAGCACCGGGAGAACAATTGCTTGCAGCAGGATGGGGATATGCAGTTATTGAGCCTGCCAGTATTCAGGCCGATAATGGTGCCGGTTTGACACGGGGAATAATTGGCCTGGTGAATAAAGGACAACCCCGTAAGCCTGATGACTGGGGCGCATTGCGGGCATGGTCGTGGGGTGCAGCGAGGGGACTTGATTACCTGGAAACCGATACCCTGGTTGATGCCGGTAAAGTTGGGATTGAAGGTGTGTCACGCTACGGAAAAGCGGCACTGGTTACCCTGGCTTTTGAACCCAGGTTTGCCGTTGGATTAATCGGATCATCGGGAAAGGGAGGAACAACGTTGCATCGCCGTGTATTCGGCGAAACGGTGGAAAACCTTACCGGTGCCGGCGGTTATCATTGGATGGCCGGCAATTACCTTAAATACGGTGCTTCAGATGCCTCATTCGGCAGTAAAACAGGTTGCAACCTGCCGGTTGATTCACACCAGTTGATAGCCCTGTGTGCGCCGCGCCACGCTTTTATCAGCTATGGGATTCCCGAAAAGGGAGATGCAAAATGGCTTGACCAGAAAGGCAGTTATATGGCCACAGTTGCTGCAGGTGAGGTTTATAAACTACTGGGAGCAGGAGATATTGGCGTTTCAAATGATTACATGAAAGAGCAGATGCCGACTGTACTAACGGGGCTTATGGAAGGCGAACTGGCATGGCGCCAGCATGACGGAGGACATACCGATGCGCCAAACTTCCAGTATTTTATACCCTGGGCAAGCAAGCTAATGAATTACAGGAAAAATCCGTTACAATAAACCTTTTATCCATCCTTCAGGAAGGCTTGCGTATATTTCACCGGCGGCAAACAATATGTCCGCCTGCCCGTCCTTGGCAGTTACCTGAACTAAAACAATGGCGTTAGAAGCCCTAATCTTTTTCCGGATATTTTCGTATAACCTTTGTCCGGAATTTCCACCCCAAACAAATCCCTTTTAAGTGATGTTATTCATATACTATTACACTGCGGGATGGTGATTAGCTTATTGATAATTTCTCATACGATACTTTCAGTAATTATTTCAGGTAATTACGGTAAAGGATACCATGCTGAAACATTAAATCCTCCAGGCGAATGGACGATGGTGAAAAATGAACAGGGCGTGCAAACCTTCTTTCGCTGGATAAGCAGAGAAGATGGCACTCCATATCGCGAGCGTAAAGGCGAAACAATGATTAACTGTTCTGTTGCTGAGGCCATAGAAATGATTACGGTACCGGAATCTACAAAGAAGTGGATGGCGAATATCAAGGAGAATTACATTCTCGAAAATGTCAGCAAAGACAAATGGCTTAACTATACGCTTTTTAGCATTCCCTGGCCTTTCAGCAACCGCGATTTGGTATCCTTATACCATTTGTCTGCAGATCATTCGGGAAAGTCAGCTATATTGACCATCGAATGCAAGGATACGCATATACCTCCTAAAGACGGTATAACGCGCTTAACCGATTACCGTGCAACCTGGACCCTGACGCAAACGGGCGAAAAATCAGTTAAAGTAAGCCTGGTTATGAGTTCTTCAAGTCCACCTGTATTTCCAAGGTATATACAAGACCCGGTAATCGAAAAAGTCTTTCACGGGAACATGGTTAGGCTTAAGGAAGTCCTGCAACAGTAAAGATCAATTTTCACAAACCGGCCTGCCAACCGGTCATTTCATCTCAACCAAACACCTTTTCAAGCATTAGATTGCTGAAATTTTCGGTTTGCAATTCTTTTATTGCGCCTGTATTCTTTTCTCCGTTGTTCTGTTTTTCAATAATATCCCTGAGCACCTCAACAAAGCGGTCGACTTCGATGGCTGAATTTTCTATGCCGAAACTGATGCGCAAAAGGCCAGGTATTTGTTTCGACAAGTTTGGCGCAAGCGTGAAAACAGTATTTTGCAATCCTATGAAAAACCGGGGTATTCGTAAAACATGCTTGACCATCATATGGCTGCAGAAACATCCGTAGCGCACACCAATTCCCCCACGCACGGCAAGTTGCCGTGCCAGTTTACCATGATAATAATTCCTTGTTTCAACAGAAACTATACCGCCCCGCTGATGACTGTCAGCATCGGGAATTCCATATACCCTTATGCCTTTAACCGATTGCAGCGCATTCAGTAGCCGGTTGGTAAGGATATGCTCATTTTCTTCCACCACCTTCATACCTGCGCGTTGAAGCAGTACAAGGGCCTTTCCCATAGCAGCAATGCCAACCGTGTTTTCGTCTCCTGCCCTCGCTATATTCCTGAGCTCATCAGCAAAGGCATCCGCAAGTTCTTTCCGTACAATAAGCGCACCTGAGCCAAAGGGTGCATAAGCCTTGTGCCCTGAGAACGCGAAAAAATCGATATCATTTTCTTCGATGTGTATTTCGCGGTGCGCTATGAGCTGTGCGCCGTCAACCAAAAGCCTTGCTCCATAACGGTGAGCAATGGCACTTATTTCGTGAATATCGCTATAGGTACCAAGCACATTGGAAGCACCGCTCACAGCAACAACACAAATTCGTTTTGGGCCATATGCCTTTTCATTATTGTACTTTCGTAATATTTCCTCCAGCTCAGCGGTATTGATAATGCCTTCACGACTGACATTCACGCGAACATGGGTAAAACCGCGAAGATATCGCCAGGGAAGTTCATTGGAATTATGCTCCAGTAAGGTATTCAGTATTACAGGCTGACTTTCCTCCTTAAAATGTGATGCAATAATCCGCGATGCAATATTTATAGCCTCCGTAGTGTTTGCAGAAAAGATAATTTCATAACGGCTGTGGTTAAAATGCAGAAAGCCTGCGATGATCTTTCTTACTTCCTCAGTCATGTTGATTCGCTCAACCCTGGAGAGATGCCATGTTAACTTAACCGCATTCCATACCGGCATAAAGGCCGGAGTACTTGCGGCATTGTCAAAATTAATGTAGCCGGTCTTTCCATCCATGGTTTCAACATCAACATTTCTTCCCGGCAGTGAATTTTGCAGTTCGGCAATGAGCTTTAACCCTGTAAACCCTGCCAGTTCATCGCTGTATAAAATATCCCCGGCAGAAATTCTGGTATCATGAGAACTGAAGTTGCTGATCATGTATTGCTTCCTGAGCAGAACGGCTATTGCGAATGTTATTGCATTCATCACCGACGGTGTGCCGGCTTCGTGAATGTGCGGAGCATCAGCCCAAACCACATAATTGGCAGATACCATTCTGGCCGTGCTGCCACCGGTTTGAATGGGAATTCCATGGGGCAAAGCGCGCTTTTTAATCACCATCACCCTTAAACCAAGCGGCAAACCCATTGCTTCGCTTGACATAATGATGTAATCCTCAGGTTTAAGGCGCGCTTTAAGAAGATCAGCAAAATAAACAGAACAGAATATGACCTGGTAATCTTGTTCACGCAAAGACAACGATTTGAGTATGACCGATCGGGCCTCTTCGAACAGTGCAGTTGTTGCCGCGGAAAAATGTCCGCTTCCCCTGTGCACATTTGAGTATACCGAAAGAGCATTATATACCCTTTCTACAAGCTCAGCATAGGCTAGGTCAAGTGGACTGTTCTTGCTCAACATCCTGGCAGGATGCCTCTCTGCTTGTTGAACGCCAGCTTCCAATGGCAAGGTAAAGGATGGATTTTTCATAACGTAGTTTTATTGAAGTTTCAGACCGACAGCGACACCAGGGTGTCAATCAGTTTTGTACAGCCTCCGCATGCAATATATGCGGAATGATCGCTAATGGTCGTAAATTTTTTGCCTGTAATTTTTTGGCATTCGGCTTCTTTCCTGGTTTCAGCAAAGAATCCATCGACAATTTTCCGGGTATTTTCTCTGTTGAACCTGGGCGGCACCTCTCCTGGATGTTTCTTGCACCAGTTGTAGGTATTCATCCATATGGCAGCCCCGAGTGCTCCGCAGGCATATCCCTGCAATCCCATCCCTCCGGCAAGTCCGGCAACGGTAATCATTTCTTCTCTTGTCCCGCCCATTTTTCCAATAACTACGGAAGCACAATTTTGTATTGGCTCCCTGCTCTGCCTTACCGATAAACCATCATTGGCTGCTTTAATTGCTTCGGGAGCCCATTTATCGGCCAGTTTAAAGCAGGTACTGTTGCTCAACCCTCCCTGGAAAATGATCTTTACCATCATTTTCGCCATACCAAAGGGCCTGGACAGATCGCAACCAATCACTTCGTGGCAAAGCACACTCCCGGTGCGGCTTTTATATGAGTTCATCAGTTCAGTAGCGGCAGTGATGGCAGAGGAAGCGGCTTCACCGGCATCCGGATATCTCCTTGATGCTTCTGCGCCTGCAGCAAGTACCGATCCCCATAACATTCCACACTGATGTCCAAGCATTATTCCGCCCGCAAGTGGATCAGAGGCTATCTCGGCAGCCTTGTTGGTATAACCGTATTCACGGTTAAGCAGGTGAAAGAATGTGTGTGAACAGGCCCCGCATTTCTTAAACAACGCTTTCACATCCGAAACTGTCGCATCAGGCCTCATATCATTGGCATTAACTGGTGTGGCAAGCTTGCCTGTGCCGAGCAGCATGGCAGCCGCTCCGGTTGCCGAAGTTCTGATGAATTTTCTCCGGTTACTTATTGTTGGTGTATCCATTTTACAAGGTTTTTGACATGGCTGAATTAAAACGTGCTCGAGAATTCAATAGTAGCATTGCCCGTTGTATTGCATTTCATTTTTTTGATGGTGTTGTTGGTTCCGGTAAAGTCACAATCACTACCCAGGTTAATCCTTAAAGAATCGGCGGTAAAAAAATTCATTGAAATGTGCGTGTCCTTCAGCGCTGTTATTTCAGCAATCGCAGGCATGGTAATCCGTATGTGGATAGTTGCTGTACCATCACTATCGGTTAGTGCCGCTGAATCAACATCAAAAATCAAGCGCCCGCTAATTTGTTCAATTGTGGGTATTGCAGAGGAATCGTTTAAGGCAGCATATTCAACACGATGGTTCTTTCCGTGAATTATTTTCACTGTAAAATGAGACGTAAAGCTTAACCGGTCAAAATAAGTCAGGTTCTTTGCCTCCCTGAATTGATATTCATTGGAGGAACGCCTAAGCATTACCGTATTGCGCAATATGACCGTGCTAACGATCAGTGCTGTCAGAATGAGGATGGCCGTAACCAGGATAATGATTTTACTTTTCTTCATTTGCTTTGCAGTTTAATCGTTTTGGGCCCTGTATTGTTTGTGGTATTCATTCACATCATGCATGGTCATATTCAGCAGATGCATAGCTTTAAAAACCTGAGGCAGTTCCTTGCTGATAAAATCAGCTTTGCGAAGTTCCATTGTTTTCTCGTATCCGTCATCCGAAACAAAATAGCCAATTCCACGCTTATTGTAAATAATACCTTTTTCCTGCAGATAATTAAAAGTTCGCATTACGGTATTGGGATTCACTTCGATGCTGACCGCCAATTCCCTTACCGATGGTATACGGTCGCCCGGATTCCATTTTTTTAAAAGGATGTTTTCGCAAAGCTGATCTGCGATCTGAAGGTATATGGCACTGTTTTCACCAAATTCCATTTCACGCCTCCTGTTCTTTAAGACCTATGTAAGCAATAGCCCAGCACAACGGAGCCAGTATCCAGTTTGTCACCCACTTTATCCCCATCCATATTTGCCGTATGTTTTCTTCCTTTAGCGGATTATAGTCTTTCGGGCAATCATATCCTGTGTGGATAATCCTCGACATAATCAGATAAAAAACCAGGCCGCTTACCATTCCAAAGAGGATAATGGTGAAAATGGTTTTTGGAAAAACATATCCCTTGAAATGTACTGCGCCAACAAGCAATATACCCTGGAAAATGATGTAATACCGGATAGCATTCAGGGTGCCGTAAGAGAAAATATGAAAGGGAGGAAAAATGGTATTCCTGAAAAACACGCTTCCTGCCGAATTGGCCAAAAGGGTGAACATAAAGTAAAGTGCGGTAAAGCATATCGTCCAGCCCACACAGGTCAACAACCACATACTGAAAAATTTCTCAAAGGCAGATGCAGGCAGTGTGAGATATTGGCTTTTCCGGAGGTTGTTGCCAAGATCGGAAAAAGCCAGGCTCGAAAGTATAAGTCCCCCGCCTATAAGAAAGAAGGCATAACCGGGCTCATGACCACTATAGGTTCTGCTGCTGTTGAAAATGTTTTCAAGAATAAATCCGGTACACAGTAATCCGAATGTTACTACGATGGTTATCAGCACGCCTTTACGACTGCGAAACAATTCCAGTTTCGTCAGCAACCAAAAACGTGAAGGCTGGTAAATTTCATTAAAGTTCATCAGGCTGGCGATTAAAAATTTGATTGACTGCTTCCTTATTGTGGATCACTGCATTAAACAGCGTTTCCAGATTCATCCAGGAATCTTCATTGGCGGTGTTTTCCATGACTACGGTATAACCTCCAAGATTATGCTCTGCGTATACAGGATCCATACCCGGTGGTACTTCGGTCATTTTCTTCACCACAAGGCGCCTGGAGATTTCTTCGCTGTTCCTGTTAAATACAATCTGTCCCTCGTCAAGTATGATTACAGGATCGATGAGACTTTCCATATCCCGCACCTGGTGGGTTGATATGATAAACGATCGTTCATCATGAACCGCATTGGCTATAATTTTCCTGAACTGACTTTTTGAGGGGATATCCAGGCCATTGGTCGGTTCATCAAGTATCAGCAGGCGGCAGTCGGTGGCAATGCCAAAGGATAGAAGGAATTTCTTCTTTTGGCCGTACGACATGGCGTTGAGCTTCTGGTCACCGGGCAGCCTGAACTCATATATACAGTCATCAAACAGGCCCTGGTTGAAGCGGGGATAAAATGGCGCATAAAGCTCAACATATTTGCCGGGTTTCATAGACGGAAGCGTGAACTCCTCACCAACATAAAATATCTCACGGAGAAAAGCCGGATTCCTGTCGGCCGGTCTGTATTCTGATACCTTGACTTCTCCGCCCTTCGGAAACAATAATCCGCTGATTATTTTAAGCAGAGAGGTTTTGCCGGCTCCATTCTTTCCCAATAATCCGTAAATATTGCCTGTAGGTAACATAAGATTCAGGTCATCGAAGAGGGGCTTCTTTCGCATGTAACTGAATTTCAGGTTTTTTATATGTATCATAATTTTTGTTTATTAGTGTATTACTTCACTAATACACTGCAATAGTAAAACCTTTTTTTCGTTTTTCCAAAAACAAAAGGATTTTTTTGGTTAAAATTTCCTTGCTATTATTTTAAACCACAGGGTAACACTGAGTTTATTCAAAGAGTTACACGGAGGAGTTAACTGCAGGAAATATGTTTCAGCTTTACGTTGTGAAACGCCGTGGTAAGTTCTCTGTGTACGCTGTGGTAAAATGGTACAAACTGAGGTGTGTTACCATTATTGATTTCAATTCTACCGGATTTTTTCTAACATTGTTCTTGAAAATTCTTCATTGCTCATTACTCATTGTTCATTAATCATTGTGCATTGATTAAAAAGTATCTCCTCGGCGCTGTGCTGCCAACCCTGATCCTGCTTGTGGCATGCCCGGAAAATGACCCGGTGGCGGTAAACTACACTGCCCCCGGCCTGGAAAAATGTTTAAACGACAGCCTTAACACATACCATTTTATTCTTCCTGAAGGTGCAAAGGAAAAACTACCCCTGCTTGTTGTACTTGACCCGCATGGGAATGGATTGCTCGCGGTGAATGTTTGCAGGAAGGCAGTATCCCGATTCCCCTGTATCGTGGTTGGCTCTGACAGGGTAAGAAACAACCTTCAGGGCTATGAAAGCATTATCCGGCAGGTGGTTGAGGACGCTTCACAAAAATTTCCGGTTGATCCCCGGTTGGTTTACATAGCAGGATTTTCGGGTGGAGCGCGCATGGCTTATGCATATGCATTACATCACCCGGTAAAAGGTGTGCTTATGTGCGGGGCCGGACCATCGGGTAATTCGTCACAAACTTTGCCATTCAGGCTGTACATGATTTCCGGCACTACCGACTTTAATTTTGCAGAGCAGTATTACAATCCATTGAAAAAAACTCCAGAACTCAATTATTTCACTGATTTCTTTCGCGGAAAGCATGAATGGCCTTCTCCTTCCTTGATTGAAGATGGATTGCTTTATCTTATGGCAGAAGAAATTCAAGGTGGTACACAAATTCTCAGGAACAAAGCTGCGTCGTTGGAAAATATGGCCGACAGCCTTGAGAACACCGGCAATCACTTTTTTGCCATCAAGTCAATTGAAAAAGCAATTCTATTTGATCCTGACAATAAAGCCCTGCACAAACGCTTAAAAGCATTCGAAAAATCAGCCGGCTCCGGCCTTGCCGGTCTCGAAAATAACCTTGCAATGGAAAATAAAGCTTTCCGTGCATACAGTGAAGCAATATTACGGCATGATTCCCTGTGGTGGTTTAATGAAATCCGGCAACTCGACAGGAAAATCAACAACACTGAGGGTGAGGAGCAGGATCATTTATTAAGGATCAGGGCTTTTCTTGGTGTTATGTTCTATTCCATGGCCAACAGGATGATCCGGAGCCATGCAGGAGAAATAGTTCCGCATTTGCTGGCCGCCTACCGCTGCCTGGAACCTGAAAATCCCGACGTGTATTACTTTTATGCGTTATTCTCACTGGCATCGGGGAACAAGGCAGATGCAAGGGCCTACCTGGAAAAATCCCTCAGCATGGGCTTCAATGACCCGGTTTGGATGAGTGATTTTCCGCCGGGGATAACGGAAACCATGGATCAATAAGCCATACAAGTTATAACAATCTATAGGTGAGGCCTGACAAACTTTTCACGCCAATAACACAACAATTCCTCACATTTTTGCGTATAATAGCGTCACATTAAACAACACTACTAACTAACCAATTTTACCTATGTTAAGGAAACTTTTCTCTATTGTTTCTGCTATAGGCATGGCCTTTACATTGAATACAAGCCTTAAAGCCCAGCAGGGATTTCTCATCAGCACAGGAAACGACCAGTCGCAATTACTCAAAGCCTACCGGCTGGTGCTTGAAAAATCATCCGATGACTACCGTGACGGTACAGCTGTTTGGGATAATGAACTCTTCCCCGGATTTGGCGAACACTCTGTTTACTGGATATCCAGCGGGCCCGATGCGGGTAAATTTGTCTACCCCGGAGAACTCCCTGATGACTATCAGCAGCTCGCCGGAACTGCTTACAATCACTATAACCCGGCCTCACAAAGCCAAACCTCGGTACAATTCAAAAAACATCCCAGGCGTATTGCCATTTTCAAAAGCAAGTACAAAGCCAATGAAACATCGCTCTCATGGGAGGCCATTTATTTTGAACAGCTTTTTGGCGAACACCTGATGGATGGCGTTCACTACCTGGTGAATGAAGATTCACTTACCCTTACCGGAATCGACCCCAATACCCAATTGCTCATCATACCTGCCTTTACAGCAAAAGACGAGGATTATACCTATTATATCGACAGCCTTTTTAGCGTAACTCCTTCGCTTGATATGGCCATTCAGGCCTATACATCAAGGGGAGGAAGCATTTATGCCGAAGGAAACGGCGTTTACTTTATTCAGCGTGCCGGATATCTCGAAAACAATGCGCTCAACTACACCAGCGGCGATTATGGTGACGGGCATATTCCCGTTTCCGCTACTGCATTGCCGGGTATTGGTAACTTTGGCTTCGACGCCGCAGGCAACAGGCTGTATGGCGCCCGTTTTCCTCATGTGAATTCTGCCCGAATAATTCCTGCAGCTACCTTAACGGCAAGTGGAAATCCCTGCATTTTTCTGCTTAACCCTGCTTTTACTTCCGGAAGCCGCATCATTTGCAATACCGGCCTTCCAACTGTGAGCGGTTTAACCAGTGATGCTACCGAAAGCACGCAGATAAGCTGGACCATGACGGCCATTCTCTCAGCCTTTTCACACAATATTGATGTTACACGCAAGGCAAGGAATGAACTTATTGCCAATATGAGCACCGGCGATAATGCAACCTCTTACGACCGGTGTGATACCATCGACCTGGAGGTCCGTTTACGGAACCTTTCCGACCAGGCAGTATCAGGCATTTCCCTCACTGAAAACGTAACAGGTTATTTTTCTTTTATAGAAGTTACCTCGGGTGATGCTTTTGTGCAAAACGGAAATCAACTCACATTCTCCGGTATTTCTTTGCCGGCCCATTCCGAGAAAATTATCACCTACCGTGTTGCCACCCCGGCTCCCGATAGTAAGAAACATGAAGATGTAAACGGCTACATTGTACGTGGTACACTGGTACCTGTTTCAACAGGAAATATTGAATACAGCCATGCAGGATTCGATCTTGCATTTGCAAAAGACAAGGATTATGCCGACCTGCTTTTCAGTGCCCGGATTTTTGCCGACACCGATGTGAACTGGAAAAACTTCCTTAACCTCGAATATCAGCCGTTCAAGGTATTCATGATCATGGAGAACAAATCGCGCTCCCCTGCCCTGAATACGGTTTATACCCAGTATATTCCCAAGGATGTGCCATTTTACTGGAGCGATAACTCCATTAACATACCCATTCTCAAAACTCCGGGAGGAAAGTTCGTTGATGTTTTAAAAGGAAGCAATGACGAAGACAATCCGGAATTCGACATGGATTCCGACGGACACCCTGATGTCTGGCTCGACACCGCTTCGATATTTCCCAAAGGATACACCATTGTTGAAGAGGAAGTATACTGGGCGAATCCCTGGAACCATCTGAGAACAGGCCTTGACAATTTTGTTTTTGAAGACATCGACCACGATGGATCTGTTGCCATTGATGACAATGGCGACGGCATACCCGATACGGAAGAACCCGGTGATAAAATAAGGGTTTGGAAAGTGACCTGGGATATAGGCCGTGTTGAAGGCTATGAATACCACGATCCCTATTGCAGTTATGAAATTTGGGTTGATCCGCCCGACCTGGTGCCCCTGGCAGCAGGAGTGGGATATGCCCATGGTTCTATTGAGGATTCTTACCCTTCAATGTTCTACCCCTATACGGGTGATATAGATGACGCCAACCTTGCAGATACCACCTGGAGCCACTGGATGGAGCGGGATGAGGATGGCAGCGTGATCTGGAAGCAGCTTATTCATCAACGCATCAATAATTACGAAGGATTTACTTTTATCGATACTGCCGACGTCAATTACAGGCCATTGCCCACCGACAGCGTAATAGGGACCTGCCCGCAGCCTCACCGCGAATTTTTGGCCGTCTTATCGCTGGGGGGTGAAGAAATTGACATGACCCATTATGTACCTCAACAGTCACTGTACTCCAAAGTGAATTACGAAACTGTTTTTGGTGAAGAAAGGGTAACACCCATTCGCACTACATACACTTACTGGGCACCGTTGCCTAACCCGCTGCAGTTCGAATATCTCTCGAACAATTACCAGATCACCGACACACTGGGACAACCACTGGCAGAACTTCCGGAATACGGCCCTGCCAAACTCATTTACGATATGGATGCATCCACAGAATATACCTACTACTGGATACGTAATGTTGGCTATGATGTGGACTATAACGACCCGTCAGAAAGTATAGATGGCATTGAAAGTCTTGGTGATGGGGTATTTGGATATTTTATTTACGAGATTCCCAAAGGTATGGGCGGTTACCGCATTACCCTGCCGACAAAAGAAGACGGAAGCTATGATACCGATGCCATTGTGAATATCAATGGTGCACCATTCTCCAAATGGATCGACAATCCCAATACCCTCAACGAAGTGGAAATTTGGGAATCACCCTTTGCTTACCAGGTATATATTCCACAACTGCTTATTCCACCGGCTCTTGATGATGATGATTTCGACGGTACCGATGACTGGATTGACGATCGCGGTGACCGGTTTGAATCGTCAACCGGTTACCTGCACGATCCGTTCATGCCCGGAAACGGCGAGGACTATGAAGCATATCCCGCCACACCTTTCCGGGATGATATTTACGGTATGGTAAATTCGGGATGGTATAACGGCGTCGATAACACCTATGGAGATGACTTCTTCGAGGACCTGGGCAAAACCCATATTCAGATTCATGCCGATTATGAAGGCCGCGGCCGCGAAGGGTCCGTTGAAATCAGCAAGGGCGGCGTACTGGTATGCGAAGAGATTTTCGGCGGATCGCCCTGGGTGATTTTCTCACACGTTCTGTCGGGATTTGCCAGGGGAACCGATTTATCCATTGCAACCAGCGTAATACCTGAAGTCGTGTACTATGGCGTAGATACGGTATACCTGAAACATGTGGTAGCCGATACCAACGAGCCTCATTATTTTAATTCAAATTTCGATCCGTACCATGTATCGTATGGTCATGGCGAAACCACCATTACCACATATGTGGGCGCCAAGGATCCCTGCAGCCTTATTGAACCGGCCATTTCCATGCCGGCCATACTCGATCCGGAATTCGATAACCATACCATAACACTATTGCCGGGCGTTGATGGTGGAAATACCCTTCTCACAGGTACCTTCCTGGAAGTAAGGGTGGAAGTCAACAACAGTACAGCCGATAACTGGGTTAATACAACAGTGGAACCGCAAATACCGGCAGAATTGGGAAATACAACCGTAGAACTCAGCTATGTTGCCTATCCCCGTCCACTGGTACCCTCACATTACAACAGCGCCACCGGCGATATTATCCCCGGCGATCAACCCGGAACCTTTACCACCGGCTGGCGTTTTAACCAGCCCGAAGGCGAAGTGCTCATAGAACTGGGCCACACGCTCAACCTGATGCAACCTACACGCAGGGCTTACTTTGTATTCCTGCTGAAAATAGATCCGGCCCTTGAAAAAGGTATATATGAAATACCGTTCACCATGAACGGATCGAAAATACACTATAGTGGAGACAACAATGGCCCGGTTGCTTATGCTGTTCCCAATGCCATGTTCTGCATAGCTGAAAAGAATGAAGTCGGTTATGTTTCTGAGTTTGAGCAAATCATTCTGGGACAATCGGCTTTGAAAACACTGGATGTTGCAGCTACTGACGATTTCGTACCCACAGGTCGCGTAAAATGGTCAACCGGAGATTTCGGTCGCCAGGAATTTGAGGGCATTGCCGGCACACTCACCGCCAATGGTACATCCATTGACATGAGCCGGTTTACCGGATTTCCAAAACAGGACACCACCCAACTTGTGATTCTGCAGGAAGGCGTGGTGGACAGCTATAACACTACTGCCGACATAATGCGACTTACCAACGGACAGCACTTACTTTACACCAATGTTGAAGGCGACCAGCTTGCCATTTCTGATCCGTTGGCCATCAGACCCATTGGCCCAAGGATGAAAATAAAGAACAGGGTATACACCATCAATGGACAACCTGTTGGCGACACGCTGGTTTATGAACCGGAAGAAGACGTATACATAGAAACATTGCTGATGGCAAAAAATACCGGTTCCGACATATCATCAAACACCGTGATCCGCATTTTCACAGGAGCGATGTACAATGTAGTGACTGATGAACTCGATGCAAATTGCAGCTTTAGCAATGGAATACTTTCCATTGACTTTGGAAGTGTTATTCCGGGTGAAATGAAGCAGCAGGTGTTGCCCTTTGTTTTGCACCCTGCAGATCTCCCCGAAGGAATGGATATCCGCACCCTGATTGAGCAATCGGAAATCGATTACGAAGGAACGCTCGTAAACCTAACCTTCAGTTTTACCGACACAAATAAGGTGACCATCGACCTGTATGATTTTGAAGCCAGATCATTGTCGTATACCGACCTTGGCAATGGACAGGTAAGGGTTAGCGCAACCGTTGGCAACCGCGGTATTTCAGCAGAACAGGTTTGGATAAGAATCTACCCCATCATTGGAGGTGGAGCCTATGAATTTCCGTTGGCTGAAGAAAGGGTAAATGTATTGGATCCCATGCAAACCATTGAACTTTCGGGCGATTATACCTTACCCGTTACCGATCAATCCGTTGAATTTATCGTGATTGTTGACGACGGTTATGATTATACTGAAATCACCGAATTGAACAATGCCCTTACTGAAACTTACATATTAACCGGTAACAGTGAAAACCCGGTTAATGAAACGTCATTGTCAGTGTATCCGGTGCCTTTCACCGATCATGTCACTTTTAACTATACGCTCGACAGGACTTATCAGGGGGTTTCATTGAAAATTTTCGACCTGGGCGGTACTTTCAGGTATGAAGTTGAATATTGCCCGTCGAATGCCGGTACCAATTCAGTAACCTGGAGAAATACCGATCTGCCGGCAGGTAATTACATTTACAAAATGACCGGAAAAGAAGGCGGATCAGAAAAGTTGTTGTTCACCGGAAGAATTACCAAGGTGGTACGGTAAACATAAATGAATAAAAGGACAAAAATACAATCAATCGTAAACTGTATAAAAAGTCAATCTGTTACGCGTAGTTGCAAACTACGCCGAGCGCATTGTACAGAATGTCAGCCCTGTATGCTGAGCGTAGTCTCCGGACTACGCTCTTTTCATAACTTTCTAAACAGCCTCT
>CAZYDI010000056.1:0-19012 GCA_964646255.1 uncultured Bacteroidales bacterium
CAAAGTCTTCAAGTCTTCAAAGTCTTAAGACCTGAAGACAACCAGACCTGGAGACTGTGCAGACCTGGAGACCTGTTTCACCCGCCGAAGCCTATGGCGAAGGAGGGAAGACAATCAGACCTGGAGAACTGTAGACCTGGAGACCTGAAGACAATCAGACCAGAAGACAGTTTTAAGACAGACCAGAAGACAACTCTTCGACCCGCAGCCCAACCATAAGGCCTCACCTACGGTGCTTGACATGGTAATGAAAAGACTTGTTTCTACCATAATGCCGCCCCTACAGGGCTTGAAGAATATTTCACCCACGGTTTTCTTGTATTGACTTTGTAGACCAGAAGACCAGAAGACCAGCAGACTAGAAGACAATTCTTCGACCAGCAGACCACTACACGACTGCATGACTGAATGACTGCAAGACTTCTTCATTGACCAGCAGACCAGAAGACCAGAAGACAGATTTAAGACCATATCCGAAGCTGCAGATCGGGTATCGATAAGATATACAATAGTCTACAAGCTTTTTTAAGTGTCATAACGGATATTCATATAAAAAATTACTGCTGAAACAGTTATAAAAAGTTATCTTAGCGCTTCAATTACCCCGAATACCATGAAGTCGGCCTTATATCAGCAATATTTTAAGAAAGGAAAGAAATTTTTTGCTTTGCTCATTGATCCGGGTAAGACACAACATGACAACCTGTTCGGAACCCTCGAAGCAGCGAATAAGAGTGGAGTCGATTTAATTTTTGTAGGAGGCAGCCTGACTTCTGTTTCGATGGATAAAACAATTGAAACGATAAAGCAGAAAACAAAGATACCGGTTATCCTGTTTCCCGGAAATTTGCTGCAACTGAGTACCCTTGCAGATGGAATTCTTCTTATTTCACTGTTATCCGGAAGAAATCCTGAATACCTTATTGGTAACCATGTTCTAGCATCTCAGTATCTGAAAAACTCGGGCCTTGAACTCATACCTACAGGCTACATTCTTGTAGACGGGCATAACCTTACATCGGTTGAATACATAAGCAATACCCGTCCTATACCCTCGGAAAAAACCGATATCATTATGGCTACCGCATTGGCCGGGGAACAACTGGGACTTAAGCTTATATACCTTGAAGCCGGAAGCGGGGCATCAAAAACCATTGGTGCTGATATAGTTTCTTATGTGAAATCGAATATTTCCATCCCCCTTATTGTGGGCGGAGGAATCCGATCGCCGCAGCAGGTGAGGGATTTTTACAAGGCCGGTGCAAATGGTGTAGTGGTTGGCACAGCTATAGAAAAGGATTATCAGGTTCTTGAAAAACTGGTAGCGGTTAAATACGAATTTTAACTGATCCAATTTTATCTCATTTTTTTATCCGTTCATCAACACCCCAAACTGCTTCACCGAATAATTTGAACATTCACCCGGAGCCTCCGTATCATGAGGTAAATCAGAAATAAGAAACATCAGGTTAAAAATATATAAAGCTTGCCCAAGTTGGTTTAGTTAGTAGTTTTGTTTAATGTGAGAAGGATCGTCAAAGGACGATCCTTTTTCTTTTTTATTCAAAATCGTAATTGGCTATCTTTGCCTTGATCATCTGACGATGCAATGGATTTGAATGAAAAGGTAAGGATTGACAAGTGGCTATGGGCTGTAAGGTTGTATAAAACAAGAAGCCTGGCTACAGAAGCATGCAAAAAAGGAAGAATTATTATTAACGGTGGTGAAGTTAAACCATCAAGGGAAGTAAAAACAGGAGAAACCATACTCGTGCGAAAATTGCCCCTTGTATATACCATCAGGGTAAAAGGCCTTACACATAACCGGCTTCCTGCATCGAGGGTAAAGGAATTCCTGGACGATATAACCTCTCCTGAGGAACTCGAAAAACTAAAAATAAATGAGCAGGCCTTTTTCAAACGCGACAAGGGGACGGGAAGGCCTACTAAAAAGGAACGTCGATTGCTTGATGATATTATTAACCAGTAAATAACAATGTAATCCTCTCATGCTGATAGCGCAGGAAAAAAGGAAAACCAATATTGCCGAATATATTCTGTATATGTGGCAAGTGGAAGATCTGATCAGGGCATACAATTTTAATATCGATGAAATTGAAACCAATCTCATTACACAATATTCACAAAGTGCAAAAGTAAAGAATGATGTGCGCGACTGGTATGCCAATCTTATCCTTATGATGCACCAGGAAGGAATCAGGCAGAAAGGGCACCTGAGCTTTCTTAAAACGCTTGTTGATGAAATTACCGATTTGCATATCAGGTTGCTCAGTGCTGAAGGACAACATGATTATCAACAGGCATACCAGATGGCCGCAGGTTATCTCGATGAATTCCGGAAAAAAACCATCGGTATTGATACCGGTGATATCGAAACCAGTTTGAATGCGCTTTACGGGCTTTTGCTTTTACGCTTAAAAAAGAAAAGTGTAAGCAGGGAAACCGAAATAGCCATGTCACACTTTTCAAAGCTTATGGCCTTGCTTTCGCGCATTTTTCTTAAGGTGGAAAAAGGTGAAATGGAAATATAGAAGTTTTAATTTTTCAATTGCTGGTTGGCAATATTTTCTTCCCTTATCCGCGCCTGAAGCACTTTATAATAGTCGTCTGCATCTTTTTCTTCAAATTCGGTGTGGGATTTGGCGGCCCATTCCTTTGCCAGTTCCAGGTCGCCCAGTACTTCGTAGGCTACGGCAATATTAAACGCTGCACGGCCGGCATCTTTGCGGTTGCCTTTATCAACTACCTTCATCCATGCTTTTATTGCATTGTTCCAGTCAGCAACTTCTGAATAGCGAACACCTGCTCCAAGTTCCTTTTTTGGCTTATTAAAAAAATAGCGGGTTACCTGGTAATAGGTAGGTGAAATCCTTTCTCCGTAAATAAATCCTGCATCATAACTTGCCCTGTTAATGCCTTCGGTTTTGTCAAGCAGTTGATTCAAGGCCGCCTGAAGGGTGGTTGCCTGCGCATCAAAATTCAGACGGTGTGTTGTCTGGTATTCATCAATAATAACCTTATTGGCGGCGTCGTATAACCGGATTCCAAAATTAATCACGGCTACTGCGTTCGCCCTGAACTCCAGCCGGGTGGAAATTTTCCCGTCATCATTTTTAGTGTCAATCTTTACCGGGCTGTTGCTCAAAATAAAGTCGGTATCAAAAATTTCAATGGACAGCAGAACATCGGTCTGATGCCGCGCGCATATTTCACTTACCAAATCCCAATCAAGGGGAGTGGGGAACGTGTGCTTGGTGCCGTTGCTCTTGTAGCGTTCTGTGGTTTTTACCGTTTCGAAACGGCGGGTTCCCGAGCAGGCTTCCATGAAACCTTCAGCTACCCTGAATAGTGCCTGTTCATCCTGGTGGAATGCTTCACCGGTTAATACCTGTTCAACCTTCGTCTTTGCCGTTTCGTCCTGCAGGGTTCTGTCGATTATGGCAATCGATTTAAGGTAATCAGGCAGAGTTATTTCTGAAGGCCTTACCAGCGTGAGTTTAACCCATGCCGAACCCGAAAGGGTAATGAAGGCTAATATGGCTATTGGGACAATGAAATTCTTTTTCATAACCTTTTTTTTCATAGGTATACGAGGAATGCTTATACAAGTATTCATTTTTAACAAAAAAAGTTATGCCCGTAACGCACCCATGGCTGTGATACTATATCTTTAACAGCAGGTAGTGCGGAGGTGGTTATATTGTAAAATAATGCTACTTTTGTGTGGTAAGGGCATTTAGCTCAGTTGGTTTAGAGCATTACCTTGACAGGGTAGGGGTCACTGGTTCGAATCCAGTAATGCCCACAATAGTATGACAGACTGTTCATGATCCACAAACCTGGTCGTGCCAGATCTATTACGATCTTTTATATATAATAGACTGCCGGACCGGCAGACTATTCGCTGCCTCAAAAAGTAACATGAGTCTTCAATAGCCAGGCGGGAATCTTGTTTATATCCGATAAAGATTCAGGTTGTTATGTTTTCACTGGCTTTTAGCTCAGAGAGTATCTTCGAGACTTTCCTGGCTGCAGTCCATAAGGTAGCATGTGATCCATATGGTCCCTTCTCGCATTCGGGGTATTTACTGCCTTTTTCTATAAATAACAGGTTTTCTAAATGCACATTGCATTTGAAATAACCATCTTCATTACAAATATCGCCGGTTTTAAACATGGTATATTGGTTTTAACAGATTCCTATTTTCTGGCAACGACAATGGTTGATTTGCTGTTTGCAGGGTTGATCAGATACAGCAGGCCTTAACTGATTAAATTTAGTATAATCAGATGAATTTCACAACATTTATGTTCCGGATCCGCACATTTTTGCTGAATTCTTCCTCTTCCAATTTTTGTCTTTGTGATAACAGAAAAATTTCTTATTTTTATAAATATAGCCCAAAAATGAACATTATATTCTGTTTTACAGCACTTTCAATATTCATATACCTTTGGATTCTTACTAACCCTTAATAATCATTAACCGGATGAAAAACACAGTAATTTTCCTGTCAGTTTTACTGGCATTCTGGATTGTGGGATGCACCTGGTTCTATGTGTGCAAAGTCAGAAATCACTGCAACCCCAATCCGGTAATTTCCGAGGCAGTTCAACAGCAAACGGGTGTGAATGCTACCGCTCAAATTGAACCAGGCCCGGAAACCCAAAGCGGAACGGATTCAATACCCCCTCCGCCTCCGCCTCCCCCTCCTTTCTGCACTATCGGGTTCAATTCGGGTGCCGGATCCTGTATTCTTACAACAGAACAAAAAAACTGCCTTACCTCAATTAAAAATTTCAGCGAAAGCAATACCGGCACTAAAATACTGGTGAACGGTTATGCTGACAACAGTGGATCACCATCACTTAACCTAAGCTTAAGCAAGCAACGCGCTGAATTTGTTAAAAAGCAGTTGATGGAAAGCGGTATTTCCGCAGATGAGATAGTAGCAGCCGGCAAGGGTACAGACGATCCGGTTGCTGATAACAGTACGCCTGAAGGGCGTTCAAAAAATCGCAGGGTTGAAATACATGTAAACTAAAAAATAAATTGCCATGACTGAAAGATTTACCTCAGACTTGATTTTTATCCTGGTTGCATTAATAATAGCTGCTTTACTGGGTTTTCTCATCGGGTATTTCCTCCGCCGGATACGGAAGGCACGGTTTACGCTGCTGGAAAACGAAAAGGCTCAGCTTGCATCAAAATTAGAGCGTACCGATAGCCAGTTGAGCGATACCGTCAGGCTCCTTGAATCCACAAAAAAACAGCTTGCCGATTGCATGAGTCAGGAAAAGAAAAGCGCTTTCGATGCCGCTGCTGCTAAGAGCGTATTCAATATGAAAATCAATGAAAACGACCTGAAAATAGTCGAAGGCATTGGTGAGAAAATTGCATCCATTCTCAACAATAAGGGCATTGTAACATGGCTTCAATTAGCCAATACCAGTGCCGAAAAAATAAAGGAAATTCTTCTTGCTGATGGTGGGCCATCCTACAAAATACATGAACCTGCCACCTGGCCTGAGCAGGCCTTAATGGCACATGAAGGCAGATGGAGTGAGCTTAAAGATTACCAGGATAAATTAACTGCCGGAAGACAGAGTTGAGAAATATTGGAATATTTTTGTTTAATAAATTAAAATAAAAACATATGCGTTGGAGAGGACGTGAACAAAGTGGCAATGTTGAAGACAGGCGGGGAATGAGCGGAGGTAAAATGGCTGCCGGTGGAACAGTGGGTACCCTTGTAGTGGTTCTGATTGTATGGTTACTGGGTGGTAATCCTTCACAGATTATCAATAACCTCCAGTCGTCCGCCACTGAGACAGGTGCCGCTGATCCTTCGGTGATTGCCGCTGAAGAGGAAATGGCAGCTTTTGCCTCGGTAGTGCTAAAGGATACGGAAGATGTATGGAATGAGTTATTCAGGCAAAGCGGAAGCTCATACAGAGAACCCACTCTTGTGTTGTTCAGCGGAGCTGTGGAATCTGCCTGCGGTTACAGTTCTTCCGCCACCGGTCCTTTTTACTGCCCGGGTGATGAGAAACTATACCTCGACCTTTCATTTCTGGAACAACTGCAAAACCAGCTTAGTGCGCATGGTGACTTTGCTGTGGCCTATATTATAGCCCATGAGGTAGGCCATCACGTACAGCGCCTGCTGGGAATAACCGACCAGCTTAGCCAGATGCGCGGCCGGATGAGCGAAACAGAATACAATAAGTACCAGGTCCGGCTTGAATTGCAGGCTGATTTTCTCGCAGGTGTATGGGCACATCACGCACAACGCACCAAGAACATTCTGGAAGAAGGCGATGTGGATGAAGCTATAAACGCAGCAGCAGCCGTAGGCGATGACAGGATAATGATGCAGTCGCAGGGATATGTGGTTCCCGACGCGTTTACGCATGGCACTTCGGAACAGCGTAAGCGCTGGTTTATGAAAGGATTTAAAACAGGTGATTTAAACCAGGGTGACACATTTTCAGCTACTGATTTGTGATTGCAACGCTTTCAGCATTCTATTTTCCGTCGGTGATTTATGTATAATCAGCAGGGATGGTAGCTGATCCAGTGGAATCTTTTCTTTTTCTTCGAGTGTTTTCCAATTTTTTGCAGCAACCAAAACAAGATCCATTGATCTTAAGAATTCGGGTTTCTGCTTGTCGCCATTTACCGGAATTATAGATAATCCGGGGAAATCCTTAGCCGGTTTTCCATCCGTCCTGGTATATTGATAAACATAAAAAATGGTTTCATTATTATGGCTTAACATACGTGCATATTCCATCAAATAATCATCTCCATTGTCAAAATGCATTATCAAAACCTTGCGGGTCTCCTTGAAATTCTTTTCATTAAATATTAGTACATCACAATTTACCTCAGGCAATATGCGTCGGATAATACCACCCATAATGTCTGAGCTGAAAACCGCACGGGCGCTTCCCAGCATCAAAAAATCAGGTTGCTCATTTCTGCTGGTTCGCATAATGGATGTATAAATGTCCGTTGAGTTGAGATAGATTGTATTTAACGATAATTGTGTTTCTTCAGCCAATCGGCGGATAGGAGCAAAGCTTTCTTTCTCAAAAAACCGTGCATCGTCAGGTGATATGTCGCTTCGTGGCGAAATATGCAATGCAGTATATACTGTTTCAGGTATTATGGCTGCAGTAAGCTGTCGGGTAAGGTTGAGCAGAATCGTTCCCATTTTAGGATTGGCAAAGGACAGCAAAACTTTATAAGGCTTTTGCCTTGATTCGGTTTCAATCGTTTTAGGCCTGAAGTATTCTATCAGGGATAAACCTGGTCCGGTTATAATGGTGGTGACCAGGGCCATCAACACAAGCATTGAAAAAAGTTCAGGAGAGAGTATACCCAGGTCGTATCCAATGTTCAATACAATTAACTCCATGAGTCCTCGCGAATTCATGAGCATTCCCAATATCAGGGAATGGTTCCAGGTAAGGCCTACATAACGGGATGCCAGCATGGTGCCCAGTATTTTGCTTCCGGTAGCTACTAAAATAATGATCCCGCATACCAACCAAAGATGGGTGGTATTAATGAGTCCGATCTCGGTTCGGAGACCCGTGGCTACAAAGAAAAGCGGTAACAGAATAACCAGAGAAACATCCTCGATTTTTTCTGTGAACACCCTTTTAAAATTCAGGTGTTCAGGCATTACAACGCCCGCCATAAAGGCTCCAAAAAGTGCATTTATTCCTATGGCTTCAGCCATTAATGTGGAAATGAGCATAAGCAGAAAAACAAATGCTACCACAGGTTTACCCATGACTTCCCTGCTGGCATATACTTTTCCGAAGCGGTACATAAATGGTTTAACAACCAACAGCATGAATACGATAAATGCAGCAGCCAGCCCAATGGTCAGCAGTGAATTAACAATTCCGCCCGAGCGCATAATCGCAATAACAATGGCCAGGATACACCATGCAATTACATCGCCTATGGCGGCAGCTGAAATGGCAAAATTCCCGATGGCTGTTTTTGACAGTTTTCTTTCCTGAACAATTCTGGCCAGGATTGGAAAGGCAGTGATACATAGCGTTGTTCCAAGAAACAGGGCAAAGGACGTGAAACTTACATCGGGGAATGAGAATCCGCTGTAAAGAAAATATGCCAGTATTATACCGGAAACAAACGGGGTGGAAATGCTGGCAATGCTTATGATAAATGCTTTATTGGCAGATTGTCTGAATGCATTCAAATCGAGTTCCATGCCTATGATAAACATAAAAAAGATCAATCCCAGCTGACTGAGCTGTTTGAGGATTCCCACAGCATATTCCGGAAAAAGAAAGCTCGTTAATTCAGGGGCTAATGCTCCCAAAACAGAAGGTCCGAGCAATAATCCTGCAATGATTTCACCTATGACCAAAGGCTGTCCCATGATCTGAAAAAGGTAACCCATTAATCGCACTACAATCAGGATTACAATGAGCTGCAGAACAAAAATACCAGGGGATTCAAGTATTCTGTTAACAAAAAGCCTTAGGTTTATCTCTGATCCTGCCTTGGCAATAACTGATGCCTGCGTTTGATTACCGGAAACTTCTCCGTTTGGGGTCACCGAGAACGCAATTACAACAACAACAAAGATGATCAGCAGTATGGTAAAATAAAAAAAGAGGTTCCTTTTCATATCACTTCTCCTGAACTTTAAACTGGCCTCCGAATTTTGTAAATAATAAAATAGCCAGAATACCGACCAAAAGATGTAACCCAAGTGTTATCCACACCCATTCAGGTTTTCCATTTTCATTAAAAACCCTGTATATCCAGGAAGTATACATTAACCCGCTTATAAATCCGCCCAGTCCAAGCGCAAGAAAATTGGAACCCATATATAGTCCTGCCTTTTCCTTTGGAGCAATCCAGGCAATATATTCCTGGATACGTGGCGAGCTTATCATTTCTCCTATGGCAAACAAAGCAATACCCGGAAATATCCATGCCGGATTTGAAATTCCTGCAAGTGCCAAAAGTCCAAAACCCAGGGCAATTATTATCAATCCGGTAATAAAAGAGGGTATGGGTTTGAACCGTTCAAATAGCCATGCAACAAATACCTGGAATATCATGATGATCCACCCGGTGTGTGAAATGGTTTCTCCCATTATCTTGCGTGTGCCATCATAATCTTTGGAAAGCAGGTTGGCCACGGGCGCGCCTAACACCTGTTTAATGCTGTTGTAAAGTGAAGCGCCATCGAGATTGAATTCCACATACTTGGAACAAAGATTAAAAAAGGCCCAGAAGGGAGTCCAGAAGAAAACACCAAGGATGATCAAAAACAATGAAAATTTCAGGTCAGAAAGGGCAATGCCAATATCTGTCATCTTTTTTCCCAGGGTTTCCGTTTGGCGTTCACGGGGAGGCTCCTTATAAATAAACAGGGTTATAAGAAACATTACCACAATGGATATGGCGGCAGCTATATACGCATTTTGCCATGAAATTGCCCTGAGCCATCCCAACACGAGCGGGCCAACTGAACCACCAATGTTGACCATTGCATAAAAAATGCCAAAGCCCAGTGTACTATTGGTTTTATCAGTAACCACCCTTACGGTACCCGAAATCAATGGTTTGAATGTTCCGGCCGCCAGCGCGATACAAAGCATTGACAGCGTTATTCCTGATGCCGAATCTGTATAAATGAGCAAAAGTATCGAGGGAAGGTAGGCAAGATAGGAAACCAACAGTACTTTCTTAAAACCGTATTTATCGGCAAATGTCCCCGATATGATCGGAACAGTGTAGGAAATAAGCAGGAACAAGGCCTGAATTACTCCCAGTTGTTTATCACTGAAACCCTTTGATGCAAAGAAGATGGGGAAACCAAAGTAAATGCCGTAGTATGCAAACCGTTCAAGAACTTCAATCGTATTGGCCGTCCAAAAAACGCCGGGAAATGGGGTTCTGCTTTTTTCCATAAATACCATTTAAATCTTTTGCCAATGCTTATGATGATGAAAATAGTTGGTTTATTTAAGCAGTGCGAAAGTTACTAAAAATTCCCCGGTAAGCAGTGTGAATTATATTATTGTACGGGATTCTTCACTTCGAGACGAAAACCTGTATTGTGAATGTTTACTATGGAAACCGATGGATCCTGTCCCAGCATTTTGCGTAATTTGGTTATATATACATCCATGCTGCGGCCCATAAAATAGTCGTTTTCTCCCCATATTGTCTTTAAAGCCATATCGCGGCGCAGAACATTGTTCATATTTATGCATAGTAGCCGAAGGAGTTCAGCTTCACGCCTGGTGAGCTGCCTTTCCTCCTGATCTGTGGCCAGTATATGATTGGGGTAGTCAAATGTGTACTGGCCGATGGTGTATACATTGGGTTTGTTGTCTGCATTTCTACGTACACGTCTCAGAATTGCATTAATTCTCATCCTAAGCTCTTCGGTGCTGAAAGGTTTGGTAATGTAATCATCACCCCCTATGCGAAATCCTTTAAGCTTGTCCTCTTTCATTGATTTTGCCGTCAGGAAAATGATGGGAACATCACAGTCGGTTTTACGAATTTCTTCAGCTACAGTAAAACCATCAAGCAAAGGCAACATTATGTCAAGCAATATCAAATCGTAATTGCCCTTGTGGAATTCATTCAACCCTTCTTTACCGTCACCTTTCAAGACTACCTGGTATCCGGCTAATTCCAGAAAATCCCGGATTACAATACCGAGGTTTTTATCGTCTTCAACCAGTAAAATTGTCCCTTTATACATTGACATGATTTCTGGTATTATTAACACATGCTACACATGGCATGTAAACATCAAACCGGCTTCCTTTGTTCGGTTCGCTGCTTACTTTAATATAGCCTCCATGAGCCTCTGTAACGATCTTAGCATAGTATAATCCTAGACCAAAGCCTTTTACATTATGAACGTTACCCGTTGGAACACGATAGAATTTATTAAAGATATATCTCATGGAGTCTTTGCTCATGCCTATGCCATTGTCTTCGAACGAAATAAGAAGGCCATCGTTAAAGTTCTTTGTTCTTACAACCAGCCGGGGCGAACCAGTGGAATATTTCACCGCATTTTCTGTGATATTGGTAATGGTGCTCGTAACATACATGATATCGGCATGTATAAGCGGATTTATTGCATCAAGCTGGTAATTTACCTTAACTTCCTTTTCACTTTCAAGGCAAAGGTTAGAAACTACAGCATTGATAAGTTGATGCACATCCACCTCCTCCACATTAAGGACGATCTGATTATGATCCTGTTGAGCTACCTGCAGCACCCTGTCGATTTGTTTCCTCATCCTTTCGTTTTCATCATGTATGATGCGGGCATAATTGGTTACCCTGCCGGGATTGGTTCTGGGTTCTGTATGCATTAAAACCTCCGTTGCCAGTGCAATGGTTGAGACAGGCGTTTTAAATTCATGGGTGACATTATTGACAAAGTCATTCTTCATCTCCGTAAGCTTCTTTTGTCGCAGGTAGGTTATGATTATCCAGGCTACCCCGATTATTATTATGACCAGGAAGATAAGGGTAAGCCCTATCCATGCCAATTGGGAAAGCAAAACTGTTCTGTTCTTTTGCGGGAAATACAGGGCAATATTGTAGTAAGCACCCTCATAAATACGCGACAAACATGCCTTATAAGGTTTTTCTTCAGGTAATACCGCCGGAAATGATGCCGAACGGAATGCAATGGTATCAGTGCCGCTGCGCACCACTGCATAATAGTAACGGTCATCCAGCATATGATAATTCACATATTTACGAACCAATTCATCAAGAAAAGCGGTATCCAGTACCGAAAAAATGCTTTGAGAAAGTGCTGTCCCGCTGTTGGCAGTTTCAGCCGTTTTCCTGTTCTTGAGTTCATTCATTATGTCCATCAGGGCGTTGTCGGCCCGGTGGTCGAAATGCTCTTTGGCAAGGTCAATTTCTTTTCTTATCCACAAAACCTGTGTAAATATCAATCCCAATAAGGCGATGGAAGAAATTATGATAATTATTTTTACCGTCGACGGGCGCACTTTTGACAAGTTTAAGTGCAAAATTAAAACAAAAAAGTTGGAATTCAGCCCTTTAACAAAGTTTTAACGGATGGGCCTATTTTTTGTTAAATAAATTCATGGTTCGCTCAAGTCCTTGGGTGCCAAAGCTTTTTATTAACTCAATACAGGCAGGCATGCGTTCTGCAAGTATAGTCTTCTGTTCTGCGGTAAACTTTCCTAAAACATAATCAACCTGTAAGCCATAAGGAAAATCTCCGCCAATGCCAAAACGCATACGGGCAAAATTTCCATGGCCCAGTGTTTCAATAATGCTGGTAAGCCCATTATGACCTCCGTCGCCGCCCTTTCCACGCAGGCGGATTGTGCCCAGTGGCAGTGATATATCATCAAGCAGCACCAGCAAATGCTCTGCGTCAATGGATTCCTTTTGTAACCAATAATTTACGGCTTTACCACTAAGGTTAACGTAGGTATTCGGCTTGAGCAGTATAAAAATGCGGCTCTTATACCTGTATTCAGCGATAAAACCATACCGCTTATCCATAAAAGCAATACCGGATGCCTTTGCTAAAGCATCCAGTATTGTAAAACCTATATTATGACGGGTGTCGTGGTATTCATCACCCACATTACCCAGTCCGGTAACCAGGTATTTCAAGGCAATGATTTTTATTATTTCTTAGCATCGGCAGGAGCGGCAGCAGCACCTTCAGCCGGAGCAGCAGCGCCTTCAGCCGGAGCAGCAGCTTCAGCTTCGGTAAAGCCTTTAGCGGCAGCCCTTGCTGAAACAATACCAACAACAAGAGAGCGGGGAGCTTCAAGAATCTCAACGTCCTTATATTTCAAATCACCAGCCAGAACGGAGTCTCCGATATCAAGGTCGGTAATGTCAATAACAAGCTCATCAGGTAAATTTTTGATGAGGCCTTTTACCTTTACATATCTTTTGCGTTGCCTTAATTTACCACCTGCACGGATACCGACTGAGTTACCTGTAATTACCACAGGAAGATCGATACGTATTGGATTATTATCCGAAACTTCAACAAAATCAATGTGGTCAAGTGCATCAGTTACCGGGTGGAACTGAAGTTCCTTCATTACAGCAAGGTGTTTTTTACCCTCGACATCTAAATTGACCACATACACATGGGGTGTATACACCAGGTCTTTAAAATCGCGGGCTTCAGCATAAAAATGTACATTTTCACCGCCACCGTAAAGAACACAGGGAACCTGCTTGTTTTTCCTTAAGTTTTTGGAATCTTTTTTCCCTGTGGTTTTGCGCAGGGACGCTTTTAAATCAAAAGTTTTCATTGGAATAAATTAATTAAACAACATTCATGTGCTACCTGGAAACTATATTATTTATCGATCTTTCGATTGGATGATTGGTTGATTTCAATTCAATCAATCAATAAATCAACAAGTCAATACATTTTCTAGCTTCCCCATTACACCATTGTTTAACAAAAAACGATGGTAAAAAGGTCCGCAAAGATAAAGAAAATTATGAATTATGAAGGATGAATCCGGAATTATAAATGGGTTGTGAATTGAAGCTTCTGTTCAGTTATCCACAGCCCTCTATATTCCCGGTTTAAATTAAGAAATTCTCCGTAATGGATTTATACTTATATACTTTATGAATAACATCGGCAAAAAGATCAGCAATGGTAAGAACTTTTATCTTATCCGAATGTCCCCTTAGCGGAATGGTATCGCTAACAACCACTTCAGTTATGTCTGATTTTTCGATACGCTCGTATGCCGGTCCCGACAGTACCGGATGTGAACAAATAACCCTCACGCTTCGGGCCCCTTCCTCCATCATTAGTTTTGAAGCAAGACACACAGTTCCTGCTGTATCTATCATGTCGTCAACAATAACAACATTTTTGTCCTTTATGTCGCCAATCACCCTGATTTCCTCAACAACATTGGCTTTCTTCCGAACTTTATAGCATATTACCATTTCACAGTTGAGAAAACGCGAATAGGCATTGGCCCTTTTGGTACCCCCCATGTCGGGCGCTGCAATCACCAGGTTTTCAAGCCCCAGGCTCTTAATATAAGGCACGAAAATGGTTGAACCATATAAATGATCCACGGGCACATTGAAGAAACCCTGTATCTGGTCGGCATGCAAATCCATTGTCATTACACGGTCAGCACCTGCTGCCGTGAGTATGTCAGCCACCAGCTTAGCGCCTATACTGCACCTTGGACGATCTTTCCTGTCTTGTCTGGCTAATCCAAGGTATGGCATAACGGCCACAACCTGGTAAGCTGATGCGCGCTTGGCAGCATCTATAAGCAACAGAAGCTCCATTAAATTGTCTGCGGGCGGAAATGTAGATTGTACAATGAAAACAATGCAGCCCCTTACGGATTCTTCGAAATAAGGCTGGAATTCGCCATCGCTAAATTCAAGAACCGAAGTTTTTCCCAGTTCTGTCCCGTAGCTTTTTGTTATTTTTTCTGCCAGGTAGTGTGATGCACGGCCTGAAAAAAATTTAATAGGAGCTTTGATTTTCATCGCTTCTGCATTTCAATTTTGGTGAGGTGCTGCAAATGTAAAAAATATACCTTCAAGATGATTCTGAAAGTATTGTATTTTTAATAAAATCAATTTTCAACAGGTAGGGATAAGCCCTGAGAACGCTATGTGGTATAAAATGTTTTGTTACATTTTTCTATATGAGCAAGAATCTCATCCTTTCCGTTTTTTTGAACCGATGAGGTTATAAAAATTTCCGGAAGTTCTTCCCAGGTCTGGCTCAATGTTTTCCTGTACTGCTCTAAATTCCTTTCCAGCATGGTGGTGGATATCTTGTCGGTTTTTGTGAATACAAGTGCAAGGGGAATATTGGCACCCCCCGAAACATTAATAAATTCAAGGTCGCTTGTAATGGGACTATGCCGGCAGTCAATCAGAATGAACAAACAGGATAAACTACTCCTTTTTTGCAGATACTCATTCATACCGGTAATGAATTCTTTTCGCATGGAATTGCTTGTCTTTGCATAACCATAACCGGGTAAATCGACCAGATACCAGTTGTCATTAACCATGAAATGATTGATCAGCTTTGTTTTACCGGGCATTGAGGATGTTTTTGCCAGGTTTTTGTTATTGACCAATAAGTTAAGCAAGGAAGATTTACCTACATTGGACCTTCCGGCAAAGGCATATTCGGGCATGCCTTCGGGAGGACAACCCTTAAGGTCACGACTGCTTTTTACAAACCGTACGCTTTTTATCTCCATTATAGTAAAGCATCCAACATTTGTTCTGTATGATCTTGCTGCTTCAACCCTTCAATATACACTTCAATTATTTCCGCCTTTGGCTCCGGAATAAGCCTTACATTTTTGATATCTGCAGGCAGCAACACAGAATCTCCCACCGAAACTTTTTCAATATCAGTTTGGTAATACCCTATGTCAAAATTGCCCTTAATGCACATATACACAACAAATGAATCCAGCTGACTGTAATCCCTTTCAATTTCCCTGTCAAGCCTGATCACGTTTGTAGTAAAATATTCGCACGTTGCCAGGTTAACTGCTTTATTGATTTCGGCATGGTAATCGGTTTTAAAGCTGGTTACCGGGTCGAAGTTTATGGCTTCAAGTGCTTTTTCGGTGTGCAATTCCCTGGGTTTGCCCTTATCGTCGAGCCTGTTAAAATCAAATATTCTCAGGGTTGCATCGGACGTTTGTTGTATTTCGGCCAGCAATACACCGGCACCGATTGCATGTATCCGGCCTGCTGGCAGAAAAAACACATCCCCGGGCATTGCCTTTTCCTTGTTGAGTATGGCCAGCAGGTTATTATCCTGCATGTGCTTTTCATATAGCGGCTTATCCACTTTTTGATTAAACCCGACGATGATCTCCGAATCCTTTTCCGCTCCGATAACATACCACATTTCAGTTTTGCCGAATGAGCCAAACTGCTTAAGGGCAAGCTGGTCATCGGGATGAACCTGAACCGATAATGCATCATTGGCATCAATGAATTTTATCAGCAGTGGAAATAACGTGCCGAACCTGTCAAATACACCATCTCCTACGATGTCGCCCATGTAAACCTCAATGATCTCTTCGATGGTATTGCCGGCCAGGAATCCATTTTTCACTTTCGAAAGGTTACCGGGGTATCCGCTAATCTCCCAGCTTTCACCGGCCTGATTGCTTTTGGTCGGCTTGCGCAAAATATCTTTTAGCCGGGTACCTCCCCAGATTTTATCTTTAATAATGGGCTTGAATTTTAAGGGGTATAATCGGTTCATACAGGATTTATTAAGAAAGGTTTTTAATCTTCCTGAATATTTGTTATTTTTCAATGTATTGCAAAAATAGCGATTCTTGAAATAACCTATGTTAGAACACGTAAAAATCGAAAACATTCTGTTTCTTGATATTGAAACAGTACCCCTGTATCCATCGTTGCAGGAAGCGCCTGCACAATACCGCAGGCTTTGGGAAAAAAAAGCCCGGTATATCAATAAGGAAAATGAGCCGGGAGAGGAGGTTTTCAAGAGAGCCGGTATTTTTGCTGAATTTGGAAAGATAATCTGTATTTCAACCGGTATGATAGGGCTGAAAGATAACAGAAGAATGCTGCGGCTGAAGTCATTTTATCAGCATGATGAAAAGGACCTGCTGGCCGAATTTGCCGATGTGATTACCCGCTTATGCCAGAAAAGGGATGTTGAATTATGTGCGCATAACGGAAGGGAATTTGATTTTCCTTATATATCAAGGCGTTTGCTCATTAATGGAATAAAGCTTCCCCCTGTGTTTGATACTTCCAATAAAAGGCCATGGGAGGTTAAACATATGGATACACTGGAATTATGGAAATTCGGCGATTACAAACATTATACTTCACTTGACCTGCTTGCCTCGGTCTTTAACCTCGACAGCCCAAAAAGCGATATCGATGGCAGTCAGGTAGCCAATGTTTACTGGAATGAACAAAACATTGACAGAATTGCTGCATACTGCAGAAACGACGTCATAACCCTTGCCCAGCTAATACTCAAATTTAAAGGCGATGCCGTATTAAGTAATGAGGAAATTCTGGTATTGGATGCATCATAATTGTTGTAAATCGGATAGTGTAAAAGAAATTATTGCTAAATTCAACCATAATAAACAAGTCTTTAATAAACTGGATATATGATCAAAATACCTCAATCCGACAAAACTCCGGAAGTAATACTGGATCCGGAGAAAAATCTTTTTCAGATTAAGGGAAATTGTCTGCCCGAAAATATTCGTGAATTCAGCAATACAGTGCTCACACACTTTGAGAAATACCTGAAGGGATTGCCGTTGGATACCGATACAAAAAGTGCCAGGGGCGCTTTCAGGGTTCACTTCAGGCTTGGGTATTTTAATTCGGCTGCCGCAAAGTTTATTTCGGACATTATGATACTTTCCGAGGCACAAATAAAGAAGGGCGCCAACATTAAGCTATATTGGTATTTTGACGATGATGATCATGACATGCATGAAGCCGGTGAAGAAATTGCCCAGCTGGTAAACGTTCCCATGGAATTTATTGCCGTTGTAAAGGAATGAAACCTGTACTTTTAATCCTGCTTTGTATATGCCCTGCTTTACTGTATGGCATTGAGCGGCATACCGACCTTATAGTATCAAAAGACGGAACCGGCGATTTCACTACCATTAATGAGGCCTTAAGTTCACTGCCAATGTATAATTACGAGCGGTATGTGATTTTTGTGAAAAATGGACTTTATGAAGAAAAAATCCTGATCGACAGGGATTATATCACACTTCTGGGAGAAAGCAAAGACAGCACGATTTTACAATTCAGTATTTTGCGGTCGGACTGGCTGGCCAAGCCCGATTATATTGGTGCCGCTGTTGTAAATATTACGGCTGATGATGTTATAATTCAAAACATGACCATCAGAAATACACAGCCGCAAATTGGTCCACATGCCTTTGCCATTTTTGGAACAGGAACACGGACCATGCTTATTGACTGTAATATAACCAGCAACGGTGGCGATACGGTTTCTTTGTGGAATTATAAGCATGGAATGTATTACCATTCCGGATGCTATTTCGAAGGTGGTGTTGATTTTGTATGCCCCCGTGGCTGGTGTTACATAAGGGATTCACGTTTCTACGAGAATTCAAAAACAGCTGCTTTATGGCATGCCGCAGTAACCAGTCCGGATCAGAAAATGGTTCTTCGCAATTGTATTTTTGATGGTGTTCAGGGTTACAATTTAGGGCGCCACCATTATGAGGCCCAGTTTTATTTGCTTGACTGCACTTTTTCTGAAACCATGGCGGACAAACCTATTTATTGGTATCATTATCCAACGGAACCGGAAAAGAACCGACCTTACTTTTATGGCAACAGGTATTTTTATGACAATTGTCACAGAACAGGCGGTGATTATGCATGGCACAAGGACAACCCGGATGAATGGCCTCAGGATGTTACTCCGTCAACCCTTACAGCAAAGCGGACATTTGACGGAAAATGGGACCCGGAAACTAAATCATCCCCTACCATGAAAAGTTGTACGTTAACTAACCAGGGGTTATTGATTAGCTTTAATGAATTGCTCTGTATACGAAAAAAACCGGTGCTTATTACCGCTACAGGCATCAGGTTAACCTATGCCGAGGGGCGGGGCAGGGACATATTGCGATTTATGCCGGAAAAACCAATCGATGATATTAAGAAGATTTTCCCGCTCAAGGTTATCGATGGTAGTATTATTGGCAATCTTGCCACGGTGAACGAAAGAGCAATCATCGAGTTGCAATCCCCGGCGCTTTAAATTGTTTTAAATGATTATCAGTAATGATACCTGGCAAATAAAAGACTCCGGAGGAGTCATTATTGTTCCTTTTTGCAACAGCGCAAAAAGGAACCGAAAAACGCCGCCACTGCTGA
>CAZYDI010000057.1:0-11426 GCA_964646255.1 uncultured Bacteroidales bacterium
CAACACCCGGTCATACGCAATTATTCGATGATCCTTTATTTAACTCCCTTTGGTCGATCGGCTGGTTGTACCTCGTGAGCTCACCCGACTTTGTAGGGCTCGGTTGCCGGGTCGTGCGGGTGCTTATGTTGGTTCATTTGCTTACCCTAGTGTGTAAACCGACCCGCCTTCACTTCGTTACAGCGGGCAAAGCCCGAAAGCGCCCAGAAGCGGCAACAGCGTATACCGGCGGGCGTTTTGGGCATAATTGCAAGATTACCAGACCGATCGACATTTGAATAAAATGCATTATCTTTACAAAAAAGGAACCATGTTAACGAAAGAGAAATTAAATAAGACTATCAATAACTTACCCGAAAGATTTACCATTGATGAATTGATAGATCAGCTTATATTCATCGAAAAGGTTGAAGAAGGTCTTAAACAGTCTGATGAAGGTAAAGTTATTTCAAATGAGGATGTTAAATTGATGATTGATAAATGGTCAAAATAGTCTGGACTGAATTATCGACTTCTGATTTAAAAGAAATTCACAGTTTCATAGCTGGCGATTCAATTCGTTATGCTTCAATTACAGTAAACCCACCGATATGCCCGACTGGGGAATGAGAGTGGTACACCTGAGAGACCCGGAAGAAAATCTAATTGAGTTTTTCACTCCTTTGGCTGCAAAATAATATGAATTGGGAACCGTGGACAGGTTGTTATAAAGTAAGCGATGGTTGCACCTACTGCTACTTCTATGGGCCTTTCTCAAAACGATGTGGACAAAATAAGGTTTACAAAACGAATGAATTTGACAAACCGATAGCTAAAACGGGAAAAGGCAAGTATAAAATTCAAAGAGGAAAAATTGTGGCGACATGTTTCGCAAGCGATTTTTTTATTGCCGAAGCCGATGAGTGGCGTGCTGATGTCTGGGCGATGATAAGGCAACGACCCGACCTCGAATTTTTGATTTTAACAAAACGGATTGACCGTTTTTTAGTTTCTCTACCAACCGATTGGGGTGATGGATACGACAATGTGAATATCGGGTGTACAGTTGAAAATCAGGAATTAGCCGATTATCGTTTGCCCTTGTTTTTATCATACCCCATTAAGAGGAGGTTTATTGCTGCAGCACCACTTTTGAATGCTATCGATTTTTCTCCGTATCTCAAAGGAATTGAACATATTACAGTAGGAGGCGAAACAAGTCGTGAGGCTCGTATTTGTAACTACGATTGGGTTTTAGCGATTCGAGAGCAGTGCCTTAAAACCGGAGTAAGCTTTTGGTTCAAAAACACTGGTTCGCTTCTAGAATATAACGGCAATATTCAAAAAATCAATCCATTCAAGCAAAATAGCGTGGCAAAAGAATTTGGAATTGATGTTTTGAACGGCAAAAAGCTATTTTAATCTTAACAAAAACAGATGGAATTAGAAAAAATATTGCCAGCCGCTAACACGCGGTATAGCCAATAAGGGTTTAGCTTCGCTGAGCTCCCTTCGGTCGGTTCAGAGGTATGCGAAGTTTATCCCCCGCATTAATCTTTCGTCTCGATTGATAGGAACGTCGCTCCGCAACGGCGAAGCCCTCATGGAGCGAAGCGGAATAATCCCTTACTGGCCATACCGCCAACGTTTGTGCTTAATTAAAACGAACACATGAAACATTTACTCTACATATTGATTTTGATTTTCATGGCTTCATGCAAAACTGGTTCGGATTCAGAAAAAGTTCAAAAACCAGATACAAAAAAACTTGATTCCGATTCCGAAGCAAAGGAGCAATTTGATACATTTGTTCAGTCCGATAGTTATCTGCTTGATTATGTTCCTGTCGATACAAATATTAACAAAACGCTGATTAAGAAAAACTTTAGTGTAGATTTAAAAGGTAATTTATCTCAGTGGGTTGGGTTTTATGAGAAAATTTCACCTGACTTTAAAATGAGTGGATTTAAAAACTTTGAGACTAATATTTTAAAACCTTATCAAGAACCTCTTGGAGATAGTGCTTTTAAAAAACGATTCTTTAATTTATATAATCCATATTTAAAATATTCTCCGGATTCTTCCAAAGCGATAGATTTATACAGTTATACCTTTGTGTTGGATTACGATTCTGACGGAAAAGTAGTCGGTTTCGGAGATATTGATTGTCAATTAGCGATAGTTGATTTAAAAAAACAAAAACGGATTATTCTACAAACATTTGGTTCAGTTGGACAATTTCAGGATTCTTTTTGGCTAAACAATGATTCAATAATTGTTGCATGGATTGGCACCTCTGAAGGAGAATTCTACGAACCTTTTTATTCCATGATTGATTTAAAAACTTATTTGACACATAATTACAAACTTGATACGGATTTGAATTTAAGTGAAGTTAATTATGTCGACTTGATTTTTAAAAACATTGAATTTGAATGACTTATAAAAATAGCTAAGCACAACAATGTGTATAGTGCATTGGACCTCATGAGCTCTCCCGATTTCATCGGGTTCGGTTGCCGGGCAGTGCGGGTGCTAATGTTTGTTCAACTGGCTTCATCAGTGGGTAACCCGGCCCGCCTTCACTTCGTTACAGCGAGCAAAGCCCGATAGCGCCCTGAAACGGCAACAGCATATACCGACGAACCTTTGTGCACCATAGTAAAAGACCAAAACCTTACAAAATGGATGTTGAAATAAGACCTTTAACTCCTGATTTATTAGACGATTATTTATTTTTCTTTGATAATATGATATTCAAAGAGAATCCTGATTGGTCAATATGTTATTGTTTTTCATATCATTTTATTGGGACCAAAGAGCATTGGAACAAAGAAGAAAATCGGTCTTCAGTGATAAAATTTGTCAATGATAACAAAATGAAAGGATACCTTGCTCTTTCTGATAATAAACCTATTGGCTGGTGTAATGCAAATGACAGATCGAAGTATCAGAGATTATTAAAGTATTACGATTTAATTGATAATCCAGACGACAAAGTATGCTCAATTGTCTGTTTTTTGATACATCCAGAATATAGGAGACAAGGTATTGCTCAAAAATTTCTTGATAAAATTTGCATGGATTATTCTAATAAGGATTATGATTATATTGAAGCCTATCCAGGAAAAGGAAATTTATCATGCGAAGGACATTATAGAGGGCCATTGCAATTATATGAAAAATATGATTTTAAAATAAAAAAGGAATATGATGATTATTATGTGATGACAAAAGAACTTAAATAACTACGATGCACAACAACCGGTAATACACAATTACTCGTTAGGCCTTTATGTACTCCCTTTGGTCGATTGTTGAGATGGACCTCATGAGCTCTCCCGATTTCATCGGGTTCGGTTGCCGGGCAGTTTGGGTGCTAATGTTGGCTCACCTGGCTTCATTAGTGGGTAACCAGACCCGCCTTCACTTCTTTACAGCGGGCAAAGCCAGTAAGCGCCCTGAAACGGCAACAGCGTATACCGGCGGAAGTTTGTGTGCTTTTTTAAAAGAACACAAACATAACCAGTCAAAAAAAATTATTAAGGTATAAGTTGTATGAAAATAATATCTATACGAGAAAATCCTGAATATAAAGACCAAGCAATCAAGTATTTTCAGAGTAAATGGCAAAGCGTACTACCAATAATATATGAAGATTGCATAATTCATAGCATAGGTTCTATGAATTCCTTACCTCAATGGTACCTATTAGAAAAGGAAGGCGCAATAATTGGCTGTGCAGGACTTGTAACCAATGATTTTATCAGCCGAATGGATTTATACCCCTGGATTTGTGCTATATATATAGAAGAGAAGCACAGAGGTAATAATTACGGCTCATTGTTAATCGATAGAGCAAAAATGGACGCTAAAGAAGCAAGATTTAAATATTTATATTTAAGCACCGATCATATTGGCTACTACGAAAAACTTGGATTCGAATATATAGGACAAGGCTATCATCCCTGGGGTGAGGAATCAAGAATTTATCAATGCAAATTGTGATCTGCCTGATTATTTGTTAGAAAACTAGAAAACAGCATACAACAGCAGGTATAAACCATTGCTGGCAGAGGGTTTGCGTAGGTTTGCTCTCTTGGCTACCTTGTTCTACCTAGACCACAAAGCGTCCTGAAAACGCAACGGTTCATACCAGTGAACGTTTGACAAACATTAATAAATACCTAAAACAATGAAAATTAGAACCTGTCCAAATTGTAATTATCAATATTCGTTTATTGAATATTTAAGAAAGTTTCCATTTAGATTTATTGACTTCAAATGGAATTGCCATAATTGTCATTCAGAATTGTCGTTTAATATTGGACGAAGAGTAATATTGATAATAATTGCAATATTGCCATTTGGGATATTTCCTTTTATTATAAGATTTTTAAATAATAATGGTATTTCAAAGGGATTATCCTGGATTTGTTTTATAGTTTTTATGATTTTATGGTCAATTTTGACCTACAGTTTTGATACATTTTCAATGGCCAAATCTCAAAAAAGATGAATGAAATTAATAAGCACAATACTTTTCCTTTTGATTTGACAAATTTCTTATTGTCAAGAAGCTTACATTCCTAATAATAATGCTGATTTAGATGTTCCTGAAGGGGATTATATAAATTTTGGTGATTCATTGTATCGGTATTTTTTTGACAACACAATTAACAAAGATCAAATAATCAGGGAGATAATAAATCAAGCAAATGAGCGAATTTCATATTTTAACTCAAAGATATTTTCGACAAAATTTGAGACCAACGGATATACAAAATAAAATTGGCGGTTTTAGCACCTATTAAATTAAGATAACATCAAATGATGGAGGAAGGATATTTAATGGAAATAAGATGATTTATCGACCAAAAAGTGAGTTTAACCGATTATTACTTTTTATTGATTCACATAAATTGTAAAGTTGCATGATTTATAATTAACATTAAAAAAATAAAAGATGAGAAAATCAGACTTGATAAAAGTTTCGATGTGCAATTTATTGGTAATTTTCGTATTTCTGTTTACTCCTTGTTCAGCACAGGAGAAAGGTAAAGATAAACTAAACAAAGAGAATAATATGAAATACAGAGGGGTGGTTTATGACGTTGGGCTACAATTTAATCCAGGTAGTTATTCAGTTGAAACATTTAACTATAATTTAGTTAAATATGACATTTCAGTTATAGCAAATGAACTTCACGCAAACATGATACGAATAGAAGGTGAAGATATTTCCCGTTTAGTAAGTGCAACTGAAATAGCTCATGCTGCTGGATTAAAGGTATTTTTTAATCCTTGGAAAATGGGTGCAAATGCCGAAGAAACAACATCTTATATGAAAGAAGCAGCTATTGCTGCCGAGAAACTTAGACAGGCAGGAATAGATTTAGTGTTTGTTGCAGGATGTGAATATTCATTGTTCAGTAGAGATGTTTTTCAAGGAGAAACATTAAATGAGCGTATTGCATATTTGATTAAAAATGTATCTAATACAGACTATCCACAAGGGAAAAACCCCGAATTGCTTGCCGCCTATAAGAAATTAAATTCAATTCTAACCGATATATGCAAAGGAGTGCGTTCTCAATTTAAGGGTTCTGTAACCTATGCTTCTGGAACTTGGGAAGATATAGATTGGAGTTTGTTTGATATTATAGGTGTTGACTATTATCGCAATGGAGAACCAGAGGAGCAATATGTCGAAGGCTTAAAAAGATATAATATGTCAAAACCATTGTACGTAATGGAAGTTGGGAGTTGTGCATACGAAGGTGCGGCGGTTAGAGGCGCAGGCGGATTTGCTATTTTGAAAGGGAGCAACCCCGATGGAACTGGAATATATGAAGGAGGTAAAATTCCTATCCGTAGTGAGAAAGAGCAAGCTGACTATATAGAAACTCAAATCAACATACTAAACAAAGCCAACGTGGAAGGAGTATTTATATATGTATTTTCTTTTCCAATAATGCCTTATAGCGAAGAAAAAGGTAAAGATATGGATATGACCTCTTTTTCATTAGTTAAATCTTTTCCCAAACATGATTCCCGTTCAAAAAAAATACCAAACTGGGAAGCCAAAGAAGCGTATTACAGATTAGCAACAATTTATGATAAAATAGCTAAATCCGATAAATAGTATAATCAGTGATAAATATTTGACTATTTGACATTAGATAGATAGACACAATTATTATTTTTCTTAATTTGATTAGCTTCTTTGTGATTATTGAATAAATGAGATAAATAGAATTATCAGGTGCTAACAAACGGTATAGTTAATTGCCGGTGCAGTGGGGATTTGAGCGGCACAGCTCTTATCAATAGTACTTGTAACTTGATAGGAAAGTGCTTCAAAATCGGCAACTAACCATTCACATAACGTTAGCGGCAAGCATTTCAAAGGATAGCAAAAAACTAAAAACATTAAAAATGGAAAAGAAAAAAAAGAGAAAAATAATCATTAGTGCTCTACTGGGTTTTATTCTGTTAATTGTAGGGTTTTTAATTGCGATCCCTATTCTGGTAATAAATCCAATGGTTAATATGCATGTTAACTTTGATGAGGTATGGAAAGCTGAAGATTTTGGAATAGAGGCGGAACATTTTTTTGTCAATACCGATGATGGGCTGAAAATTTCAGCTTATAAGGTTGATGTGGAAAAGCCAAAAGCAATCATTATTTGCTTGTCAGGAATTCATAATCCATCTGCAACTATATATTTTGGACATGCGCGTTTTTTTAAAGAACATGGATATGCTACTATTCTTTTTGATATGCGAGCTCATGGAGAAAGTGATGGAGATATAATTTGTTTAGGGTATAAAGAGTATCTTGACACAAAAGCAATCGTTCAATACATAAAAGATGATTCCGAATATAAAAATGTTCCAATCGTTATATTCGGATTGTCAATGGGTGGTGTGACTGCTATCAATTCTATTGGAGAAATTCCAGAAATAGACGGTTTAATTAGTCTTTCAGCATATTCGTCATGGGAAGAAGTTTTTTATGAGTTGATGGCTTATCAAAGTCCTGATTTTTTGGCAAAAATGGTAAAACCATTTGTTCCACTGGTTATATTTACAAAATATAAGGTAAATATCTGGTCAATAAAGCCTATCAGGGAAATTAAAAAACTAGGAAATAGACCAGCCCTACTTATGCATTCTCGAGAAGATTCTCAAGTGCCATTTTCTAACTTTGAGAGAATAATTAAATATTCTCCTTCGCATATTGAAACCTTTGTTCGTGAAGGAGACATACATACTATAACAGAAAGCTTTACTGAACCTGAAAAAGATATAGAATATGCCACAAGAGTATTGGGGTTCCTTAATAAACATTTTCCTGACAGATATAAAATGCCAGACGCTAACACGCGGTATAAAAAATTGCCGATTTAGTAGGTTATTCAAGGGTTGTAGCCCGCTTCAACTTTTCATGTAACTTGATAGGAAGTCACCCGCGACGACGAAGCCCTCATGAAGCGATGCGGAATAATCCCTTACTGGCCATACCGCCAACATTTGTGTGACATTTTACAACAAAGACACTGCATTGATTTTGAAGATTTAAGGAATAGATAAAATATGAGAAAAACGATTCTAATTACAACACTTTGCGTTATCGCATCGATGGTTGGAGCACAAAATTCAGTTCCAGTTAAGCCAAGAATTTTAATAAGTACCGACATTGGCGGAACAGACCCTGACGATAATCAATCCATGATACATTTATTAATGTATAGTGACTTGTTTACCATTGAAGGTCTTGTTTCTTCTCCATCTTACGGAAAAGGCAGTAAATATGAAATCATGCGCATGATTAGTTTATATGAAAAAGACCTTCCTAAACTAAAGAAACACAATAAAAACTTAGCAAAACCTGAATATTTGCGGTCAATAGCAAAACAAGGTCGGTACGGCAATGCTTCTTTTGCTGGTTATTCAAGTGCAACAGAAGGTTCTGACTGGATAATAAAATGTGCTCTAAAAAAAAGTGAGCAACCTCTTTGGGTATTGGTTTGGGGAGGATTAGAGGATTTAGCGCAAGCATTACACGATGCACCTGAAATTCAAAAAAACATTAAGGTATATTGGATTGGAGGACCAAATAAAAAATGGAGTGCCAATAGCTATGCATACATTGTTGAAAATTTTCCGAATTTGTGGTTTATTGAAGTCAATTCTAGTTATTACGGTTTCTTTTCAAATAACAATGAACTTGATAGTGTAAATAGCTCAGACTATTACTACAAAATAATTAGTGGAGCTGGAAATTTAGGCAAGGATTTTAAGAATTATTACAACGGAGAAATAAAAATGGGAGACTCACCATCACTTTTTTACATGATGGACGGAGATCCTGAGAATCCTATGCGTGAAAGTTGGGGCGGTAGTTTTGAAAAGTTAGACCATAGTCCACGAATAGTAATTAATGGAACAACTACTTTAAAAGACACGGTTGCATTTTGTTCAATTCTTGAATTTCATTTAAAAGGGAAAGAGATTGATATACCATCTGATTCTATATGCTTTTGGATGGAAGTGCCTTATGGAAAAACAGTCCAAAAATGGCCAGGTTATTACTTGGGAAATGGAGAGTATGTTATAAGATATATTCCTAAAAAAGCAGAGATTGTGAAATACCGTTTTTCATCATCAATTACTGAAATTAATGGATTAGAAGGTAGTATTGTAGTAGATAATTTCTGGCCAGGGAAGAAAAATACAACTGATTATCAATTAGGTGAAAACTGGTTTACCGACAAATCAGACAAAGACCTTTACGATAAGAAAATTCAAGGTGGTAAAACCTTATTAAAATGGAGAAGCGAAATTTTAAATGATTGGTCTAAACGATGGAATTGGTTAAAATAAAAAACTGCACACAACACGCGGTCATAAAACATTGCGCAGATAGTGGTAAGTTTGAACGAAATAACATTTAATCAACAGCTTAGCGGGTTGATAGGTTTGTGCTTCGAAATGCGCAACATTTCATACCGCCAAACGTTTTTGTGCCCAATTATGTCAAAATACTCCGAGTAAGGAGGATCATTAAAATATAAACCGATGATAGATACAATTGAATTATTTCCTGAATTGACGGAAAAATTAATTGAATTATTAAAGAGCATTAAAGATGTGGATTGGAATAAACCCTCACCCATAAAGGGCAGGACAATCCATGATTTGGCGGCCCATTTGATAGATGGTTCCTTACGAAGGTTATCATTTCAGCGTGATGGACATTCAAGTAGTAAGATAAAAGTAAAACTCAATAGTTATAATGATTTGATAAATTATATTCAAGATCTTAATAGAACGTGGATGGACACTACAGAAAGATTGAGTCCTCGCATATTGATTGATTTATTGGGGTACTCTGAAAAAGAACTATATAATTTTTTTAAGACATTAAGACCTAAAGACAAAGCGATATTTTCAGTTCAATGGGCTGGTGAGGAGGAATCTGAAAATTGGTTTGATATAGCCAGAGAATATACAGAGAAATGGCACCATCAAATGCAGATTAGAATGGCATTAGGCCAACCATTATTAATGGATATAAAGTATATCGAACCATTATACGATACTTTTATGCATGGTTTACCTCATCTGTATAGAGACATGACTGATTATCCAATTGGAGAGACAATAATAATATCAATAATGGGCAAACTAAATAAAAGTTGGTATCTAATTAAAAATCCTGATAAATGGGAGTTTTGTACAAAAATGGATTCAAGACCTAATACAGAAGTTGAAATATCAGAAGATGATGCATGGGTACTTTTTACTAATACTGACAGAGAAAAGGAAAAATATAAATCCAAGCTAAGAATAAAAGGAGATTCAAGACTTGGAAGTAAAATAATTGATTTTGTAGCTGTATTGAGTTAAATAATTACTGGGCACAACAACCGGTAATACGCAATTATTAGATGATCCTTTATTTAACTCCCTTTGGTCGATTGTTGAGATGGACCTCATGAGCTCTCCCGATTTCATCGGGTTCGGTTGCCGGGCAATGCGGGTGCTAATGTTGGCTCACTTTGCATACTAAGTGGTTAACGCGCAGGAGAAGAGTACTTTGCGGTCTTTCACATGGATAATGCGCCTGTCGGAGATAGCAACACGAAAAGCATAACCAGAGAGGTACTCCGGTATTTTTTCCGGATTTCCAAGTCTGTCCGACAAAACGAATTTCTGTATCTTTACCCATGTTGTGTTTAGTTTCAGCAAAACCAAAATACAACATTAGGGGGAAACCTTCGGGGATTACCCCATTTTATCTTATTTTAGCCGGACAGTAGTGATTATCAACCAAAACTATACACCATGAATATTTTGCAAAAAAAAATCACATTGACCATGTTGATATTAATGCCCCTCGTGGCATTTCAAATATCATTCGGACAAGAAAATAAGAATGAAAATACCAATCCGAAATTTGGCCTGGGCGTTTCTTTGTTTAACATTGTAGAATATACATATGAACAACCAAATTCAATTTATGTAACAATTAATATTGGAAATAAATTCAGGTTAGAACCAAAAGTTGGTATAGCACTTTCGGATGAAGCGGATTATTCATTTGGAATAGGTGCATTTGGGATAAAGCCGGTTGAAAAATTCAATGTACTCTATGGAGTAAGGCTTGGATACAGCAGCAGTGCTATTGCGATGATCTCCCCAACCATAGGCGGTGAATACTACTTTATCAAAAATTTTAGTCTCGGAAGTGAAGTCCAGCTTCAGGGAGTATTCGATGAAGGTTTTGCCCTTTTAACCAATTCAGCTGTTATTGTCAGATTCTATTTTTAATTACCTTGTCCAGTCACAAATAATAACATGAATACAATCCGGTGTAATAATTGCAGTGCAGATAATAAGAGCAATGCGAAGTATTGTTCGCAATGCGGATTTGAATTGCCAATTATTGGGCAAAATAGCAGGGATATACCAGATAGTGACAAAATAGTCAGGAAGGGGAATAATAAAGTACGAAATACAATACTTGGTATTGTTGCAGGCGCTATTGCCTATTTTGCCGTGCAACATTTCATATTTAAAGCGCCTTCTGTTGATAAGGTGATGATGAATGCGGCCAGTGAATTAAATAAAACCTGTCCGATCATGATCGATCAGGAGACCCGCCTTGACAATGCACTTGCAATGCCAAACAAAGCTTTTCAATACAATTATACGCTCATTAATCTGGATGAATCCGAAGTGAATGTTGATACGCTTAAGAAGTACATTGAACCATTCATTGTCAATAGCATCAAGACCAATCCGGATATGAAAATGTTCCGGGATAATAAAGTAACCATGATTTATTACTATTGTGACAAAGATGGCGATTTTGTATACAAGCTATCCATTACACCGGATATGTATGAATAAATGAGCACGGTGATGTAAGGGTCTCC
>CAZYDI010000057.1:11526-18891 GCA_964646255.1 uncultured Bacteroidales bacterium
AAGGCGCACCATTTATGTCCGGAAGAGAAGGAGGTTATCCTGATCCGAAAAGTAAATGATGATAATTCCCGGAGATTGGAACAAGGTTAGTTTTTTAGGTTAATATTACAGTAACAAGTAGTATGATTTCAAAAATCAGGAGCGGAATTTTAAGCTGTGCAGGATTGATTTTCATTCACATGTTACGGGGTATTATTTGCATTCCCGGAGTAGAACCGGAGAATTTTATGGTTAATTTGTTGGCAATTCAGATTGGTTCATTATGGTTCACTATTACATTATGGATCGTTTTGCGATATGACATAGTAATACTGAACAATCTTAATAGGTTAAGTGCACCAATTGATTGGCTTATAAGAAATATTGCTTTTGTTTCGGTTTTTGGAATTATTTCATTTCTTCTGCCAAACAGCGCATTAAAGCTATTAAGTGTTCTTTTGGGAATTGTTTTGGTGATAAATTATGTTGTTGTGTTTGTGAGAATCTATAAATTGAATAAGAATGATCTGGAATACATAAATGACTTGCAAAATTCAATATTATCAATGCTCGTGATTCTTATTGTGTTTTTCATATTTAGCCTTTTCAATGAGTTTATGTGGCATATGGACCTTGATTTTGTGTTTTATTTCTTGTGGTCTGTTCCGGTTCTGTTTCAAATGCGTTACTTAGTGCGCGAAAAAAGAGAAATTGAATTAGAATTAAAAAAGCGCTTAATAACAAACAACAATGACACACATTAAGCATATCGGGTTTTTCATATTGATTTCATTATTTGGTTGTAACCCCGACCATACAACCGGTACAATGAGAATATCCAAAGTATGTGATTCCGATCGATTCAGCAATACAATGGTTGAAAGCCGGTTTTTTACTATTTATACAGGTGAGGCTAATACAATTACCACTGGTAAAGGCAACTTGCTGATCATTCCTTCGGGTTCTTTGCTGGACAAAAATGGCGATATCGTTGATGATTCTGTTATAGTCGAATTCGCCGAAGCAACCGAATTGGATGAAATAATTCTTTCCAATCTTACCATTCAGGATTCATCGTTCATTTATGAATCCTATTTATCTTTTTATTTCAATGCCACCCGAAAAGGGAAGCAGCTGCAGATTAATCCTGACAATCCAATTTATTTTGAATTACCTGCAGATAAACAAGTCAGCTTATATAAAGGAATTCGGGATAAATATGGAGATATGAAATGGATAAAAGAAAAAGATGCTGTTGATTACCTTATTCCGGTTTCTCTCGAAATGCTTGATTTTTATCCGCCGGGTTTTGAAAGTGAAGTTGAAAAGAGGTTGCCATATAGGAGCCATGAGATTGTAACAAGCGATTTTCTGGATAGTTTATACTATAGTTTTGCGGCGGAATTGGATCAAACCAGGTTTTATACTTTGAGCAGCCGCTTTAATATGATCAGCTTAAATATTCCTGTCCTTAGTTTATTCGCAAGAGGAGTACCAGCCACCGAAAGACCAGCGCCGGATACTGTAGGGAGGGCTTCATTTTGTGGAATCAATCCCGCTTCTATTAAGGCCATTCGACAAAGAAAGTTTCAAAATACATTAATATCGACACGGGAATTTGAAAGCAGGCTTAGATGCATATTTGCTACTTGTGATGATAGGATACTGGAATTGTATGTAAACAACTTAAACAGAAATTTATGGGAAATTGATGAAATGGCCGCTGGTCTTTTGGACAGCAGCAATGCTCAATATGATCAGTTTATTGAATTTGCATCGTACCGGCAGACCACGGTGAAACTGTCCGATGAAAAGGCAGAATTATTATCACAGTATTACAAAAGGAGCAAGGAGAAAATTGAGAAAGAATTACAGAGGAAGAAAAGTGAGTTTCTGCAGAAAGCTAAGAAACAGGAGGAAATCGCCGGGCAAGCCAAAACGGAATATCAGAATTTATTAAAAGCCAGGCATACTTATCGTATGCAGAAATTTGGGTTTGAATTGACCAGTTTTGGATGGTATAATGCTGCGCATGAGATCAGGTTAAGTGAGGTTGAAAGATTCAACTTGAATATTAAGATAGGCAATGGGAATCAATATGACCGGGTTTATTCATACGTTGTGAACCCTAAAGTTAGAAGTATTTTTTCATACTTATCCGATGATAATGAAAACTTTAATATAGTATATTCAGATGATCCGGATCTGTTGCTGTGGAAAGACCAAAAGTTTACCATTGTAGCTGTAGGTTATATGGAAAAAAAGATTGGTTACAGGATCGGGGAATATGTACAAAAACCAAGGCTAGATGCAATTTTAAGCTTAGAGGCAAAAGACATTAATACCTTTAGGAAAGATGTAAAAAAGCTGGAAAAGGGATACCTGACGGAGAATAAAATAATGGTTGACTTAGCATACCAGGAATTCTTTTATAAAGAGAAAAAGCGAAAAGAGAAAGATAGTGAAGAAGCTGCCTTTCTTTATAATTTGCTGACCAAGGTTTTTCCATGTTGTGAACACTACGCCTGGTAATGCATTCCATAGGCTGAATGATCGGAATATTACATAAGTTCAAAAATCACAGCTGTCCATGACATCATCCAAAAATACATTGGCAAATAAATAGCTACATAAAATTTCATTCCAATGATAAAAGTAATTTTGATTTTTGGTTTTCTTTCTTTATTCGTTGCCGCTTTCACGCAAGATTTTGACGCCGAGCTTACCACTCAGAAAACCTCGATTGTAATAAACAATGGAAGTCTGACCAAAGAAGTATATTATGAAATCAGGATAAACAACAGGGGTGGTGAAAAATATTCCAACATAGCAATACCCTATTCAAAACTTAATAAAGTAAGCAACATAGAGGCATATATCAAGGATTCCTATGGAAGGGTAGTTAAGAAACTTAAGAAAAGTGAAATAATCACAAGAAGTTCTATATCAGACTTTTCATTTTATGAGGATGACTTTGTAAAAGAATTTACGCTTAAGCATAATTCATATCCATATACAATTGTTTATTCATATTTAATACAACAAACCGAGTTTTTATATATCGATTATTGGATTCCCGTTATTAATGAAAAAGTTCCAACGCTTAATTCAACATTACAGGTTTCTGTACCTGTTAATTATAGTATTTCACACAGGGAAAAGAATACTAAAGACTATACTATTGACAAAAATGAAAATACCATTATCCATCAATGGTCAGCCAGTTATACTGATTTAATCAGGCCCGAGGAATATTCACCTCCAGTTTCAGGATTATTACCCTCAGTTACCATAATACCCATTGAATTCAGCTATGAAAAAGTTGGTTCATATAAGGATTGGATTTCATATGGGAATTGGCAGTTACTGTTATTGCAGGGCCTGGATGATTTGAGGGATGTTGACAGGGAAAAAATTTCTGCTTTGGTAAAAAATGTTACTGATGATAAAGAAAAAATAAGAATTCTTTATCACTATTTACAGGATGAAACGAGGTATATTAATGTAACAATTGAAACAGGCGGACTGAAGCCATATCCGGCCAGTTATGTTGCACAGAATAAATATGGCGATTGCAAAGCACTGACTAATTATTTTAAATCATTACTGGCATATATAAATATACGTTCATATTACACCAAAGTATATGCCGGAAGTCCAAATAAAGAAATCGATAAGGGTTTTCCTTCACAACAATTTAACCATGTATTACTATATGTTCCATTGAAAGGTGAGGATATATGGTTGGATTGTACAAGTGACGGACCATTTAATCATTTGGGAACGTTTACTCAAAACCGGGATGCATTTATTGTTGATGACAGCAATAGTAATTTCAAACGAACACCTATGCTCACACCCGGGGATGTTCTTGTTACCCGTAGGGTTGAAATTAAGTATAATCCTAATATTGCAAATGTAAAATTCAATAACACATACAGAGGCGATTTATACGAAAGCATCTTACATTTAGATAAGAATTTCAGTGTTACAGAAAAGGCCAGGATTGTTAGAAATAGCATTGTGGCTGACGGATTTCAATTAATTGATTATCAAATACAGAGCGCAAACAGGGACTCATTCAAGATTGAATTACAATATGAAGCGACCTCACATGATTTATTCAAAAGTTACGGTAATGATATTCTTTTAAAAAATATTGCCTTTTCAATGCCCAATTTCGAGAAGCCAACCAGCAGAAAATTACCCGTACAAATTGATTATCCGATTTATAAAATTGATACATTAGTTTATGAAATACCTGTTGGCTATAAGCTCCATAAAAGAGAGGATAGCTTCGATATTCATAACAAGTATGGCAAGTTCAAGTTTAATATTTATGAGAAGCCTGGTGAACTTATTGTGATAAAAAGCCTCTTAATAAACCCGGGTTATTATCCCATATCAGAATATGAATGTTTTTATGATTTCTGCAAACAAGTCATTGAAATAGAAAATAATACAAATTTATTACTCTTTAAATAGGATTACGAAAATGGAAAGAAAATTTACATTGGCAATAATAGCATGTATACTTATTCACTTTAGCGCCCAGGGCCAGAACTATTCAAAAGAATTTGGCAAATTAGGAAAGTATGAAGTAGAACTAAAGGATTATGCATTGGACAAAGATGCGGAAGCCGTTGTTTTATTTGATGTTGGCAAGTCATTTTTTGTTTCATCCCAAAATTCGTTTGATGTAATCTTTGAAAGAACAACAAGAATAAAAGTATTATCTGAATCCGGAATAAAATGGGCAGAAGTGGAAATTCCATTATATCAGGAAGGAGGCATTTTTGAAAAAGTATATGATATTGAGGCCTATTCCTACAACTATGAAAATGGAATTATTAATAAAACTCCATTTAATCCATCAAATACTTTTGATGAAAAAATAAGCAACTCATGGATTATGAAGAAGTTTGCAATTCCTAATGTAAAGGAAGGAACTATTATTGAATATAAGTATAAAATAAAATCTCAGTATCTTTTTAACCTTCGGGACTGGAATTTTCAATGGAAAATACCAGTTGTATACAGCGAGTACGAAGTTAAAATGATTCCTTTTTATGAGTACTCATGGTTGCTGCAGGGTGCCAATAAGTTTGATTCACAAACGTCTTACGCTGATAAATCATTGCCCCACCAATTTGGCCCAATTGTATTTCATGACATGGTGCATAAATACATCATGAAGAATGTACCTGCTTTTAATAGCGAAGAGTTTATTACTTCGATAAATGATTATATAATCAAGATAGATTTTCAATTGTCAAGAATTAATTACCCCAATGGTTCGATTGTGGATATAATTACGACATGGGAGGACATGAATAAAGATTTATTAAAGCATAAGGATTTTGGAATGTATATGGCAAAATCAGAAAAGCTGGCTGCCAAATTGTTTAACATTGATAGCATAAAGTCAAAAACCGACATAGAAAAATTTGACCTTGTAATTGATTATATTAAGGGTAGTTTTAATTGGAATAAAAACAATGGAAAATATGCTTCAAAAGCACCGGGCAAGCTTGTGGAAGAGAAATATGGAAATTGTGCGGACATTAATTTATTTACAATAGGATTGCTTAATGCAGCGGGAATAGAAGCAAAACCTGTATTAATCAGTACCAGAGAAAATGGCAAAATAAAAAGTGATTACCCCTACACTCATTTTTTTAATTACGTTATTATTCTGGCTAGTGTTAATGGAAATAACGTTTTGACCGACGCAACGGAGATTTTGAGTTTGAATAACAGAATCCCTTCGCGGTGCATTAATGATAAAGGATTAATTGTACAAAAAGACAAGGTTGAATGGATTGGACTGGAATGCCTTTTTCCTTCTCAAATTACTACTGATATACAGATTGAAATTCCCAATAATTCGATTGTCAATTCAAGTATTTCCAAAAGTGCCACTGAGTATGATGCATCATACTTCCGATATAATTATACCGACAAAATAGAAAACATCAAAAAAAGGCTGGAGTCAACTGACTTTACAGTAATTGATTCCACCATTGTCGCAAAAAATCAACTAAACAAGAAAGAGCCATATATCTTAACGTATAACCAAACAAACAAACCCGAGATAGTCAATGAAAAGATATATCTATCACCCTTTTTAAAAGAGACTATTGCGGATAATCCTTTAAAGCAAAAAGCACGTACATATCCAATAGATTTGACTTATCCAAAGCAAAGGTTCTTCCATTCAACAATAATAGTTCCTGATGGCTATAAAGTCGATTATTTACCCTCAGAGCAAAAAATGAGTAATCAGCTATTCGATTTGAATTATTCAGTTAAACTGGAGAACAATAAAATTCATATATCATTGGATTACTATTTTAAGCGCTCAGTTTATTCTGCTGATGATTATTCAAAAATCAAGTTTTATTATGATGAAATTGTAAAAAAAGGAAATGAAAAAATTGTGCTGGCACGCATACCCGATGGTAGCAATTAATATTTTGCACCTTTAAAAGAATTAACAAGATGATAAGAAACGGAATTTTGGTATTTATATTCGGATTGATTGCAATCGTTACATCTGCGCAGAATAGGATAATTGTCATTGATGAAGATATTCAGTTGATTCAAATTGAGGATTCGATCTTTATGCATGTAACATGGCACACCCTGGAAAATGCCGGACGATTTTCCTCAAACGGGATGATTGTTATAAAAAGCGGGCAGGCACTGATGATTGACACACCTATGGACAATGAAAAGACCAGGAGATTGACAAGGTATTTGAAAGATTCTTTATCAGTGGATTTGGTTACATTGATCATTGGTCATTTTCATGATGACTGTTTAGGCGGATTGGGTTATGTACAGAGCATTGGTGTTGCCTCAATAGCCAACTCAATGACTATTGCCAAATGCAAAGAGATTGGATTGCCTGTTCCATCAATACCTTTCACGGATTCATTGACTTTTGCATTTAACGGGGAACCAATTGAATGCCGGTTTTTCGGGGCGGGTCACTCCTTTGACAATATAACCGTCCGGATTCCGGGAAAAAAGATTCTTTTTGGCGGATGCCTCATTAAGTCATTTGATTCGAAAGGACTTGGAAATTTGTCAGATGCCGTTGTAAATGAATGGGATATATCAGTAGCAAAGGTGATGAAAGAATACCCCGAGATTGAAACAGTGGTTCCCGGACACGGTAATTTTGGGGGGATGGAACTACTTGTACATACGATTGAACTGGTTGAAAAGGAAAAAAATAATAGTAAGAATTAATTCATGGTATATTGTACACAATTTATGCATTCAATCCGCAGTACATTGCCAGATAACTGCAATATTTTATTGCAGTTAAGCGTTAGCATTAGTTAATAAGCCTTATTACATTCAGATTAAAATCAAAAC
>CAZYDI010000058.1:0-11428 GCA_964646255.1 uncultured Bacteroidales bacterium
GTGATCCCTTTTGGGGGGTTCTGCAATCAAAAAAACGATGCCGTGGCTTCGCCACTTCCATTTTTTATTCTGGCCGTAATAGGCAAACAAGCTTGCCATTACGGCCAGAAATAAAAAATGCCCTTCGGGGGCATGGTTTTTTTGGTGATCCAGCTGGGATTCGAACCCAGGACCCCATCCTTAAAAGGGATGTGCTCTACCTGCTGAGCTACTGGATCGTACTCCCTGTAAACAGGGCTTTTCAGTACTATGGTATAACAGTAAACCTGTTATTTTAAAGAGTTGCAAATATACTATCTAATTTTTAAGGAGAAAAAAAAATCCAAACTATTTTTCCACATCTTGTCAAGTCATTTACGGTCAATTGTTACTCAAATGATAAAACTGGAACTTCTCATTATTTTTATCGTAAAAGGAGCTAATAAACTTTAAACTTAACCAATATGAAAAAGTTGTGCAAAACCATATTCCTCGTTGTATTTATTGCGGCAATTCATGGAAATACAAAGATGTATGCCCAGATTGAGGAGTTGGGAAACATGATGGCTGCCGGTGCTGAGGATGCAGAAAAACTTCTTACCCCGTATATTACACCAGCTGTTAATGCATTTGGAGCTGCCCTCAGCGGAGGATGGTACAATACGGCTGAACCCCATAAACTGGGCGGTTTTGATATTACTTTTACGGTAAATGCATCAATTATTCCAAAAGACTATAAAACCTTTCTCATCGATAATAACGACTTATCCTTTCTTAAACTTGGTCCCGCACAATCGCCGGAAGCCCCTACCATAGCCGGAGAGGATGTCTCAGGACCACAGATCGTTTACAATATTCTGGATGATGACAATAATGTTGTATACTCCCAGGATGCATTCAGGATGCCTCAGGGATTAAATGCCCGTTGGGTACCAGCACCTATGATACAGGCTGGTGTTGGCCTGATTAAAGGAACAGACGTCATGTTTCGCTTCCTTCCCAACTTTGATATCGACGGTAACGAAATAGGATTATGGGGGATCGGTGGAAGGCATGATATTAAGCAATGGATTCCCGGGGTTAAGAGACTTCCTGTATTCAAGATGTCAATCATGTATGGCTATACAAAATTGCACACCTTTATCGGAATGAACATAGATAAAACAACAATTGGTGCTTCAGAACTTGATGGTCCTGATACATGGGAAGACCAATACATGAAACTCTGGGTTAAAAGTCAGACCGCCAACCTGCTGCTGGCTGCTGATTTAAAAGTGGTAACCTTTTATGGCGCTGTTGGTTTTGTAACTACCAAAACCAACCTGAAATTTGAAGGTGATTTTCCCATGGTACAATTTTCAGGAACCGAACCAACGGTGGTTGCAATGACGGACCCGGTTGACATTGAAATTAAGAACCAGGACGGAGGCTTTACGAAACCCAGGTTGAATGTTGGCGTGCGGTTTAAATTTGCCATTGTTACGTTGCATTTCGATTATTCATGGGCAAATTACAGCATGCTTACCGGAGGTCTTGGATTCTCTGTAAAATAATATATTCCAATTCAACAAAAAGGCTGTTTGATTACCAAACAGCCTTTTTTTATTCTTCGTGTTAAAAACTAAAACCTATTTTAAAGATCGGATTGGTGTATGGTGAATACTTGTTTTGGGTTATGTCCCACAGGATAAAAATTGATGCGCTGAACCTTCCTGCAATGGGTTGAGAAAGGCCGCCTCCCACAAGCAGGTTGTCAATCCACAACCGTTCGCCAAATTCATAATAATAGTACGATCCGTTAAAAACCCGGTAAAAAGGTTCTACGCTCAATACTTCATTTTCGGCATGTAGTAAAATACTGCCAAAGGGCAGGGGACCTCCGCTTTCGACACCCTTTATCAATGCAAAAGAAGCCAGGATTTTCCCTCCGTAGGTGGATGATTCAAGATTAAAGTCTTTGTATTTTTCATAAATATAGATAGGGCCCAATCCGGCTGTAAGGCGGTCTGTAACCCTATATCCCACCACCGGTTCAAGCTTGATGTATGTAATGCTTCCGAAACTCAAGCCAATATCCCCGCCAAATACAAGACGCTGGCCAAAAGATGCCTTTTCGGTATCCTTTTTTGCGGGAGAAACACGCTCTTCAATTTGTGCAAAAAGGGAAACCGGCACAATCATGAAGCTGAAAATTAAAACCAAATGTTTCTTTATCATGGGTTCTTTTCTATATTTAACGTAATAATCGCATAAAATTACAAATTCAATATTATTTATGCACATGAATATAATGATTACAGGAGCAAGCAGGGGAATAGGGCTTGAACTCGTTCGTTTCTTTTCGAAAAAAGAAGGCCATCGTATTTATGCCTTATCAAGAAATCCAAAGGTGATTGAGCAATTTGTTTCCGGCAGCCATGCGCAAATTATCCCGATTGCCATTGACATTGACAAGGTGATTGATGATCCTTCACCCTTAATGAATATGCTTCCGGGGCAGGATTTCCACCTTGATATTCTAATAAACAACGCTGGTTTTTTGGTTAGCAAGCCTTTCAGTGAAACCATCACTGAGGAGGTAAACCGTATGTTCCGGATTAATTGTTTTGCACCTGCTGCACTAATTAGGAATCTCCTTCCCTATATGGGTAAACAGTCCAAAACACATGTGGTAAACATCAGCAGTATGGGGGGATTTCAGGGCAGCGTAAAATTTCCCGGTTTGGCATGGTACAGTGCTGCTAAAGCAGCGTTGGCATGTCTTACCGAATGCCTGAGCGAGGAGTATAAAACAGCCGACATTGTATTTAATTGCCTTGCACTCGGATCAGTTCAGACTGAAATGCTTATGGAGGCTTTCCCCGGGTACAGGACAAATATGCAACCCGAAGAAATGGCTGAATTCATTGGAGATTTTGCGATCAACGGCCATCGATTCTTTCGCGGAAAAATACTACCTGTATCAACTTCCACTCCCTAGGGCTAGTCAGCGGAGTTCTTCATCATTTCATCCTTTTCCCTGTCAGAATTTTCCCAACATGGAAGTTTTACATTAACCATGGATGACTCATCATATTCACGCGGCTTAATTTCGCCTTTCAATACCATTAAACCATTCATTGCTAGTGCGTGCATTTCATCCTCTCCGGGATATATAACCACCGGTGCAATAAACGAAACCATCTTTTTAATATATTCTACAACCATCGGATTATGCGAGATACCTCCGGTAAGAATAATGGCATCAACATCGCCATGTAAAACTGAACACATCGACGCTATTTCTTTACCTATCTGGTACGACATGGCATCCTGAATTAACCGGGCTTTGTCGTCACCATCCTGTGCAAGAAGCTCAACTTCATAGGCACTGTTCGTACCCATGTAGGCTACATAACCGCCACCACCGGTAATCATATGCTTGATTTCATCAAGGGTGTACTTTCCGCTGAAGCATAGCTTGGCCAATGCACCTGATGGCAATGAACCGGATCGTTCGGGCGAGAAAGGTCCTTCTCCGTCCAATGCCTGGTTTACGTCGATTACCTTGCCTTTCCGGTGTGCACCTACAGAAACGCCTCCGCCCAGATGGGCAATAACCAGATTGAGTTCGTCATACTTGCGGTTCATTAACCTGGAATAGGCCCTGGCAGTTGCTTTTTGGTTAAGGGCATGAAAGATGGAATAGCGCTGAAAAAAGGGATGCCCCGCAATCCGTGCAACATCCTGTAATTCATCAACAACAACCGGATCAGCAATAAATGCCTTGCATTTGGGCAAGTCTTTTGCAATATCATGGGCAATGAGGCCTCCAAGATTGCTGGCATGTTCACCCATGACACCTTCGAGCAGGTCATGACGCAGTCGTTCATTGATAAAATAAACACCCGATTCGATTGGCCTTACCAAACCGCCACGGCCTACAACAGCTTCAATAATATCAATATTGATCAGTGATGCTTTTAGCTCGTCAAGAATAATTTTCTTTCTGAATTCATACTGATCAGTAATTCTTTTATATTGCTGCAATTCATCGGGGTTGTGCATGATGTTTTTCAGGAAAACCGGCTTGGCGTTGTGGTAAACAGCAATTTTTGTGGATGTGGATCCCGGGTTTATGGCAAGTACTTTATGATTCATGTTGTGACTGTTTTATATTGCTTAACATGAAAGGGCTACTGCAAGGGTAATGGATAAAAACTTGCTTTTTTCATCATCTGCACGTGATGTGAGCACAACAGGAACACCGGCACCGGCAACCACAGCCGCACAACCGGCCCCCCCAAGAAATCCCAGGCTTTTATATAAAATATTGCCGGAATTCAGGTCGGGCACCATGAGTACATCTGCATCACCTGCAACATCAGAAACCAGTCCCTTATGCTTCGCAGCCTCAGCAGAAATGGCATTATCCAGTGCAAGCGGTCCGTCAACTATGCATCCGTTGATCTGATTACGACGCTGCATTTGTGTCAGCATAGCCGCATGAACAGTGGCCTCCATCTTCACGTTAACCGATTCCACCGGGGCCAGGACGGCTACTTTTGGCTTTTCTATTCCCAACTGGTGGCAGGTTTTCACTGCATTGGACAAAATAGCTACCTTATCACCAAATTCCGGCGTAATGTTCAGCGCAGCATCTGTTACACAAAATACTTTATGGTAATACCTTGATTCAAAAAAAGCAACATGGCTAAGCAATGAACCTGTCAGCAATCCGGTTTGCTTATCAATTATGGCCTTGACAAATTCCCCGGTATTCACCAGGCCTTTCATCAGAATGTCACCCTTTCCTTCACGGATGTACTTAACCGCTAAAGCACATGCTGCAGCAGGGTTGTTTTCACCAACAATATCTGTATCCGAATAGTCGAACCCGATTTTTTTAGCGATTTCCTTAATCTCCTGCGGATTGCCTATAAGAAGAGGTACAATTATTCCCTCCTCTTTTGCCTTTTTGAGAGCCAATAACACTTCTTCATCCTGGGCAACTGCTGCAATAAGACGTTTACGACCCTTGCCAACTGCAATTTCCTTCAGTTGATTAAGTGTTTTAAGCGTCATGCTTTGGCCTCCTTATATTTAGCCTCCTGTAAAATTCTAACTGTATCTTCAGCAATAACCAGCTCTTCATTGGTAGGAACAACCATTACCTTGACTTTTGCGTTTTCTTTACTGATAATGGCTTCTTTTGACCGTAATCCTTTGTTTTTGTCATGGTCGATCTCAATACCGAGAAATTCCAGGTCGCTGCAAACAACTTCGCGGGTTTCCGGACCATTTTCTCCAACACCTCCGGCAAAGATAATCAGGTCAACACCTCCCATGGCAGCTGCATATGCCCCGATATACTTTTTTACCCGGTAATGATACATGTCGAGACCAAGCATTGCCCTTTCGTTCTTTTCCTTAAAGGCAGCATCCTCTATCTCTCTCATGTCGGACGATATTCCTGTTATTCCAAGCATCCCGCTTTGCTTGTTGGCCAGTGTGCCTATCTGCGAAATGCCTATTTCTTCCTTATCCATGATATATGTAAGCACGCCAATGTCGAGATCTCCAGAACGCGTTCCCATAATAAGGCCTTCGATAGGAGTAAAACCCATGGATGTATCAATCGATACGCCGTTTTTAACTGCCGCCATCGAAGCACCATTTCCTAAATGTATAGTAATGATTTTCTGCGTTTTGATATCAACATTCAGAATTTCGCATGCACGTTTGCTAATGTAAAAATGGCTTGTACCATGATAACCATATTTGCGAATACCATACTTTTTATACAAAGAATAGGGTATAGCATACATAAATGCCATTTTGGGAAGGGTTTGATGAAAGGCGGTATCAAATACACCAACCTGAGGCTTGCCCGGCATGAGCAATTTAATGGCATACACACCCTTAAGATTAGCAGGGTTGTGAAGCGGTGCTATATCTATGTACTTTTCAACAGCAGCCTGAACTTCATCATCAATTAATACACTGCTGGCAAATTTTTCACCGCCATTTACCACCCTGTGACCAACTGCATCAATTTCATCGAGGCTTTTAATACACCCATGTTTTGAACTGGTTATAATGCCCAGGATGTATTCAATTCCGCTCTGATGATCAAGTATTTCGCCATCAAAACGGACTTTGTCACCATTGCTTTTCTCCAATTTTATGAACGAACCCTTTAGTCCAACTTTTTCGGCGATACCCTTCGTCATGATCAATTTCTTGTCCATGTCGAAAAGTTGAAATTTTATTGAGGAACTTCCGCAATTTAAGACCAATACCTTCATTTTTTCTTATTTATCTGGATTATACATTATCCTATCTTTTTTCCGCTTTCATCATAGGTATAAAAGCCTTTCCGTGTCGATCTTCCAAATTGATGAGCGCGTACATGGCGCTTAAGAATAGGAGAGGCTTTAAACTTGATATCGCCAAACTCGCCATAAAGATTGTCCATCCAGCGTTCAACCTTATCCAGGCCAACTTTATCCGCGAGTTCAAATGGTCCCATAGCCAATCCAAGACCATTTTTCATGGTATTGTCTATATCGGATTTGTTTCCTACGCCTTCCATAAGGATTTCGCAGGCTTCATTTACGAGGGCAACAAAGAGTCTTATACTGATCAAACCGGGCGATTCCTGCACCTGTACCATGGTTTTACCCAGCATGGTTATAAATTTGCTTACCCTTTCAAAAACTTCATCGGATGTATATAAACTCCGGACCACTTCGGCCATTTTTGAACCCGGGGCGCTCGTAATGAAATGCAAACTTACACAGCGGTCCTTGTATTCAAGTTCCGAGGAAAGTTCCGTAATTGCAATGGTGGTGGAATTGGTGGCAATGATGGTTTCAGGAGAAACGTATTTTTCAATGTTTTTGAAGACTTCTTTGCGGCAAGTAATGCGTTGATCCCTTGATTTTGAACGGATAACTTCCATAACCAGGTCACACCCCCTAAGGTTTTCATAGCCTATAAATCCGCTTATTCTCGAAAGGATAGCCCTTTTTTCTCCGGGTGTCATTCCCCATCTGCCAATCATTGCATCAAGCTCTTCTTCCATTGAGCTAAATGCTGCCGCTACTTTCTCCTCAGACAACTCAATGAAAACAACTTCCAATTCTCTCTGGCTGATCATCAGCGCTATGCTTTGTCCAACCGAACCGCATCCAACTATGCCAACCTTTGAAAAAAGTGTTTTTGACGGTCCTTTATGGCTTAGCCCAAAATTTTCTATAGATTCTACAATTAATTCTGCCATTATGATGATTATTGATGGTATTATGATTTCGAACCAATAGCCTGACTCGCTGTTATGGCAATCAGGTCAACAATGTCTTTAACGGAGCAACCCCTGGATAAATCATTAATAGGAGCAGCCATTCCCTGTAAAACAGGCCCGATAGCTTCAGCCTGGGCCAGTCTCTGAACAAGCTTATAGGCAATATTCCCGCATTCAAGATTGGGGAATATGAGTACATTGGCCTTGCCAGCAATAGGACTCCCCGGTGCTTTCTTTAATCCGATCGATTCAACAATTGCCGCATCGGCCTGAAGCTCGCCGTCAATATTCAATGATGGATCCATTTCTTTTGCCATTTTGGTTGCATTTACAACCTTGGTAACCATATCATGTGATGCACTTCCCTTTGTTGAAAAACTCAACATGGCAATTCTGGGGTCGATTCCGGCGATAGCCTTGGTTGTTTTTGCAGTTGCAACAGCAATTTCAGCGAGTTCCTTATCGGTTGGACTGGGGTGAACAGCACAGTCGGCGAAAATCATTAAACCGTTATCGCCATAATGTTTATCTTTTAAAAACATGAGAAAAGCCCCTGAAACAACACTTATTCCCGGAAGCGTTTTTACATATTGAAATGCCGGCCGCAATACATCACCGGTAGCATTATCTGCACCGGCCACTTCGCCATCAGCATCCCCGTATTTAATCATCACTGAGGCAAAGTACAACGGATCTTTCAACAAAGCCAGCGCGTCCGACCTGGTAAGACCTTTTGATTTCCGCAGTTCAACCATCATATCAGCATAAGCGGACGTTTTATCATAGGTATCAGGATCGATAATCTCAGCCTTTTCAATGTTTTTCAGGCCAAGTTTATTACCATCTCCAAGAACGGTTTCACGATTCCCAATGAGAATGATATCGGCAATATTGTTAAACAAAATCTCATCAGCAGCTTTTAACGTTCGTTCCTCATAACTTTCCGGCAGAACGATCCTTTGCCTGTGTTTGCGGGCATTTTCTTTGATTTGATCAATTAAATTCATTATCAGCGGATTATATCAAATTGTGAAAATAAAATAACCAGATTTCCTTTGTTGCTGCAAAGGAAAGATATTTTATACCATGTTACAAACTTGCTTGAAAGTTATTTCTTTTTTTTTAATAGGCCTTTGACAAAAGTCAACTTGTAAAACATAAAACGCGTATATTATTATGGTAATATCATTAGTTTTGTTTTATATTTTCAAGATTAACAACACATGAGTATTGGTTCTAAGATTCCTGCTGACCTCGTTGATGAACTTCGTGGTGAATTATATACCGATTTAACTACCCGTTTATTATATGCCACAGACGCATCGGCCTACCGTGAAGTGCCCATTGCAGTTGCGCGTCCTGATGGCAATGAAGATGTTAAACGATTAATTCGTTTTGCATATAAAAACAATATTTCCCTGATACCCCGGACCGCCGGAACCTCACTTGCAGGACAGGTAGTAGGCAATGGCATTGTTGTGGATATGTCAAAACATTTTACCCGTATCCTCGAAATCAATGAAGCGGAAAGATATGTATGGGTTCAACCAGGTGTGGTACTCGATGAGCTTAACCTCTTTCTTGCGTCAAGGGGATTGTTCTTTGGACCGGAGACATCAACTTCTAATCGCTGCATGATAGGCGGAATGGTTGGCAATAATGCATGTGGCGCGCATTCCCTGATTTATGGAAGTACCCGTGACCATTTGCTTGCTGTTAAAGGGTATTTAAGTAATGGTGATCCGGTGGTTTTTGAAGCAATTGATGAAAAGGCTTTTTTTGAAAAACAAAAAGGCGATACGCTTGAAAGTAATATATACCGGAACATCCATGAGATACTTTCCGATGATGACAACCGCGAAAACATCCTTAGGGAATTTCCCGATCCTGCCATTAAAAGAAGAAATACCGGATACGCGCTCGATCTTTTGCTTCAGTGCAAGCCATATAACCCTGAGGGATCCCATTTTAATTTCTCGCGGTTGATTGCTGGTTCTGAAGGGACGCTGGCTTTTATTACCGAGATAAAGTTGAACCTTGTTCCTTTGCCTCCCAAAGTAAAGGGATTATCGTGCATTCACTTTAATACCCTTGAGGAAGCCCTCCAGGCAAACTTAATCTGCCTCAAATACAATCCCGGAGCGATAGAGTTGATGGACAATACCATACTTGATTGTACCAAAGCCAATATATCACAGCGCAAAAACCGGTTTTTTGTTCAAGGCGAGCCAGGGGCTTTGCTTATTGTTGAATTTGCCAGAAATTCGATTGAAGAAATCACCCAAATTACGCGCGAAATGGAAAGTGAGCTTAGAAGTTCCAACCTGGGATATCACTTTCCGCTGGTAACCGGTGGAGATATTGCCAAGGTGTGGGCTTTGCGTAAGTCCGGATTGGGTGTGCTTTCCAACATTCCTGGTGATGCCAAGCCTGTTTCACTGGTTGAAGATACTGCAGTAAGGCCAGATTCCCTGCCCGGATTTATTGCCGACATTAAGGTATTATTGGCGCAATATAATCTGAGTTGTGTATTTCATGCTCATGTTGCAACCGGTGAATTACACATGCGGCCTGTTATCAACCTTAAAGACCCTGAAGGGGTTAAGCTGTTCCGCACGGTTGCCACAGAGGTAGCCCTGCTGGTAAAAAAATACAGGGGCTCATTGAGCGGAGAACATGGTGATGGGAGATTAAGGGGTGAATTTATACCCATTATCATTGGTGAGAAAAATTACCAGTTGTTGCGCACGCTAAAAAATGTTTGGGATCCAAAGGGTATTTTCAATAAGGGAAAAATCACCGATACCCCGAAAATGGATACTTTCCTGCGCACAGCGGACAGCATCAACACAGATATCCCCATTAAACCTGTCTTTGACCATTCAGCAAGCCTTGGATTCCTCAGACATGTTGAGCAATGTAATGGTTCAGGTGACTGCCGAAAGTCGGTACTGATGGGCGGTACGATGTGTCCTTCATTCATGGCCACCAGGGATGAGCAAACTACTACCCGTGCACGTGCTAATGCCTTGCGTGAGTACCTTGTCAATCCCGGCAAAAACAAAGCCATGACCCTGAATGCTGTTTATGACATCCTTGATCTGTGTCTGTCATGCAAGGGATGTAAATCGGAATGTCCGTCGAATGTTGACATGGCCAAGTTAAAAGCGGAGTTCCTTCAACACTATTATGACAAAAAAGGTGTTTCATTTGCGGCATGGATGGTTGCCAATATTGCCCGCATACATAAGCTTAACGCTGCTTTCCCCTGGTTATACAATGGTATGATGAAAAGCCGGGTTATTCATAACCTGGTTAAGGACACCATGGGATTCTCAAGGAAAAGGACATTACCCTTACTGTCGGGTAAAAGCTTTAAAAAATGGTTGAGTGAAAACGGATATACCCGAAACGACGCTTCCGTCACACACAATGGTAAGCCACAGGTAATTTTCTTTTTGGATGAATTTACCAATTATCTGGATGCAGAGATTGGCATTGCTGCTGTTAAACTGCTTGCCGGTTTAAACTATACAATCCATGTCATTCCCTCAAAGGAAAGTGGAAGAACATTTATTTCGAAGGGGTTACTGAGAAAGGCTAAAAAAATTGCAGAATATAATGTCCGGCTTTTTAAAGACAGGATCGACAATGATCATGTACTGGTAGGAATTGAACCTTCAGCACTGCTTGCATTCAGGGACGAGTATCCTGAACTGGTTGGTTCTGGTTTAAGAGAAGATGCACATAAACTGGCCGCAAATTGCTTTTTGTTCGACGAGTTTATTGCCAATGAATATGAAGCTGGTCGCATACAGAGGCAGGACTTCACCAGTGAAAAACAGCATATAAAGCTTCACGGCCATTGTCAGCAAAAGGCTGTGGCGTCGATGGCCGCTTCAAAAACCATGCTGTCGATTCCCGAAAACTATACCGTTGAAGAAATCAAATCGGGTTGCTGCGGGATGGCCGGGGCTTTTGGGTATGAAAAGAAACATTATGAATTGTCGATGAAGATCGGTGAATTGGTACTTTTCCCAAGTGTCAGAAATGCCGGGCCTGGCACCCTGATATGTGCAGCGGGTAATAGTTGCCGGCAACAAATTCTCGACGGTACCAGTGTTGAGGCCTTGCATCCGGCAGTTATCCTGTACAATGCCTTAA
>CAZYDI010000058.1:11528-18867 GCA_964646255.1 uncultured Bacteroidales bacterium
GACGGTACCAGTGTTGAGGCCTTGCATCCGGCAGTTATCCTGTACAATGCCTTAACAAAAAACCAGGGCTAAATTTCAATCATCTTGTTTTTGATAGCGTATATTACCAAACTTGCGGCGTTTTTGGTGTCGGTTTTGGTTAAAAGGCTTGCCCTGTGATGATCTACCGTTCGTTTGCTTATAAACAGTTGTTCAGCAATTTCCTGGTTGGACAGACCTTTGCAAATCAATTGAAGTACCTCTATTTCCCTGTCGGATAAAGCAACAGCAACTTCCTGCTGTACCGGTTTGGTTTTTATGCGATTAACCAACCGGTAGAGTATTTCTTCGGTGAAGTAATTGTTCCCTTTCGATGCGGTAAGGATGGCTTTTTTGACTTCCGAAAAATCCGAGTTTTTAAGCAGGAAGCCACAAACACCGGCATCAATCATTTTCTGGAAATACTCTTCATCGCCATACATGGAAAGGGCCATTATTTTAAGGTCGGGATTTATCTCCAACGCCCTTAAGGTAGCCTCGATACCGTTTACCTTTGGCATCTCGATATCCATGAGAACAAGGTCGGGAGAATAGGTTTTAATGGTATTAAGAAATACTTCACCATCTTCAGCTTCACGTATTTCACCAATTTCTTCAAGGCTTGAAAGCAGCAGTTTTAGTCCTTCACGAAACAGTTTATGATCATCAACAATCAAAATGTTAATTTTTTCCATGGGTACTGCTTTTAGCTTTGGTTCTAAGTGTAATAGTAGTCATCATACCTTTGGGCATTATGCGTTTGAACCCAATTTCGCCATCCAATGCCTTAATGCGGGAATTCATATTTGAAATCCCCATTCCGTTGAGATTCCCAGATTCATCAGGGTTGAATCCGACTCCGTCATCAAAATACTGTAAAACCATGTTGCCTTCATGGTGATGAATGAGCAGTGAAACGTTAGATGCCAGCGCATGTTTAATGGTATTCTGAAAAAGTTCACAAATAATCCTGTAAATATTCGTTTCTATCTGACTGTTAAAACGACATTCATCAATGTTGCTGCTGAAGGAAATATTTATTTTACCAATTCTGTTTATGTTTTCAATAAATGAATTGACAGCACTGGTAAGTCCAAAACTCTCCAGTATATGCGGACTTAGATTATTGGAGGTATATTTAAGCGATGTAATGGCTTCATTAATCAGACTGCTTATATTTTCCACTACGGTTATGTTAAAACCGTTAAGCTGGGTTTTATCGAGGGCCGAAACCGACATTTTGATGTTTGATAAAAGTGGACCGATACCGTCATGCAAATCTTTGGCGAATTGCCGCCTTTCTTTCTCTTCGGTTTGCATGATGGCTTGCAATACTTTATTCTCCGACTCTCGCCGTATGTCATCGATTTTTTTAAGAAACTTAAACAGCCGGCGTATATAAATAACACCGGCAAGCAACAATATCGAAATTACAATTTCAAGAATATGGTCAATCAGATAGATATCCGATTGCATTTCCTTGTAATAAATAGGGACAATGTCAAGAATACCCCGTAAAGCTATTAACAGAAATGCAAGGGAGATTAAAATCCAGCTGATATTAAATTTGGTATGACGTGTAAGGCTAAGGGCATAAATGGCTGCCAGAAACTGAAATACTATGGATATGATGATGGCTATCTTCATCACTGTTAACAATAAAGGCATACAAATGTAATTAAATTAATTTGCCTGCCAATGAATCATAAACCAAGCATTTGTAGATGACCAGCGTTTAATCTCTTTTAATTTTCGGTAATTGTTTGTAGTTTTGAAATAAGCTAATAAACACTCAATCTATGTCGCAGGAAAAGCCATACAACATTCAGTTCGAGTATTTTGATAAGTACCTTTCTGCCCTTGTTTCCGGAGAAAAAGATTCTCTTGATGTTTCAATTATGTTCTGGAAGGAAATATTTAATGAATGTGAGACAAAGAACTACAAGCGAATCCTGATCAATGAAAACTTCAAAAATGATATTTCGGCGATAGACATGTACATATTGGGAGAAAAGCTCATTGAAATGGCTCCAAAAAACATTTCTGTAGCTTTCGTTGACGAGCAGATCCAGCAGCTTGAAATGAACAAGTTCACCGAAACTGTAGTGTATAACAGGGGAGGCAAGGGAAAAGCCTTTGCACATCCGAAAGATGCTGTTAAATGGTTGCTTGAACAGGAGGATTGAAGCCATAGCCGTCAACGTAAGGATAAGCAAATTCCCCCCGCTCAGCGTAGTTTAGCGAAGCGTAAGGTATCCAGCAAACACCGAACACCGGACGCTGAATAATGAATAATGAAGTTGTCAGAAACCTGAACCGAACCCAACGAAGTCGGGTGAGCTCAGCGCAGCTAAACTTTCTGAAACTACTGTAACTATCTGAAACAATTAATACTCTCTCCACTTTACGCCCTACGGTCCTATATATTACTCCTTACGTATTACTCATTGCAAAAACTGGCACGCAGATTGTACTGTATTGATTGTGGTACAATGACGGGGTCGCTTAACCTTTCCCGGTTTGTCACGTATAAATTATTTTTAAGGTCAAAGCACTGCCTTGATCATTATAAAAAATATGAAGATGATTACACAAAGGAAATTTATATTTGGTCGGATATCCCTGACATTGGCTTTCACAGTTTTAATTGCATCGGCATCTCTTGCCCAATCAACATCGGCAATGTTTACTTCTGAATTGAATGTTAAGTTCGATGCAATGGAAATCAAAAAACTCGAAAGGGCAGCTAAGCTTATTAATGATGCTGAAATGCTTATGCAACAAGCAAATAATGAATTCACCGCCCTAACCGACCTGCAAAAGAAAGAACGCGCTTCATCGGCATACAATAGTGCTTTAAAGAAGCTGTTTACTAGTTCTGATTTGACCAAAGAAGCCTATGGACTTGCTTTTTCTGTCTTTAAGCTAAAGAATGAAAGTTTCTGGCTAAAAATGAGCCGGATGAATCATCGTGCATCGGGTATGGAAAAAGCTAAATATTACGAGGGTACGGCAACAAGAAGTCTGAATCGATCATTAATCAGGCGCAGCCAGGTGAAGGAAAGTGACCGTTATGAGTATTCGCTTGAGATAATGCAGGATGCTTTGGAATATGAAAAACTTGCTGTTAGGGATCAGGCAAGGGCTTTGCAGATATGCACCGATTATCCGGTTGAATATAATTATGGTTGGGATGATGATAAATCGCTCGAAGAGATTGTTAAGATCATGAAGGATCCCATCGTTCATGAGCCACCCAAAGATATATTTGCCACTGTCGACAAAAGTACCGAAGTAGATGAAACGCTGTTTAAGGAAATAATATTTAAGGTCCAGATTGCTGCTCATACCATGCCCTTAAGCCAGGAATACCTTAACCTGATTTATAAAGGACAGATTCCCATCGATTTGATTTATGAGGAAAACTGGTACAAATATTCTATCGGCAGGTACCATACCTTTGAAGAAGCTGAAATGACAAGGAAGGAAAGCAACATTAAAAAAGCATTTGTTGTTGCCTATTGCGAGGGGAAGAAAATCTCGACCCAGGAAGCCATTCAGCTTGTTGATAAAATGAAGACAGCAGGTAATTAAACCTTATATTGCTTTCCGCAGGGTTGACAACATACCGCAAGCCGCAAAAATGTCTTTTCCCCTTGATGCCCTGATGGTGGTCAGGATACCTTTCTCGTTTAACCTGTTTTTAAACCATTGTATGGTCTCCTCATCAGTTGGCTCAAATGGAGCGTCCGGTATTGGATGATAGCGAATCAGGTTAATCCGGCACTTTATTCCATTGAGCAATCGGGTGAGCCCGTTAATGTGCCGGGCAGTATCATTGATCCCTTTAAACATGATATACTCAAAAGAAATTCTTCGTTGACGGTCCAATGATAAGCGTTTCAATGTTTCTACCACCCTTTTAACAGGGAATGCTTTCTCTATGGGCATGATCTGCAATCGCTCTTCTTCAAACGGAGTATGCAGGCTTACCGCAATATGACACCTGCTTTGCTCTATTACCTGCTCGATACCCGGAATAATACCTATAGTCGAAACTGTTATCCTCGAAGGACTTATTCCAAATCCGTAACCGGAATTCATAATTTCGAGTGCATGAAGGAGATTTTCGGTATTGGCAAGTGGTTCACCCATTCCCATAAACACATAATTCGTCAGCATATCCCTTTCGGGCAACGATACCACCTGGTTTAAGATTTCACCGGGTGTGAGGTTGCCGAGAAATCCCTGGCGAGCAGTCATGCAAAATGCACAACCCATTTTACAACCTACCTGCGAGGACAGACACAAGGTCGACCGGTCTTTTTCGGGGATGAAAACAGCTTCAATAAATTTATCTTTCTTAACCCTGAACAGGTACTTCTTTGTTCCATCTGATGATACCTGCGCTTCAGCAGGAGGATTGAGATCAACAACATACTCATTGCCAAGCTGAAGCCGGGCGGCTTTAGAAAGATTGGTCATTTCTTCAATAGAAGAAACCTTCTTTTTGTAAAGCCATTCGGTTATTTGTTTTGCGGCATATTCGGGTAAACCGCATTTATGTGAAATTTGCGAAATCTCGCTGAAAGTTTTACCAAATAAATTTTCCTTGTCCATCATTTACATCCCCAACAAATTCCAGGTCACAAAATTACAAAAACACTACGCTACCTAAAAGGCTTTTATTTTCTTATCATCCTTGCGGTATATGTTTTATTGCCGGCTGAAACAGTGGTAAAATATACGCCCGGTTCCCATAATGAGATGTCGAGCCTGAACTGGTTGTCTATGATTTTTTGCTGCCCTTTATATATGCACAAACCTGTAACGCTGTATACAGAAACCTGGCACATTCCCTGGTTCCATTCGGGATGAACAAGGGTTACGGTTTCTGTTGCGGGAACCGGGTATACCAACGGATCAGCAATATTCATCTGTTGATCGTCAATGGCTGAAACCGCATTTATGGTAATGTAAAAGTCATCTTCGGTTCCGCCTCCGCTGCCATCAACCTGTATCCAGTATGTTTGGCCGTTTGTTACGGGTGCTGATACTATAAGGGGGCGGGGATCAGTGGAAACCCTGTCGTCATTGGCTGCAATCAGGGCATAATTGCCTTCCAGAATTTCTGTATGAGAATCGGCCTCGTACAAGGCCAGTTCATTGTCCATTGGACTTGATGAAATGCTGACCCTGTCGGTGGTTCCGGCCACAAACTTAAACCATACGCTGCGCTCAACAATATCCTCTCCGGTGCCATATTCGTCACACCACGACAACTGCCCCGTGCAGGAAGTGAAAGGAGGTATTGGCTCACCATCTTCAACGGTGGCGCAAATATTTGAATAGGTGGAGCTTCGGCCATAATCCAGCAATATGGCATTGGCTATATTGTCGTTTTCAGGTTTAATGATATCATAGGAGATTTCCAGGGTATCAGAACAAGTTCCCTGTGACCCCATCAGTTTTATTTCCAGGTCATATACTGTTTCGGCAACAAAGGCAGGATTCCTGACAATGGTAGTGCTATCACCATTAATACTGGTAAGCATTATCTTGTCAATAGAATTATCATCGATAATCCAGGTATAGTTTTCGGCACCCGATGCAAATAGTTTGATTGCAGTAAGGTCACAATCACATATGGTTGGCTCAGCGTTGTTTTTTACCTTAAGTGCAAGTTGGTTGCCGGCCATAATCTGAACGGTTTCGGTTGAAATCACTTCGTCGTCTACCAACAGATCGAGTGTAACGGTATATTCGTCATCATCATTGAATTCGATAACCGGATTGCGCGATGATGATGAGGTTTCATTAACAAATGTATACGTTGCCGGAGTTATAGTCCAGGAATTATCATAAGGCTCAAACAAAGAATAATTGGTAAAGGTTACAGGCGTGTTAACACAAACCTTCTCAAAGGCTGATGTAAAAAATGCATCAGGTACATTTCCCTCCGGTATATAACCGTTTAATCGTGTAATACCGGTACTGTCAGGATCGAGGTATTCCGCAATGGATGGAAAGCGTGATGGTTTATTCGCATAGCTGTAAGCAAGCTTTCCATAATAGGCTTCCTGGGCATCTCCGCCATGAAGCTGTCCGATTACCTGTAAATTCCTGTTAAACAGCGGCGAACCAGAAGACCCCTGGCTGGTCTCTCCTTCTTCAAAGCCAACTACCCAGTGACTGTTTATTGGTGATGTACTATTATCATCCCAATTAACGCTGACAGGATTGGAATAAATACTATCCCTGTCAACGGATAATTTCTTAGGTAGCCCGTTTGGATGATGAATTCCTGTTACACCCGCTGTTGCACTGTCATTAATATCCCATCCTGCATAATAGGGCTGGTGCCTGCTTTCGGGAGCGGAATTCAGCAATAGCAGCGTATAGTCAGACGGCTGGCCGGTTGTTAATAGTTGTGATCCCGTAAGGGTTCCGGCCTGCAATTCGTCGCCATCACATCCCCCGACTTCATGGTTAAAGTAAACCACCAGCGAAGTTGCTTCAGTTTGTGTGCTTATACAATGGTTCGCTGTCAAAAAATAGGGCGTTCCATCCTGCATGGCATTATTTAAAAGCGCTCCGGTACAAGTAGCCTGAAAAGATCCGGTACGAAACTGCATTTTACAAACAGCATGTTTGGCAAGCTGTGATTCAGCTCCCACCGGACAATTAATGTTAATAAAACCATTGCTCTGTGAAGTCAGCGGATCGCGGTAAGCCTGCCCTATTGCCCCGATAACCAATTCTCCCTTGAATTCGGATGTTAAGGGCTCATTATACTCAAGAATAAGACAGCTCCCTTTTAAACCGGCAAGGGTAAATGATGAATCCGGATTCATGTTGAGGCATGTAAACGCTCCTTCAACAACGGTTTGATCCTCATTGTACATGAATAAACTCGACCCTTTGGGAATGACAAAGCGATTAAACAATACCTGTATGGATTTAGCACTGGAATTTTCTATTTTATAACGCCATATCTTTCCTTCACCTGGAATAAGATCGGTTTTTGATACTGCCTTTAAATCGATCAGGGTATCTGTATATATACCAAAAGGAGCGGGAATGTCTTTGATATTTTTTTCATCTTCGAGCAATTGTTCAATATTGAGGGCCTTAAGGGTTAAGGTCGGAAGGGCTGTGGTGCTTTTCTGGATGCTCAGAAGCTTTCGCGAATATGGTTCTCCTTTTTCTGATTTCTGGGCATATATTACTGAAACCAGCATTAAAAATAGCATGCAACTAAATAAGAATCTTTTCATGAGATGGATATGAGGTTTAGGATTCGAAACTATGTAAAAATCCT
>CAZYDI010000059.1:0-4023 GCA_964646255.1 uncultured Bacteroidales bacterium
TGGCTTTAGCATAGATAATGGGATAATCCCTGTACCTGTATTTGTCTTTCAAACAAAGCACCGACGATAGCAATAGCCGGTTATTAAAAGGCCTTATTTCTTCCCTGACAATGTCCTGTTCACTGCTGCTCAAGGCTCCCCAGTTTCCAAAAAACTGTTCCCAGCAAAACATATCTACCAGTATATGGTTTTTCTCCCTAAGAATACTTGACTCCTCAAGCCATTTTCTAACAGAATCTATCACATACGGCACTTTGTCATTCTTAAGCAACCTGGCTATTTCTAACGGGTCGGCGGTATTGCGGTTTATACTGCTTAATATCCTGATAATTTCATTCCCCATGGTTCCGCTAACTGTAAAGGTATTTTCCATCTGATTGATGTAAGTATCGTAATAACCTTTTAGCAGTTTTGGCCGGGCAAGCAGATTATTTTCAAGATAAATACGCTCAAATTGTTCATCAACATGTATTTCATCAAAATCAATAAAACGGGCATTCAGGTTTAACTTATCCGAAATTTCTTTGGAAATGAAATAGTCTGCACTAATCTTACCTCTAAAACCCCGGTAAAAATAAAACTTCATGTCTTTTAGGTATTCTTTGGCATGTGCCAGCAATACCCTTGAATCCCAACCGGCCGTAAGCGAATGATAAATGTTATACTTCCTATGGATCATTGCCTTGTAGGTTCCCTTCAAAATTGCCGAAAACAATTCGGTAACTTCAGCAAGACTCTTGTTTACACGTTCCTTTACCGGCCAATATCGTATTTGACTGAGCGTAACCATATCAACATAATGATTCGGCAGTAGCTTTGATACTCCCTTCAGCATGGTTTGCGTTCCAATCCAGCATCGTTCCGACCGGTCCAACTCCGTGGAATTAAAAAAGTCATTTACGGTTTGTTCCTCGTTGCGTTCCAGTGATAAACAATGGCGCAGAATGTTAGGCGTTGATCCACAGGCAATTTCACATTCATTATCACAGTAATACACTTCACGAAAACCGGTAGCGTCATGGAATACATTGAGGATTTCATGTGTATTATAAACGATAGCGAAACGACCGCTTAAAGCATTGGTTGCTTCCGTAATATTGTTAAAAGTGCCAAGGGAAAGAAGGTTATCAAGAATCTCCTTATTGGTCCGTTCCGGATTGAAAGGATCAAGAATATAACCAAGCAGGATAAGCTGTGTATGGTCATTTTCAGCAGCGGTGATTTCCAGGTCATCATGTGTAAATAACTTTACTTCGCGATTGAATTTCGAAAGCTTCGTAACCTTAAAATAATCAGGTTTTTGCATATCGCGTGAAAGCATAGCAAATTGGCGTCTGAAAACGAGATTTTTCATATGGGTGGTAAGTATAATTGGCAGAAATGAGCTCTTTGTAAAGGATTTATCAAAAAATTTTTACAGATTTTTATGGTCATGGATGAAAATATTTCATTGATGAAAAAGCGATTGTGCATATCTGTGCATGCTTATGAACATCATTTAACTGCCACCCACAAGGTGCTATTCTATCATCACTTTTTTGTCTTTCGGGTACTTCACTGAATATTTAATGATCAATTCCCTGGTCTCATCTGAATTCAATGTTACCTCCCATGTAATTTTACCTGAATCGGCGTCTGTTATACCACCGGATATTTCGATGGGTTCAACCTGAATATCTTTTGTAGTAGATACAGGTACCTGATCTATTATTTTGACTGTTACAGGGTATGTCTTATTGTTTCTGACGGCAAGCTTGAATCCAACGGTTTCTCTCCTGTTTGAACCAATCAGTTGCTTCTCTGAGAACGCTGTCAGTTTATCACGTTTTATGCTGATATTATTATCAGTACCAAATGAAATCTCCAGTGTATCCTTGAATTGTTTTGTATTAATTGCTGTTTTGCCGATAAATGAATTCTCCAGGTATACATTGGCTTCCCCGTCGATAAATTCGGCTTTATACCAATCCACCACCTTTCCAATCAGAAATACATTTTCAGATATACCCGGAATTGACTGGTATTCAAATTTCGCGTTTAAATTGATTTCCCTGAAACCAATACTCACATTTTTACCGTTTGATTGGATTGTTTGCGGCGCTTCAACAGTGTATTCATTTGAGGTTTCTCTTTTAGATGCAATGGTTAACGGGATTGAAGACTTTTCCTTGTTTTGTTTGGTCGTTATAAGAATAACCCCATCCGCACCTTCTGAACCATATATTGCAGTAGCTGAAGCATCCTTTAAAACCTCAATTTTATCAATATCTTCAGGCCTTATTGAAGATATATAACTTTGCGGAACACCATCGACAACATATAAAGGTGCGTTATTGCCATTGGGTGAACTAATTCCCCTGATATTTAATGCAGAAGCAGCGCCAGGGCTGCCCGATGACTTTGTTATATCCAATCCTGCAGCCCTTCCTTGCAATACTTCATCAATTGTTCCCGGAAAAGCATGTGAAATTTCAGGGTAATAAAATTGTAAATAGAACGGTGTAAATTCCGGAATTAGCGCAGATATGTTGGTTTTGGCTGTAGAAAGTGCAATATTGACATCCTTCCAGTCAATACCCGTATTTTGTTTTATATTGGCCTTATAGGTAATGGATAACGGTTTGTTTATTCCTAAAAACCTGATATCATATGACGGGTACCATGATGCATTATCGACAAGATAACTCAGCGTAATGCTTGAGGTTCGTGTTTGTTTGGCATCAATGGTAACCAGAATAGTTCCGGAAGGCAAATCGGCTTTGCTGTTGAGCGCGTTTAGCTGGTTATTAAGTTTGGTTATCTCTTTTTGAAATTCAATCAGTAATCGCTGTTTCTTCAACAACTCAAAATTCAATGCTTCAATATTACTGCCATAAAAAGCATTTAAATTTTTAAACGTTTCCGGATTTAAGGTTTGTTCTTTGCCGGTGATCTCTTTATTTACGCTTAAAAAGTCCAGTTTATCCTTAATGATCTTTATCCAGGTTCCCTCATCTTCGGTTTTAAGTTGAAGCGCTTCAATTTTACCCTGTAAGGTTTCTATTTCTTTATTTTTATCCAGCTCGTTTATATAGTCATTCCGGTGCACTACATTAAGTATGGAAAAGGAACCGTCTCCGTTAATTCTAATGCTTTCTTTTTGAATATATGGAGAAAGCCCAACCAGTTTTAGCACCATCTGTCCCGGCTGTAATGAAACCGTTGCTTCGCTCTCAATTTGGGCACCCTGTGTATATACAATTACTTTTTTAATTGATGAGTTTACCGCTTTCTCTATCTGGCCAAATGAAAATGCCTGAAAGAAAATGGCCATTCCAATACATACTATTGCTTTTCTCATGGTTGTTTTTTTATTGTGTTTTCATGTTAAGGTTAAACTGCCGGATAGTCATCTGAGATGTCAGGCTTGGGCTATCCGGCAGTGATGGTAACAGGATCAGTCCTTCATCGAAGTCAACCAGCTTTCGCTTAACTCAACCAGGCGTATAAACTCTGCGCGATACCCGTCGGCATCATTGCCTTTGGATGCTTTTGCCAGCTGAAGAACCTGTGGATAACTTATGGTTCCCTTGTATTCCGAATTCCGCAGCATCATGCCAAAACCTGCCACGGCAGCGGAGAACCTGAAATTTTCTGAGGTATTGTCAATGGATGTTGATGCTACAGGAATAACATTGGTTATTAAAATGCTTTGATCTCCGTCGGGCTTTTTATAGCGAAAATGTATGGTGGCCAGTTCACCATTCTCCTTTGATTCAGTCTTTATTTCTGTCTCCTGGTATTTGAGCTTTCTGTCCCCGGTTTTTCCGGTAACCGGAACTATTTCATACAAGGCAGTCACCGTATGCCCGGCCCCAAGTTCGCCGGCATCTTTTTTATCATCATCAAAATCTTCCTCATTCAGCAACCTGTTTTCATATCCGACCAATCTGTATTCCTTAACGTAAGCAGGATTGAACTCAATCTGGATTTTTACATCCTTTGCAATGGTATAGAGGGTGCTGGTAAATTCATTGATGAAAA
>CAZYDI010000059.1:4123-17040 GCA_964646255.1 uncultured Bacteroidales bacterium
ATTTTTACATCCTTTGCAATGGTATAGAGGGTGCTGGTAAATTCATTGATGAAAACTTTCTTAGCCTCCATAAGGTTATCGATATAAGCATAGTTGCCGTTTCCTTTATCCGCGATAATCTCCATTTTATCGTCTTTATAGTTACCCATGCCAAATCCGGCAACAGAAATAAAGATTCCCTTGTTGCGGTATGTTTCAATAAGCCGTTCCATTTCTGCATTACTCGAAGGCCCTACATTGAAATCCCCGTCGGTTGCAAGAATAATCCTGTTGTTTCCGTCTTTCATAAAATTTTCTTCAGCCACTTTATATGCGAGCCTAAGTCCGGCCTCTCCGGCGGTTGAGCCTCCCGCTTGCAGTCTTTCGAGTGCATCATTGATTACTTCCTTATGCTTTCCCGTAGTTGAAGGGAGTACAAGTCCGGAACTACCTGCATAAACTACAATGGCAACTTTATCGTGTTCACGCAACTGGCTAACCAAAAGTTTCATTGCCTTAACCAAAAGCGGAAGCTTATTGGGTTCATTCATTGAGCCCGATACATCCAGTAAAAAAACAAGGTTCGACGGCGGGGCTTCTGCTGTTTTCATCTCCTCACCCTGTATGCCGACGTGCAATAGCTTATTATTTGAATTCCAGGGGCAGTCACCGTATTCATAGACGATGGAAAAGGGATGCCCGTTGTCGGGTTGCGGATAATCATAGTCGAAATAATTGATCATTTCCTCAATGCGAACTGCATCCGTTACCGGCTGTATTCCCTGGTTTATAAATCGCCTTACGTTGCTGTATGATGCAGCATCAACGTCAATGGAGAATGTGGATAAAGGCTCCTTTACGGGACTTTTAAAACCGATTTCATGAATAGCCGAATAGCCTTCGGTATTAAAATTCTGCTCATCATAATCGTATACAGCTTTACTTTTAGCCAATTTGGAGCTTACTCCCCTTATCCTGATTCCGGGCGCTGTGCCGTACCCAACTACCGCAACTTCCTGTAGTGCCTGCACGTTTTCCTGAAGCATGATCAATACATCATTGCTTGCCGGGCTTACTTTTACCTCTTCACTGTTGTAGCCAATAAAATTGACAACCAAAATGGTAATTCCGTCGGCAACCGACAGGCTGAATTCTCCGTTAACATCGGTAATGGTACCGGTTGTGGTTCCCTTGATAACTACGTTTGCTCCTATTATAGGATTGTTTTGTGAGTCCACCACCTTACCGGTAATGGTACGCATGGGTGATCCTGCCATGGTAAGTAGAATCAAACTGATGAATAGAACGATTGTTTTCATGGTATTCAATTTTAAAATGAAAGTTGTTTTCCAATTAGGTGCAAGTGGAAAAAGAATTCCATAAAAAAACCGATAATTCATTAAATTTGAGATGAATAAATTGGTGCTAAATTTTGGTAATCCTTGAAAATCAGTTCATCATACCATACCAACACGTCAGACTCCGAATTAATCGAAGCTTATCGCAGCACAAAAAACCTTGAAGTTCTGGGTGTGTTGTACAAACGATATATGCATCTGGTATTTGGTTTGTGCCTGACGTATTTAAAGGATAAAGACGACAGCAAGGATGCTGTTATGCAGATTTTTGAAGTGCTCGTAGATGAAGTACCACGATTTGAAATAAGGAATTTCAAAAGCTGGTTATACGGCGTGAGCAAAAACCATTGCCTGATGAAGATTCGAAAGGACCATTCGGAGAAAAACAGGTTCGAAAAATTTTCTGCCGAAACTTTTATGGAATCAACACAACAATTGCACCCTATTGACGAAACCGGCAGTGAAGTATTGCAGGTACACCTGAAAGATTGCATTGAGCAATTGAAAAAAGAGCAAAGGCAGTGCATTGAATTGTTTTATTATAAACAGCATTGCTACAGGGAGATTGCAGAAGCGCTAAAACAGGATGAAAACAAAGTGAAAAGCTATATACAAAACGGAAAGAGAAACCTTAAAATTTGTCTTGAATCCAAATCCATAGTGAAAAATGCAGCGGATTGAAAGGACATATGAAAAAATATCGGCTTATCTGAAAGGCCTGTTGTCTGACCGGGAGCGGCATGACCTTGAGCGATCGGCAATGCAGGATGCTTTTGATGAAGTGTCGTTTGAAGGGTTGAACACCTTAAGCGGCGAGGAATTTGATGCCGCAATGGCGGATCTTAACGCAAGGCTGGATAAAAGGACCACCGGGAGAAGACCAAACCGCAATATCCTTCTCTACAGGATTGCGGCTTCATTGGTATTAATACTGGGGCTTGGGGCAGTATTGTATATTGTTTTAAGGCAGCCACAACAGGAACTCATTTCCCAGGACGTACATAAAACCAGACCGGAATCGACCATTGTTCAGCCTGCGCCGGTAACTGAAAACAAGGCTATCGAAGTTATTGAGGGCAATAAAGGGGCTGTTCCGGCGACCAAAAGCGAATCATCTGCAACGGATGAGGATAGCCCGTTAACCGATGAACTTGATATAACTGCTGAGGAAGAATTACATCAGCCCGCCGTAGGGGAAGTGGATGACATTATCCCGCCATCTCCTGTTGAGGTTGGAGAACCGGTATATACTGCTGCTCCTGAAAAGGAAAAGAAGGCAATGGTGAGCACGGCGGGTGAACCCGGAAAAGGAAAATACGTTTCCGGCAGGGTTTTGGGTGCCAATAGTGAAGCACTGGCTGGTGTTACTGTTCAGGAAAAAGGCACCAATCGTAGTACACTTACCGATATAAATGGATATTTCAATATGCAGTTAAGCGGTTCGGATTCCAGGCTCGCCTTCAATTATATCGGGTATAACCCAACAGAAATAAGTTCAAGCGAAATAGGAAATACCATTGTTCTTGAAGAAAATCTTGTTGCCTTGAACGAAGTGGTTGTAGTAGGCTATGGAACCAAAAGCCGCACAAGAAAATCGGTTTCCGAGGCCAATAAAAGCAGGGAAAAAGAACATGACCAGGCTACCGATACTTTTATTAAACCGGTTCCCCCGGGTGGAAATTTAAAGCGTTTTGAGAACTGGGTTGAGGAGCAGGTCGATACCCTGAACATGCAGGATGTATCACCCGGCAATTACCTGATAAAGGTGAATCTTCATATTAATGCCAACGGTACACCCGAAAATGTTAGCATAATCAGCATGGTTCCTGAAACAGTGGCCGAAGAGTATAAAAGAGCGATTATGCTAAGCCCTCCATGGAAACCAGCCGTTCACAACAACATCCAGGTAGATGCTGAAATCATCATTGAATTTCATTTGCTGGTAAAGTAGAAATGTTGATGGATGTTTGGTGCCTGGCAGATAAAGAACTGCTTCATGTGAAAGAAGATCGCCACGTCCCGGATACCCGGACTCACGATGACGGAACGCTAAACCGTCCGTCATCGCGAGCGTAGCGTGGCGATCTGTCAGCTCAGCAAGAACATAAATTATAAATTCCTTGCTTTTGGGGTATTGCCTAAATCACATTCCCATCGGCATCTATTTCAATCACCTCTCCCAGTTCCTTTAACCCGGGCAGTACAACATTGCGATCACCAACCACAATCCACCTGATCATGTCTGAATTAATGATTTGCTTGCTTACCCGCTGAATCTCATCCTTAGTCAATTGCCTTACTTTTGTATCATATGTCTTATAATAATCATCGCTAAGGTTGTATTTTACCATTTCAACCACTGAACTTCCGACAGCATTATTGGTTTCCCACATCCCCGGCAATTGCATGGTCATATTTTCCTGCACACGACTGAACTCATCATCTGAAATGGGCTTATCCTTGTTGATGATGGTAAACTCCTTCATGATCTCCTGAATCGACTCTTTTGTCTTGTCGCCCTGCACCTGAACGTATGCTACCAACGGGCGCTGTCCATTGGTATTAAAAACAGTACTGCCTGCACCATATGACCAGTGTTTATCTTCTCTCAGGTTCATGTTTAACCTTGACACAAAATCACCTCCAAACAAATTGTTCATAGCGTCCAGTGATGGCTGTGAAACTTTACCATAAGGAACGGTAAGGTATGATGCCAGAATAACTGATTGCACAGCCTCCGGCCTGTTAATAAGATAAATTTTCTGTGAGGTAGCATTAGAAACATCGGCAACCGGGACCTTGGCGATGTCACCCTTCTTCCAGTCTCCCAGCAAACTTTCAAGTTTGGTTTTAAGCTGTGCCATATCCACATCGCCAACAATAACCAACGTTGCATTATTGGGCTTAATCCATGACTGATAGAATTTCTGAACATCCTCAATGGTAATGCTGTTCACCGTCTGCTGAAATCCTGAACCATATAAAGGAATGCCGTACGGATGCCCTTTTCCATATAAAACCTGGGGTAATACCCTTAGCGCCATATCGAAGGGATCTGATTTCTCACGTTCAATATCATCAAGGTGTTGCTTTTTTAACCGTTCAAATTCCTTTGGAGAAAATGCCGGATTGAGCAAAATGTCAGCCCACAACTCCAGTGTAGGTTCAAATGTCGGTTTTAGCGTGGTGAAGTTCAGGTACGAATAATCCATATCGGAACCGGCATAAATAGAAGCTCCCAGCAATTGCATCTGCTCGCTGATTTGCAAAGCATCCCTGGTTTTTGTGCCTTCATCGATCATATCCATGGCCAGGTTCGCCAAACCGCTTTTAGATGCAGCATCCGAAGCATAACCTGCATGCATGAGCAACCGACCGGCTATGGTAGGAACGCCCTTACGCTGTGCCAGAACTACCTGCAACCCGTTTTTTAAGGTCGCCTTCTGAAGGTCGGGGAAAGACGACGAAACAGCCTTGCCAAGCGCGGGGAGTGAACTCCTGTCAACCGTTGTTTCGGCCGGCTTCATCTGAGGAAATGGTTCACAAACCAATATAAATCTTCCTTCCGATAACCAGTCCTTACAAACCTTGTGTATGTCTTCAACTTTAGCCTCGGCAACATAACGGGCCATGGTTTTGTAATGATCAGGCGACCCGCCATACACTTCATTGGAAGCCAGAATATCTGATTTTCCGCCAAATCCCCCAATACGTTCAATACCTTTCAGAAGATTGGCAAAATAGGTTGCCCTCACCCTGTCGAGTTCCTCCTGCATGGGACCTTTTTCCAGAAACTCGGCCATAATGGCATTCATGGCACTTTCTATTTCCGAGGCTTTCTTTCCCGGCTTTGCAAAGGCAACCATATAAAAATTGCCGGCAATTTCCATGGCATCCAGGTAGGTATATGTCCTGCTTGCGATCTGGTCCTCATAAACAAGCTTTTTGTAAAGCCGCGATGTTTTACCCGATGACAAAATACGGCTCGCCAAATCGAGCATGGCTGCTTCCCTGGTTCCCCAGTGAGGAACATTCCATATCATCGAAACCTTTGGCTCGGGTACATTATCCTGGTAACTGGTGCGCGTGTCTTCTGTTCTTTTGGCTATATTGACACCCGGAACTGTTAATGACGGCCCCGGAGGTATTGCGCCGAAATATTTCTTAACCCTTTGCAGGATATCTTCAGGATTTACATCACCGGCAATACTGATTACTGCATTCGATGGTCCGTAATACGTGGAAAACCATGTTTTCACATCCTGCAGACTTGCAGCATCAAGGTCTTCCATTGAGCCAATAACCGACCATGAATACGGATGTCCCACCGGGAATACCGATCGCGGAATAATTTCATCTTCACGGCCATAAGGCTGGTTATCGTACTGACGTTTTTCATTCTGAACCACACCTCTTTGTTCATCAAGTTTTGCCTGGTCGATGGCACCTAGCAGGTGACCCATACGGTCACTTTCGAGAAACAATACCTGATCCAAAGCAGCCACAGGCACATTCTGAAAATAATTGGTACGGTCGTTACCCGTGGTGCCATTGAGATCGGTGGCACCAATGGCTTCAAGCGCCTGAAAATAGTCCTTGTTGTAATTTTCACTGCCATTGAACATCAGGTGCTCAAAAAGGTGTGCAAAACCTGTGCGGCCTGCTTTTTCATTCTTTGAGCCAACATGATACCAGATATTAACCGCAACAATGGGAGCCTTATGATCTTCATGGACAATCAGTGTCAGGCCATTGTCCAGTACATATTTGGTATAGGGAATATCAATCTGATCGGGATTGAAATAGTTTTTGCCCTGTCCAAATGCCTGGGTGCACATTATTGCTGTAATCAGCAATAACAGATAGAATTTTTCAGATTTCATAGGGATGATTTATTATAAAATTGGTTTAGATAAAGTTCTGATAAAATATTGGTTCAAAAAACGATAATTTATCATGTTTTTATTTCAGCGTTCCTGTCGGCAAATGTATGGTTCCCCAATGCACTTTTCTTTCAATGGGGTTGTAGGTAATGGTTTCGTATGATGCTGTAATTTCGATGATATGTCCTGCCGGGCAGTTTTTATTCACCGACACCACAGAACTTAAGGTAAAACTGTCCTCCCATACCGACGGCAATTGTTCATCAGCAAGTTCTTCTTCTTCAATGACAATCCATGGATCATTGGTGTACAATCGCAACCTGTGCTGACCATGGTAGAGCATCACCCTTTCGCCGGCATCAGCTGTTCCATTGCCGTTCCCTTTTCCATAAGACCGGTCCCTGATAGCTATACCATCATCAACACTAATGCTGCCGGCTTCAAATAAAGGCACATCGAAAAGCACCGGGATAATAGCATCACCGCTCTGAACTACTGCATCGAATGTTACCTCAATATCCAGTTTAACCTGAAAAGGCTCGCCATGAGGCGGCGGAATTTTATGACAAACCAGGGATATGGGGCCGAGGCTGGTAACCCTGGCGGCAGCATCGAACATAAAGGTGGTGGTTTTATTTTCAATTACCACCGAGGTGTCTCCTGTAGAAATACCAACCGTTACTTTCCTGTTTTTTAGGTTTGTCCCTCCCCTGTTCAGTATTTTCAGGTTAATGGCATTACGGCCCTGCCTGAGGTACCTTGTTTGATCGGCCATTTCCCATGACCCGATGACAAAATCCGGGGCATCATTGTCGGTATAAATACCCGTTTCAAAGCCGCTTCCGGTGTAATGAAAAGTCAGTCGGCCTTCATTATCGGCCACAAGGTTTTTCTGCGTCAATCCGATATTGGCTTCATTCAGGTCAAACAGTACAGTATGATACATTTTACCGGGATCGTAAACACCTGCAGTGGTAACGGACATTCCTATACTGTCCAGATTTGGTCCATCGGGCAGCCATTTATGGGTATACAATCCGAATCCGTTTTTTCCTGCATTTTTGAGCAGTATAAATCCGGGCTTTGTCTTATTGCTCTTTACCGTATAGTCCCACAGGGAAAAATCCCCATACAAATCATAATGCGACCATCGCTGAGGCCGGACTACCGGCCCGCCAAACGCCCCGGTAACAAACTTTACTGCCATTTCAAATGCTGCGGTTTCTCCGGGTTTATCCACCATATGGCCACCCGGGAACCGGTAAAACGGGTAAGGACAACCCTCCCATTCTGCTCCCTTTCTTACTTCCTCGTTCAGGTATACAAGGATGTCGGTGTTACCGCTGTGCTGGCGAATTTTCACATCCTTCAGGTTCCTGAATGTATACCTCAGCGGATATAAGGTGTGATTACCCGGATATCCTATAAAAAATTCAGGTGTGCCGGCCAGGTTCACCGCTGCACATACTTTATCGGGATATTTACCGGCCAGAAAAAAGGACATGATGCCCCCCATGCTGAATCCGATAATGGCCCTGTTGTTTCGGCCGGTGAGCACAGGATAGGTGGAATCAATATGCGAAATCAATTCGATGAAATAGTCTTTCATCTGAATGTCATATATGATATCCTTGTGATTGCCGATATTGTAAGGCCGCGGATTGGATTCTTCCATGTTACCATCCCACATTACCAGGATAATCTCATACCTATCCACAATATCCTTTATTTTTTCATATTCAAGCAGTGCGTTATCGTCCTTGAAATGACGGCCTCCCCAGCCATGAAAAAAATACACCACAGGATAACGCTTATTTGTAACTTCATAACCGCCGGGTAAATAAATCCTGTAAAGTTTTGTCCGGCCAAATACCTTACTGTAATGTGACGTGTCAATGTAAGGAGATGTTTGACGGGCATCAGCACTTGTAAAGGAGAAACTCATTATGGTTAAATTGAAAAGGAAAAGCGTAATTTTGTTAAGCATGGATCACCTGCGGATTAAATATAACTCAATAAAATTAAGTCATCCGTTTGAACATTAAAAATTATCAGAATGTTTAACCCTAAAAGTTAACACGTGAACAATTTGCTCAGAACCATCATTGCTGCCTATGGCGCAAAAAAGCTTGGCGGTGGATGCATATCCACCATCGTAATATTTATTGTATTGTTTATGCTTTTAAAACAATGCGGTTAGCAGAAAAAGCTGACCATCAGGCATTTTCAATGCCGGTAAAGCATATTTTTTGCATGATTCCGGAAATTATAGTTCTTCATTAGGTGCTAATGAATCATTCCGTGATTGTGATTTTTCAACCTGCTCAAAGGTATGGGCGCCCTGTTCCTGAAAGTCGATTTCCGATTCATCATTGGTCATACCCCCGTCATACGCATATTTAAGTGCATTGAAATCGAGCTTTTTCATTGAATACATTACACGCATAACATTTTTAGCCGCTTCTGACTCTGTATCACTGGTCCATATTCCCACAGGAGCCGGCACTACCTGCCACGAAAGATTATACCGGTCGGCCAGCCATCCACATTGCTGCGCTTCGGGATTACCTCCCTGTGATAATGTATCCCAGTAATGATCAATCTCCCGCTGGTTATTGCAGTTGATTACCAATGAAAATGAGGGATTGAACTGGAAGGGTACATCCATGCCACTATCCATGGCTTTAAAATTCTGACATCCCAGGTTAAAGGAGGAATAAGCTACAGCACCAACAGGGCCGCCAAAATCCCCTTCCTTATACCGCTCGATTCGTTCAACGGAAGAGTTGCTGAAAACCGACATATAGAAGTTTATCGCCTCCTCGGCTTTTCCCCTGTGATCGCGACTAAACATAAGGCAGGGAGCAATATTGAATTTTTCAGGACTCATGATCAACTGCCATGAAACACCGTATTTATCCTGAACCCATCCGTATCGCTCGCTAAAGTCATAGTGGCCAATTTCCATCAACACCTGGCCGCCTTCGGATAAGGATGCCCACAATTCATTAATTTTTTCCATTGTACGGCAATTTACCATAAATGAAATGGCAGGTGATTGCTGAAATACAGGCCCTCCGTTTATCGCCAGAACATCCAATCCCTCAATCCTAAAGAGAATATCAAGGACCGATCCCCTGGGATGCCCTGTAAATTCCGAACTGAGTTCATTGTTTAAGGTGGTGGTTTTTATCGCTGTATTCCTAAAAACCGATGTATAAAACTTGACAGCTTCTTCGGCATTGTTATCGAACCATAAACAGGGTATGATAAATTGCCTGTCAATTTCTTTTATGGCATTCAGCGTTCCGGGTTTGATTTTTCGTTCCATAGCATTAAAATCACGGGTTATTACTTAGCTTCACATCTTATGCCATCCGATAATTGATATAACCAATTACCAAACGTTTCCGAAAAACAAAAACCGGTGGATAAAGTTTATAAATGCTGGGGAATTTGTATTTTTATAGCCTTTCATTTATACCAAAAATTAACATCCATGATAAAAGAAATCACCCTCAAAGAACTCAACACAACAAATTTTATCCATGAACGTGTCGAAGAAATTAAAAAAGCTGTTGGAAGTGGCACTGCCATCAATGCACTTTCAGGCGGTGTGGATTCATCGGTAGTTACCATGCTCGGACACAAAGCCCTGGGTAAGCAATTAAGAACGGTATTTATCGACAATGGTCTGATGCGTGAAGGGGAGCCCGAACAGGTTGCAGGTTTTTTCCGCGACTTGGGTGTAAACGTAGAAATAGTTGACGCACGCCGTGAATTTTTCGATGCCTTAAAAGGTTTAACCGATCCCGAACAGAAAAGGGAAGCCATCACCCAAACATTTTACAAGAAGGTTTTTGGCCGGCTGGTAAAGGAAAGCGATGCCAAATTCCTGTTGCAGGGAACCATTCTTACCGATATAGATGAAACGGTGGCGGGCATTAAGCGTCAGCACAACGTATTTGAGCAACTTGGAATCGATCCGCAGGCCGCTTTTGGCTATAAAATACTGGAGCCGCTCATTAATTTAAGAAAAGACGGGGTAAGGGCAGTAGGAAAAGCTTCGGGATTGCCTTCGGAATTGTTCGACCGTATACCCTTTCCCGGACCTGCACTTGCGGCAAGGGTGATTGGTGAAGCAACTGAGGAAAGAATTAAGACGGTTCGCAAGGCTACAGTTATCCTCGAACGCATCCTTAAAGATGTAAAAGCCTTCCAGTATATGGCCATTTTGCATGAAGACCGTGTAACCGGTATGCGTGATGGCAAAAGGGATTTCGGGCAGCAAATCGAAATTCGTTGCTGGGACAGCGTGGATGCAAGAACAGCATCACCCACTGAACTTCCATTCACGGTTTTGCGGCAGCTTGCCGAAGAAATTACACAGAAGGTTCCCGGAATAGTAAGTGTAACCTATAACATAGCCACCAAGCCACCTTCAACCATCGAAGCAGTATGAAATTTACGCGTGAAGATTACAACAAAAGGATCGTTGACAAAGCCGGCAAAATACCAAATGATGAGCCTGTGTTTTTACTAAGGGCACAGGATGTGTATGCACCCTCCACACTAAGGTTTTATGCAAAACTTTTGGAGGATGACGGAAACACCGAAATGGCCGAGGAGTTAAGAAACCATGCCCGGCAAATGGTAGTGTGGCAGAAATCAGTCCGTGTTCATTTGCCCGATAAACCAAAAAAATAATCATCATGAAAAATCCGGTTTCAATTTTCGCTTTGGCTTCTATCCTATTGCTCACTGGGTGCAAATTCAACAGGGTTGATCATTCCTTACCTGGAATAACATATCCTGTAACCTTTAAAGGGGATGTGAGTGACAATTATTTCGGAACAACAGTTGCAGACCCTTACCGCTGGCTTGAAAACGATACTGCGCCTGAAGTGGAGGCCTGGGTGCAGGAACAGAATAAAATTACCTTCAGCTTTCTCAGCAAGATTCCTTTTCGTGAAAAGATAAAAACCCGCCTTACCGAAATAACGAATTTTGCAAGGGTAAGTGGTGTAATTAAGGCAGGGGACTATATCCTGTATGAAAAAAACGACGGTTTGCAGAACCAGCCTGTTATTTACCGGAGAAAAGGCATCGACGGCAAAGATGAAGTTCTTATTGATGCCAATACTTTATCGTCCGACGGCACAATAGCTGTTGACATTATTGGTATTTCGGAGGATAAAAAATATGTAACCTATTCAAAGTCTGTTTCGGGGTCGGACTGGAAAGACATTTTCATTAAAGAAATTGAAACAGGGAATGACCTTTCCGATCATATACGGTATGCAAAATTTACCGGAACTCAATGGTACGGGGATGGTTTCTTTTACAGCAGGTTTCCTGAACCGGCCAGGGGAAAGGAACTCCAACAAATAAACCAGTTCCAGAAGGTTTACTATCACAAGCTTGGAGAACCACAGGAAAAAGATATCCTCATTTTCGAAGACCCTGATCATCCGTTGCGTTATCATTCTGTTGGCATCAGTGATGACCGTAAGTATCTATTTCTATATGTATCGGAAGGAACAGATGGCTTTGAATGTTACTACAAAAAAACCGACCTTAAAAAAGGCGGTTTTAAGCCGCTGTTCACCGGATTTGAACATAAATCAAGCGTTATTGAGCATATTGACGGCAAATTTCTAGTCCATACCGATATTGATGCCCCGAATTACAGGGTGATAGCATTGGATCCGGAAAATCCCGGCAAGGGCAACTGGAAAGAAATAATTCCCGAATCAAACAGCCTGCTCGAATATGCAGCCTGCATAGGCGGAAAACTCTTTGCCATGTACCTGAAAGATGTGAGTTCACACTTATACCAGTATTCATATGACGGCAAACAGGAAAAAGAAATAGAATTTCCTGAAATAGGTTCAGCATCGCTGCAATACGGAGACATGGATGAAGATGTTTTCTTTTACTCCTTTACTTCGTATAATATGCCGGCGGTTTTTTACGCTGTCAGCGTCAGCAGTGGTGAACAGAGCGTATTTTTCAGGCCCGATTTGAAATTTGATCCCGAACAGTATCAGATAACACAGGTTTTCTATCCATCTAAGGACGGAACAAAGATTCCGATGTTTATCATTCATAAAAAAGGATTGAAAAGAAACGGAAAAAACCCTGCCCTTTTATATGGTTACGGAGGTTTCAGCGCTTCTGAAACCCCGTTTTATTCATCGTCGGTTATTGCCCTGCTTGAATATGGTGCCGTGTTTGCTGTTGCCAATCTAAGGGGAGGCAACGAATATGGAGAAGAATGGCATAAAGCAGGTATGCTCCTGAAAAAACAAAATGTATTTGATGATTTTATTGCCGCGGCAGAATATCTTATCGGTGAAAAGTATACTTCAAGCGACAAACTGGGCATATATGGCGGATCGAACGGAGGGTTGCTTGTCGGTGCATGCATGGCACAACGACCTGAGCTGTTTAAGGTAGCCATTCCCATGGTGGGCGTAATGGATATGCTGCGATTCCACAAATTCACCGTAGGATTCGGTTGGGTTGATGAATATGGCTCCAGTGATGACTCGGTACATTTCAATAATTTATATGCCTATTCACCGCTGCATAACTTGAAGAAAGGGGTTTCCTATCCGGCAACGCTGGTAACAACAAGTGATCATGATGACAGGGTGGTGCCGGCACATTCGTTTAAATTTATTGCAACACTGCA
>CAZYDI010000059.1:17140-18849 GCA_964646255.1 uncultured Bacteroidales bacterium
ATTTTCCCGTTCAACCAGGAAGATGCAAAGCGTGTTAACAGTGCAACAAATGAGCCTCACAGCCATGATTACGAAGAGCTCATTATCGGTATGGAAGGAAGCCTGGACCACTATATCGATTTTAAAACCACCGTTGTTGATTCACCCTTTGTAAGCTTTATAGCCAAAGGAAAAATTCACAGGGTAGTACCGGGGCTGACCGATGGAAAGTGTGCCATGTGGGTAATCCGGTTTCAGAGCGAATTCATACCCGAAACTACTTTTCAGCTTTATGCTCATTACCATGATCATGCAACCATAAGCCTGCAGGCCGGGGCATGTTATCAGCGGCTCATCAGAATGTGCGAAATGATGCACGCTGAATGGAATCATCCTGAACCTGAACTGGCCATTATCAGCCATCTGCTATCGGCATTGTTCATCATGATTGAGGCTGAACGCAAAAAGATTATTACCGTAACCAATGCTTTCAGCAAAACCCAGAATATTACCTTCCGCAATTTTCTGAAAATACTCGAAGAGAATTTCCGGCGACCGGCAGGTGTCGATTTCTATGCCGAAAAACTATTCATGTCAGCCCGCAATCTTAACCTCATCTGCAAAAACATCCTGAATCAAAGCGTTTCCGAGATTATCGAAACACGAAAAATGACCGAAGCCAAGAATCTGCTTGCACATAGCCATAAAACCGTTTCGGAAATAGGATACGAATTGGGATATCAGGATAAATCATATTTCACCAATGTGTTTAAACGCAAGGCGGGACAAACACCAACCGAATTCCGGGCTGAAATGAGGAAAAGACTTTCCTGAAATTACAACTTTATTACCGTAATTTAATACCTCCATGTCCTTTATTATGGTCAATTTTGTACCGTAATCATTTAAACATTTCAATTATGACACACACAAACACAAAATGGGAAATTGACCCCGCGCATAGTGAATTGATCTTTAAGGTAAGGCACATGATGATTGCCAACGTCAAGGGAGAATTCAGAAAGTTCAGCGCTACCGTTACCGGTGATGATATCGAAAAAGCCGGTGTAAAGGTGGTGATTGATGCCGCTTCAATATACACCAATGATGACAGTCGTGACAAGCATTTAAGGAGTGCTGATTTTTTTGATGTTGAAAATCACCCGAACATCATCTTTGAAAGCCGTAATATGCAAAAAGCCGGCGATAACTTCAGGTTAACGGGTGATCTGATCATTAAAGGAATGGCAAAGGAAGTGGTACTTGATGTCGAATTTGGCGGTGCCAATAAAGATCCGTGGGGAAATGAAAAAGCAGGGTTTTCGCTTACCGGAAAGATTAACCGGAAGGACTGGGGACTAAACTGGAATGCCGCATTGGAAACGGGAGGGGTATTGGTCAGCGATGAAGTGCGGATAGAAGCGGATGTACAGTTTATTAAAGTAACCCAAAACTAAAACAATGAATCTTCATGGGTTGAAAAATATTGCGGATAACTTAAACAACACGGAAAAGATGCCCGTGCTGTTTTTGGGACATGGCTCCCCCATGAATGCAATTGAAGATAATGTATTTGTAAAGGGTTTCCGGGAAATCGAAAAAATCATTCCTAAACCCGCGGCAATACTGTGCATTTCTGCCCACTGGGAAACCAGGGGTACATATATCACAGCCATGGAGTCGCCTCCTACCATTCATGATTTCGGCGGGTTTCCTGAAGAATTGTTCAA
>CAZYDI010000060.1:0-2814 GCA_964646255.1 uncultured Bacteroidales bacterium
GCCCAGTCATCTTTTAAGGTAACGGTGCGGTTGAAAACGATGCGGTTTTCTGTGGACTCTTTATCTACAACAAAATAACCGGTACGCTGAAATTGATAATGACCGCCGGGTTTTGCCTTCGCCAGACCAGGTTCTGCTTTAGCAACAATAGTTTTAAGCGAACCGGGATTCAGGTTTGATATCCAGTCCTTGCCTTCTTCAACACAATCCGGATCAGGAACTGCAAACAACCTGTCGTAAAGCCTGACCTCAACATCCACCGCATGCGTAGCCGAAACCCAGTGTATCGTTGCCTTTACTTTGCGGTTAGCCCCTTCCAGTCCGCTTTTTGTCGACGGATCATAGGTGCACTTGATAAGGGTGATGGCCCCTGTTGCCGGATCCTTCTCCACTCCTGTGCATTTAATGATATAGCCGTTCTTTAACCTTACCTCATTGCCGGGGTAAAGCCTGAAGAACTTTTTGGGCGGTTCTTCCATGAAATCTTCGCGCTCAATATATAATTCACGCGAAAATGGCAACTCCCGGAATCCTGCCTTTTCATCCTCGGGATTGTTTTCGGCCTGCATCATTTCAACCTGACCTTCAGGGTAATTTTCGAGAATCACCTTTACCGGATTTGAAACCACCATTACCCGCATGGCTTTTTTATTAAGGTCTTCACGTACGATATGCTCCAGCAGGGAAAGCTCAATCACATTTTCGCGTTTTGCAATACCAACGGTTTCGGCAAAATTACGCAATGATTCCGGGGTGTACCCTCTCCTGCGTAATCCGCAAATGGTAGGCATACGGGGATCATCCCATCCCGAAACATAATTCTCATTCACCAGCTGCAGCAGCCTCCGCTTGCTCATCACGGTGTAATTCAGGTTTAGCCGGGCAAATTCAATCTGTCGCGGCCTGTAATCGCCCTCCGCAATCTGGTCAAGACACCAGTCGTATAAGGGCCTGTGAACCTCGAATTCAAGGGTGCACAGGGAATGGGTAATCCTCTCTATGTAATCGGACTGCCCGTGTGCCCAGTCGTACATGGGATAAATGCACCACTTATCACCCGTGCGGTGATGGTGTGCATGTTTTATGCGGTATAAAACGGGATCGCGCATATGCATATTGGGAGAAGCCATATCGATTTTTGCCCGCAATACCTTTGAACCATCAGGAAACTCGCCCTGTTTCATGCGCATAAATAAATCGAGACTTTCTTCTGTAGGGCGATCGCGGTAAATACTTGGTTTTCCGGGCTGGGTAGGCGTGCCCCGATTGGCAGAAATTTCTTCAGCCGAAGCCTCTTCAACATAAGCCTTACCCATTTTGATGAGCTGCACGGCCCAATCGAAGAGCTGATCGAAATAATCCGATGCATAATGCGCTTCTCCATACCAGTTAAAGCCCAGCCACCGGATATCCTCTTTTATTGAATCTACATACTCTACATCTTCGGTAACGGGATTGGTATCGTCGAAGCGGAGGTTACACTTTCCCTGGTATTTTTGTGCCATACCAAAGCTCAGGCAAATAGCCTTTGCATGCCCAATATGAATATACCCGTTAGGCTCGGGAGGGAATCGGGTATGCACCCGCTTGTCATTCTTTCCGTTGCGAAGGTCTTCTTCAATAATTTCTTCAATAAAGTTCAGTGACTTACTGCTTTCCGTATTTTCCATATGATCAATAAATTACCCGGTAACCAAAAGGCCGGGCAACAAAAGTAAAAAATAATGATACCGTTTTCAATGGACTTAAAAGATTATTTTTGCAGCAAGTTAATCAAGATCCCTTGGTATGGCAAAGCTCATCCTCGAAAACATGCAGTTTTATGCTCATCATGGTCACTTTGAAGAAGAAAGGATCATCGGCGGACTGTTCAGTGTTGACCTGGTTGTTGAAACCGATATCAGTGCCTGTGCTGAATCGGACAGACTGGATGATGCTGTTGATTACAGTAAGATTTATGAAGCTGTCAGGCATGAAATGCAGATACCGGCACACCTGATTGAACACCTTGCCAAAAGGATCTTTGATGCAGTAATGAAAACATCCGGCAAAATCATTGCTGCAACGGTAACGGTATCTAAATTAAACCCTGCCATTGGGGGAAAAATGGATAAATTCAGTGTTGAATATTCAGGATGAAAATCGATAAAGGCAAATTAAAACGCTGTCCGGCTTGCGGCCGTTTTTTCACCTGCCAGGGTGACGACGACTGCTGGTGCGAAAAAATTCGCATACCATCGGCCGGCCTGAAGGTTATCCTTAATACCTATACCGATTGCATTTGCCACGATTGTTTGAAGAAGTTTGAGGAAAGAGATTAGGTGAGATTTCTCGCTGAGACTTTCAATTGGGTGAGTTTGGGGTGTGGGATTATCACGCAGAGGCGCTAAGTTGTGTGGGTTTGGAGAGTGGATTGTCACGCAAAGGCGCTAAGACGCTAAGTTGTGTGGGGGCAAGGGTGTGGGTTTGGGTATGATTTGCTGACGCTAAGGTGCTAAGAATTAGTTGCATGGGTTTGGGGAGTGGATTATCACGCAGAGGCGCTAAGACGCTAAGTTGTGTGGGGGCAAGGGTGTGGGTTTGGGTGTGATTTATAATTTCCTGCCGATAGCAACGATTCATGACCAGTTAATTTTTATTTTTGGAAACAGATGCAGAATGTGAAAAAACCAGCTAAAGGCTACAAAAAGAAAATATTTTCAGGCCTCAACACCCACTCCCCAAAACCCCCTTAGCATCTCTGCGCCTCTGCGTGAACCATTTCACCTCCCAAAACCCAAAACCCCCTTAGCGTCTCTGCGCCTCTGCGTGAAC
>CAZYDI010000060.1:2914-18807 GCA_964646255.1 uncultured Bacteroidales bacterium
ATTTCACCTCCCAAAACCCAAAACCCCCTTAGCGTCTCTGCGCCTCTGCGTGAACCATTTCACCTCCCAAAACCCACTCCCCATAACCCCCTTAGCGCCTCTGCGCCTTTGCGCCTCTGCGTGAACCATTTCACCACCCAAAACCCATAACCCTCTCTGCGCCTCTGCGCCTCTGCGTGAACCATTTCACCTCTCAAAACCCAAAACCCATAACCCTATCTGCGTCTCTGCGCCTCTGCGTGAACCATTTCACCTCTCAAAACCCACTCCCCAAAACCCCCTCTGCGTCTCTGCGCCTCTGCGTGAACCATTTCACCTCCCAAAACCCATCCTCCCATTTCCTCATAGCGCCTCTACATTAAACGAAGCCATCCGAAAATGCAAATATCACAATATGGACGAAAACGAAATATCCGCCATCATCGTCGATTGTTGTTTTAAGATCCACAAAACTTTGGGCCCGGGTTTGCTGGAGTCTGTCTATGAAGAAGTATTGTGCTATGAACTTGCTGAATCATCACTTTGTTTTGTCAGACAAACCGGTATTCCTATCATCTATAATGATTTGCTCCTGAAAGCAGCATTTAGAGCAGACATTATTGTCGAAAACAAGGTGATTGTTGAAATAAAAAGTGTTGATTCTATAGCACCTGTGCACAAAAAGCAATTGCTTACTTATCTGAGACTGACTGATCTTAAACTGGGTCTCCTGATAAATTTTAATGTAAATCTTATAAAAGATGGCATATGTCGTATAGTAAATAACTTATAGTGAAGTGAACCATTCCACCACCCAAAACCCACTCCCCATAACCCCCTCTGCGTCTCTGCGCCTCTGCGTGAACCATTTCACCTCCCAATCCCCACTCCCCATAACCCTCTCTGCGTCTCTGCGCCTCTGAGTGAACCATTTCACCACCCAAAACCCAATCCCCAAAACCCCCTTAGCGTCTCTGCGCCTCTGCGTGAACCATTTCACCTCCCAAAACCCATAACCCTCTCTGCGTCTCTGCGCCTCTGCGTGAACCATATCACCACCCAAAACCCAATCCCCATAACCCCCTCTGCGTCTCTGCGCCTCTGCGTGAACCTTTTCACCACCCAAAACCCACTCCCCAAAACCCCCTTTGCACCTCTGCGAGAAATATTTTCCCTATCTTTACATATACCCCGCATGCATGAGAGTCACTGTCATCATATTCCTATTTGCTGCTTTTTGTTCTCCTGCTGTTGCACAAAACAACAACCAGGCACTTTTTGATGTACTCGATTCCACCATGGCGGCCAGTAAAACCTTCATGCTGGCAAAAGAAAGCCGTATAAACAGCCTGAAATTACTCATTGACAAACCCGGCCAGACCTCAGAACAGAAATATGCCATCAATGCTCTCCTGTACAAGGAATATCTGAAATACAATTTTGACTCGGCGCTGAACTATATCAACCGCAACCTAAACCTTGCCCGGTCGGTTGGCAACACCATGTGGATCAATGAAACCTGCTTTGACCTGTCCAACATATTTTCATCTTCAGGCATGTATTACGAATCACTTGATGTGTTGCGGTCAATTCAGCCTGCGCTGTTACCAGGAAAACTTAAGCAAAGCTATTATTCGTGCCATCACAAGGTTTATGCGGAACTTGGATTGTACACGGCCCTCCCTGAATATGCAGAAGGATACTCTGCCATTTCAAATGCTTACCGCGATACCCTTATTTCCATTCTCGATCCGGATTCTGATGAAGCCTTACTGCTCAATGCGGCAAAACTGCAGGACCAGGGAAAATTTGAAGAATCAAGGAAAATCAATTCGCTGCTTATGTCCCGTGTTTCAAAGGACAGTCCTGAATTTGCGCTTTATGCCTTTTTGCGCGCCATTTCATACAGGATAGAGAATAATACGATCCTCGAAGAAAAATTCCTGATTTTATCTGCAATAGCTGATATTAAAAATGCCGTTAAGGACAATGTATCCCTTACCCTGTTGGCGGTGCTCTTGTATGAAAAAGACCAGATTGATGAAGCTTACCACTACATCATGTATTCCCTCGAAGATGCCAAGTTTTATAATTCACGGTTGCGCTATGTTGAAATATCCAAAATACTACCCCTTATCAGTGAATCATTCCAGATAAAGAATGAGCGTCAGCGTGCCCAATTGAGGATATATGCAGTAATCATCACCATTCTTGCTATATTGCTGATTTTGGCCCTGCTTTTCATGTACAAGCAGATGACCAGGCTTTCAAAAGCCAGAAAAAGCTTACAGGATGCCAACAACAGGATGAACCTCATGCACAATGACCTTATTAGCGTAAATGAACAACTCAAATTGCTCAATCATGAGCTCTTTGAATCAAACCGCACAAAAGAAGAGCATATAGGTTTCTTCCTGAACCTCTGCTCCACGTATATTGACAAGCTTGAGGATTTCCGGAAGCTGGTGCACCGTAAAGTAACGTCAGGGCAGGTTGAAGATTTGCACAGGCTTACAAAATCAAACCATTACTTCGATTCAGAACTGAAAGAGTTTTACAACAATTTTGACAATACCTTTCTTCATTTGTTTCCGAATTTTGTTGATCAGTTCAATCATTTGCTCAGCGAGGACCAGCGCATAGAAATGAAAACCGATGAGTTGCTCACTACGGAACTGAGGATTTTTGCGCTTATAAGGCTTGGGATAACCGATAGTTCAAAAATTGCAAGCTTTCTGCGATACTCTGTAAATACCATCTATAATTACCGTACCCGCATTCGCAATAAAGCGCTGGTTCCCAGGGATGACTTTGAACGCAAGGTAAAAATGATCGGATCATCACTGGAAACATAGAAACAAATACCCTGTAAAGAATCTATATTGTTTTTATACCCGGTTTCACACACTTCATTGGTTATGTGACCGTTAAACTTCGACGGTTTTACTCTTCATCTATATTTCCGCTACCTGACTAAACATTTTCTATCCTCGGCGGTAACTTTATATATACTGCGCCCTACCCTTCTTTGCCCAGAATTCTATTAATATTTATTCTATGAAAAAAGCTCAATTCCGGCCACCATCAAGCCTTATACTTACAATGGCTTTTTCTGTTGTCCTTGCATTTTCTGTTTATTCAACGGTTTCAGCTCAGCAGCAGGTAAATGCAACAGGCACGGTTAAGGATACCACAGGATTGCCCCTGGTGGGTGTCACCGTGGTTCAAAAAGGAACAACCAATGGTATGATTACCGACATCGAGGGCAAATTCAGCCTTAGCGTTCCTGAACAAAGCGTGCTGGTTGTTTCAATGATCGGCTACACGACGCGCGAAGTAACGGTTAGCAACAACGTTCCGATTGAAGTGATACTAAAGGAGGAATTCAGCGAAATTGAGGAAATCGTCGTCATCGGTTATGGTACGGTTAAAAAGAAAGATATTACAACTTCTGTTTCTGTAGTTTCTACCGACGACCTCAATGAGCGCCCGCTCATATCAGCAGCGGCAGCCATTCAGGGCAAGGCAGCCGGAGTAACGGTGATGCAGCCAAGCGGTGAGCCGGGAAAGGGCATGGTGGTGCGTATCAGGGGTAATACCTCCATTACAGCCAGCAACGAACCATTGTATGTTGTTGATGGTGTGCCGATGAATGAAATCAACTTTCTATCCCCGAATGATATTGAGTCAATGCAAATTCTGAAGGATGCATCCTCAGCGGCAATTTATGGTTCCCGGGGAGCTAACGGTGTAGTGGTAATTACCACCAAACTCGGAAAGAAAGACCGAAACGTGATCTCTTTTTATTCCAGCCTGGGATTTACTTATGTTCAGGAAGAAATAAAGTCACTGAATACAGCCCAGTACAAAGAGCTGATGGATGAAATAATGGCCGCCACCGTACCGGAAGGGCTGACAGATCAAACCGACTGGTTTGATGAGACCTACAGGACCGGAACAGTGCAGAACTACCAGTTGGCCTTCAACGGAGGAAATGAAAGAACCAGTTACTACCTGTCCGGCGGTTATACCGACGAAATCGGGGTAATTAAGGTTGCGGGCTTTAAACGGTACAATCTCAAAGCAAACCTGGATAATGTTATCAGAAGCTGGCTGAAAATATCCGCCAACATTTCTTACTCAGATTACACCACCAGCGGCATTATTTCCGGGACCGGATCGAACCGTGCGGGTGTTATCCTTTCGGTTATTAACACACCAAAATATGCTCCGATATGGGATGCCGAAAATCCAGGCCAATACTACGACAATTTTTACGGGGCACAGGTGACTTCACCGGTCGAAAACATGTCAAGAACCGAACATGACAATAATAACAACAACAGGCTGATTGGTTCTTTCAGCGCTAATGTAAATATTTTACCATGGTTGCTTTATAAACCCACCATTTCTCTCGACAGGGTGTACAACCATTCAACTTCCTTTCTTGATCCCTTGAAAACGCAGTATGGCAGAAGCCAGTACGGTTATGCTTCCGATGACCGCTCACTCAGTACCGTTATAATATTCGACAATATAGTCACCGCCGACAGGACAATCGGCAATCATGCCATCGGATTGATGGCCGGAACTTCATGGACCGCATCGGAATGGACACATGAATTCATGGGAGCAACGCATTTCCGTGATGGAAAAGTAAAAACGCTGAATGCCGGAAACAAAGTCGGAACCTGGAGCGGTACCGAAGCATCGCAATGGAAGATACTGTCGTTGCTGGCGAGGGTAACCTACAATTATGAGAGCAAATACCTGCTTACTGCCAACTTCAGGGCTGACGCGTCATCGAAGCTGGCACCGGAACACCGGTGGGGCTATTTTCCCTCTTTTTCCGCCGCATGGAGAATATCTGCAGAACCTTTTATGCAGGGAATTCCGTGGCTTCAGGATTTGAAAATCAGGGCCGGCTGGGGACAGGTTGGTAATCAATCAGGCATTGGTGATTATCAGTATCTCGGCTTATCACGGTTTGACAGAATCGACTGGTGGGCGGAAGGTCAAAGCAATGCCCTCCCCGTTCCGGTTCCTGAGCACATGACAAATGTTGATCTCACCTGGGAAACCACTTCCACATCAAATATCGGATTTGACATGACCATATTAAGAAACAGGGTCACCATTTCGGGAGATGCTTATTACAAATACACAACCGACTTGCTGGTACGATTGCCTATGCCTGCGAATGCCCCTGTGGATTTCCTTACCAGGAATGAAGGCGAAATGTCCAACAAGGGAGTGGAATTTACGGTGAACAGCAGGAATCTTGCAGGTGATTTTGTATGGTCAACCGACTTCAATATTTCTTTAAACCGGAATAAAGTTGAAAAGCTAACCCTGCAGCAGGTTTATTATTATGCCAATACCTCCGAAGCCACAAGCGAAAAAGTTGTAAGAATGACCTCCGGCCAGGCTCTCGGGAAATTCTGGGGGTATATCAGCGAGGGAGTCGATCCGGAGACCGGTGATCTCATATTCAGTGACATTACCGAAGATGGAAAAATAACCCTTGCCGATAAAACCTATATTGGTGATCCAAATCCCGATTTCACCTATGGCTTAACAAACAATTTTTCCTTTAAAGGAATATCGCTGAGCATTTTCTTTCAGGGATCCCAGGGAAACGACATTTACAATGCCTCAAGGATGGAGACCGAAGGCATGTACGATGCAAAAAATCAATCAGTGAACGTACTCGACCGGTGGCGCAGGCCAGGGCAGGTTACCTACATGCCAAGGGCTACCGCAGAAAAAGACAACCTTGTTGCATCAACCCGCTTTATTGAAGACGGCAGCTATCTGCGGTTAAAAACGCTCACCCTTTCCTATGATGTAAATAATGAAATTATTAGGAAATGGAAAATTACAAAGCTGCAACCCTATTTCACAGCGCAGAACCTCATCACGTTCACCAACTATAACGGCATGGACCCGGAAGTAAACCAGTTTGCCTCGGGCAATGACCCGGTAATGGGCATTGACTGGGGAACCTATCCGCATTCGAGAAGCATTGTTTTTGGACTAAATATTGAATTTTAAAAATACGGTCGCATGAAAACCATATACAATACATTTTTGCTGTTTGGCCTTGCCTTCGCAGTTTCATGCTCGCTGGATGAAGATCCGTTGTCGCAGCTGAGTGAAATAACGCAGGGAGGCACCGACAGTACGGGCTCTTACATTAAATATGTTACAAGAGCCGAAATGCTTGCCCAGTACGAGGGTATGTATAATATACTGAAAGGAAATGCAGGGCTTGAAAACTGGAACCTTGATTTCATGGTATATACCGAAACACATGCTGACAATGCTTACCGCGGAGCCACCGATGCCGAGCTTACGCAAATTGAACAACAAAAACAAAACGGCATTAACAAGAATATTGAACGGGACTGGAACGGCTATTTTGATATTATCAATGCAGCCAACAGGGTCATATGCAATGTCGACTCTGTTCCTGATCCTGCCCTTACCGAAGCAGAACGCAGGCAATGGAAGGCCGAAGGGCTGATACTCCGCTCCTGGATTATGTTTGACATGGCCCGGCTATGGGGAGGAATTCCTTTGATACTCGTTGAACCCCCTGCCATCACCGCTGAAAACATCGAAGAAGTTTATCCCCTGTATTATCCCGCGCGTAATACGCTCGAGGAAGTATATGTACAAATCATTGCCGATCTCAACACCGCCCTTGAGCCGGGAGGTGCACCGGATATAAATGCATCAGACAAGTTTGTATTTTCGAGGACAGTGGCAAACGGCCTTCTTGCCAAGGTATATGCAGAGCTGCCGTTGCGTGACTATGAAAAAACCATTGAGTATTGCGAACTGGTTGAGGCCGATGTATCACTGGTGGGAAACTTCGCAGATCTTTTCGAAGTGAATGAAGGCAAAACGGACATAAAACTGAGGAATTCATCAGAATCTGTTTTTGAAATCCCCTTCTCCGATGGTGGCAACTGGAATACCTGGATGTTTGGAATTGATGAAACCGATCCAAACAGCAAGTACGACTGGGCAAAATGGCTTACTCCTTCGCGCGATTTAATTGCCGCTTATGACAGAACCGGAGATGTAGCCCGCAAACGGGTAACCATGATTTCGGCCAGTGTAAGCTGGAGCAATCATTACCCGGCAGATGCATACTGGTTCATGCACAAGTTCCCTTCAAAATTCAACAGCATTATTAAAATGAGACTGGCCGACATTCTGTTGCTAAAGGCGGAAGCATACGTTGCGCTTGGTAGCCTGAATGAGGCTGCTGCCATTGTTGATGACATAAGGTCAAGGGTTGGTGTGGCTCCTTTAAGTGCAGCCATTAAAGGATCGCAAAGCGCCATGGCAGATGCGGTGCTGAATGAACGAAGGCTCGAACTTGCCTTTGAAGGTCAACGATGGTTTGACCTGGTTAGAAACGGGAAAGTCCTGGATGTAATGAATACACTCAACAGTCGCGACCCGGGACGATTGCCCATGGATCCGGTCACGGAGCAGACGGTATTGCTTCCCCTTCCGCAATCGCAAATCGATATCAATCCTTCGCTTGAACAGAATCCGGGCTATTAATATGAACATGCAATCAATATGTATCCTATGAAAAAAATAATTCCGGCAATAGCAATCATGCTTTCTTCATTGTTCCTTACAAACTGTGAGAAAGATCCTGAGCTGGTAACATACCCGGAGTCGTATCCTGTTTTTGAACAGGTGCAGGTAAGTGAATCCGAAATTACCTACAATGATTCCATTTCGCTTTCGGTGAAACTGAGCGATGACCCCACTCCCCTATCCACCCTGAGCGTGCAGGTAGTCTTGAACAATGAGGTTATTGTTTCCGAAACCATCCGTACAAAAGGAAATGAAAGCGAAGTGAACCGGAGGTATAAGATACCTTTTACAGCCGGGGCCGAAGATAATGCACAGGTGAAGGTTTACCTTACATCCGTGAATGTGGACGGTTTCACAACCGACACAATCGTAAGCACCACAACAGTCCGGAGGCCAGTCATCAACCAGCTTTACATAGTCCCCGAATCCGGAACTACTTTCAAGCTTGCACTGATTGATTCGGCCAACCTGATTTTCAGGGCAACCGGATTAAACTACGGACCAAATATAACCTACCGGCTTGCTACCAAAATTGACAAATTTTCCAAAGTTGACTGGTCGGGTCTTGTTTTTGGACAGGCCGAAGACGGGATTAACCTTATCCGGCAAAACGGTGAACCAATAACATTCAGCGATCCCGCACTGGTAGGTATTACACAAATCGTTTTTGATGCCGTTAACCTTACTTCTGCCATAACGGGAAAACCGCTTGAGCCAGTGACTGAACTTGATATACAGGCAGACCTGAACCCGATGGTTATGGCAGGCATGGATTTTCGCGGAGGAAATGTTTATTTCGGTGAAGGGGTAGAAGTGACCTTTACCGGCCTCACCAACCTGGCCAATAGCTTGCCACCCGACTACTTTGAGATCACCGGCGACAATACGGCTACATTCCTTGGAAAGACAGCCATTTACAAAGCCTATTATTACATCGACGGAAGCTACCTATACGTTGAACCCCAGCCTGATGTAATTTACCCTGAAGCGCTGTGGGTTTGTGGAACCGGATTGGGCCGCCCATCAGCACCTTATGAGATCACAACAAGCTGGAACTGGAACGCTCCCTTTGATTATGTCCCGTGCAGGCTGGTCTCCGAAGGCGTATATCAGTTTACCGCATATATGAAGAATACGGATGACGGGGCAGGCTTTGGTACCCTTGATTTTAAATTCTTCTTTAAACGCGGATGGTGGGATGCAGCCCATGAAATAAATGCATCGGAATATACGGTAACTCCCCCGCTTTACGGTTTATGGGTAGCAGGCAAGTATGGTAATGTAAATGGCATGACAACGCCTTTCGAAGGGGTTTACCGGGTAACGCTTAACCAGAATGACAAAACGCTTACAGCAGTTAAAATAAATTAATTTCCATAGACATGAAACATCTCAGTGCAACATTGATTTTTGCTTTTTCCAGTCTTTTTCTCCATGCATGTGAATCGGACAAGGATCACGCTCCCGACCCAGTTTCTGCTGAACCTGCTGATGCAGTTATGTACATAACATCGGCCGACAAATCCCGGCTTTTTGACTCAGTGGCACTGCACTTCAATGAAAAGCCAAATATGGAAATTTCAACCACGGTAACGCTGAATCCCGGCAGACGATACCAGGAAATCGACGGATTCGGGGCTGCGGTAACCGGTTCAGCCTGTTACAATCTTTTGCGCATGAGCGCAGCCAACCGGCAAAAATTGCTTCGTGAAATCTTTGATACAGTAAGCGGACTTGGATATAGCTATATCCGGATTTCGATAGGTGCTTCCGATTTTTCACTTGAGGAATACAGTTATTGTGATGATCCGGGGATTGAAAATTTTAATATTCATGAACTCGATAAACGCGATCTGATCCCTGTTTTAAAGGAGATCCTGGCAATTAATCCAACCATTAAGATTATGGGATCGCCATGGAGTTGTCCGCGATGGATGAAGGTAAACAACCTTTCGGAACGGCAGCCCTATTTATCATGGACCAGCGGTCAGTTGAACCCTGCCTGTTACCAGGATTATGCCACCTATTTTGTGGAATACATAAAAGCGATGGAAGCAGAGGGTATTCCCATCGAATCCATTACCATTCAGAATGAACCGCTGAACAGGGGAAACTCCATGTCGCTGTATATGACGTGGGAGGAACAGGCAGAATTCATCCGTACTGCTTTGGGCCCTATGTTTGAAAATGCGGGCATCAATACAAAAATTATCATCTTCGATCACAACTACAATTATGACAACATAGCCGACCAGGTTGATTACCCAAAGAAAATTCTGGCAATTCCGGAGGCGGCTCAATATATCGACGGAACTGCCTTTCATGCTTATGGAGGTGAAAAAGAGGAAATGCTCGACATCCATAATGCATACCCGTTGAAGAATCTTTATTTTACTGAGATGTCCATTGGCAGTTGGAACTATTCCTTTGAAGGCGACCTTATATGGAGCATGCGTGAACTGGGCATCGGAACGCTCAATTTATTCAATAAAGCGGTAATTGTCTGGAACCTGTTGCTGGATGAAAACGGGGCACCTAACCGGCCCGGAGGATGCACCACATGTTATGGTGCCATTGAAATCAGTTCATCTGATTATGCTACACTCGACCGGAAATCGCATTACTATGTAATTGGTCACCTTTCAAAAACGATTTCTCCCGGTGCGGTAAGAATAGGATACAACGGATTTTCAACAGACGGTTTGATCATGACTGCCGTTGAAAACCACGATGGCACTTATGGTGTTGTTATGTTAAACGAAAACAGCAACAGCATTAAAATGACACTGGAGGATGGCAATCACTCATTTCCTTTTACAATTCCTCCTAAGAGCATCGCTTCGTGCCGCTGGCTAAAATGAGTTCTCATCTATATATTATGAATGATCAATTAATAACGAAAAACAATAGCTTATGAAAAAACGACTTCTACCTTTAATTACCTTCTTAATGCTTACCGGCATTAGTTTTTCCCAAACACATACCATACTGGTAACCGTGCCGGATACTGCTGAGATAGTGTATATAGCAGGATCGATCAACAATTGGAATCCTGCTTCGGATACAATGACCCTGGTGTCTGAAACACCAAAAATGTATTCCTTTGAATTCGAAATGGCCGATTCATTGCTCGATGATGTTAAATACAAGTTTCTCTCGGGACCTGACTGGAAATATGAGCAAAAGAGGGCAGCTGACTTTTCATTTCTGACAGACAGTGCAACGGCGGTTGTTGATACATTTTTGGCAGTATATCACAGAGCCCAGGCTGATTCTGTAACCATTGATGTTCTGGTACCTGTTCAGGTATATGAACTGAATCTTACGGGATCATTCAACGGCTGGAACCCTACATCCCATCCAATGGAATTGATAGACTCTTCAGCCAACGGTAAAGAGTTTGTCCTTACCATTTTTACCCTGGATACAACAACCCTCAAATTTAAGTTTATTGCCGGTCCGGGTTGGCCGTATGAGCAGGTAGCAGGCGACTATGTATATACCGAGACCGATAACGGGGTTGTGGTATGCGATGAATTCAAAGCCATTTTTAATCCGAATGATGTGGGTGATATTACCATCAACATTAAAGTTCCGGAAGGCACTTCTGAAGTGTGGTTAATTGGCAGCTTCAATAACTGGAGTACTGAAACGGCCATCCAGGCTACGAAAAACACGGATACGACATTCTCGGTTGTAATTGAAGACGTCGCGGATATTGAATACAAAGCATACAGCCATAACGACTGGGCTTATGAAGAGGCCAAGGACGCGGCAGGCAACAGTCTGGATGCCAACAGAACCGCATCTTTTCTAACAGGACCCGTGTTCAATATAACGGTTGCCTTTTGGAAAGAACTGTATAATCCGCCAACGCCGGTGAATAATATAGAAAAATTGCCTTACCTGATGTATGCAACAGACGGACATGTAATAATTACCGGTGAATTTTCGCGGGTAGCCATATTTGATTTGAGTGGCCGTTTGGTGCAGGCTGCCAGGGCAAAAGGAAGCTTTACGTCACAGCAATTGAGAAGCGGTATTTACATCATTCAAACCGATAATCATGTCAGGAAGATATCGGTACAATAAAGTGTATCAGGTTTTTAATTTAGAGTCTTAGTTTTTTGGTTAGTGAAAAAGGGGATTTTACGATCCCCTTTTTTATTGTCATTATGCGGTTTTCAGAATGCTGATTGTTCACAGAATTACAAAAGTACCAGATGTCGGAAAATAGTCGCAAAATCTCCAGTCAGGAATCATATTTTCCGAATACCCTCTTTTTCTGCAGGTTAACAAAATCACCGGGAGCATTGTTACTTTCATATATTAATCCCAACCAACCCGGTAAATGAGAGCCGGAAAAACATTTGGCGTTTTTAACCATCTAACTTCAGGATAAATGAAACAATTCTACTACAAAATTTATCGTATACTCAGGCTACTATGCCGGTATGTCTGCCTTTCCCTTATGATTCCGGTATCAACTTTCACTACGCTTGCACAGCAATGGGAATTGATAAATCCCGTATATGAAACACAGGATGCTTTTGTTGCGGGATTTTCAGTTGATGATTTTGGTGCATCCGGAGATGGCTTTACCGATGTTACTACGATTATTCAGGAACGTATTGATGCACTCGCTGCTATTGGCGGAGGCACTGTGTTTCTGCCACAAGGCAGGTATGTTGTCCGTGGTTCGCTAACCCTGAGGAAAGGGGTTATCCTGAGGGGCGAATGGAAGAAACCCGTAAAAGGGCAGGCCCCGGAGGGAACTATTCTGATGGTTTATAAGGGACGCGGCAGTACAAGTGAAAACCTGTCATTTATTACCATGCAGCCTTCCTCATCGGTACAGGATATGATTTTCTGGTACCCTGAGCAAATTCCGGGCAACATCACACCTTATCCTCCGACAATAGTTCTGGGTGAACCCGACTATTTCGGGAACGATTACTGTAATGTAAAAAACATCACACTTGTTAATTCCTTTACAGGGATAGTTTATTCCAGTGTAAACGGAGGTTCTTGTCCGGTTCTCAGTCATATTTACGGCACGCCCCTTTCATTGGGCATTGAAATCGACAATATTGCAGATGTCGGAAGGGTTGATAAAATTCATTTTTCACCACAATACTGGTCACATTCCGGTCTGCCTTACGCTCCTTCGCCGGGCAGCGCCTTTGAGGATTGGATATTCAACAACGGAACCGGAATTGCTATGCGAAGAAATGACTGGTCATATGCCTGCTTTGTAAACATTGAAGGATACCACAAAGGCCTGCATCTTGCTCCGTCAGGCGGAACATCCGGTGCAGCACCAAACGGACACAACTATAACATGGTGTTCAAAAACTGCCATACCGCTATGTATTTCGAAACGATTTCCGATGTCGGAATCATGTATTCACGGGTAAATATCATCGATTGCGAAAATGGTATTACCATCGCGTCCGGTACCCGGTGGCCAATACAATTTCACAGCTCAACTATATCTGCCAGACAGAACGCCATCACTACCGATGCAGAATCAAAACCTACGTTAATGATGTTGCATTGTAAGATATACAGCGGACGCATTGCCATATCTGGAGGAACATGGACAGCGTCGGACTGTGATTTCACCGACGATTCAAATCCCATTACCGTGGGAGCAAATGCCAGAGCTATTCTCACCGGCAACCGCTATGCGGATGAAGGTCTGGTGCAGAATAACTCGCTTTATGGTATGATTGTTGACAATACTCCTGTGAATGCACCTGTGCTTCCTGAATTTAACGATACTTTGCCGGGCATTCAGAAACCCGGAAACCATGTAATGATTAATGCAGCAGAAAGTCCCTACAATGCAGAAAATGACGGGGTAACCGACAATACCGACGCTATACAGGATGCTCTTGATGAGGCCGGGGCAAATGGTGGCGGAGTGGTCTTCCTTCCGCCCGGAAAATATAAAGTCCTGGGAACACTTACCATCCCCTCGGGTGTTGAACTGAAAGGAGCAGTGGATATAAGCACCGCGCCAATGGGCCCCGGCACAGTGCTCGAAGTATATTCAGGAAAGAACAATGAATCCGGCACGCCCTTTATCCGGTTATCTTCCGGTAGCGGTCTTCGTGGGGTGGTTATTGATTATCCCGAACAAATGGGAGATCTTGCACCCAATTTCCTTCCTTATCCTTATAGTATTCAGGTTACAGGACAAGATGTATATATCGTGAATGTAGGATTGCGGGCAGCTTACAATGGAATTGATCTCTTTACTTATCAATGCAACAACCATTTCATCGACTATTTGTCGGGCCAGGTCCTGAGAACAGGTATCAGGGTTGGGAACAACAGCGCCGGAGGAAAAATATGGAATGTACAATTTAATCCGATAGGGTTCGCCTTTGGTTTCGAATCAAAATGGGGCAACTGGTCAAATGCTCCTTCACCGGACAATGTCGAAAGGATATACGGCTACGTATATGACAACCTGAACTTTATGATCCTCGACGAATGTACAAACCAATCGTTGTACAACAACTTTCACTTTGGATCACAAGTCGGGCTCATCCTGAACGGAGCATCCGGAATAAGCATGGGCACAGCCATCGACGGATCGAGAAGGGCTGTGGTGATTGAGTCGGTTGGTGATTCACGGTTTGATTTCATCAATTCTCAGGTGGTAACCAACTACGATTCTCCCGGTACATGCTATATTGAAAGCAATTCTGAAGAGGATAATGAAGTAACCTTTTTCAATGCTGATTTTTGGGGCTACCCTCAGGTAGGTATCAGAGCCCAAAGCGGTAAGCTGAATTTACAACAGGCGAATTTCAGATTCCCGGGCACAACTGAGTTTGCAAACATCAATTCAGGATACGTGAAGATGCAGCAATCCGCAATCACGGAAGCGCCTGTTCTTCTGAATGCCGGAACAGAATCAAATTTTTCCGCACTGTCTTCCATTCTCGATCCTACGGGAATTGTAGAGTCAAATTGTGCTGTTTGGATCAACAATTTGCCGAATGAATATGTCTTTGACGAGTCGAAAATTTTCTCCCGTACCGGCTGGACGGCAACGGCATCTCTCAACAATGATTGGGCAGGCAATGGAATCGATGGCAACGATATGTCACGCTGGGACGGAGGCGTCAACCAGTCAAGCGGGCAATGGTATGCAGTGGATATGCAGACATCAAAGACATTTAATCAAATTATCATGGACTATGTGCTGAGTGCACTCGATTTTCCGGCAGGATATGCAGTATTTGTATCCGACGATGGAATAAACTGGGGAGAGGCCATAACTACGGGACAGGGAATACCGGAAATCACCTATATCGAATTTCCGGCTCAGACTGCGCGCCATATCAAAATAGTACAAACCGGCAGTACACCAGAAAAGTTCTGGTCGATACATGAACTGGATGTTATGATGAAAATAGTGGATCCTGTTACCGAAGTTATCGTCTCGCCGACTTTCGTGCGCCTTGGATTGGGTGAAACAAATATGCTTGAGGCATCCGTGTTTCCCGAAAACGCGGCAGATCCGTCTTTAAACTGGACCACCAGCGATCCGGCTGTGGCAACAGTAAGTGAAGGTGGCGAGGTTTTTGCTACAGGAGCGGGCACAGCACTGATCACGGCAACCTCTGCGGGAGGTGAGCACAGATCTTCCTGCGTTGTATCTGTGGCCATACCGGTATCATCTGTTGACCTTCAACCGGGTACACTATCCCTCGAAATGGATTCCGAATATCAGTTAACCCCGGTTATCGACCCTGCCAGTGCAACATTTAAAGAAGTCAGCTGGAAGTCTGCCAATCCTGCAGTAGCTGTTGTCAACACTAGTGGTATGATTCGCGCTGTGGGTGTTGGAACTACACAGATAATACTGACGAGTTTGGATAACGGTTCCTCCGATTTTTGCACAGTAACCGTATCTCCAATGGTTGGACTTTATGAACCGGATTCCGAAAAATCAGATTTTAAAATTTCACCCAATCCGGCCAATACTATAGCCTATTTGGAAGTGAATGCCAATAGGCATTCAGAGATACTGATCAACTTGTACGATATGGACGGAAGACATATCAGATCGTTCAAAAAAGCGGTTACAAAAGACCATCACCGTTTTGCCCTGAATATTGAGGACATTTGTCCGGGCCTATACATCGTACATATTGTACTGGACAATGAATTATTCGCCAAAAAACTGGTGGTGCGCTAATAGGAATTGCCCAGACGAGGGGGAAACCTTACCTCAGGCATTCATTTATTTCTGATTTCTAATACGTCCTCCA
>CAZYDI010000061.1:0-3633 GCA_964646255.1 uncultured Bacteroidales bacterium
AAATATTATGAATAATATGCAACCTCGCCTAATTTTATTCCGTATCAGAAAACAAATAAACACTAAACTGTATTACTAACTTAAATTTTTTCACATGCGAACTTTACTATCACTTTTAGTTGTTTTTCTGGTACTAGGATTAGGCTCCTGCAAAAAAGACAAAGATCCTGTCAATTGTGCAAACTGGGCCTTGGAAGTGGAGGATGAATTAACCGCCGCTATGGTTGCCGCTATTACTTTCGGCATGGATGAAACCACGGAAAACTGCAATGCCTACAAAGAGGCAATGGAAGATTATATTAATGTTGCAGAACAGTTTGTTGATTGTGAAGGCTTAACTGCCGATGAACGTGAAGAGCTGGAAGACTCTATAGAAGGAGCACAAGAGGAATTAGATGATTTAAACTGTGGCGATTTATAAAAAAAGCCGCGTCTGCGGCTTTTTTTTTGCACAATTTTCTTAAATCCCTGATCGGTCGACACATCATTGGCCGTTAAGAATTAACAATCAGTTTATTTGCAATATTGAAGGTATAAAAACTGTCCTACCAGATTCTTCCGGATGTAATTCTGAAGTATAGAAAAAGAATGAACTTCTACGTTTTCGTAACTTTTTCTTAACTTTTGCAAAATCTTCAGATATGCTACGCAAAAAAACATCGCCACTGGTTATCAATGTTTTGATTTTTATATGGATTATTCTCAGCTATTCCTGCGCCAGGCCTTATAGCGAACGTACTTTTACCGATCTGTCCGGTACCTGGCAATTCACGATGGATTCATCAAATGCAGGGATTGCCGGTGAATGGTATAACCGCGATCTGAACGACTCCATTGAGTTACCGGGCACTATGGATCTGAGAAAAAAGGGGTTTATCAATAAGGATACAACCACATTGCATCTGAACAGGCTTTACAAATACGAAGGTATTGCCTGGTACAGGAGGCATATAACGATTCCTGACCATGCAGCCGGAAAGCGAATCATTCTTATACTTGAACGGACAAAATCAACCACAGTCTGGGTGGATGGGCAGTTAGCCGGAAATTCGGCGTTGATGCAATCTGCCCAGGAATTCGACCTTACACAATTCCTGACGCCGGGAAAACACACTGTTGCGATCCGTGTTGATAACAGCTTATCGCTGACACCCTACGGAAATGTCCATATTTATTCCGACGATACCCAGACCAACTGGAATGGCATTCTGGGAAAAATCGGACTGGAAGTTTCATCACACAATTACATAACCGATCTGCAGGTTTATCCGGATGTGGATAATAAAAAATTCACCTTGAAGCTCGGCATGCAAGGGGCGCCTGAAATACAGAATGTCAATGTTGAATTAAGACTGACTCGTATTAAGGGTGGGCGTAAAAAGAACCTGAAAACGCTTAAACACAACTTCCCTGCTGATTCCGTGTTTCAGCTCGAATATGTTCTGGGTGATAAAATGGAACTATGGGATGAGTTTCAGCGACCGTTGTATCAACTCACCGCTGTTATTTCGGATGGATCGTTCAGTGACAGTAAAACCGTGACCTTTGGAATGAGAAAATTTTCAGCCGAAGGGACACAGTTTTCTATAAACGGAAGAAAGGTATTTCTCAGGGGCAAGAATGACGCCTGTGTATTCCCGCTTACCGGATTCCCTCCCATGGAGGTGAATGGCTGGGTTGATCTGTTCAGAAAAGCTAAGTCTTATGGCATAAATCATTACCGTTTTCATTCGTGGTGTCCGCCTGAAGCCGCGTTTGAGGCAGCTGACATGGAAGGAATATATCTTCAACCTGAACTGCCCTTCTGGGGAGGCCTCGAATCGGATTCGATTGCCGAAATGTTAAAAAGCGAGGGCATTGCCATGTTAAGGAGTTACGCCAATCATCCTTCATTTGTTATGTTTTCACATGGTAATGAAATATGGTCGGGTCATGATCGCGTGGAAAAGAACATTCTCACGTTCCGGACTTTTGACAACCGGCCACTCTACGCGATGGGATCAAACAACAATATCGGTTATGTTGCACCGCGTGAATGCGCTGATTTTTTTGTTGCCGCCCGTACGCCGTATACTCATGACACTGTTCTTACCCACACCCGGCTCACACAGGCTTTCGCCGATTCGCGTGACGGTGGTATCCTAAATACCCGGATTCCATCAACAGCAGTCAATTTCGATTATGCCGTTTCTCAGATAAAGATTCCAATGGTATCTCACGAGACCGGCCAATATCAAATATATCCCGATTATTCAGAAATCGATAAGTACACTGGGGTTCTGAAGGCCTGGAACATGAGTATTTTCCGGAACCGTCTCATGAAAGCAGGAATGCTGGATATGAATAAGGATTTTCAAAAAGCTTCCGGAGCATGGTCAGCATTATGCTATAAGGCAGAGATGGAAGCTGCATTAAGAACTAAAGGACTGGCAGGTTTTCAGTTGCTTGATTTGCAGGATTTCCCCGGACAGGGTACTGCCCTTGTGGGCATTCTGGATGCTTTTATGGACGACAAGGGTGTTATTGAGAGAAACGACTGGTTGAACTCGTGCAATGATGTGGTTGTTTTGCTCAGTTTTCCCAAATATTGCTGGTCGGATAGTGAAAACTTCAACGCTAAAATACACATTGCCAATTATAGTAATCATTCAATAGAAGACGGCATCATCTGGACGGTGACAAATAGCCGGGGAGAAATACTTTTCACAGGTAATGGTGAAGATCTTCATATATCGGAAGGGGGACTTATGGAAGCCGGAGAAATTGGTTTCATGCTAAACAATGTAAAGCTTCCTGATAAACTGAACATACATGTTTCGCTAAAAGGCAGCGGTTACTTCAACAATTACCCTGTGTGGGTTTATGAAAAGCCCGGATTGCAAAGGGTAAGCGAAGAAGTTTTCATTGCCGGTCATTTTGATGAGGATCTGGTGGAGCGACTGAATAAAGGCGCGAAAGTTTTGCTTTTTCCCAAACCGGATGATGTTCGAAAAAACAGCGTGGGGGGCTTGTTTCCACCGGAATTCTGGAATTATGGAATGTTCAAAGGCATCAGCGAGCGGGTTAATAAACCAGTATCTCCAGGTACGCTCGGAATATTGACCAATCCCGGTCATCCTGTTTTCCGGAAGTTTCCAACTGATTTTCATACAAACTGGCAGTGGTTTTCGGTTATCAAAGCCAGCCGGCCGGTTGTACTAGACAACCTGGATAAAGAGTACCGGCCCATTGTACAGGTAATCGACAATGCGGAACGAAATTACAAGCTGGGATTAATTTTTGAATTCGCCGTTGGCAAAGGGAAATTACTTGTTTGCGCATCACGAATCACTGAAATACTTGAATTACCGGAGGCATATTCATTGTATAATTCCCTGCTCGATTATATGGAATCGGAAGAATTCAATCCGGCATTCCAGGCAGATGAGAAGATGCTGAAAGACCTTTTCAATTAACGGAACTACGCGCTGGCGCTTCATGCCGAAGTGGTCCGCTGCTCTCGTGATCCGAAAACGGGATTACTCGCAGGCGCTCGTGTTCCCATTCTGGGATTACTCGCTGGAGCTCATCTTCCCATTCTGGGATTACTCGCTTCGCTCGTGATCCCATTCTGGTGGGGGTCCTACAAGACTG
>CAZYDI010000061.1:3733-18417 GCA_964646255.1 uncultured Bacteroidales bacterium
GCTTTCATTTTTTATTTGTTTCCGCCTTTGAAAGCACAGGAAGTGCTTTCATGGCTTCGTTTGGGATTACTCGCTTCGCTCATCTTCCCATCCTGGGATTACTCGCTTCGCTCGTGATCCCATTCTGGTGGGGGTCCTACAAGACTGATGATGACGCAGCTAAAGCTGCTTTCATTTTTTATTTGTTTCCGCCTTTGAAAGCACAGGAAGTGCTTTCATGGCGGCCCCAAATAAAAAATGCCCGCCTTTCAGGCGGGTCATCATCAGTCTTGTGACCCCGGAGGGATTCAAACCCCCGACTTTCAGAACCGGAATCTGACGTTCTATTCAGCTGAACTACGGGGCCGGATTTCTGCGTCAAAAGTAAGTAAAAAATCCAAAATGACGAATCATAATCAAAAAACCCCGAAAAATAGGATCCTTCAGTTTAACCCAGTATGCTGACTTTAAAGTTACACGCCTTACCCCCTCTTTTCAACGATTCAAGCAATTCAACCTTAACCTCCGCCGTTGTAAACCGCTCAAACATGTACTGTACATACCCTACTGAACATTCACACCACAACCCTGACAGGTTATCAGGTCCTTTTTCAGTCAGCGGACATAAGCACCACCCGTTGGCTATCGTAAGGCCATCCGGGTTGCCCTTATACCCCCAGTAGATATCGCTTCCTTCAATTCGTGCATTTAGCTTTTCTGCAAACGCTGTAACTGAATCTTTGTCCGTTGCTGTTTCCTTATCGCCATATGCCCCTCTGGCGCATCGCGCACCTATGGTACGTACCAGGTCAATCCGCGTTTCCTCATCGAACTTGTCATTGAAAATATCCATCAACCGCTTAACATAAAGCTGTGCAAATTCATATTTCTTCTCACAGAGTGTGCCTTCGCCGGTATTACTTGAAGAAGCTGCACAAACGGTTGTATTGCTGATGGAAATAAGTGCCCCTGTGCCAATACATGCACATACACCTTTCGATAAAAAATCTTTCCGGTTCATTCTATTTTGGTTTCTTTAATTATCCTTACAAAAAAAATGTATATTCACTGACCTTCAAATACTAAACTAAAATAATAATTTTGGGAATACCACAAACCTTTCATGACCATCCATGTTATTCTCTGAAAATATTTCTGTTATCATGCAATCCCGGGTTGAATCAGTTGATGAGTACATCAATGCCTTTCCTGAGGCCACAAGGTCATTGTTAAAGCAAATTCGTGAAATCATCAAAGCAAAAGCCCCTGATGCTTCTGAAACCATTGCTTATGGCATGCCTGCCTATAAAACAAATGGCAAACCGCTGGTATATTTCGCCGGCTATGACAAACACATCGGTTTTTATGCCACCCCTACGGCACATGCTGCTTTTGCGGCTGAACTAAAGAAATATAAACAGGGCAAAGGTTCTGTGCAATTTACCTTGCATGAGCCAATTCCTTTTGAATTGATTGCAGAGATGGTTGAATTCCGGGTACATGAAAACCAATCAAAAGCGGCACGAACAAGATAAATCTTTGTATTCTGACACGGTCACATTTGCAAATCTGATCAGGTAAATGTAGATTTGATCTGCAACTATAAAATGCAAACCCGGACCGTATTTGTCAAATTAAACTGAATTGTGCAAAATGGCTTCATTTGGAACATCTGACGCGCTAAAACACATGGCATTATGTGTATTAATAATTACTTCTGTTGCCTGTAATTCTAATACTTCGAGACAGGATTTTCAATCGACTTCACAGCGTGAATGCATGCTAATAAACGATAACTGGCGTTTTTACAAATATGGCCCATCAGAAACCGATTCCCTGATTTATGATGTGCGACCGGAAACAACGACTTTTGAAGATTTCCAGCCGGCCGATTCAAAACCAACCGAACAATCGGTTGTTAAAGCAACGCAACAAACACTGAAGGCATGGATATTGCCTACAGGAAATGATTTCATCAAAGATCCGGAAAGGCACTTTATCAGGCCTGAAGGTGATCCCGGAAATGATTTTCCTTACGTGCAAACTGACTTCAACGACAGTACCTGGGAAAGGTTAAATCTCCCGCACGACTGGGCCATCAAAGGCCCTTTCATGGAAGGGGATAACCCTGAAGTAGGTGGTGGCATGGGCCGCCTTCCCAGTCCCGGTATTGCCTGGTACCGCAAAAAGCTGGATATTCCTGTTGCCGACAAGGATAAAACCATAATGCTCCGGATTGACGGCGCTATGTCCTATGCCATGGTTTGGCTTAACGGCAAACTTATTGGCGGGTGGCCCTATGGATACGCTTCCTGGCAGGTTGACCTCACTCCCCATATCATTCCCGGTGGTACCAATCAATTGGCCATTCGTCTTGATAACCCGCCTAACTCTTCGAGATGGTACCCGGGTGGAGGTTTATTCAGGAATGTATGGCTGATCAAAACAAACCCGGTTCACGTTGCCCAATGGGGAACCTATATAACCACCACCGGTGTCTCAGAAAAGTCAGCCATCATCAGCCTGAAAGTATCCGTAGACAATAAATCGGCAGAAAAGGCAAAAATTAAAGTTAAGACCCACATTTATGCGCTTGATGAAAATGGCAGGAGAAACGGTAATGCTGTTGCTTCTTTCAAGCCGGCAACACTGTCAGTTAAGTCCGGGATGAGAAAAGAAACAAAAAGTTTTGTCACCCTTTCAAATCCCAGGCGTTGGGGCCCTCCGCCAACCCAGAATCCAAATCTTTACATGGCCGTAACAACGCTGTGGAAAAACGATGAACAAATCGACCAATATGAAACCACCTTTGGGATCCGCTCTTTGGAATTCAATCCGCAAAAGGGAATTGCTGTAAACAAAGAATTCATAAAAATCAAAGGTGTAAATCAACATCACGACCTGGGAGCGTTGGGTGCTGCTTTCAACCTTCGTGCTGCCGAACGCCAATTACAACTATTGCAGGAAATGGGTTGCAATGCCATAAGAATGGCACATAACCCGCCGGCTCCCGAACTGCTTGAACTTACAGACCGCATGGGATTCCTGGTAATGGATGAGATTTTCGACGTTTGGGAAAGGAAGAAGACACCGCTCGATTTCCACCTTATTTTTAATGATTGGTATGAACAGGACACCCGTGCCTTTGTCCGTCGCGACAGGAATCACCCATCGGTCATTATGTGGAGTTTTGGCAATGAAGTGGGAGAACAATACACCGATAAGGAAGGTGCAGCCCTTGCTCAAAAACTTAACGACATTGTTGCCGACGAAGATCCTACAAGGCCTGCAACAGCATCCATGAATTTTGCCAAACCTCACATGCCTTTCCCGGCCGCATTGAAAGTCATCAGCCTGAATTACCAGGGAGAAGGAATTCGCCAGGCTGCCGAATTCGAAGGCACTGACCGTATACGCACAGCTCCGCAATACCCCGTATTTCGTGATTCGTTTCCTGACAAGGTTATTTTAAGCACCGAAACCGCCTCTGCATTCAGCAGTCGCGGCATATACCTGTTCCCGGTTACGCCTGACATCAGTTCACCGGTGCGCGACGGACGCGGGGGCGATTCCAAAATTAAGCAGGTAAGCTCATACGAATTATACGCGGTGGATTTCGGCGCTTCGGCTGATAAGGTTTTCGGCTCATTGGAACAAAATCCTTTTGTGGCAGGAGAATTTGTGTGGACAGGATGGGACCATCTTGGTGAACCTACGCCCTATTATGATGCGCGCAGCTCCTATTGCGGCATAATCGACCTTGCGGGATTCAGGAAAGACCGCTTTTACCTTTACCAGTCGCAATGGCGCCCTGACTTCCCTGTGGCTCATATTCTGCCCCACTGGAACTGGCCCGAACGTAAGGGAAAAACAACCCCTGTTCATGTTTTTACTTCAGGAGATGAAGCAGAATTGTTTCTTAATGGAAAATCCCTGGGCCGAAAGAAAAAAGGCCAGTTCGAGTACCGTTTGCGCTGGGATGACGTCATATATGAATCGGGTACGTTACATGTGATTGCTTATAAAAACGGAGAAAAATGGGCCGAAGACCTGATGAAAACAACCGGGCCGGCGGCCAGGCTTGAGGCATCAGCTGACCGGCATGAAATCTATGCCGATGGAAAAGACCTCTCGTTTATAGCTGTGCGTATTGCCGACCAGGATGGATTAACCGTTCCGCGATCCGGTAACCTGGTGGAATTTTCGATTGAAGGCCCCGGAAAAATTATCGCAACCGACAACGGGGATCCAACGGATATGACACCATTCCATTCACGTTCCCGTAAAGCTTTTAATGGCATGGTACTGGTTATTGTTCAGGCAGAGAAAGGCAGGTCCGGAAATATAATTTTAAACGTCGCCTCAGCCGGACTTGAGGGTACGCATGTGTTAATAACAGGTAAAAATCCCGGAAATTAATACTTTATCCAAGGTTGCTCAGCCCATCCTGTACTTTTTTCTAATGGTTTTACTTATCTTCCATGTACACTCCAGGCCTGCTTCGAATTCCACCCAGTCACCCGGGCCGAAGCTGATGGACTTGCCGTCCTTACCCGTTACAAAGGCCTGCCCTTCCAGAATATAACATGTTTCTTTACTGTCATACGACCATGGGAACTCAGAAGGCTCCTTGCTCCAGGTTCCCCAGGAACCGGTCGATTTGATTTCTTCAGGTGTAGGTTTGCGAACGATCATATTCCCGGACTTTATAGATTTTCTTACCGTCAAATTTAATGGTTTAAATGCAAAATGTACATTAGTCAAACACTTTGTCTGTATTTGTGTTTCACTATTAGTCCCCGGAAAGATAATGAAGTTGATCGTATAATGTATTATCAATATACCATGCTGCTTTTGCAATCTACTAACACATTTCTTGTATTTCTCAATATATTAATTAACCATTCCTATTATGCCTAACCTACTATCATTACTGGCTATTATGGCCGTCCTTGGATTAAACTCCTGTGGTAAGGACAAAGACAACAGCTCTCTCAATTGTGTTACACGTTGGAATTCCGTTTTGGAAGATGAGTATGCCGCACTGCTTACAGCTGCAAATACCTATTCTACTTCGCAAACTGTTGAAAATTGCAATAAGTACAAGCAAGCCGGCCAGGACTATATTGATGCTATGGAAGATTTAGAAGGGTGTGCTTCCATGATTCCCGGCCAGACAAAAAGCTTTGATGAAATGATTGCAGAAGCCCGGGCAGATATAGATGATTTGAACTGTGATCAGGAATAATAAAAAAGCCGCAATAGCGGCTTTTTTATTGCTGAGCATTAAACCGATTCGATGACTTCGATTAATTTTCCTGACCTTACATCATAAATGAATCCCCATATGCTCACTTTGGATGATACCAGCGGGTGATTCCTGATCCTGTTTACATCTTCGATTACACTGTCCTTAAGGTTCGAAATAGTGAGCCAGTTGATATACCTGCCTTCGATTGATCCGTGCTTATTGTCAACGTTCTTCCAGGCGCCGCCTTCCAGGGATGCTGTGTTCAAGCTGCCTGTCAGCAATTCCGACATTACCTCGTTGTTGAATAACTCCATTCCGCAATCGGTATGATGAACTACAAACCACTGGTGTGTGCCCAATAGTTTATGGCTGATAACAAGCGACCGAATGGCATCGTCACTGGCCCTGCCTCCGGCATTTCTGATTACATGAAAATCGCCCTCTGCAAAACCGGCAAACCTGGCCGGATCAATTCGTGCATCCATACAGGTAAGAATGGCCGTTTGCCGCCGTGGAGGTATGGTTAGTTTTCCTTTTTCCCCGAATGACTCAACATAATTGCGGTTGGCCTGCAAAATTTCCTCTTTAATTGTACTCATGGTTATCTGTTTTTAGGTTAATAAAAAACCCTTCTGTTATTACAGAAGGGCTATGCCTTATAAGGTTATCTTTAATTATTGTATATGCATATGCCTCCCCTGCTATGGACCAAAACCACAACAGCAACAGCATATTATATATACAACCAATGATTTCATTTCAGCAAATAGGGACAATCTTACATTTCATACCCTGTAAAGTTAATCTTATTTTTATTTAGACTAATTACATTTAAAAAAAATTTTGTTGTCTTTTCTTCTGAAATATTCTTTGATACAGCAGATCGCATTACCTCTTGCAGGATTGGTCAGGTAAATTTTAACGATGTTTTTTTACTTTTAGGTTTTGGGTATAACGAAATTTGAATAGTGGTGAAGGCAAGTGATAGCATATTTTACGTTCCAAGAAAGTTTAATGAGATTTTACCCTGGAAAAACATAACCGAAAGTCAATGGAACGATCCTGCATGGCAGGTTAAAAATTCAATACGCACTGTTGATCAATTAAAACAGGTAATTACGCTTAATCCTCATCAGGTTGCAGAAATTGAGCGAACCTGCCGCGAGATGAAAAGCCAGGGAAAAGAACCCATGCGCATAACACCCTATTACGCGTCTCTTATGCAGGAGGATCCGTTTCATCCGTCCATGCTTAACGGTGAAAAGGGAGAACGGCGCCTCGACCCCATATTCTGGCAAAGCGTGCCCACTCCGGCCAATCTTTTATTTCCCAACACCGGCAAGGAAGGAGCAATGTCTGAGGACACGCGCAGTTATGGTGCGGCATACCAGCGCTACCCCAACCGTGTTGCACTTTTTGTTGCTGAAAATACAAGTTGTGCTTCCTATTGCATCCATTGTCAACGGGCTAAATCACTCGATTGCACCAGCGCGGTAAGTCAAGCTGAAATTAATAAAGGTCTCTTCTATATTTCATGGAACCGGAATATCAATGAGGTCCTTATCACCGGGGGCGATGCGCTTATGATTAGCATAAAACGCCTGAAATATATTCTGGAAGAATTGAGTTCCATAGAGCATTTGAGAGTGATCCGGATTGCCACACGTGTTCCGGTTGTACTGCCCATGGCTATCACCGATGAATTGCTTGGTCTCATACAATCTGCTTCAAACAGATATAACAAAGGGGTTGAAAAATATGTATATTTTATGACGCATATCAACCATCATCATGAAGTTACAAAGGACCTTGCACTGGCTGTCAAAAAAATTAGGAATCATGGATTCACCATTCGGAATCAAACGGTGCTGTTAAACCATATCAATGATAATTACAAAACCCTGGCCGAAACGTTCAGGAGAATGTTTTGGGTTGGTGTTCATCCCTATTATCTCCTTCAATGCCACAAGGAAAAAGGCATTTGCCATTTCATAGTGCCGGTACAAATTGGCAAAATATTCATTAAGCACTTGCAGGGTTGGATATCGGGGGTAACTATGCCAAGGTATGCTGCAAATATTGAAGGTGGAGGAGGTAAGGTATTGCTTATGCCATCAGGTCATGATACGTTAAACACCGGGGCTACCCTTGAAGACAAAATATCGGAAAGTTTTGCAACGGTTAATACATGGGATGGCAAGGAACTTTATCATTATGAAGCATTAGGACGGGCAACCAGGAAAGAATATACCATGGCAATACAGGTAATGGACGAATTCATCGGGCGCAAGGGAGTATTCTTACCCAAGATAATCATCGTAGATAAAAACGGCCGGCATATTGAAACAACCAACAGGACCAAACTACCGGTTTTTGAGAAAATAAAGAAATCCCTGCTGCTGGACTATGAGATTTACAAACAGGATATGCCGCTTACAAACCCGGCTGAAATTGAGGAGAGCCTTGAAAGAAAGTTCCTGCGGTCAAAATATTCGGATAAGGGAAGACATACATCGCCGTTTTCAGAAATTTAATACAAACGTGGTACGTTCACCGGGAATGGAATATGCAGCAATACTTCCCTTGTGAAGTCGCATAATATTGCGTGAAAGGCTCAGTCCGATACCCGAACCATTTTCCTTGGTTGTATAAAACGGGATGAAAATTTTCTCTATTTCATCACCGGGAATACCCTTTCCGTTGTCAGTAACCCCAATAACATGGTCTCCCCTGGCGTTATCCGAAACTGATATTTCAATTTTACCATGCTTTAATCCCCTTACGGCATCAATAGCGTTGACAATAAGGTTAATCATGACCTGGTTCAGCAGTTTTTCATCACCTATCAAATTGCCTTTACGGCTTTTCATGGTAATCCTGAATTCTATCCCCGCGTCATCCAGTTGGGCTTTCAACAGCAAACCGATTCCATTTAACCAGCCTTCTACTGCTATGGGCTTAAAAACCGGATTGGGTATTTTGGTAAGCTTGCGGTAATCCTCAACAAAACGCATCAATCCCCTGCCTGTATTTTCAATTACTTCCAATCCGTTAATAATGTTGGCGATATGCTTTTCACTAATATCAGCCAGGGGCAGCGGTTTGCTGTTTTTTATGAATATACGCGACAGTGTATTGCTCAGGGAGGTAATGGGGGCAACTGAATTCATGATTTCATGCGTCATTACCCTGATCAGCTTTTGCCATGAATCCAGCTCATTTTCCTCTATTTCGGTCTTGATATCCGATAGTGAATATAACCGGTACCTTTTTTCGTTGAAACGAAGCAGTGCCACTTTCAATGAAATCAAATGCAGTTCCTTGCCCTGTAATATCTTTATGGCTTTGCTCTGCCCCGGAGAAATAAGATGCATCTGCTCATATAACTCTGTGTTTTTCTGTTTAAGGAGTTCAATATTGGTTATATGTGGCAATCCGATAAATTCAAGTGCCGGACCATTGATCTGCTCAATATATCCGTGTTCATCGACGGCAACTAACCCTGTTGCTGACGATTTAAGCATTTCATGAAAAAAACGTTCCCTGTATTCACTTTTTATTTTAATATCGGTAATATGTTTGTTCAGCCGGTTTAAACTTCTATGCAGCACATGCAGGGAACGTGGGTGGATGCGTTCATTAAAATGCAAGGTTGTATCATCATTGGCAACAGCATCGAAAAAGAACGCTACCTTACGATTCATACTGTTCATAAAATGAAAGAGGCTGATAAATGATATCAGGATAACGAGCGAAAGGGGAGCCGCTAACAACCAGTTATGCTGATATATAAAAATCCCCGTTCCCGCAGATGCCAGCACTAATATTATGAGCCTGACAAGGATTGACAAGCTGTATGATTTAAAGATCATACCGTTTTAATTTATTGTACAGGGTCTGACGCGAAATACCAAGCTGATTTGCAACGGCTGTATGTTTTCCGTGATGCTTTTCCATAGCGGATTCAATCATGTGCTTTTCCATATCCTCAAGCGTAAGAAAACTTGCTCCTGATACTTTCCCGGATGGCCTGAAAATGAAATCATCCTCGCTCAGTTTTGTTGAATCACAAAGGATAACGGCCTTTTCAACAGTATGCCTTAATTCCCGGACATTGCCAGGCCAAAGATAGTCCTTAAGTTTCTGTAAGGCCTGTGAGCTAATGGAGAGTTTTGGCTTTCGGTACTTCTTTTCAAAATAGGTAAGAAAAAACATGGTAAGCAGTTCTATATCCCCACCTCTTTCCCTAAGCGGAGGAACTTCAATCCAAATGGTATTGATCCTGTATAGCAGGTCTTCGCGAAATCGCTGTTGGGCTACAAGCTGTTCAAGATTGCAATTGGTGGCACAGATCAGCCTGATATCCACCGGTAACGGTTCGTTGGAACCAACCGGGATTACCGTCCGGCTCTGAAGTGCAGTCAGTAATTTCGATTGCATGGCCAGGGGGAGATTGCCTATTTCATCAAGAAACAACGTGCCCTTATGTGCCAGCTGAAACTTGCCCACACGATCCTCACGGGCATCTGTAAAAGAACCTTTTTTATGTCCGAACAATTCACTCTCGAAAAGCGATTCAGGAATGGTGCCCATATCAACCGAAACGAGCAATTCATCATTACGCTCTGACCGCCTGTGAATTTCCTGGGCAACAAGCTCTTTTCCGGTACCGTTTTCACCAGTTATCAATACATTGGCATCGGTTTTTGCTACCTTGGCAATGGTCTGCATCAGCTTAAGCATTGGCTGTGAAGATCCCAGTATGTGCCTGTGTTCCTGGTTCAATCCTCTTTTCAACGTTTGCTCGCGCATTTTCAGCTCTTCTACCTTAACATTGGATTGCCTGAGTTTAAGTGTTGATTTTAAAGTAGCCAGCAGTTTCTCGTTTTCCCACGGTTTTAAGATAAAATCGGCAGCGCCTTTTTTGAGTGCCTTTACGGCCAGCTCCACGTCGCCATAGGCAGTGATCAGAACCACTTCGGTTGTCGGATGTGTTTTTTTTATTTCACCAAGCCAGTATAATCCTTCATTACCTGTATTGATCCCCGCTGAGAAATTCATGTCGAGCAAAACAATATCCATATCTGCTTTCTGCAATTCCGATAAAATCAGGTTTGGATTGGCAATGGCAACCACCGATTCAAACTCAAGCTGGAGCAGCATTTTTAATGCGCTCAATGTATTCTTGTTATCGTCAACAATCAGAATTTTACCATTTTGCATAATTGCAGGATTCAGTATTTTCAAAAGTAATCTACTTCATCATTCACATAAAAAAAATGTCCAATAATTTTACATTAAAGCCAATTATTTTACACCTCCAAATCCTATATGAATTTGTATATTATTGTTTTTTAATGATTTAATTTTATGGCATTGGAATTGACATTCGCAGGTATAAACCGTCACAACAAATTCAATAGAAATGATTAAAACAATTGATCTCACCAAAATTTTCCGTACCGACGAAGTGGAAACCACAGCGCTGAACATGGTAAACCTTGAAGTCAGAAAGGGCGAATTTGCAGCCATCATGGGACCTTCGGGATGCGGTAAATCAACCTTATTGAATATCATAGGGCTTATTGATAACCTCACCGGGGGGCAATACTTCTTTGACGGGCAGGATGTATCTTCTCTCCGCGAGGGACAGCGTACCGATATGCGAAAAGGAAATATAGGATTTGTATTCCAGAGCTTCAACCTGATTGATGAACTCACTGTTTTCGAGAATGTGGAATTACCACTGGTTTATATGCGTATCAAGGAATCGGTTCGTAAAAAAACAGTGGAAGGTATTCTCGAACGGATGAAAATTGGACATCGACGAAGCCATTTTCCGCAACAGCTTTCAGGAGGTCAACAGCAACGCGTGGCCATTGCCCGGGCTGTGGTAGCGGGTCCCAAACTCATACTGGCCGATGAGCCTACCGGTAACCTCGATTCAAAAAACGGGCTTGAAGTGATGAAGCTTCTGTCGGAATTAAATAAGGAAGGCACCACCATTATTATGGTAACTCACTCAGAAAGGGATTCGGGTTTTGCCCACCGGATCGTCAATTTATTTGACGGCAGAATTGTGACAGAGGAGATGCGGCGAAACATGGAAGTTGCTGCAATGAGCAATGAACAATGAACAATGTGCAATGAACAATGAGCAATTAACAATATAAAAAACCAAATAACATGAAGGATAATACAGCAATTCCTACAGAAAGTAAATGTTCATTGGTGATTGATTTCTATTGTTCATTACTAATTACTAATTAATAATTGATTTCAATTACTGATTACTAATTGATAATTGATTTAATGATTTCTATTGTTCATTGCTAATTACTAATTACTAATTGTTAATGGCTAATTCACCAAAAACATGAGTTCAACGTTAAAAATAGCCCTCAGAAACGCTTTTAAAAACGGCACCTTATCGTTTGCAAAACTGTTTGGTCTCAGCATTTCATTTGCTGTGCTATTATTTGCTGCTGCATATGTTTATTCCGAAATAAGCTTTGATAAATATTTACCCGATCACGACCGTATATACCGCTGCCTGATGGAGGGAAGGCTCAACGGACAGGATGCAAGTTTTGCCGTTACCAGTCCTGCCCAGGCAAAGGCCATATCTTCAGAAATACCTGAAATCACTGAAGCCATCCGGATCATGTATCAGGGTGAAATAACCGTAACCTATAACCAGGAAAGTCATAAATGGGGGAGGTCATTTTTAGCAGATCCGGAATTTTTTTCTTTTTTCCATATCCCGGTTAAATCAAACCAGGTACATCCTCTTGCGGCAAACGATAATCTGGTTATAGCCCGGAGTCTTGCTGAAAAGTTTTTTGGATCAACAGAAGAAGCACTGGACAAAGTAGTAAAGATTGGGAACGAAAATTTCATTATTACCGGTGTTTTCAATGACCCTCCCGGCAACTTTCATTTGCAGCCAAAACTTATAATGCCGCTGCAAAGATCGAATCCCGAAAGCGTTGGCTGGAATTCTCAAAACTACTTTACATATTTCAAGACAATCCACCCGGTTTCAGATCTCGATGCGCTAAACTTCAAAATCAGCAAAGTCGTTTATTCGCATTACGCTCCTAATCCCGAAACGCCGCTTGACGGAGCCCATGCAAAAACCTGGGAGGACTTAAAGTATGCACCGGATACATACGTTTTTTTTAATGCAGAACCTTTATCTGCTGTTCATTTCAGCAAACATAAGTTCGATCCTGCCATTACGGCCAATAAGGTTTATGTATATGGCGCTATTGTTTTGTCTGTACTGATTCTGTTGATATCCTCGATAAATTTTATAAATCTTACCATTGCCAATATTTCTACGCGTTTGAAGGATATAGGCATCAGGAAAACCACAGGCGCCAGAAACCAGAACATCATAAGGCAATTCCTCTTTGAATCGTTTGCATTCCTGCTTGTTGGATTTGCTATTGCCGTATTTTTCTATCAGTTGTCAGAAAAGCCACTGACTCAATATTTGAATCTGAAGGTGTACTTTCCGGAAGGCCGGATGCTGATAATAACCCTGTTTGTTTTTGTATCGCTTATTGCCTATAATCTTGCAGCCATTTTAGTGCCTGTAGCCATGATATCGAAACGCACCATATTAAGCCTCATTAAAGAAAACAAACAGGCCAAAAAACAATTTTCAGTGAACAACTATTCAGTTATGCTGCAATTCATTCTTTCAGGATTGATTATTTTAAGCGCCCTGCTGGTCAACAAACAAATTAATTATATGGCCAACAAGGACCGCGGATATGATCCTCATAATGTGATGATGCTTGTAATGTGGAATATGAATCCCGAAACCCGGCGAAGTTTCATTGAAGAACTGAAAACACATGATGCCATTGAATCGGTGTCCACTGCCGATGCATATTTTGGAGAAGAAATAGGAATGAATGGCGCTTTTTTTGAGCAACAAACTGAAGAAAACTTTTTTCATACCACTATCCTGGCTGTTGACGATGGTTTTGGTAAAACCTTTAATCTGCGTATGAAAGAGGGCCGTTTCTTTGATAAGGATAAGGAAACCGATTTTCAAACAGCCATCATTAATGAATCTGCCCTGAAAGAATACCGGGGAGAAGGTTCAATGGTGAATAAGGATCTCTATATTGGCAACAATAAATTTACGGTTATCGGAATTGTAAAGGATTTTAATTTTCGTTCACTGCATCATCCACTTCAGCCATTAGTAATTACACGGGTTGAAAATTTTGGCAATATTTCCATCAGGGTAAAAAATGACCGGATTGCTGAGGCTGACGGAATTCTCACGAAGCTGTGGAAAGACTTTAATATTACAATCCCTCTGAATTATACATTTCATGATCAGGTAGTTGCTGAACATTACATGAAGGACCAACAGGCCCGGCGATTGTTATTGATTTTATCCGCCATATCAATAATGATAGCTTGTGTGGGACTGTATGCCATCAGCTTTTTCAGGATTGTGCGCCGCACAAAAGAGATTGGCATACGCAAAGTAAACGGTGCCAGAACATCCCAGGTCGTGTCAATGCTCAACAGGGATTTCATCAAATGGGTAGGTATTGCATTTGTCTTCGCCTGTCCCATTGCCTGGTACGCCATACATAAGTGGCTGCAGAACTTTGCTTACCGTACTGAACTAAGCTGGTGGGTGTTTGCACTGGCAGGCGGGCTGATATTAGCAATTGCTTTGATTACCGTAATCTGGCAGAGCTGGCGGGCCGCAACGAGGAACCCCGTGGAAGCGCTGAGGTATGAATGAACAATTAACAATGTGCAATGAACAATGAAGAATAAACAATAATAAAAACCAAATAAAATGAAGGATAATACAGCAATTCCTACAGAAAGTAAATGTTCATTGTTAATTGATTTCTATTGCTCATTACTAATTGCTAATTGTTAATTGATTTCTATTGCTAATTGATAATTGATAAAATGAGCAATAGAAATAAAACCAAAAACTATGAAAGATAATATCGTTGTAAGCAAATCGTTCGCATTTTCTGTAAGCATTGTTAGGACGTATCAATCCTTGATTGCAGAAAAGAAAGAATTTGTCTTATCCAAACAGCTTTTACGAAGTGGCACCTCCATAGGTGCAAATATTGAAGAAGCAGTAGGAGGGATATCAAAAAAAGAGTTTACTGTAAAAATGGGTATTGCTTATAAAGAGGCGAGAGAGACAAATTACTGGTTACGATTGTTGCATGCAACTGATTACCTCACCAACGAACAGTTTAAAATCCTACAAGAAAAATGCGAAGAAATTCTTAAAATATTGTTCTCCATTATCAATACTTCCAGAAAGTAATTGTTCTTTGATAATTGATTTCTATTGCTCATTGCTAATTGCTAATTGCTAATTGTTTTCTATTGTTCATTGCTAATTGCTAATTGTTTTCTATTGTTCATTGCTAATTACTAATTTCTAATT
>CAZYDI010000062.1:0-17459 GCA_964646255.1 uncultured Bacteroidales bacterium
TCTTGGATCTTGGATCTTTGATCTTGGATCTTTGATCTTGGATCTTTGATCTTGGATCTTCTTCAGACCATCTACTGACTCGTGTCACTATTCCTGATCTGCACGCGGCGGATTTTTCCGCTGATGGTTTTGGGAAGCTCGGTGACAAATTCAATGATGCGCGGGTACTTATAAGGGGCGGTCACTTTTTTCACATGTTCCTGCAACTCCTTAATCAGCTCATCACTGGGGTGATAGTCCCTGGTAAGCACCACAGTGGCTTTCACAATTTGTCCCCTGTCCGGATCCGGAACTGCAGTTATCGCACATTCCAGCACCGCGGGATGCTCGATGAGCGCACTTTCCACCTCAAAAGGACCTATGCGGTATCCCGAGCTTTTTATTACATCATCGGCACGACCCACAAACCAGTAGTAACCATCTTCGTCACGCCATGCCATATCGCCGGTATAATAAATACCATCGTGCCAAACCTTATTTGTTAATGCTTCATCACGGTAATAGCCATCAAACATTCCAAGTGGCTTTATTTTTGACGTTTTTATGATAATCTGGCCTTCATCACCCGCTTCACATGAATTGCCATCTTCATCAATAATGTCTATGTCGTATCCCGGTGATGGTTTTCCCATGGAACCCGGGCGGGGTTCAAACCAGGGATAGGTGGCGAGCGCCACTGTACACTCGGTCTGGCCATAACCTTCCATAAGCTTTATGCCGGTAGCATCATGAAATTGTTTGTAAACTTCAGGATTTAGTGGTTCACCGGCAACCACGCAATATTTAAGATGGCGTAAATCAAATAATTTAAGGTCTTCTTTAATAAGAAAACGGTAAATGGTAGGTGGGGCGCAAAAGGTAGTAACCTTGTTTTTTACGATAATGTCCATAAGGTTGCGTGGAACAAACTTGTCATAATCATAGGTCATTACTGCGCTTCCGCTTATCCACTGACCGTATATTTTACCCCATGCCGATTTGGCCCATCCGGTATCTGCCACAGTAAGGTGAAGACCATTGTCAATAACATTCTGCCAATAGCGGGCTGTAAGGATATGCCCCAACGGATAGGTGAAAGGCTGATTCACCATTTTAGGCATTCCTGTAGTTCCGGAAGTGAAATAAAGGAGCATAGGATCGGTACTGCGGGTAGCTATGGCGCCTGTTGGCCTTGTAAAATCAGAACTCGCCTCCCCGATAGCCGGAGTAAACTGAATACAATCCTTACAATCATAGTTTATAAAAGCAATCTTCTGCAGCGACGGAGATTGCCGGCGGGAATTCACTATGCGTTCAGCAACATCCTGTTCACCAACGCTCACAATCATTTTAATATCCGCAGCATTATTGCGGTAGATGATATCTTTTTCAGTGAGCAGGTGCGTGGCAGGAATCGCAACAGCGCCAATTTTATGCAGGCCAAGGAGACAAAACCAGAATTCATATCTTCTTTTAAGGATGAGCATAACCTTATCGCCCTTTTGAATGCCTTGGGCAAAGAAGAAGTTGGCAGCACGGTTACTGTATGCACTCATGTCGGCAAAGGTGAACAAACGCTCATCACCCTTATCGTCGCACCATACCATGGCTGTTTTTTCGGGCGTTTGCCGTGCTATTACATCTACAACATCAAAGGCAAAATTGAAATTATCAGGAACTTCAACCTTGAAATTTCTATAGAAATCTTCGTACGAATTGAAATCGGTAGTTTTTACAAAATGGTCAAGGATCATATCCGGGTTTTTGAGAAATGATTAAAAAACAGGAAGTATTACATAATAAAGGCCAGAAACTTAACAGGTTTATTATTCAATGCTTTCATGGCATGTTTATGGGATGAATCAAAATAAACGGAGTCGCCAGTGTGCAGTTCAATAGTATGGTCTTCAAAATAGAGTTCCATGTCACCTTCGAGGATATAATTGAATTCCTGTCCGGGATGTGCATTGAAGGATGGCTGAGCATTGTCGGGTGAAGGTTTTACGGTAACCAAAAAGGGTTCTGCTTTTTTATGAACAAAATTATACGCCAGGCTTTCGTAGGCGTATTGTTTCATGCGTTCAACCTGTGCACCGTGACCTTTTCTTACTACACAGTACTGGTGCAGACGGGGATTTTCGCCGGTAAGCAGGGCGGCGAATTCCACGTTAAGTTTCTGGGAGATTTTTATGAGGAGGGCAACCGAAATGTCGGTTTTACCATTTTCAATGGCCATGTAATCCGCAACGTTCAATCCCAGGTATGATGCCAGGCTTTCCATCGAAATTTCGCTGATATCCCTGAGTGCCTTTATGCGTTGGGCTATTTGAATAATTTCTTCATTCATCATGGTTGATTTACCTGTAAAATGATTATAGCATTTTTATTCGGCCCAAATGTAAAAAAAACGATTGATTTAACCCCGGTTTGATATAATATACCCCAGGTTGAAAAGGTTTTTCAATGGTATTTATTGATTTTTAATCCCCAAAGAAAAAGGGGAATGACGATCAAATAAATAATGAGTATTGATAATTGACTAAAAATAAAATCTTCAGAAACCATTTTATCCCTGATGTATGTACTTCCTAAGCTTTGATAGGTTCCCCAGAAATTGATTATTGTATGTATAGATATTACTATCAAAAGATTCTTAGTAGTTATAAAAATGTATTGAAGGATTAAACCTAATAGAAAAGCCATCTCGAACTGAACAATGAAGGAATATAAACCTGAACCAAATATTAAACTGGAGATGTGTAATAATGCAAAAATGAATGATACAACAAATATGGTTTTAGGATATCGCTTATACTTTGCAAAAAAATATGAAAACATCAGATACCTCGAGAAAAATTCTTCCACCCCTCCTACACTCAGGCATTTAAAAAAATGGAGAACGTATTTGTGTAATTGATCAGGGTTAACATTTAATACAATCAGAAAACTTGCTCCCATCATCAGAAGGCTTAGTATTAGCCATTTTATACCTGCAATGATGTTAATATCAAACGTGTTTCTCTTTGCGTAAAACCAGTAAAATACAACAAATGCCAGAAGTAAAAGGCGGGTCAAAATAAATAGTAAGCCATTATTCGTTTCATCAAACTTTAACAGAGCATAGCGAAAGGCTATATTTAACAAAAAAACCCAGGTAATTAGTTTAGCCATCCGAAATTCAATTTTATGGTTTTCAGGTTCATGAATTTATTTCTATTTTAGGAAATTGTTAAAAAAAACGCTTGAAAGATAAACAGATCATCTGCCGCCTCACAGGACGTATTTGAAAGACTATGCGATAAGCGAATTCCCGGAACATAATTAGCCTCCTGCATTCACAACATCCAAAACCATGTTTATCGAAAAAGTAAATAAATTAGCAGGGAAATGAAACCTGACCAAGATGCTTTTCTTCCCCAATGCCAAAATTAATTTAGGCCTGAATATTGTCAGCAAAAGAAACGACGGCTACCACAATATTGAAACTGTTTTTTGTCCCATTGAACTGAGTGATGTGCTTGAGTTTGTTCCATCGCCAGGCGACCCCGGCGGCCAGGTTACTTTTTCATCCACAGGAATTCCGGTGGACGGCCCGCCAGAAAACAATCTCTGCGTAAAAGCATATTACCTGCTGGCAAAGGATTTTGACCTCCCTGCCCTGGCGGTTCATTTACATAAAATAATACCCATGGGTGCCGGGCTTGGTGGCGGCTCATCGGACGCTGCCTTTATGCTGAAACACCTGAGCATTCATTTTAATCTGAACATCCCGGAAGATGATTTATGCCGCTATGCTTCCGTTTTGGGCAGTGATTGTGCATTTTTTATAAAAAACAGGCCGCTCTTCGGGTATGAAAGGGGCAATGTATTTAAAGAAATCTCCCTGAATACCGAAAACCTCCGGATCATTGTTATAAACCCTGGCATCCACGTGAGCACTGCCGACGCCTATGCCGGAGTGCAGCCTGCCGCTCCTGAAAACAGTCTTGTTGATCTGGTTAATTTACCGGTGGGCCAATGGAAAGATTCCATTGTAAACGATTTTGAAAGAACAGTATTTACCAAGCATCCCGAAATAGAGACTATCAAGGAAAAACTGTATGAATCGGGAGCGGAATACGCATCCATGTCGGGCAGCGGTTCTTCGGTGTTTGGCATTTTTACCCGCGAGATACCGGACCTCGAAAGTCATTTCGGCGGTTTGTTTGTATGGAAGGGCAAAATAATCAATGGCAGATAAAAAAAGGGCTTTAACACAAATGCTAAAGCCCTTTTAAACAATGCTGTTTGCTTATTATTCAAATTCAATCAATACGGTTCCTTTTGGAATACAATCCCCTGCACTCACTTTCAACGATTTTATTTTACCATCGACGGGTGCATACACCGTATTCATCATTTTCATGGCTTCAAGTATAAGCAGTTTTTGATCAGCCTTAACTGTGTCACCCTCCTTAATCAATACCTGTCGTATTGTCCCTGGTATATAGGAAATTACTTCCTTGCTGCTTTGCTTTGTCCAGGGTTTACGGTTCCGGTACTTTTTTGTAAAGGTGGTGTAATAAACATCACCCAGAACATTTAATGGCTTCAGTTCAGGTGCGTCACCTTCCTGTTTCAGTTTATCTTTCATAGAGCGTAATTTTTAAAATGGAGGAATGCCATGCTTTTTATGGGGAAGGCTTACATCCTTGTCGCCGGAAACCTCTATGGCATGGAGCAAAATATTTCTTGTTTCTTCGGGCTCAATCACGGAGTCGATATAACCGCGTGAAGCAGCTACATAAGGATTGGCGAATTTATCCTTGTATTCCTGTACTTTCTGGCGTCTCACCTCATCGGGATTGGCAGCTTCGGTAATTTCCTTGCGGAAAATAATATTGGCTGCGCCTTCGGGTCCCATTACAGCGACTTCAGCCGTTGGCCATGCAAAGACAAAGTCAGCACGCAGGTGGCGCGATCCCATAGCGATGTAACCACCACCGTAGGCCTTCCGCAATATAACGGTAAGCTTTGGAACAGTTGCTTCGCTGTATGCATACAGTATTTTGGCACCATGGCGTATTACACCGGCATGCTCCTGGTCAATGCCCGGTAAATATCCCGGAAGGTCAACAAAAGTAATGATGGGAATATTGAATGCATCGCAGTACCTGATGAACCTTGCTGCCTTATCGGAAGAATCCACATCAAGCACACCTGCCATAACAAGGGGTTGATTGCAAACAAAGCCGCAGGTTTTTCCTTTCATACGGCCGAAACCAATAACCAGGTTGCCGGCCCAGTTTTCCTGGATTTCGAAAAAGTCCGAATCATCGGTTACTGACTTTACTACATCACGAACATCATAAGGTAATGAAGGATCATCGGGAACAATTTCACCAATCCTGAAGGCGCTTTTTGGCGGTTTGGGATCGGACTTAACTGATTTGATGGTATTGTTAGCGGGTATTAACGATAGCAGCTTTTTAATCTGGTCAAAGCACTTTTGTTCCGTTTCGGCATAGAAGTGGGCATTACCTGTAATTTCACTATGTACACGTGCACCTCCAAGATCCTCCATGGATATCTCCTCGCCAAGCACTGTCTTAATTACTTCAGGACCGGTAATAAACATTTTGGAGATATTTTCCACCACAAAAACGAAATCGGTAAGGGCGGGTGAATACACGGCACCGCCGGCGCAAGGGCCGAGAATAACCGATATCTGCGGTATTACACCTGAGGAAATGGTATTCCGGAAAAATATCTCACCGTAGCCTGCCAGTGAATTAACACCCTCCTGAATTCGTGCACCACCTGAATCGTTGATTCCAATTAAGGGTACCTTCATTTTGAGGGCATGTTCCATAATTTTCACTATTTTGCGGGAATGCATCAACCCAAGTGATCCTCCCGCAACCGTGAAATCCTGTGCAAATATGCACACCGGCTGGCCCGATATAGTTCCTGTTCCGATAATCACACCGTCACCGGCAAGCACTTTTTTGGCCATGTCGAAATCCCTGGCCTCATGTTGTGCAAACATATCGTACTCCTGGAATGAGCCTTTATCGAGTAGGGCATTGATGCGGTTACGGGCAGTCATTTTACCCATAGCCTCCTGTTTTTCGATGGCCTTTTCACCACCGCCTAACTGGACTTCTTCGCGTTTTTTCTGAAGCTCCTGAATTTGTTTTTTAAGTGCCATGTTCGTTTGCGTTATTTTGAAGGGAGCAAATATAAGGTCAAATTCAACAAATGCAACAATCAATTTATGCTGAATCAGAAAATGACCCTATTTAGGGGCCATCTTATACAGAAAAACTGAAATGACAGCAAAGATGACATTGGGAATCCAAACGGCGACAAAGGGACTCAGCGATCCCTTTATTGAAAACTGAGAGGAGAACTGCATAAATACAATATACGAAAAACTGATCAGCAGACCGATGCCCAATTGCATGCCGATTCCCCCCTTCGCTTTTTTCGACGACACCGAAACGCCAATCAGCGTAAGAATGAAGGTGGAAAAGGGGAAAGAAAAACGCCGGTGTTTCTCGATCAGGTAAATATCAATGCCTTCTGCGCCCTGCATTTTCATTTCCTTAATAAAGCGGTTAAGTTCGCCAAGGTTCATTGCCTCATAGGAATTGTCACGCCGCCGGAATTCCTCCGGATGCATATTCAGTGTAGTATCGATAAGCCTGCCTTGCGTGATTTTTTGCGACTCGCCAATATAGTCGCGTATGTAATAGTTGATAACATTCCATTTTCCGGTCAGGGAGTCCCACCGTATTTCATCCGCCAGCAACTTTGAAGTGAGTTTTCCGTCCTGAAAATGCTCAAGGGTGAATTTCCTCCCGATGTTTGTGTATGTATCAAAACTTTCAAGGTATACGAAAACCCCTGATTGAATCTGCTTGTGAATGTTCTTTTCGCGGACCACCTTGGGTGTGCTGTGGTAATAGATATCCTCGAACATAAGTTTTCGCGCATTGGCGTGAGGAATAACAAAATTGTTGAAGGTGAAGGCAAATACCATCAATACAAATGAAGAAAGAAAATACGGATACAACAATCTTTTAAAGCTAACTCCGCTGCTTAGAATGGCAATGATTTCGGTGTTGTAGGCCAGTCGTGAAGTAAAATAAATAACGGTAACAAACGTGAAAAGAGGACTGAACAAGACGGCAAAGTAAGGAATGAAATTCAGGTAATAATCAAATATTACTTTATTAAACGGGGCTTTGTTTTCGAGAAAATTGTCAAGCTTTTCAGACAAGTCGAAAATAACAGCAATGGAAACAATGAGAGCGATGGTGAAAAAGAAAGTACCCAGAAATTTCCTGATGATATACCAGTCGAGTATCTGCAATGAAAATCGCTTCATAAACGGGTAGATAATTTCCTGACCATTATTTCCTTCCATTCACCAAAAACGCCTTCCCTTATTTTATTCCTTGCTTCTTCCATAAGCCAAAGATAAAAACTTATATTGTGAAGCGAGGCAATCTGTGCCCCAAGAATTTCCTTTGCAATAATAAGGTGCCGCAAATAGGCCCTGGAATAATGCTGATCAACAAAGCACGAACTCTCCGGGTCGATCGGACTGAAATCATTTTTCCATTTGTTGTTTCGCATGTTCATGATGCCATTGCGCGTAAACAGCATACCATTACGGCCATTGCGGGTGGGCATAACACAATCGAACATGTCTATACCCATAGCAATGCACTCCAGAAGATTAATCGGGGTACCCACGCCCATAAGATACCGTGGTTTATCCGCAGGAAGTATTCCGGTAACCACATTGGTTATTTCGTACATTACTTCGGCAGGTTCACCAACCGACAGTCCCCCGATGGCATATCCGTCAGCATCAAAGCCGGCAATGGTTTGTGCCGACTCTTTTCGTAAATCGGCATAGGTACTACCCTGCACAATAGGGAAAAAAGATTGCGCATAACCATATAAAGGCGATGTGCTTTTAAAGTAATCGAAGCCTCTTTTCAGCCAGTCATGCGTGAGTGCAAGGGATTTTTCTGCGTCTTTGTGCGAACAGGGAAATGGTGTGCATTCATCGAGTGCCATAATGATATCCGCCCCAATAATGCGCTGAATGTCTACAATCCGCTCCGGCGTGAACATATGTTTCGATCCGTCGATATGCGAACTGAACAAGGCGCCTTCAGGAGTAAGTTTTCTCATTGCTGCAAGGGAATACACCTGGTAACCGCCGCTATCAGTGAGTATGGGCCGGTTCCAGTTCATAAATTTATGCAGGCCACCGGCCTCCTGAAGAATTTCCATTCCCGGACGTAAATACAAATGATAGGTATTGCCCAGAATGATTTTTGCATTGAGGTCGTCAGCCAGTTCACGCTGATGAATTGCTTTAACGGTGCCGGCAGTACCAACAGGCATGAATACAGGGGTGTCAATTTTACCATGATCGGTGGTGATGACTCCTGTACGTGCTGCAGTTGATTTATCTTTCTGAATTATAGTGTAATTCATTGATGGCCGGTTTGGCCGCAAATATATAAACTATTCAAATGAAAAATATTTATAAGGTAGATGTAATTCAGAAAACTTTAATTACTTTGCCGGGGTAGAATTAATACACATGCTTGCTTTTTCGGAATTATTCGGTAGCAGCCAATGGCTATATTTTTTAATCGTTGTATTGGCGGGTTTACTTATCCAGTTATTCTTTTATCTTGTTGTTTACTCACGATTTATATTCTATAAAAAGAAAGCAGTTGAACCGGATTTACAGCCGGTGTCGGTAATCATATGTGCCAGGAACGAAGCCGAAAACCTGGAATTGTACCTTCCTAAAGTCCTTTCACAGGAATATCCCGAGTATGAGGTAATTGTTGTGAATGATTGCTCCACCGACGAAACGGAAGATGTGTTAAAAAAACTCTCGGGACAATATCCGCGCTTAAAAACCAGCACCATTAAAGAGGATAAAAAATTTGCCCATGGCAAAAAGCTGGCAGTGACCATTGGAATAAAGGCAGCCAAATATGAAAAGTTGTTGTTTACAGATGGCGATTGTACTCCCGAAAGCGACCAATGGCTAAGGCTGATGGCTTCCAATTTCTCCGGTAAAACATCCATTGTGCTCGGTTACGGCGGGTATTTTACGCAACCCGGCTTACTTAACAAATATGTAAGGTACGATACGCTTACCATAGCGCTCCAGTACTTCAGCATGGCCCTTTTTGGCTTGCCCTATATGGGTGTTGGCCGTAACCTGGCCTATAAAAAATCACTTTTTTACTCCGGAAGCGGCTTTTCAAGGCACTTTCATCTGGCTTCGGGCGATGACGACTTGTTTGTCAACGAAAATGCCAACAAGCTTAATACTACCATAGAAATTGATAAAAACAGCCACACGCGTACCACGGCAAAAGAGTCATTTGACAAGTGGACATTTCAAAAGAAAAGACATTTTTCAACAAATAGTTTATATAAATTCTCTCATAAATTTTTACTGACCCTTGAGCCTGTAAGCAGACTTTTATTCTATACCGGTGTGATAGCCCTGCTGTTTTCGCCGGGTTACTGGTTGTGGGCACTGGGAATTCTTACTTTCAGGATGATGATTCATCTCTTTGTTATTAAAAAAACCATGGTAAAGTTAAATGAGAAAAATTTATTGTTAATTTCGTTACTATTTGATTTTGTTTCACTTTTCATAAATTTCGGCCTGCTCATTTCAAGTCGTACGAGACCTTCAAATTATCAATGGAAGTAAACCTAAATCTATCGGAGAAAGCGCAGCGTGATTATATGCTTGTTCAGCGAGCCACTGAAGGTGATCAACGGGCCTATGCTGAACTCATGGGAAGGTACCGTGATGCCATTTATTACATGTTGCTGAAAATGGTAAATAATGCGAGTGACGCTGAAGATCTTACTATTGAGGCCTTCGGAAAAGCGTTTAAGAACATTACACAGTACGCACCCAATTATGCGTTCAGCACATGGCTGTTTAAGATAGCAACCAACAATTGCATCGACTTTATCAGAAAAAAGAAAACCAGCCATGTTTCGCTTGATCACAGCAACGAGGAACATGAGAAAGCCACCAAGGACATTCAGGCCCCTATCATGGACCCGGAGGAAACGCTGATCAACGAACAAAAAATCCACCTCATGCGGTCGCTGGTGTCAAAACTTAAGCCAAGGTACAGAAAGCTTATTGAATTACGGTATTTCAGCGAGCTTTCATATGAGGAAATAGCAGAAGAATTGGAACTTCCCATAGGAACAGTAAAGGCTCAATTGTTCAGGGCAAGGGAGCTTCTTTTCAATATCCTGAAAAATACCACCGGCAAAATGTAATATAGCCGTATTCCCTGACAAATAAGGATTATCCGGCCCGATGCAGGAGATTGCCAAATACTTTCCACAGCTAACGTCACTCCAACAAGAGCAGTTTCGTGCTCTGGAACCCTTGTACAAGCTATGGAACGAAAGGATCAATGTGATATCACGAAAAGATATTGACAACCTTTATCTCCATCATGTGCTTCATTCACTTTCAATAGCTAAAATCATACAGTTCAGGCCGGGTTCGGTTATTATTGATGCAGGCACAGGCGGGGGCTTCCCCGGAATTCCGCTGGCCATTTTGTTTCCTTTGTCGCACTTCATCCTTGTGGATTCAATAAACAAGAAAATCCGGGTTGTTGATGACATCATTAAAGAAACAGGCCTGAAAAACTGTATTACCAAAAATATGCGTGTTGAACACATCACCGTTAAAGCCGATTTTGTAGTTTGCCGTGCCGTCACGGAAATCAACATCCTCTACCATTGGATTAAGAAAAGTATCATTCCCGGCGGTGTCCATCCATTAAAAAATGGATTGCTCGCATTAAAGGGAGGCGATTTGTCCGATGAGTTAAAAGCAATAAAAGTTCCCTTCCAAAAATATAGCCTCAGTGATTATTTTACCGAAGCATTTTTCGAAACCAAGCAGTTGGTGTATATAGAAAGGGGCCGGGATCGGTAATCGGCAAAAATCAATAAAAATTCGTGCCCGAATCAGTTTGAATGTGTTAATATAAAACTGATAGAAATCTTTCGAAATTTCATGTCGAACGATTGTGAATTTGTATTTTTACTTAAACCTCAATTATATGATTGATTTAAAAGTTGGAGATATTGCTCCGGCCTTTAGGGGCAAAGATCAGGACGATAAATGGGTTAGCCTTGAGGACTTCAGGGGTAAAAAGCTGGTATTGTATTTTTATCCCAAAGATGCCACACCGGGATGTACAGCAGAAGCATGCAACCTGAGGGATAATTATGAATTGTTACAGAAAAAAGGATTCGCCATTCTGGGTGTGAGTCCCGATGACCAGAAATCGCATACCAGGTTCAGAAGCACATATGAACTGCCCTTCAGCCTGATTGCCGACCCAAAAACCGAAATTATCCGTGCTTACGAAGCCTGGGGCGAAAAGAACATGTATGGAAAAAAATACATGGGTGTTTTGCGTTCCACCTTTATCATCGATGAAGAAGGAAAAATTATGAAAATAATCCGGAAAGTAGATACCGGAGACCATACCAATCAAATTATACGGGAATTAGAAATCAATTAAATACGATAATATGGCAAAAGAACAAACCATTGACGACCTAAGGAAAGAAAAGCTTAAATCTCTTGAAACAACCCTGGGAAAAATCGAAAAAGATTTTGGCAAGGGTACAATTATGAAACTGGGTGACCAGGCTGTGGTAGCTGTCGGTTCAATTCCGTCAGGTTCACTCGCACTGGACATTGCCTTAGGGGTTGGTGGTTATCCCAGGGGAAGGGTAGTGGAAATTTATGGTCCGGAATCCTCCGGAAAAACAACCCTTGCCATACATGCTATTGCCCAGGCTCAGAAAAGCGGAGGCATTGCTGCGTTTATTGATGCGGAACACGCATTTGACAGCACTTATGCTCAAAAGCTTGGTGTTGATATCGAAAATCTGCTCATCTCGCAACCCGACAATGGAGAACAGGCGCTCGAGATAACCGACCACCTGATCCGGTCGGGTGCCATTGACATTATAGTCATCGATTCTGTTGCAGCGCTTACTCCGAGGGCCGAAATTGAAGGTGAAATGGGCGATTCCAAAATGGGTTTGCAGGCAAGGCTTATGTCGCAAGCACTGCGTAAGCTTACGGCTACCATTAGCAAAACCAATACGTGCTGCATTTTTATCAATCAGTTGCGCGAGAAAATTGGCGTGATGTTCGGCAATCCGGAAACAACAACCGGAGGAAATGCCCTTAAGTTCTATGCTTCAGTAAGGCTTGATATCCGCAGGGTTAACCAGATAAAAGAAGGCGAAGAAGTGTTTGGAAACAGGACAAAGGTAAAGGTGGTTAAGAATAAGCTGGCTCCCCCATTCAGGAAAGCCGAGTTCGACATATTGTACGGAGAGGGAATTTCAAGAATAGGCGAAGTTATCGACCTTGCAACGGAACTGGAAGTTGTCAAAAAGAGCGGCTCCTGGTTCAGCTATGGTGATACAAGGCTTGGACAGGGACGTGATGCAGTAAAGCAATTGCTAACGGATAATCCCGAACTCACTGAAGAAATAGAAAAAAAGATTATTGCCAAGCTGAAATAATCACCGGGTAAACTGGATATTTGCCCTGAAACTGGTTTTGCCGGATCCGGCTATTTTGCCTTCGATGTGAAATAGCGATCCGGCTTCATTTTTCTTATACAGCTCCACGCTATCTCCCTCTTTTACCTCACTTTTGTACTCTATGGCAAAAGACGCCGGATTCTTTGATTCGAGCCATGAAGGTTCAAAAAGGTCGAAAATCCAGTCAACATACCTGGAATTATTAACATGGAGGTTCTGATCAATGTCGCTGTATTTTACCTTGCGAATTTCACGAATATCGGAATCAACGGCCAAAAACCTTATTGAAGGGGCATTTAAACTGAAATGGCTTTTGTTGTGCATGATAACCGCTTCATCAATGTCAAACTCCTTAGGCCTTCGGCTTGCTATATCTATTAAAAGCCAATAGGTAACAGCGCTGATGTCAGCATTTGACTGTGATGTCAATCGGAAATCGCGCCTGAAAAATACCCTTTCATTTCCCAAAGGCCAGGTTTCGACAATGAATTCCTCTCCCCATAATGGTAAACGCCTGATGTCGATGAAAACCCTCGACAGCACCCAAACGTAACCTGATTGCTGCATAAAATCATACCCGGCATCAAGATGATTGGCATGTTGGTTTGCAATTTCCTGAAAATAGCTGAAAACCCTGCTAAGCCTCATTTGCTTGCTTAGTGAGATATCCCATGATCGTACACGGTATTTTTCGCTCCAGACGGGTTGATAGGTTTTTCCGGGCATGGCACTTGCAAAAAAAACACTACCCTTCAAAGGCATGGCCTTTTGAAGGGTAGATTTTTACGAAATTGGTTCCAAATATATTTTAAGCAGGAGAGATTGATTCGGTTGGGCAAACATCTGCACAAGCACCACAATCGATACATTTATCGGGATCAATAACGTAGATATCTCCTTCGCTTATTGCTTCAGAAGGACATTCGGGAAGACAAGTGCCGCAAGCACTGCATGTATCATTTATTACATAAGCCATAAACAAAAAATTTAATCGTTAATGCGCCAAATTTAACGCTTTAATTGAAATGAGCAAAAGAAAAATATCATCCCGTAATTGCCTATTTTTTTAAAATCATCCTGATTCCCAGGAAAATAACCAAAATACCAAATAATATCCTTAACAGCCGCTCGTTAATTCTTACAGCGATCATTGAACCTAAAAGACTGCCGACAACAAACGCAACCATCATGATTAACGCCAATTTGAAATTTACATAGCCATGCCGGTAATAATTCAGAAAAGCTAAAATTCCCACGGGAAAAACCAGCACGGCAAGACTTGTACCCTGGGCCTGATGCTGGCTAAGCGATAAAAAGAAAACCAGGGCGGGTACAATAATTATGGCACCGCCGACTCCGAGTGTTCCCGACACAAGTCCGGCCGACAATCCAATGATAATAAGTATGACAATCTCGTTAACCGACATCAATTAAAAGTCAAGGCTTGTGGAAAAATAGAAAACATAGGGTTGGATTTCCCTGCTATCGATACCCCATGCCCAGTCGAGCCGTATGAAATAGCCCAATAGCTGTGTATGAATGCCTACTCCATAACCGGCAACAATGGGTGAACGGTCAGCATCAATGGAAATGGTAATCGGCCCCTGGCGGATGATATTGTTGTCATACGCATTTTTGCTTGACCAGGGTGTGGGACCCGACCAGGCAGATCCAATATCAAAGAATCCCACAATCTGGAAACTATCAAAGAAACTTTTGCTTAAGGGATAGTTAGCCAGGTACTTGAAAACCGGGAACCTGATTTCGCTGTTAAATACGGCAAAATTATTCCCATTCCTTATATTCTGGGGAAAACCCCTCATGTTGGTTGCCACAGCCTGAAAGGCATAATTTTGTGTTTCATCGATAGGAATTTCTGAAAACGGGATGAACGTTTCGGTCCTTCCCGAAAAATTGATCCAGTTGTCCACTCCGCCCAAATAATAAATAATTCTGCTGGAGCCTTGCGATGAACTCCATGCAAAACGGTTTGCCCATATCAGGGTTCGATGCAAACGGGTATAATTCCGGATGTCTGCTCCAAATACAACCAATTCATACAATTCATCATAAAACTGTTCCTGAACCTCTGCAAATACTTTATAACGGGTACCGGAATACAGGTTAACCCCCAGGTTGCGTGTATTGTCAAAAATATATTCAAATTTCATCCCTAACCAATGGCGGTGTATATTGGGTTCATCGAGATAAATATCGTTGGTGGACAGGAAAACCGTACGGTCATTACGGTATGACAAAGTTGTGGCCAGCGATTTCACCTGAGTAAAGGGATATCGCAGAACAAAAGACAGCTGATGTGAATGGGTTTTTATATCAAACACCCCGTTACTGCCAATTCCCTGGTTGCGAAATGCCTGACGATGGAATATAATTTGTTTGTCCATTCTCCTTTTAAGGTTTTCAAAACTAAGCAGGTATTCGTTGGCATCAAAATCAGGGGACAGCCTGAATCCTCCTGTTATTTTAAAATCCTCAAACAAATCATAGGCACCAACTTTCATAAGAACATTCAGTCCGGGATTAAAATAAAAAGCCCCTCCTGTAAACGCCTGATAGGAAGCATTCAAAAAATTAAAATCAACCTGGGTAACCAGGCTATTCTGATAAAATACCGGGCGGTATAACCGGATTCTCGGTCGCTGTTCCTCCACAGTATCCACGGTTACTTCTATCTGGTTGGGCTCCAGCTTTTGGTTGTATGCATTGATTTTTTCTATTTCGAACACATACCTGTTTACATCAATTTGATCAACATCAAGCTCAATGGTATCGTTTTCGGTAATAATGGTATTGTCGGTAAGACGGGCTATGGGAATCACTTCCTTTTTAATACTCCGTATGCTGTCCCTGGCTGCCAGGTTCCTTGTCCTCAATTTCTGCGATGAAGTAGGAACTGTTTTCTCTTCAACAACACTTTCCACATCAAGCGGGTTGCGGTAAATATTATACCGTCCATTGTTGTATATAATTTCAGCAACGTCACCCGACGACGGCTGGTAATCCTGTTCGAGAATATTCCTTGAATACGTGGTGAGCGGGGCGCTTTCGGCATAATACCGGTAATGTATTGCAGTGTCAATGGCGCTTACCGTACTGTCGAACTTTGAATAATACCGGTTAACAACGCCTGATTTATCGCTGAGCTGAATGAATTTGTTTTTATCCACCTCAGACGGATATGACTTGCTTGAATAGGCATTTTCGCTTGCCCGCATCAGGATATTGGAATTGGATCCAAGATCATAAATAAATACATCATCACTAACAGCCCTGTCAGTAACGGGTTCTGCAGTATTAAGGGTGTCCGAATTGCGGTTGGAAACAAAGATTAATTTAGCATCGTTGTCAATGAAACGGGGATGGAAGTCGTCCGCCAGATCATTGGTTATTTGCCGGTTGGTTGAAGAGGCGAGGTCGTGAATATAGATATCGGTACGGCCGTTTCTTGTCCCTGTAAACACAAATTTATCACCCTCCTGCGAAAAAGAAAAGTCGAGCACTTTATCAAAATACAGGAAATTGCGCACCGTGGTTTTCTTTTCAGCTATGCTATAATAATACAATTTCAGGCCTCCCTTTTCCTCGGTAATAAAGGCTATGTAGCGGGCCGAACTATGCCATGCAATAACGGGATAGCTTAAGTCAGTTATTTGATCAAGCCTGTATTCACGCTTAAAGATTTTCTTTTTCTTTCCGTTCTGCAGGTTAACCAGCCAGATTTTATAGAGACCCCTGTCATTGGTAACATAGGAAAGGTAGTTTCCGGTAGGGCTAATCTTAACGTTATGGTATACAATACCCTTTTTGGTACGTTTAAGTACTTTTCCGCCGGCAGGGACAGGCTCATTCGCTGATCCGTCGGCAAAAAGATTCATATAATAGCCCGTCCATTCATAGGTAAGGTCCTTGAGCCGAAGGCCCAGAACATTGGAGAAACCTGTTTTAATGGACTTATTGATGCTGGTAAGGTAGATAATGCTGGGAATTACCGATTCGCCGTAGGTATCGGCAATGTACTTCCAGAACGAATGTCCGGCATATACTGCATCATCGCCCGTAAGGCGGTTAAATTTCTCGTATTTGCCGCTCAGAATACCATCTTTAACAAAATTTTCTGTTTCTACATCCCATTGCCTGGACAGGTACGCCACCAGTCCTTCACTATACCACCGGGGAATATTTGAAAGGGTAGCGTTGGCGACATTATCAATGAGGTCGGATCCGCTGAGCATTTCATTTATTACAATACGTGTAACTGCGCCGGTTATTTGGGTATCGTAATCATCAAAATTGCCCTCAAAGTATAAAAACACCTTATTCCGGTTAACAGTAGTGGTTCCGCCGATGTTGTATTCATCGCGGCCGGTAACCAATCCAACATTGCTTTGCTTAAAATCACTCAGCCGGTTGTAAACAGTAAACAGGATTCTTTTATCCAGGGTATAATCGAAAAATGATTCAATGCGCGGAATTATTTGTTCGGCATAGTCGGCGGTATAGATGGCCAAATTCCGGCCATCTTCATTAAAATACACATCGTATTTTTCATGCCGGTAAAACGACCAGACGAATTCGTTGTACTGAACACGGTTTTTCCCAAAACTCATCTGGTGGCCGTTATAAAACTGCGGAAAACCGGCTTGAGGAATGCCGGTTAACAAAAGGAACAAGAAAGTAATTTTAATTGCATCTTTCATATATCGAAACCTGCAGTATTAAATCAGGTTATAAAATTAATGTATTTCCACAATTTTTTCACCTCAAATAAAGCGATCAAAAAACGAGCCATATACTTAAATAATATGAATATC
>CAZYDI010000063.1:0-16714 GCA_964646255.1 uncultured Bacteroidales bacterium
CTTCCCCCGCCGAAGCTTTTCAAGCGAAGGCGGTTATTCCAAAGCGCATTGTTACAAAAAGTCACTGTCTCCTCGTGGCTCAGCCCTGGAATAAAAGTAGACCGGGCAGGATTGAACCCTTATCGCAGCTTGGTGTTAATCCAATAATAATGAATGACTTTTTTGTATCTTTGTAAAAATGCGAAAAAATATTACATGGCAGATTTTAATCTAGTAATGCCCAAATTGGGAGAAAGTGTTCAGGAAGCCACCATCATCCGTTGGCTGGTAAAACCCGGCGATATGGTTGAGGAAGATACCGTGCTTCTTGAAATTGCAACCGATAAGGTGGATTCAGAAATACCTTCACCTGTAGCAGGGAAGGTATTAAAAGTATTGTTTCCCGAAAATGCACTGGTGCCGGTTGGGGAAACCATTGCAGTAATTAATACCGAAGGCGGGGGTGAGGTTTCAACCGAAGTTGCATCTGCTCCGGCTTCATCATCATCCGGGGAAAAGCCTGCAACATCTGCTGATGACCTTAAAACCAGCCCTGAGCAACCTGCCGATGGTGCAATAACACATGACAAATCACGATCATCGGAGAGTAACAAGTATTATTCACCGCTGGTGCTAAGCATTGCCGATAAGGAAAAAATCAGCATGGCCGAATTGGATTCAATTAAAGGAACAGGTGAAAATGGCAGGGTTCGGAAACAGGATGTGTTGAAGTTCCTTGAGGAGAGGAAGGGCAAACCTGCATCGAAACCGCAGCCTTCAATGTCTTCAGCTTCTGAAACTCCCAAAGCGGCTGTTTCGGCCGCACCCGGTGATGAAATTGTGAAAATGGACCGGATGAGAAAGTTGATCGCGGACCACATGGTTATGTCAAAGCAAACCTCTCCCCATGTAACCAATTTCATTGAAGCCGATGTTACTGCCCTGGCATTATGGAGGGAAAAAACCAAAGACGAATTTGTTAAACGCGAAAAGATAAAACTCACGTTCATGCCGGCATTCCTTGAGGCAACCGCTAAGGCGTTAAAAGAATTCCCGGGAGTAAATGCGTCGGTTGATGGTGACAATATCATATTGCGGAAGAACATTAATTTGGGTTTTGCCGTTGCACTGCCATCAGGGAATCTTATCGTGCCGGTACTAAAGAATGCTGACCAGAAAAGCCTTCTTGGATTGGCCGTTGAATTAAACCGGCTTACAGAGGCGGCACGCAAAAATTCCCTTTCTCCTGATGATATACAGGGTGGGACTTTTACCATTTCAAATTTTGGCACATTCAGAAACATCACTGGCACGCCAATCATTAACCAGCCACAGGTAGCCATTCTGGCAACCGGCAATATCGAAAAAAAACCGGCGGTTATTGAAACCCCTACAGGTGACGTAATAGGAATCCGGCATAAGATGATATTGTCGCTGTCATATGATCACAGGGTTGTGGACGGCGCCCTGGGAGGAATGTTTTTAAGAAAGCTTGCCGATTATCTCGAAGAATTTGATATAAACAGACAGGTATAACACTATTTTTTTGCAATGAACAGTAAATCTCACTCAGCTATAATTAACGAAGCAATTCCCAGACGTTTCAACATTAAAACCACTGAAAAAGACAAGCTTTCCCGGTGGTTTTATCTCATGGTTCTTGGCAGGGCGCTCGATGACAGGGCTCCTAATTACCTTAAGCAGGCCATAGGGTGGTCATACCATGCCCCGTATGCAGGTCATGATGGAATCCAACTTGCTATCGGACAGGTTTTTAACCGTGAAACCGATCACCTGTTTCCTTATTACCGCGATATGCTTACCTCCATTTCGGCCGGGCTTACATCGGAGGAAATTATTTACAACGGTATCTCAAAAGCCACCGATGTAGCAGGCGGAGGAAGGCATATGTCGAATCATTTTGCCAAACCTGCCTGGAATATTCATAATGTTTCTTCTGCAACTGGTAACCATGCGCTGCATGCCGTAGGTGTTGGCCGGGCTATGAAGCGCTACAAGCATAAGGGTGTTGCTATATGCTCCCAGGGAGAATCCTCGGTTTCTGAAGGATATGTTTACGAAGCCATAAATGGGGCCAGTAATGAGCTATTACCTGTGATTTTTGTGATACAGGACAACGGGTATGGTATATCGGTTCCAAAGGCTGACCAGACAGCAAATCGCAAGGTTGCCAATAATTTTGCCGGTTTCAAAAACTTAAGAATAATACATTGCAACGGAAAGGATGTATTTGATTCGTTGAATGCCATGACAGAGGCTAAGGAATGGGTAATTGCCAATCAGAAGCCCTGTATAGTGCAAGCCAATTGCGTAAGGATAGGATCGCATTCCAATTCAGACAGGCATGAATTATACCGCGACGATTCCGAATTGAATTACGTGGGCGTTTATGACCCGCTTGGTAAGTTCAGGCGCCTGCTGATCCGCTATAACCGTTTAACGGAAGATGAAATAAAGGAAATTGAAGAAAAGGTTAAGGCCGAAGTTAAAGAATCACATAAAAAGGGTTTGGCTGCTCCTGATCCTGATCCGGCTTCGGTGTTAAACCATGTTCTGCCTGAACCTTACCTTTCTCAAAAATATAAGGATGGCTTGCACAATGAAGAAGGCCCAAAAAAGAAACTGATTGAAGCCATTAATGAAACGCTGAAAGCTGAATTCAGGCATAATCCGGATACATTTATCTGGGGACAGGATATCGCCAATAAAGACAAGGGCGGTATTTTTAATGTTACTAAGGGCATGCAACAGGAATTTGGGAAGGAGCGGGTTTTCAATGCTCCTATTGCCGAAGATTTCATTCTTGGAACGGCCAATGGTATGTCACGCTTTAATAAGAAAATAAGACTGGTGGTTGAAGGTGCTGAATTTGCTGATTATTTCTGGCCTGCCATGGAGCAGTTTGTGGAGACTACGCATGATTATTGGCGTTCAAATGGCCAGTTTTCTCCGAATGTAACTGTGAGGCTTGCGTCGGGTGGTTACATTGGAGGTGGTTTGTACCATTCGCAGACCATAGAAGGGGCATTGAGCACATTCCCCGGTGTTCGCATAGTTTATCCCTCGTTTGCTGATGATGCCGCAGGATTATTGCGCACCAGCATGCGCAGTGAGGGCTTTACCATGTTCATGGAACCCAAGGCCTTGTACAATTCTCCCATTGCTGCAACCCATGTGCCTGACGATTTTGAAGTACCCTTTGGTAAAGCCCGTATGCGGCGCGAAGGTAATGACTTGACAGTGGTTACCTATGGAAATACAACCCATATGTGCTTGCAGGCTGCTGAAAAGCTTGCCAAATCAATAGGTGCCAGCATTGAGGTAATCGACTTAAGGTCTATTGTGCCATTTGACAAAGACACGGTAATTCAATCCATTAAGAAAACCGGAAAAGTGCTGGTTGTTCATGAAGATAAGGTATTTTCGGGTTTTGGTGCTGAAATTTCAGCCACCATCAACGAAGAAGCTTTCAGGTATCTCGACGGACCGGTTAGAAGGGTAGGTTCTACCTTTACACCTGTTGGATTCAGCCGCATTCTGGAAAAAGAAGTGCTGCCCAGTACAGATAAGATTGAACAGGCCATGAAAAGCCTGCTGGATTTTTAGTTAAATTACACTTACACTGACTTTTAATACATATGGAAAAAATCGCCCTGGTATATAGTTTCAATACCAAAAAAACATCACAGGCTGCGCATAAAATCGGAGATGAGTTCGGCGATAAGGTTCAGCATATCAACGCTGAAACTGTCAATGACAAGGAATTTCTTGCATTTAATAAACTTATATTGGGAGTGCCCACTTGGTTTGATGGTGAATTACCCAATTATTGGGATGAATTCGTACCCGCTATTGAAGATTTCGATCTCAAAGGAAAAACATTCGCCATTTTTGGAAATGGCGACCAAATAGGTTATCCCGAGAATTTCTGTGATGGCATTGGAATAATGGCTGAATTGCTTGAAAGCCGCGGTGCAAAACTCAGCGGTTTAACACCTGTTAAAGGATATGAATTTGAAAGTTCCCGGGCTGTAAGGGGAGAACAGTTTATGGGACTTGCTCTCGATTTCGAAAACCAGGCATCCCAGGTGAACGGAAAAATAAAAAAATGGGTTGAACAACTTAGTAAAGAATGGAAATGAAACCATTATGGTTTGCCCTGGCCTTTAGTTTTGGGATGATCTCCATGCAAGGGCAGGATTCGGTAAAACTTTATAACCCTGGTGCAGATGCAGCTTCAGAACTGAATGCAGCAATTCAGAAGGCCAATGCGGAAGACAAACATGTTTTAATCCAGGTTGGCGGCAATTGGTGCCGCTGGTGCATTATGCTCCATCAATTTATAGAAAGCAACAGCCGGCTCGACTCCATTATTGCGGCTGATTATATCTTATTAAGGATAAACTATAGCAAGGAAAACCGTAATTTGGAAACTTTGGCAAAACTTGATTTTCCGCAACGTTTTGGATTTCCTGTGCTGGTAGTGCTCGACCCAGCCGGGAAGAGAATCCACACCCAGGATACAGGATTGCTCGAAAAGGACAACGCCTATGATGCAGAGAAGATAGAGCGTTTTTTGCTTAGTTGGAATAAAAACGCTGTTGACCCGGATACTTACACTAAAAAGCAAAAGTATTCTTCAGGTTTTCAATATCTTTGCATCGTATGTATAACCTGCGGGAAAACCTGAATTATGATACATCCTTCAACCGTATTTCTTAACGGAAAATTCATAAGCCATGATCATGCCTTCATTTCGCCGGATGATCGGGGTTTTTATTTTGCTGATGGTGTTTATGAAGTGATCAAATATTACAAGGGAAAGCCCTTTTACTTTCAGGAGCATATCATGAGGTTGGAAAACAGCCTTCGTGAATTACATATTAATTACAGGGGTTCGGAAAAGCTTTCCGACATATGTAGTTCATTGATAGCGGCTAATCACCTTAAGCAAACGTATGCCGGTGTATATATTCAGATAACCAGGGGAACAGCGTCGCGCACACACAGGTTTCCTGCCGGTGATATTCAACCCACCATATACATCAGGGCCTTTGTTATGCAAACCTGCATGAACGAATTCATCGAAGGAGTATCCGTTATGACGCGTGAAGATATCCGCTGGTTAAAATGCAATGTAAAATCAATTGCGCTCCTTCCAAACACGCTCCTTTTTGAGGAGGTGGCTGAAAAAGGAGCATTTGAATGCATGCTTGTGCGGAATGGCAATGTTACCGAAGCCACTCATTCCAATATGTTTGCCGTTAAAAATGGTAACGTGCAAACGCATCCCGATTCTAACCTGGTTCTCCCCGGTGTAACCAAAAAGGCTGTTTTTGATATTTGCCGGCAAAACAGTATCCGGGTCATTGAAGAGCCAATAAAGGCTGATAAAATTGGAGATTACGAGGAATGGTTTCTCACAGGAACAGGCAGTGAAATAGTTCCTGTTGTCAGAATTGATGATCATATTGTAAATAAGGGAAAACCCGGACCGGTAACCCGGGCCATTCAGCATGCCTTTTTAAAGGCTACTTATGAAGAACTTGCCGGTGAGAAACTTCGCCTGGCTAACGGGTAACGAAAAGCGAGAAAACATCTTCTATCCTGAGATCTTGCATCTATAGTCTATAGCCTATAGTCTATTGTCTATTGTCTATTGTCTATATTCTTTGTTCTTTCTTCGCCTTCCAGCTTTTATAAACCTGTTTTGCAAACGCATAAACAGGTGGAATAAAGGAAACGAATATGATGGCCAGCACTACAATGGAAAAATTATCCTTTACAAAAGGAATATTGCCGAAGAAATAGCCTGCAAAGCTGAATAGGTTAACCCATATGAGGTTTCCGATTATGCAAAACATTAAAAACCTGCTGTATTTCATTGTGCCTACCCCCGCCACAAATGGCGCGAAAGTCCTTATAATAGGCATAAACCGTGCAATAACAAGGGTTACACCGCCATATTTTTCATAAAAGGCATGGGTTTCATCCAGGTATTTTCGTTTAATGAGTTTGTAATCCTTTTCATAAACTTTTGTTCCCAGAAAGCGGCCAATGAAGTAATTGGTATTATCGCCTATAAACGCGGCGCATAATAGCAGAGGAACTATTACCAGAATGTTGAGCGGATGTCCCTCCATGGCTGCCACTGCACCTGCGGCAAAAAGCAGTGAATCACCCGGAAGGAATGGAGTTACCACCAACCCGGTTTCGCAAAAAACGATTAAAAACAAAATGGCATAGGTCCACGATTGGTATTCGGTGACAATTTCTACAAGATGTTTATCAATATGTAAAACAAAGTCTATGAAAAAGTTTATTAAGTCTCCCATGGTAATAATTTGAATCGCAAAAGTATGTTTTTTTTTATATTTCCCATTATTCGTCTCAGCCCTCAACACCCAAAACTCACCGCCCGAACCTCAACCCTGAATAACTCCGCTTTTCGCTCTATGCTTAACGTTCTCCGCTCTTCCAACGCTTCACTCCATCCTCCTTACTTTTTCTTCACTGCCCATCCTCTGCCGTAACAGTCTTTTGTTTATGCAATATGCTTACCCCGATAATTGAAATGATAATGAGCAGGCCACCAACAATTACCCTAACATATAGCGCTTCGGAAAAGAAAATAAATCCCATTAAAGCGGCAAAAAGAATCCTTGATGAAGAAACCATGGATCCTGCCTTTGCGGTAACATGCTTATATCCCATGGTAAGCAAAATCTGTCCGGTAAGTCCCATGATGCCGCTTGCCAAAAGCGCAGGCAATTCTTTTCCGGTTGGCATGACGAATACCGGTGCCATCATCACCGCGTTACAAACAGTGCCTATGGCCATCAGATAAAAAACTATAAGGACAGTGGAGTCGTATTCCCGTGCAACGGAAAGTGAAATTATGGCGAAAGCTGCCAGAATTCCGGATAGGAGGCCAATAAGGTCGCCTTTGTTTATATTCGAAAAATCAGGAAAGATGACAAGGTAAATACCCGTCATTGCAGTTATGAGAAAAAGCAGTGATAGCTTGTTCAATTTTTCCAGGCCAAGCAGTGGGGCCAGAATGAAAATAAAAACAGGATATGTCATGTTCAGCATGTTCCCATTGGTAACCGAGCTGTGTTCAACGGAATAGAAAAATGCAACAAGCGCTGAAAAACTGAATAAAGCCCGCGCAATCACCAGTTTTATTTTTTTCGGTCTGAAAGAGGTCTTTGTATGCCACATGTACATAGCTGCAACAATGGTTCCCAGGGAAACCCTGAAAAATGTAACCTCAATTGCAGGGATTTCCGAAATGTTGGTAACATATTTCGCAAAAACTGTAGCGGCGGCAAAACAGAATTCTGCCATTATTAACAATACTATACCGCTTTTCATGTACCGGGGTCGAACCATGTTGTCGTATTATATTTTAATCGATATATCGCTACCAACTTCCTGCCACCACCAATGCCACACCAACCAGGATGCCTGCCAGAACAATTCCTCTGCGGCTGAGGCTCGTTTCCTTAAAATAAAGTGCTCCCGCACCAAATACCAATACCGCTGAGGCACGCCTTACGATGATCAGAACTGAAACCAAAGAGCCGTCATAGGAAAGTGCCTTAAAATAAAAGAAATCCGCCACTACCAGGAAAACGCCGATCAGCACTATTGACCATCTCCATCGGAAAGGAGTGGTGGTCTTATGCCTGGGATACCAGATTATAGCCAAAATGAGCAGGAAAATGATGGCGGTATATACAGAAAACCAGGCCTGCATGGCAATTCTATCGTAGTGCCGGACAAGGTATTTATCCAATAAAGCACTGATGCTGTTAAACAATATACTTAGGAAAGCAAAAAACATCCATTTGGCATCTTTTCCTGAATTTTCTTTTGCATTGGCCCTGGCCGACAACATATAATAAAATACCAGGCATATGGCCACTCCGGTCCATTGCAGGGCATTCATCCTTTCACCATATATTAGTATAGCACCCAGCATTGTCCAAACCGGTCCGGAAGCATTAATCGGAGCAAGCAAGGTAACCGGCAGGTGCTTAACGGAGAAGTAACCAAATAACCATGCTGTGGCAACGATAGCGGATTTAAGGATATACAGCAGGTGAGCCCCGGTTGTTGAGGGCGGTATTACAAAACCTATGGAAACTCCGAAATCAGGGAAGAAGGAGGAAATGAAGAGAAATGGTACAAATAAGCAGGCCGCCGAAGCAGAACCCAGGAATAAAACCGGAAGAACCGCATTATGATTGAGCGCCGTTTTTTTGAATATCTCATGAAATCCAAGAAATACAGCTGAAAATATGCCGAGTATAATCCACATTTGAGGCGCAATATTAGTGAAAATTACGAATTATGGCATCATTACTTTAACCTGACAGTGGATCGTGTACAGCTCATGTGCTGGTGACTGACCAATACCTGGTACGTGACGCAATATGGCATCGACTCCACCGGGCCTGAAAGGATATCTGAGCGGATACTGCCGACAGCACAGGCATACGGAAGCCAGATTGCTTTACCGCAACAACCTTGAATTTTGCATTTAAAATCGCCGAATAGGCAAAAATGCCTATTGTGTTTTGGGTACAACACCTGATTGTCAAAAGGCATCAAGTTTTTACATTTGTTAACACCCAAATTCACCGCATGGAAATGGACTTCTATAAAGAGCTGGGTAAGGATGTAAGGTTCACTGAAGGCCTCACAGGTTGTTTGCACTGTGGAACCTGCACAGCCATTTGTCCGGCTGCTGAGTTTTACAATTACGATCCAAGGATCATTGCCGAAACAGTCCAGACGCGTGACAATGAAAAAATCCGCGAGCTTCTTTCCGGTAATACAATTTGGTATTGTGGAGAATGTATGTCGTGTAAAACACGATGCCCGCGTAATAACGCTCCAGGGCTTTTGATTATGGCCCTCCGAGCGCTAAGTGTTAAAAGCGGATTGTTTACCGAATCAGAAAAAGGCCGTCAGCAGCTTGTTCTCAAGCGCACTATGGGAGAATGGATACTCAAATACGGTTATTGCTTATATCGTGAAGAAATGACCATCGAAGACCACCCCGAACAAGGTCCAACCTGGGAATGGCAAAATAAAAACCTGGAAGTCCTTTTTGAACGCTTTGGTGCTCAATACAGGGGTGATGGCCCCGGTCCTTTGCGAAAGATTCCACAGGAAGCACTTGATGAATTAAAACAGATTTTTGATGTAACCGGGGCGTCTGACTTATTTGATTTTATTGAAGAAAAGAGTGAGGAAAAAGCTAAGGAATTGGGTCTCGAGTTTAACGAAAGACTTGATTGTGGTTACGTCAACCAGATATATAATCTTGATAGTGGTATCCATACAAAATAAAGAGCAGCAATGAAGATTGAGGGCAAAAGAAAACTATGGCAGGAATACCAGAAAGAGATTGCCTCTGATAAATTCTTCTATGTGCGGAGTTGCGTAAGGCAGAATTTTTTTCCCGGCGCCGAACAGATATTTCTGAAGGTAATGAGGGAAAGCCTTGGTAAAACTGTTTACGAGAATCCAAAACATACAACATGTTCAGGTATAGGTTATCATTGTGATGTGGTACCGTTCAATACCACTATGACTGTTGTTGCACGGCAGTTTGCACTTATGACAGAGGCAGGCTTCGAAAATCTTGCTGTATCGTGCATTACATCTTTTGGATTGTATACTGAAATACTTGAAACCTGGCATCATTTTCCTGAAACTGAAGCGAAAACCAGGGAATACCTAAAAAAGGCCACCGGCAGGGAATTCAGAATTCCAAAAAATCTTGCCCATGCCAGTGATATTATGTATAAACTTCGGCATGAAATTGCCGCCAAAGCTTCTTACAGGCTGATCAATATAAATACCGGCGAACCCTTGCGGGTGGTTGAACATATTGGTTGTCATTATTCAAAAATGTTTCCTCACAAAGGTATCGGAGGTGCAGAGTATCCATATGTGCTTACGGGGCTGGTTGAGGCACTTGGAGGTCAAATCATCGATTATCCTGAAAGAAGGCATTGCTGTGGTTTTGGTTTCAGGCAGTATGTTGTGAGAGCAAACAGGGGATATTCGTTATCCTGTAGTAAAAAGAAGTTTGATTCCATGGAGCCTTATAAACCCGACCTGATAATAACAAATTGTCCGGGTTGTCCTTATTTTATGGACAGGTGGCAATATGTCATCAGTGAAATGGAAGGTAAAACCTATGGCGGGAATGGTCATGGTATACCTGTATTTACATACGAAGAACTTGCTGCATTAACATTGGGATATGATCCCTGGGAAATCGGTTTGCAAACGCACCAGGTATCAGCTGAACCACTATTATTAAAAATGGGCGTTCAGTTCAATCCTGAAGCAAAATACAAAGGAAAAAACGGGGAAAATATCGGTAAGCCATCTAAACCAGGGCATTTGCGGATTGATCTGGATGGTTTGTCGGAAGAAGAGGTTTATTTGAAACCTCAGTATACTTAAATTCTGGCATATTAAATAACAATGAAAAGTATTGCAATTATCGGGGGTGGAGTAGCAGGTATGGAGGCAGCTTACCAGTTGCACAACCAGGGTTTGGCCGTAACCATTATTGAAAAAGAAGAAAAGCTGGGTGGCAGGCTCAATAATTGGCATGCATTATTCCCTTCATTGAAGCCCGCTGAGTCTGTATTATATGTTTTGAAACATCAACTTAACGACAGAATAAAAGTATTGACAGGTGCAAATATCATAGCTATTGAAAAAAACGATGACGGCTTTGCCATTCGCCTAAGCGATAACCGGATGATTACCGCGACCGCTGTTTTACTCACTGCAGGATTCGATATTTTTGAAGCCGAGAGAAAAGAAGAATATGGTTATGGCATATACGACAATATTATAACATCTGTTGATCTGGAACATACTTTTAGGTCGGGAAAACCCTTAACAACCAAAAATGGCAAAGTGCCATCACGTATAGGATTTATTCATTGCGTTGGATCTCGCGATGAAAAGGCAGGAAATTTTCATTGCTCAAAAGTTTGCTGTGTTACTGCTGTTAAGCAGGCAATAGAAGTCAGAGAAATCTTGCCTGACTGCGAATTGATGTTATTCTATATGGATTTAAGGATGTTTGGCCGGCACTTTGAAGAACTTTATAAAGAAGCCCAGATAAAACACCGGATCCAGTTCGTCCGGGCACGGTTGTCAGAAGCCTTTGAAAATCCGGATGGTTCCGTTCAGATAAGGGTAGAGGACACATTGCTTGCCAAACCTTTAAAAATGAATTTGGATTTGTTGGTGCTTATGGTTGGCATCCAGCCGCAGAGGAAGATTGGTAACATCATTGATATGGTAAACCTTGAGCGCGGTACTGATGGCTTTATACAAATTAATGATGTGTATAACGCACCCTTCGCTACCTCTGTTCCAGGATTGTTTTGTGCGGGAGGCATTACCGGCCCTAAAACCATTGAAGAAACTATGAATGAAGCACGTGCTGTAAGCATTGCAGTTTCTGAATATTTAAAGTATGCTCCACGTTTTCTGGATACCAGGCAAATCCTTCATGAACTATGATTGATTTCGGATTTACCATACAAAAGGACCGCCAAATTAATTATGACTCCAACAGCCGCAGGATTCTTGAATATGTGCGGAAGGGTGAACCCTCGGTTGACTTGTGCATGAGTTGTGGTACGTGTGCCTCCGGATGTACAGCCGCTAATTCAACCGATTTTAGTTTACGCAAGCTAATCCTGCTCGCCCGAAGAGGAATGGAAAAAGAACTCATGGAGTCTGTATTCAGATGCAGGTTTTGCGGAAAATGCATTAATGCCTGTCCGCGGGGTGTAAATACCCGCAATGTTATACATCTTATGCAAATGGTCTCAAATAAAATATCACACCATGAAATATGATGCTTTCGTTTTGCCGTTTACCATAGGATTGATTTTCCTTCTCGGGTATCTTGGGGTTAAATATGGCATGTGGTTTTTGAAGCTTGATCAATCCGAACGGAAGAAAATCACCAATGGATTTTTAAGCGGGAAGCTTTTTTCTGCACTCAGAGAAATTGTGCTGGAAAGTTTATTGCACAGGCGAATTTTTCTAAAGAACCGTGTTTTAGGTTTTATGCACATGAGCCTGGCATTTGGTTGGTTTTTACTGATCGCTGTGGGTAACCTCGAAAGCAGGGTGTTCGAACCCGCAGGTATGAATCCTCCGTATGTGCCGATTTTTTTCAAATTCTTCCACACTAATCCCGAAGGATTTACACTTTATAAGGTCTTTTCCTTTGCAATGGACTTGCTTCTTTTGCTGGTTCTGGTTGGTGTGGCAATGGCCTTTGTCAAAAGAGTGTATTCCAAAGCATACGGAATGAAGCGGACCACAAAATTACCTGCGGGTGACAAGTTTGCACTTGCAGCCTTATGGTTAATTTTTCCATTACGATTGCTGGCCGAAAGCCTCACTTCAGCAGTTTATGGTGGCGGCAGTTTTTTAACAGGGTCATTTGGAAGCTTTCTTGGTGATGTTGTACCTGCTCAAACACTTTATTATATGGCATGGTGGGGATACTCCCTTTCATTGGGTGTTTTCTTTGTTGCATTGCCTTTCTCCAGGTATATGCACATTCCTACAGAAGTAGTACTGATCTTTTCAAGGCATTTTGGATTAAGGGAGACTGATAAACGTACTTCGCTCACCGAAGTTGAAATCAATTCCTGTTCCAGGTGTGGTATTTGTCTTGACGCTTGCCAGTTATCCTTTGCCGGTGGAGTGCAAAACATACAATCAACCTATCAGCTTAAATCAATTCGGTACAACAACATCAGGGCCGAAGAATCATTTAACTGCCTTATGTGCGGCAGGTGCGATGATGCATGTCCCGTAGGTATCGACATAAGCAGTATAAGGATGATTACCAGGAATGAATTGAACGGCAGGAAACCCGATTCGTCATTCCTTCAGCAGGAAATGCCCTCAACCCGCAAAACCGATGTGATTTATTTTGCCGGCTGTATGACGCACCAAACACCAGCCATTAAAAAGGCAATGGTATCGGTTATGAAGGAAGCCCGCATTAATTACTGGTTTATGGATGAATGGGGAGGCCTTTGTTGTGGAAGGCCAATGATGCTGGCAGGACATAAAGAACAGGCCAAAATCATGATTGAAAAAAACAGGAAAATGATCAGCGAATCCGGAGCTAAAGTACTGGTTACATCATGCCCTATTTGTTATAAGACTTTCATTAAAGATTATAACCTTGATATCAAAGTTGTTCACCACACACAATACATACTTGAACTTGTGAATCAGCGCAAGCTTACCTTTAAGCATTCGGTAGGATCGGTGGTATATCACGATCCCTGCGAACTAAGCCGGGATTTAAAGGTGTATGATGAACCAAGGGCATTGCTGGCAAGGTTCTCAAACCTGATTGACAATGAATACGGAAAAGACAAAGGACTTTGCTGCGGAAACAGCTTAGCCAATATCTCGGCCGGAAACGACATACGTTTAAAAATAGCTGCGGATGCATATGAAAAGCTGCATGCCTCAGAAGCACAATACCTTGTTACTTCGTGCCCTATGTGCAAGAAATCTTTTGAGAAGGTATCAGGAGTGCAGGTTAAAGATATTGTTGAATTGGTACAACGGGCCATTCAGAAAAATCAACAACCTGTTTTAGCCGCGCCGCGGAAAAAGGAGACACCTGTTGAAGCAGTGATCGATTCAGTTGGTAAATTCGATTAATTGCTTCCGCAGTATCAGGACAACCATCATCAAATGTGATTAATTCAGCATAATCAGGTTCCATTTGCCTTATATAATCAATATCCGATGATTGGTGTTTTCCATCGTAAAATTCAGGGAAAAGGAAGTTGTCGGTACGTTCATCCGCATCTTTAATATATACATCAATTTCAGCATTTGTCATGATCAGGTGGCTGATCATATGGTCGGCACTTTCAAATATTCTGTTGTACCTGTTTTCATTAATACGGCAATAATTTATCTCCAGGGGCTTTTTTGATGCCATGAGCATGAGTTTATGCGGGGAGAGGTACCATAGGCTGATGTGTTCGAAAGCCAGCGCAGCTGATTTACATACCGGCTTTAATTCACCCCGGGCAATCATTTCAACAGGAATGACCTGGCAGAGGACTCCCGTCTCAGTAAGCCTGTTAAAGCATAATTCATAAAACGCATCGGTGTATTGTCCAGGGAATCTGTTGTATTGGTTTATTCCGGAAGTGATTAAATCAAATGCACGCAGGCTGCGGAAGAGATAACTTCTTGCATCCTCTGTGGAGATATTAACCCTGGCTGAGGTCAACACATCATTGTTCACCGGCGAAAAAATGTCGGGTGACAATTTGATAATTTCCGGGAATGCTTCTGTAATATAAATGGTGTTGAGGCCGGAATCATCCAGCAAATTTGCAGTTATTCCTGTTCCAAATCCATCCACAAGGGCAGATTTTATTCCGGGATAAAGCAGTAAGGGTAAAACAGCCGATTTAAGTTGTTCATTTTTGCTGTGCATACCTGTCCCGAAATAGTATTCTCCGTTAAGAAAAACAGAATAACTTGAGTCCCTGTTTTCCCGGCCGGCTACCGTTGAGGTTCTGCCTTCGATATAGATCTTTACAGCTGCATCTCTTCTCCAGTCTCCTTTGCTTTGCAATACTAATGCAGTAATAACAAACAGCGCTATTGCAACAAAGGCATAACCAATTCTGAAAAACCGGATTACCCGTGAATCCCTTGATATCAAATAAATCCCCGAAAGCAATATCAGCAATGCAATTCCAAAGAAGGCAAAATACAATCCAAAAACAGGAACCAGTATATTAGGAGCAATAATTAAAGCCGAGCAAAAACTTAACACAATCATACTTCCGAGTTTGCCGAATGTTTTTCCGATATAAGGGAGTCTTTTAGGGTATAATTTCCCAGCCAGTGGTATGGACATACCCTGAATAACCGAAGGAATTAATAAAAAAACGGATAGGAGCAAAACCTGCTGCATTATTACATCGGAGAACCTGTATGAAGCCTCAGGAGCATCCGGTAAAACTGAAGGTATGATTTTAAGCGAAACAACCGACAAGAGACAACTAAAACCTGAGAAAACCTGCAGGGTAGCAAGTGTCATAAATTTGTTTGCAGGTTTTTCAGCTATCAATCTGTATAAAATTGTTCCCAGGCCTATGCTTACAAAAACCACAGCTATAAATAACAGGGCAAAGTAAGGTTGATGTATTTTATTGTAAGGTATAAGTAAACGGTACCCGACGATAAGCAAGGAAAAAAAGGCGAATAACTGAAAAGCGTAACCATTGAGCAGAGCCCGGGTTAGCTTAACGCCTGCTTCCAGCACGATTCTTTTTTTCTTAAAGCGGATCGATTTTTTTGCCTTTTCGATTCTGGTGACATAGGGTGAGTGATAATCACGCTTTCTGACACTACCTGTCCAAAGAACAACAATTACCAGAACGATCATAAACAGGAAGGCACTAATGAACAAAAGGTTGTTAACACCCAGTGATGACAGCGTTAATATAGTCACCATGATGCCTAAAAACATACCTGATGATATCCAGAATACAGCAGAAGCCATGTATTTTCCGGTATGGTCAATGTTTTTAATGAAAAGTCTGAAGAGCAATGACCATGAACCTCCCAGTGCAACCAGCGGTATAAAAAGAAAAGTAAAGCTTAATAGAAAGGTTAATAATCCGTCACCAAATTGTTGAAGGGAATACTTTTGCAGGAGGCTGGAATAACCATTGGAGATTAATCCCCTTAAAACATTATGGAAAATAAGGAAAAGAATGAGAACAGATAATATTGCAACCAGCAGTATAGCGGGTTTATTTACATAATCACCCAGTTTTCCTAATGTTTTGCTACCCGTGGCTATGCAAATAAAACCAGATACCACGATGATTGTCAGCGACAAGGCATGAACACCGAACAATATGGCCAAAGGTTGAAATATCCCGAAAAGCATCATAAAACAGGCAAATCCCGATAATACCGACACTGATTTAAAAGCTACAGGAATCCCCTTTCTACCCATTTTGCTGTTCTTTTTCGATTAAAAATACAAAGGTCATTAAACATCTTGTGTATAACAAACTTATTTTTTTTAACAGATTATGCACTGTTGTTTGCCTGATATGAGTGAAGTTTAAAAAACTATCATCCTAATCTGAATTTAATTGAACTCAACATAACTGTTGAATGTTAGTAAATGAACATATGAACATCACTTTATGCCGATTGATGAATACCTGCATATAGGTGATCAATGTCAAAAATCATACTATTAAATGTCGAATTAAAGTACATTTATCATCTTCGAAGCACCCAAAAAGCTTTTTATTGCTTTTCACTGAATATATATTTAGCAAGAAATTAAATTTATACCATGAAGAATTCTGATTATCAATCTTTTAATAATTTTAACAATATTTATTTTTTTTTTATTTTTTTTCTAGATTTATAGATCTGATTGCATAGATCAGCATTCTTATTTAACCTATTATAAACCTAAAATTTAATCTATGAAAAGGATTTTGAGTTTTCTTGTATGCTTGCTCATATTAGGCTACAGTGCCGCGTTTGGGCAGAACATACAAATAAGGGGGACGGTTACCAGCGGAGAAGATGGTAGCACGCTTCCCGGGGTATACGTAAAGATTAA
>CAZYDI010000064.1:0-1510 GCA_964646255.1 uncultured Bacteroidales bacterium
AGTTTTTCAAGCGCAGTTTTGTCACCTTTTTTAATCCGTTGTGCGAGTTCAACTTCTTCTTCAACTGTAATAAGTTCCTCTTTTCCGATCTCCTGCAAATACTTATCCAGTGAAGCACTTTCCCTGTTGGTAATTGATTTTGTTATTTTTAACTGTCTCATTGTACCCTAAAAATTTGTGCGAATTTATGTTATTTAATTGTTAATTCAACATTTTGATCATTTATTTGAAAAATTTCAACACCATGAAATTATTTCAAACCAAATATCCAAAAAAAAAGGCTTGCGAACTGCAAGCCTTCAATTTTTAACTTTTCATATGCCTGTCACAGTCCAAAAGCGTAATACGCTACCATACCGTTTTGATAAACTCCTTCTATGTATACACCACCTTTTAACGATTTAAAAAGTTTCTCAAGCGTTTCAACCGAATCGATCGGTGTATTGTTAACCTGTGTGATGACAAAGCCTGGTTTTACTCCTTCTTCCTTCAGTTTGCCCTCCTGAAGCTGGGCTATTTTTACCCCGTTCCGGACGCCCAGTTTTCTTTTTTCATCATCGCTCAGTTCAACAACCTTTGCTCCAAGTATGGTTTCGAAATTGGCTGCCTTAACGACTTTCGTGTCACCCTGAAGGTTACGTAATGTCACCTCAAATTGTTTCGTTTTGTCTTTTCTTTTTATTAATACATTAATTTTATCTCCCGGGCGATACCGGCTTACCATCTCCTGAAGTTCCGACGGACTCTTAACTTTGAGGCCATTGATCTCAGTTATTACGTCGCCTGCTTCTATTCCGGCTTCTTTAGCAGCACTGTTTTCATTAACCTCTGCTATGAAAACGCCGGTTAACTGGTCTAAATTGTGTTCTTTCGCTAAATCTGCAGTAATATCCTGGATCTGAACTCCCATGATAGCGCGCTGAACAGTTCCAAATTCTATCAGGTCTTTAACTACTTTTTGTACAATGCTGGTAGGAATGGCAAAGGATATTCCAACATTGCCTCCCGTAGGAGAAAGAATAGCTGTATTTATTCCCACCATTTCTCCCCTTAGATTAACCAGTGCACCTCCGCTATTCCCGCGGTTTACTGAGGCATCCGTCTGGATAAATGATTCTATCCTGTTGCGATCTTCGATAATGGCCATGCTTCTTCCCTTGGCACTTACAATACCTGCCGTAACAGTGGAAGAAATGTTAAAGGGATTACCCACAGCCAGAACCCATTCACCAATTTTAAGCGCATCGGAGTTTCCGAATGTTATGAATGGCAAACCATCTGTGTCAATTTTCAGCAACGCAAGATCAGTTGACTGATCAGTTCCTACCACTTTGGCAACGAACTCACGTTTGTCGTTCAGGGTTACGGAAACCTTCTGCGATTTATCAATAACGTGGTTGTTGGTTACAATATAACCATCGGCTGTAATAATAACACCCGAACCTATTCCGGTTACCGGTTCAGTCTCTCCTGAATACCGATCGCCATAAAAGAATTCATAAATTGGATT
>CAZYDI010000064.1:1610-4815 GCA_964646255.1 uncultured Bacteroidales bacterium
CCGGTTCAGTCTCTCCTGAATACCGATCGCCATAAAAGAATTCATAAATTGGATTCCGATACTCAACGGTAGATTGAGTTTTCACGTTTACCACCGCATTGATGGTTTTTTCTGCCGCAAACGTGAAATCAGTTGAAGAATCCAACCCGGCTTTTAAACTTACGGTGCTTACCGGCTCCTTTACCTGAACTATTGTACTTTTTTCCTTATCATCAATAAGTGCTGAATATCCGATTACAGATACCAATCCGCCTATCATGGCTGCAATGAAAAGAATGATAACTTGTTTTTTCATTTTCTGCGTGTTTTATTTTTTTATCTTTATTTCAAAACCATTTATGACCAGGATCACAAATAATATACCTTTACCCATAGACCCAACTCCAAAATTATGACAATTGTTCTGTTGGACGCCTTGTTTAACAATATTTAACGAACACCCTGACATTTAAACGATGAACACAGCATCACCCGACTACAATAATGACATATTTGCCGGAAAAACCCCGACATTTTGGCAATCGCAAAGACACGCTGTTATACATAAACTTAAATCTATGCATATGAATAGTCGTTTCACTTTTTCTGCGCTTTTTTCTATACTTTTTTCCTGCCTGGTTGCTCAAATTCCGGGTCGTCCAGGTTCGCCGCAACACTTGCTTAATGAACCCGTTGACATCAGCGGTGATTTTTATGACTTCACCAATACGCATTATATTGCCGATAGTCTTGCCTTTTTTGATATATCCAGTGGTACAGGAAACCTTGTTTATCACAGGTATGAGAATTCAACACGGCTTGCATTCAACAACATGATGGGCGTATTGAAGCCTGTACGGCCCAATGAATTCCCCACCAATGAATATGCTTCTTCACCAAAGCTGCCTTTTTCAATTGAGTTCATTTCAGCCCGAACCATCAGAATAAGGGCAAGCACCGGATTTAAGCCGGCCACCGGCGAGCATTCGCTTATGCTCAGGAATGGCGTTGTATCAAATAACAATGTCAGCTGGAAAGCAAGCCGGGTAACAGGCGGGTATCTGTATTCAGGAGAATTCGGAACAGTAATGATCAGGGAAAATCCATGGTGTATTGAATTCAGGGATAAGAATGGTTACTTTTTAACCCGGACCGTGCACCTGGACGACCTGAGCAATTCGAATTACATACCTGCATTGCCATTCTCATTTGTTCGCAGGGCAAAGGATTACTCAAGAAGCATGAATGCATCCTTCTTTCTCTCCCCCGATGAAAAAATATTCGGATGCGGTGAATCATTCACGCGCCTCGATAAACGCGGACAGAAAGTGGTGCTTTGGGCTGATGACGCTAATGGGGTTCAGAATGAAACCATGTATAAACCCATACCTTTTTTTATGAGCAGCAGGGGATATGGCATGTTCATGCATACTTCATCGCCGGTGACCTGCGACTTCGGAAAGTATTTCGGGAACATCAACTCACTCATGATTGGTGAAGACTGCCTCGACTTGTTTATATTCCTTGGCGACCCTAAAGAAATACTGAATGAATACACCAATCTCACCGGTAAATCACCCATGCCGCCACTGTGGTCGTTCGGATTATGGATGAGCCGCATTACCTATTTCTCCGAAGAAGATGGCAGGCGCGTTGCTTCATTGCTGAGGCAAAATAAAATACCCTGCGATGTAATTCACTTTGATACCGGTTGGTTTGAAACCGACTGGCGGTGCGACTATAAATTTGCGCCATCGAGGTTTAAGGATGCCGGCCAGATGATTGCCGACCTTAAGAAAAATGGTTTTCATATTTCCCTGTGGCAATTGCCCTATTTTGTGCCCAACAACAGTTTGTTTCCCGAAATTATTGAAAAGGGACTCTATGTGAAAAATGACAAAGGTGACCCACCTTACGAGGATGCCGTCCTTGATTTTTCCAATCCTTCAACGGTAAGTTGGTACCAGGACAAGATTGCCGGCTTATTAAAGATGGGAGTGGGGGCCATAAAGGTTGATTTTGGAGAGGCTGCACCGGCCAATGGCATTTATGCATCGGGAAAGACTGGTTTTTACGAACATAACCTTTATCCGCTCAGATACAACAAAGCCGTGGCCGACATAACCCGCGAAGTGAATAACGAAAACATTATATGGGCGCGCAGTGCATGGGCAGGAAGCCAGCGCTATCCAATGCATTGGGGCGGTGATGCAGAATGCTCCGACAATGGTATGCTGTCGGAACTCAGGGGAGGATTGTCATTCGGACTTAGCGGCTTTTCATTCTGGAGTCATGATATTGGCGGCTTTATTGAGAAGACCCCTGAAGATCTTTACCGCCGCTGGCTTCCGTTTGGTATGCTTACCTCGCACAGCCGGTGCCATGGAACACCGCCAAAGGAGCCTTGGGAATACGGAACGACATTTAATGATTATTTCAGATCGGTAGCAGAATTGAAGTACATACTTATGCCATATGTATACGCACAGGCCAAACATTGTTCCGAGAATGGGTTGCCCATGGTGAGGGCATTGTTTATTGAATATCCGGATGATCCGGGAGCCTGGCAAATTGAAAACGAATACCTTTTCGGTTCAGATCTGCTGGTGGCACCTTTGTTTGAAAACTTAGCAGAACGCGATGTTTATTTGCCCGGTGGGCAATGGATCGATTACCAAACGGGAAAAATCTACCAGCCGGGATGGCATCGCATAAAAGCCGGCGATATGCAGGTTATTCTGCTGGTTCGTGACGGGGCGGTGATTCCCAAAATTGCCCTTGCTCAGTCAACCATGCAAATGAACTGGTCGGAACTTGTTTTGGAGACCTATTCATCCAAAGCGGGTAAAACCAGTGGACTCCTATACCTTCCCGGGGATGACAAACTTCAGCAAATTGCTGTAATTAATGAGGCAGGAAGGCCTAAGCTGGAAAGGGATCCTTATAATAAAAAGGTGAGATTTGATATCCGGCAAAAAAAGACAGCGAACTAAAATACCTGCTTGGTTATAAATAACATCATTGCCGCCATGCTATTAAGAAATGCGTAAAGTCCTTACAAAAGGGCTTTGCGCAATCCTTCCCGTTCAGGTTTCGCTCAGGTTTACAGACACTGGTCTGTACGTAATTAAGTTGATTAAACTATGGAGGGCTTCGGTACTACTTTTTGCAATAATTAAACGGTTGATGTCATCAGCCTTTACAAATTGCTGTTCAACCATGCGGT
>CAZYDI010000064.1:4915-16626 GCA_964646255.1 uncultured Bacteroidales bacterium
ATAATTAAACGGTTGATGTCATCAGCCTTTACAAATTGCTGTTCAACCATGCGGTTAAGCATGGCTATCAATATATCATAATATCCGTTGATATTGGAAAGCGCAATAGGCTTATTATGATAACCCAGTTGGTGCCAGGTAAAAATCTCGAAAAACTCCTCCATAGTTCCTATTCCCCCCGGTAATACAATAAAGGCATCGGCCAGGCTGGTCATGAGCGCCTTGCGTTCATGCATCCCTTCCACAATGTGAAGTTTTGTTATGGCATTATGCGCCAGTTCTATATCAACAAGTCTTTTAGGTATTACACCTATAACTTCACCATTCAACCTTATCATTTCATCTGCCAGGCTACCCATCAGGCCAACGTTGCCTCCTCCGTATACCAGGCTTATTTTATGCTTATTCATTGCACTTGCCAGTTCCATACTGTCTTTTATGTAATCAGTGTCGGCACCAGCGGCCGATCCACAAAAAACAGCAATTTTTTGAATGTTTTGCATCAGTGATATTTCAAGTTTTACCAAAGTTAACAATAAAAAAACCCGACAGTTTATGCCGGGTTTTTGCATTATCATGTTTTTTACCCTTTAACTCTTTTTAGCTACCACTTCGCCTTTTATCAAAAGAGATACGCTGCCTTCGGCGGCATTGGTGGTAACCGTGGTACTCTTGGCAAATGCTCCGCTGGAGGCAGCATTATAGGTAACCACAATTTTACCTGATTGGCCGGGTGCTACCGGTTCTTTAGGATAATCAGCAACAGTACAGCCGCAATTTGGCCTTACGGAGGTTATCATTAAAGGAACCATGCTGGGATTGGTAAACTCAAACTCAACGGTAACCGGTTTTCCCTGTTCAATTTTTCCCAGATCAATGGTGGTGGATTTCCATGTCATACTGGCTTTTGCCTCATCCTGTGCCTGAACGGTGAAAGTTATGCCCATTAATACAAGGGAGACAAACAGAGCGGATAATACTTTTTTTGCTTTCATATCAATATTACATTTTATTCTCGAAAAATAATGCTGACTAAATTACGGTATATCAAAGAAAATTGTTTTAAAAATTCGTTAAATATTTCGTTATGATGCAAAAACCAAGCCAAAACCTGTAATTAATTATGGTCTTCAAAAGTATTCAGGAAGCTGAGGATTCTGATCTTCCAGGGCTTTTAACCGGGTTGTCGGGCTGTATGATATTTTCATAGTGCTGTTAAAGCCTTGTAGATTATACTTCTCATTAAAATTGATAACCATTCTTGCCAATTCAAAATATTTTACTAATTTTGACCAGATGGTTAAACCAAATGATTAAACCAATTGTTTAAACCAAAAAGTTAATTCCTATGGATAAATCAATGCAAACTGACAGCCCCACAACGGAGGAAAAAATACTGGAAGCAGCAAAAAAAGTATTTGTCGAAAAAGGAATGGATGGTACCACCATGCAGCAAATCGCCGATGAAGCCGGGATTAATAAGTCGTTGCTGCACTATTATTATCGGTCCAAGGAAAAACTCTTTGGCACTGTTTTAAAATTTGCCTTTAAGTTTGTTATCCCCCAGATTAAAGAAATACTAACGTCGGATGCTAATGTTTTCACCAAGATTGAAAAAATTGTAGCTGAATATATCAACCTGCTGATGAAAAATAAATTCATTCCGGCATTCGTTTTTCACGAGATTAATAGAAATCCCCAGGTTATTGTTCAGGTTTTAAAGGATGTCGGTATTGATCCGACAATGTTTATAGACCAATTCAATAATGAAATCCGCAAGGGCAATATAAGGAACGTTGATCCGAGGCACCTTATCATCAATATTCTTTCGTTGTGCATTTTTCCCATCATTGCCCGTCCGCTTACCCAGAGGCTCTTATTTAGCAACGACGATCAGCAATACCAACAGTTTCTCGAAGAAAGAAAGAAATCGGTTTCAGAATTCATTATTCAATCAATTAAAGTAAAATGAAAAAACTGCCGCTTGTTATCCTATACAGCCTGTTGAATGCACTGTCATTTGCTTCGCCCGGAGATACGCTGAACCTGGAATTGTGTCTTAAGAAAGCGGCAGAGAACAGACGGTCTGCCCGACAGAATGCCAATAATGAGCATATTTATGACAACGCTGTAAAAAACCTGAATACAAACTGGCTGCCTTCGGTTGGTGTAAATGCCCAGGCTGTTTACAATTCGGAGGCCATTGACTTTTCTGATGCAGTGCAGAATCTTCCATTTGCCATTCCTTCGGTACCGCTTGATCAATATAAATTATGGGCAGATATAAACCAGCAGATCTATGACGGAGGTGCAAACAAAGCCCTGAAGGAAATGGAAAAATACGGGTATGAATCCGGCGTGGCACAAAGTGATGCCGAGGTTCTGGCATTACAAATGCAGGTTAACCAGGTTTATTTTTCCTTGTTGCAGGTACGCAACAGCCGTGAAATTCTTGTGGTTTCGGTGAAGGAATTAGCCACACACAAAGCCATGGTAAAGGCAGGAGTGGAGCATGGCATATTATTGAAGGATAACCTGCTGGCTATGGAAGCAGAAGAAATAGCACTTCAGCAGAAAGTCACCGAAACGGATTTGACAAACAAGCGCTTAATTAAGGTTCTTGGAATTTTACTCGATACCGTGCTCAACCCTGCTACTGCATTGACAGAACCTTATGATCCCGTTGTAGATGAATCGGGCAGGCGACCTGAATTGCTGTTGTTTGATGTACAGATAAAAACCCTGGATGCCGGCAAAAATCTTATTTCTTCAGCTGCATTGCCACGGGTGTTTGCATTTATGCAATTGGCTTATGGAAGGCCGGGTTACAATATGCTGAACACCGATTTCCATACCTTTTACAGTGTTGGTGCCGGGTTAAAATGGAATTTCCTCAATTACCATGAAAACAAAAGAAGAAAGCAAATCATCGGATTTCAGCAGGACAATATTGAAATTAAACGTGAGAATTTTGACAGGCAACTCAATATTCAGCTGCAGGCTGAACTTACCAATCTGGCATTGTATGATTCACTCATGATGCATGATGAAAAAATATTGCAAATAAGAAAGGAAATAGCTGCTTCAGGCCTATCCAGATTAAGAAACGGAACAACCACCGCTGCCGATTATTTAAGGGATATGAATGCGGAAATAGTGGCAAAACTCCAACTGCAGTCACATAAGTTATTGAAAAAGCAGGCACTATATAACTATCAGCAACTTCAGGGAAAACTCTAAAACATATTCTACCATGAATAAACAAACAAGGATCTTTAGGTCAGTTCAATGGTTAATGCTGTCTACGTTGATTTGGTCATGTTATAATAACAAGGATACTCCGGATGCCTATGGCAATTTTGAAGCAGAAGAAATTATGGTAAGTGCGCAGGCACAAGGTGAAGTCATTGCGCTGAATATCAGTGAAGGCATGAGGGTTGAAAAGGACGAAATGGTTGGAAGGATAGACTCTGTTCCGGCCATGGTGAAGAAGTCACAATTATTGGCGCAGCAAAGTGTTATCAATGCAAGGTTAAGGAATATGGACGCCCAGTTACGCGTTCATGAAGAACAACAAATAAACCTTGCCCGGGAAGTTGACAGGGCAACCAAACTCCTTGCTGATCAAGCTGTAACACAGCAACAGTATGATGATCTGAACGGTAAGCTAAAAGTAATGGATTCCCAGAAAGATGCCATCAGCAGTCAGCGTGAGGTAATTGCAGGTGAACAATTGGTATTAATGAAACAAATAGATGAAGCTGAAATCATGCTGTCGCGTACCCGGATCGTAAGTCCGATTTCGGGAACTGTTCTCGAGAAATATGCCGAAATGGGTGAACTGGTAACGCCAGGCAAAGCATTGTTTAAGGTTGCCAATCTTGAGGAAATGGAACTCAAAGTTTTTATCAGCGGTTCACAATTATCCTCTGTGGCTATTGGCGATACGGTTGATGTGCTTGTGGATGCCCCGGGGGAGATGAAGAAAACCACAGGTGTTGTCAGCTGGATTTCATCGCAGGTTGAGTTTACCCCCAAAATCATTCAAACCCGTGAAGAAAGGGTAAATATGGTATATGCAGTTAAGGTAAGGGTTAGCAATAACGGTTCGATAAAGATTGGAATGCCTGGTGAGGTATTCTGGCACCGGTTACACTGAATATATTGTTCATGATTGAAATTGAAAACATAAGCAAGTCATTCGGACCGGTTAAGGCGGTTTGTGATGCTAACCTTACTATACATCCGAACAGCCTGTTCGGTATTATCGGCCCTGATGGTGCCGGGAAAACTACACTTTTCAGGATGATAGCATCACTTATGCTGCCCGATAAAGGAAATATCAGGGTTTTTGGCATGAATACCAGGAAAGATTATTCAGCCATCAGGTCGTTTATTGGCTATATGCCAGGCAGGTTTTCGCTGTATCCCGACCTTTCGGTTGATGAAAACCTGAATTTCTATGCTACCATATTCAATACAACGGTCGAAGAGAATTATGCCAACATTGAGCCCATATACAGGCTGCTTGAACCATTCAAAAACAGGTTATCGGGTAAACTTTCGGGTGGTATGAAACAAAAGCTTGCCTTGTGTTGTGCGCTCATCCATAACCCTAAGCTGCTTATCCTTGACGAGCCAACCACAGGTGTTGATGCCGTTTCGCGCAAAGAGTTCTGGGATACGCTTAATATGTTAAAATCTGGTGGTATGACAATCCTGGTTTCCACTCCTTACATGGATGAAGCAACCCGGTGCGATAAGGTAGCCATGATGATGGATGGAAAGGTGATGGTTGAAAACACTCCGCAAGCCATCCTTTCAGACTTTAAACCCAGGTTGTATGAATTATCCGTATCCGACCGGTTAAAAGCCCTAACGGTTCTCAGAAAAATGAACGGGATAAAGCAGGCCTATTTATTTGGCCATACCGTTCATGTCGCACTTGAAACGGAGGAAATAAATGAGCAATGGCTGCACGGGGAACTCGTAAAAAATGGAATTGGTGAATATTCCCTGGCTCCTGCCACACCAGAATTTGAAGATTGTTTTATTGAAACAGTCGAAAACCTAAAGCGCCGCTGGCAATGAATAACAATAAAAGCATCATTACGGTAAAGAACCTGGTGAAGAAATTCGGCGATTTTGTGGCGAATGATAACCTGTGCTTTGAAATTCATGAGGGTGAAATATTTGGGTTTTTAGGTGCCAATGGAGCAGGGAAGACCACGGCTATCCGAATACTTTGTGGATTATCTTACCCGACATCAGGCGATATTAGCATAGCAGGGCTGGATATTTATACACAACGTGATGAAATCAAAAGAAGGATAGGGTATATGAGCCAAAAGTTCTCGCTGTATGAGGACCTTTCCATTATCGAGAACATACGCTTTTATGGTGGAATTTACGGGATGCCGGCAAAAGAAATCAGAAGCAAGACCGCTGAATTAATTGATGAATTGGATTTATCTGCTATCGCCGATTCGAAAGTAAAAGATATTCCATTGGGCTGGAGGCAAAAGGTTGCGTTCTCGGTGGCTGTATTTCACGATCCCGCCATTGTATTTCTGGATGAACCTACAGGAGGAGTTGACCCGCTGACACGCAGGCAGTTTTGGGAACATATTTACAGGTCGGCTTCCCGTGGCATAACCGTTTTCGTTACTACCCATTATATGGATGAGGCGGAGTATTGCGAAAGGGTATCGATTATGTCGGAAGGTAAAATTCAGGCGTTGGATACGCCGGAAAACCTGAAAAGAAAATACAACGTGAATTCCATGGATGAGGTATTCCTGAAAATAGCACGACAGCCGGATTCAAATAATTCAATCAATTGACAAGCGCTATGAAACCGTTTATAGGCTTTGTAAAAAAGGAATTTATTCATATAATCAGAGACGTGCGTACACTGGTTGTATTGTTTGGCCTGCCTATCGTTCAGATACTGATATTTGGTTTTGTCATCCGTAACGAAATTGAGAACGTCCAGATAGCCATATTGGACAAGTCAAAGGATCCGGTGACCTTTGATATTACCAACCGTATTTTGTCTTCCGGATTTTTTCGGCTTCATGCTTACCTCACTTCAGAATCAGAAATCCTTCCAACCTTCCGGGGCAGCAAGGTTAGGGAAATCATCATATTTGATGAGAATTTCGCCCAAAGGCTCGAAAGGGAAAAAAAGGCGGCCATTCAATTACTGGCCGACGCATCGGATCCCAATTCGGCCAAAATGATTGTATCGTATACGAATGCAATAATTTCATCCTACCTGAATGAAACAAATGGCAATATCGCTGGTGTGGCTACTCCTGATGTTTCATTGAGGATGATGTATAATGCCGACCTTAAAAGTGCGTTCATGTTTGTTCCGGGTACAATGGCCCTGATATTAATGCTGGTTTCGGCCATGATGACATCGGTTTCCATTACCCGTGAAAAGGAAACAGGAACCATGGAAGTTCTCTTGATATCCCCGTTAAAGCCAGTGCAGATCATCGCGGGCAAAGTGACTCCCTATATACTGTTGTCTTTTGTCAATGCAACCATTATCATTCTTATGGGGTACTATATTTTTGACTTGCCCGTAAGGGGAAGTCTGGTTTTGCTTTACGCAGAGACAATCCTGTTTATTACACTGGCTTTATCGCTGGGCATTATGATATCCACCATAAGCAATACACAGGTGGTTGCCATGTTTATTTCGGCTTTTGCCCTTTTATTGCCCACCATGTTGTTATCGGGGTTTATTTTTCCAATTGAAAACATGCCGGTGATACTGCAGTGGCTATGCAGGATTATGCCACCAACTTATTTTATAGAAATACTTAAAAATGTGATGTTAAAGGGTGGCGGCTTGGCCCAAATATGGCAGGAAACACTCATATTGGCAGGCATGCTTGCATTAATACTTACGGTGAGTGCCTTTCGTTTTAAAACACGCTTAGAATAGCTTTGTATGCGTACAATATGGTATATAATACAGAAAGAGTTTCTTCAGATTTTTCGCAATAAAGCGATGATCCCCATGATTTTTGCGCTTCCTTTTGTGCAGTTGGTAATATTGGTGAATGCCGCCACCATGGATATGAAGGACATTAAGATGGTGGTGATAGACAAGGATAAATCAAGCCTCTCCCTGGAACTCATCCAGAGATTCACACAGTCGCCTTTCTATACCATATTGGGTAATTTATCTTCAGCTGATGAAGCAGAGAACCTGATGCTGAAAAACAGTACCGATATGATACTGGTTATCCCCTCCGGATTTGAGAAAGCATTGTACAGGCACGAAGATCCGGGTTTGCAGGTTCAGGTGGATGCTGTAAATGGAATGACGGCCGGCCTTATCAGCAGTTATTCCGCTCAAATCATTGCCCGGTTTAACCAGGCGTATTTATCACAATCGGGATCGAATGCCCTGTCAATTATCGAGCCCAGGGCCATTATCACTGAATATCGGTTTTGGTTCAACGAAGCGTTGAATTTCAAGTATTACATGGTACCTGGTATTCTGGCCATTCTGCTTACCGTAATCGGCATGTTTTTGTCTTCACTTAATCTGGTAAGGGAAAAAGAGATGGGCACCATAGAACAGATCAATGTAACACCCATTCGTAAACATCAGTTTATCATCGGTAAATTGCTTCCTTTTTGGATTATTGCCATGTTCGAACTCGCTTTGGGATTGCTTCTTGGTAAGTTACTGTTTGGGATTCCGATTGAAGGAAGTCTTTTGTTGTTATTTGCCTTTGCTGCGCTATACCTTGTAACCGTTTTAGGAATCGGGCTGTTAATCTCCACCATGTCATACACACAGCAACAGGCTCAGTTTCTTAACTTCTTTCTGCTGGTGACCTTTGTAATGCTGAGTGGTATTTTTACTCCGGCCGAAAGTATGCCGCAATGGGCCCAGGATATTAACCTGGTTAACCCGATAGCCTATTTTATAAGGATAAACAGAATGATTTTGTTAAAGGGCTCTGGCTTTTCCGATATTTCAGGAGACTTTGCCGGCATAACCATCCTGGCTGTGGCCATGGTTACTTTAGCCATATGGAGGTACCGAAAAATTGCCTGATACCATTAACAGAAAACCCTATTTTCCATCATTATATCAATTTTTTTTAAATTTTTATGGAATTTTTATTTCATCGTCATCCATGAATAAAGAACGATGAAATGAGAAGAACACGACATTTTGATGACACATCCTGAAAGTCAGTACGTAGCCATGAAATAATCGCCGGGGCTATTGTTTTGAATTTTTTTTTATATTTACGCCTCTTTAAATCATTAAAGGGGCTCAGCAATCACGCGAATGTTAACCTATAATTGAAAAGCAATGATTAAAAGAGACTCATTACCGGATTTCATGACCATAGTAGGGTTTATTGTAGCAGCCTTATTTGTGGTTTTTGGATTTTATATCATATTTGCTACCAAGATGATGGGAGTTCCGAAAGAGTTTCGCACGATTTTTGGTATAACTGTAATAGGGTATGGAATTTTCAGAGCGGTCATTATATTTCAGAGGAATAAACAACGTAAAGAAGCAGATGATGAATAAGCATTTCCGAAATACAGTCATTTTACTGTTGATTTCAGCAGTGCTTCCTCTTTCATGTAAGAATTACAGTGAAAAGCAGATTAGCAAGGAAACGGCAACCCGTGGAGATATTAAAATAGCTGTTGATGAGGCATACGAGCTTTTGATGGATGCAGAGATCAAGGTGTTTGAAAGTTTGTATAAATACGCAAATATAACACCCATTAATGCTTCCGAGGATAGTGTGCTCAAGCTTTTTATGGCTGATTCTGTTCGTCTTATGATTACAAGTCGCAAGCTTACGCAAAATGAAGAGGATTATCTGAAGCAAAACCTTATTATCCCGCGTACCACACACATTGCCTGGGATGCATTGGCCTTTGTTGTGAACAGTGAAAATACCAATAGCAAAATCCGGTACAATGAGATTAAGGATATTTTTGACGGTAAGATAACGAACTGGAAACAAATCAATCCAACGTCAACCCTGGGGAAAATTCAGCTGGTTTTCGATAACCAGGGTTCATCCAATGTAAGAACGATAATGAACAAATTGTCCATAGCTTCGCTTCCGGAATACAGTTATTCAGCAGGTTCCAATCCTAAGGTTATCGACTTTGTCGAAAAAAACCGCAATGCAATTGGAATTATCAGTGTAAACTGGATAAGCGATCCTGATGACTCCATTACACATGATTTCTTAAGCAGGGTTAAAGTAGTTGCTGTAACTCCTGAGTTTTATTCGGAAGGGAGCGATTTCTTCACCCCTCATCCCGGTTATATTGCCGATAAATCCTATCCGTTCACGCGTGAGGTGTATGCCATAAGTCGCGAAAGCATCACGGGACTAGGAAGAGGGTTTATACAATTTGTAGCAGGTGATTCCGGGCAGAGGATAATTTTAAAAATGGGAATGCTGCCTGCAACCATGCCCATAAGATTGATTCATACCAGAAAAGAGTAATTACCTAAATATGTGTTTTAAAATGAAACCGATATCTATTTTGTTTTGTTGCCTTATCTCATTGAACGCGTTGGGTCAGGATTTGAATACTGCGCTAAAGCTTATCAATAGCCAGCAATTTGAGGAGGCGGAAAAATTGTTGGATGAACTGATAAAAAAAGATCCGACAAATGGCAATCTTTACTATTATTACGGAGATGCCTTATTGAAGGATTACCTGTCAGATACATTCTCAAATTCCAGGGAAGAGTATGCCAAAAAAGCTGAGGCTGCATTTAAGAACGGCATTCAGCAGGCTCCCGGAAATGTTTTAAACCAGGTTGGTATGGGTGCTGTTACCCTCTTAACTACCAGCGACACAGCCAAGGCTGATGCCTTTTTTAGCATAGCTGAAGCGGCAGTTCCTGTGAAGATTAAGAAAAAAGAATATAGCCCCGAAAAGGCCAATATTCTTACCAACTTAGCTGCTGCCCAAATGTATGGCAAGAAAAACCGGTTTAAAAAGGCGATTGCATTTTGTGAACGGGCAAAAATTATCAACCCGTCCGATCCCAACATTTACCTTACGCTGGGGGATATATACATAAAGATGAACGATGCTTCAAGTGCCCTGGTAAATTACAACCAGGCACTGAACAAGGATCCGAAATCACCTCTTCCCAAGATAAAAATAGGGAACATTTATATGCGTGTGCCTAACCTTGTTGCTGCAAGGCCATATTTTGAAGAAGCCAAGGAAATTGATTCCACATTTGCGCCCGTTTACAGGAGTTTGGGCGAGTTGTGGACAATGGGCGGCAGGCATGATCTTGCAAAGGAATACTATTATAAGTATATGAGTCTTTCAGGCAATACAGTACCTGCAAAGATCCGGTATGCTAACTCGCTGTTCAGAGCAAAGGATTACGCAGGAGCACTGGAAGTTTATGAAGAAATTCTTAAAGTGGATAACTCACGTAATTACCTGAACAGGGTTTCCGGTTATAGCGCTTTTGAAAAGAAGCCCGCTGATCTGGAAAAAGCAAAATCCTATATGGAAGCTTTCTTCAGCAAAGCCGGAGATAATGTAATTCCAAGGGATTATGCCTATTACGGCAGAATTCTGTATAAAATGGCCAACAGGGATTCGGCAATGCTTGATAAAGCTTTTGAAAATCTTAAAAAAGCTTATTCAATGGAAGAAGGCGACAGGGCCTTGCTGGCTGAAATCGGAACCGATTATTATTATGCCAGGAGATTTCCGGAAGCCATTGAAATATTCAACCTCAAGGCAGAGAAAGGTTGGAGTGATAAGGTCGATAAGATTATGATAGCCCGTTCATATTACAATATGAAGGAATATCAGAAAGCTATTGATGCTTTTACCGTAATAACTGAAGCTGACCCGGGTAATATTGATGCATACCTTTGGATTGCCCGTTCAGCATCAGGTCTCGACCCTGACAATTCACAGGGTCTTGCCTATCCCCGGTTTATGGATCTTGTAAATAAGGTAGGTACCGATACGGAGAAATATAAAAATGCTTTGTATGATGCTTATTCATACCTTGGGTATTACCACATGGATAAGAAGGAATACGAGGCATCCAAAGAATGGTACCGAAAGATGTATGAACTTGATCCAAAAAACAAAGACTGGCAGATTACCGGATTAACAGGGTTGGCTTCTGTAGCCTACAAAGAAAAGGATTACGTAGAAGCAAGAAGCGTATTTAATCAAATACTGGCACTGGATCCCAAAAATGCTACAGCTTTGGAGGCAATTCCTAACCTGAACAAGGTTATCAATGCCAAGCAATAAGTAAAGTAATTTATTTATTCAATAAAATTGTATGAAAAAATTGCTTTCTTTGTAACCTGTTTGTTTAAAAATTAACTAAAACATATCATTATTAATACACTTAAATAAATTTTGAACATGAAAGGACAATCTTTAGCTGAAGCATTAAAATCCACTTTTGTATTGGTGGTTATGGTGCTGTGTTTTGTAGCCGCATGGTTTATTTTTGATAAAATCATGGGTAATCCAATCAACTTTGAAGGTGGAAATCGTGAAGGTCACAACTTACCTGGCAATTACCTTGGTATAATTTACAAAGGTGGATTTATCGTTCCCATCCTGATTGCAATAAATCTAATATTGCTTTCATTTGTGGTTGAAAGGTTTATCATGCTGGCAAGGGCAAAAGGACG